>JAHHIF010000002.1 GCA_019358875.1 Symplocastrum torsivum CPER-KK1
GCTTACTTAAAAAGTAAAGCCAAGCTGTTGGGTGTGGTGAAAGCTAGGCGCAAACGTCATCGAGACATCGACGCTCACACCCAACTTATTTGGGGCAGTATTTCCTTAAGTTGACACCAATGACAGCTGTGCGCCCCTACTAGGTATGGGGCTTGTGCGTAAGTCCTAAATTAGTAACAATACTTCTTGTTACTATTTGCTTTAGGATGCTCTTTACCCATTCGCATGGTTCCGATCAGGGTTGAAACATATACGCAGCGTTTTACTTTGTCGCTGTTATTCGCTACTAGGGTTAGCTGTCCTAGTTGTCCGTTGGTGTTGCCGATGTAGTTAAACTGGACTCGCTGGATGCCATTTCTTTTGTCTTTGTGGAACGTCGTCTCTGGGCGATAGAGGCGGATGTGTGAGTCTAGATTCTGCCAAATGGCGTTAGCAGGGCTTACACTTTTGGGATGAACTGCCCACTGAACAACTGGCTTGTCGTCAACTGTTACTTCCCGAACACTAAATTGCCAGGTTACCTTTTCTAGTACTGCTTGGCTTTTTGCTTCCTGCATACCTCGATAAACTTGGTGTTGGGCAGTATTGAGGCGTTGACGGTTAACGAAGCCAATCCAAGTTGGGGAAGCGATCGCACATAATATTCCTATCATTGTTACTGCAATAATGATTTCGAGTAGTGTAAATCCAGCGTTGTTGGAGTAGTGAGCCTTCAGTCGCATCTAAAATCACCCTGATATTCAGCGTTTTACGTGATACCTGATGTATCTGATTTAATTCGATTGGTTAAAGAAAAAAAATCGTAAAAAGGCTGAATAATAAAAAACCCCAACTTCTTAAAGTCAGGGTTTTCTCGGATGTATTTTAAGGATGAATTGTTTATGGATCTGGACAACCTTGAGGATTAGTGCCCCCATTGTCATCTCTTCTCCCTTTTGTTAAATCCCCTAAAAGTGTTGTGATTTTAACGCAACGCTTCGTTGAGGGAATTGGATTTGCACCTTGAGGTGCAGCAACGGTAATCGTTATCGGAGGCTCTGAATCCCTTGGTAGAACCCCCATATAGTCAAACGTAATAATCTTATAATCTTGGTGTAAGGGTAAAGGTCCATTATTTTCACTTGCCAGGTTCGTATAAAGCATAATCTGCCCTGGCTTAATCTCTAAGTCCCCACCCAAATTTTTCCAGCTAATATCATCAAGGTTACCAGGGTTGATATAAGAAGAAGTCCCATTGGCATCTACAGCTTTAGTTGGGTAAACAGCTATCTGCGGAACTGCATTAAGACTTCTAAAGGCGACGCTGTAGCTAACTTTTTTATTCTTCGCCTGACTTTGGGCTTCCTGTATGGATCTCAATAGAACATCACTAGCAGCATTCACCCGGCGCTGACTCACGAAGCCTAACCAACCAGGAGCAGCAATTGTGGCAAGAACACCGATAATCAACACTACAACGAGCATCTCAATCAGGGTATATCCAGCAGCGCCTTTAGGAGAATGTCTTTTGATAGCTATTTTTTTTAAGTCGAGAAACTGTTTAAATTTCAACAATGAATCTAGATTTTCCATAATTCCCCCAGGTTTCTTTCTGCCTTTAGCCGTTGTTAAACTAAAACGTCAAGAACTTACGGACTTGAATTTACATTAAGTAACCCGCTTCCTTGAGCCTGAATACTTGCTCTGGGAAAATAAGAAGATTGGTTGGCAGCATAGACTGGGGGCGGATTTTTGGGTCTAATGCGAGCCAATGCGTTCCCTCTGATAAAGACTTGTGCTACCGTTTGGTCAGTGCTAACACAAGCGTAAAAGCTATCAATTGGGAATCCAGCGCCAACAGTTGCAGGATCAGGAACTTGTCGGTTTAGATAAGGCGTAGTTTCATTTGGTCGTGGGTTTGGTGAACAAGCAGGTTGAGTGGCTATAGAAGAGCCTGGGGTTTGGTCGATATAATCAATCAGTGTCACAAACTGCGTGTCGCCGTAGTTATAGCTAGCTGAGCGTTGAGCCCTTGTCCAATTAATATTCGTCGGCCAGATAGTTAATTGCTCCTCTAATGAACCAGCTTGTTCAAGGAGTTGCTCAATCGGTACAAGACCGTCGCTTGCCTCATAACCAGCAATAAGTGGGGTTCTATTAGTGCTAGGGTTAGGATTATTAACGTTATATAAAGCATCTTTCAGCTCGATTCGACTAATTCGAGTAGTACAAGACCAGGAAGAGTTGATACAGTTAGCGTCTTTGATTAAGTAGTAGCCAACAAGCGAGTAGACAAAGCCATCATCGCAGTTATTACCAGGGTCATTGTTGGCACACTGAGCTATATTGCTACCGCTAAGCGGGACAGAATTTGGTAAAAACTCGCGTTTCCAAAAAACAAGTACTGGTTCGCCCTGAGCACCTGGATTAGCGACTGCAACACTTGGTAGTCGAGCTTCAATTGCACTCAGTCCCGCACCATCATAGATGAAGAATGCCTGATCTAAATCTCTCGCAATGTAGTCAAGGGCAGCTTGGATTTCTTGTTCAGACGTTGCCTTGGCTTGTTCTTTGCGGTCTGTGTCCATCATGTTAATCACTAACCCCAATAAAGGTGTAATGATTAAAGAGGTCATGATTATACCAACTAGCAGTTCAATCAGGGTAAAACCGCCAGTTTTATGATGGGGTGGAGAGTTTTTTAACTTATGAGTTCTAAAAGATTTAAGTAGTCTCATCATAATGTGGTTTACCCTTTAGCTCATAACCCTTGAGCTATTGAAATTAAACTGAATATTGAGTGCATCCCATGTCATGAGGACATTTTAGTCAGTAGGTGATTTGCCATTAGAAGAGTACTCTTGCTGATACTATTCATCTTTGTTACAAGCGGGCAAACATACTGAAGCTTACTGCGAGATTATTTCTTATTGACAACCCCCTAAGCGATCGCAAAAATCCTTATATTGCTTTTCTGGAGGGGCTTCAGGATCAGGTCTAGCCTGAACCTCTGTAGTCATCTCTACTAATGGCGCTCTATACTCACCCGTTCCACCTGTATTTGTCCTTACTTTTCTCCCTACCTCCTGGGTCGTCTGGAAGTCAGTGTTACCATTAAACGCCGCTGCTCTATAAACCCTAACGCCTAGAAGATAGCCCTTACTACCATCATCCGTTGGATCAGTAGTGCGACTGCGGAATGCCTGAACGATCAAGTCGGTGGTACTCCTATTGCTACAGGCACCATCACCATCAAAGTCAGCACAATACAAGCTCAACCGTGGCTGATTTATACAGTAAGGGAAGGCTTGACGTGTTGAGCGGCAGTTTATATCTGTAATCGTTATTCCTTGAGGCGGTGCGGCTGTGCCGGAGAACAAGCCTCTTTTGGGATTGAAGGTCTTATTTCCAAGGGGATCATCTACCTCGTCAAGAACTATCACGCGCTCAGGAGTAGCGACCTTCCCAGAGCGGACTCCATCAATGTAGGTTCTTGCAGCTTGGGTTGCCTGTTCCACCCGACGCGCCTGTAGACGGGTGGCTACTGAGAGGGTAATCACTGGTGCGATGCCAACGAGTAGAGCCGTCACAATCAGAATCGCAAGTAAACCCTCAATAATTGTGAAACCCGATTGCGTTGATGGCGGTGAAAGTCGTTTGAGTTGGTGTTTCAGCATCAGCTATCATCCCCCTGTTGCTTAGTTAATTGTATTCGGGTCCAGGCGCCCCGGCTTGACAAGAGGCGGGGCGTAGTGATTCGTCAGCAAGCGCCCAGCGATAACTACCGTTTCTTTCCTGAGCAGCACACAGCAAGCCTCGAACCCAGGGGTCATCCCGACTAACTTCTCGGAAGAACTCATTCGGAGTTCCAGCTTCAGGGAGCGCAATCCGTCTGGAGAACAAGTCAGGTGTCTGTTTCAAAAGACCAACATCATAACCCCACGCACGGGTTGGTGGTTGGTAGAAAGGTGCTTTAAATCGCGCTGACGCTTCCTTATATTGGTAGCCTACTGGATCTGGATTTACATCAGGTGGGCTGTACTGCATGTAAAGGGGACGAGGAGTACCGTCAAAGAACAGGGAGTTATCTTGATCTACGAGGTCTACTGTATCAAAGGGACCTGTAGCATATTGACTCTTGGTGTACTGAATCAAACTACCCTTAATCGTTGCTGTGAACCCAAACCAATTTTCTATGAAACGTGGGAAGTTGTGCAAACCACCGTTATTCTCACCGCCACCATTGGGGTATGGTCTTACCGGAGTATCACCCATTACTACTACAGCGTTATAGTCAGTATCTGCCGCTCTTTGCAGCCATTGCCTTGCTCCCGGACCATTAGCAACGCTATTGCTCCTAAAAACGGTGTCGAGGTTGTTACTTGGTTCTCCTGAGGGAGAGTGTAGCTGTAAAACAGGTACTAACAGGGGCTGAGCCGTAGTCGTCAGAGCGGTCATCGAGCCGGAGCTTGGCTGTATAAAACTATAACTAGGACGACCAGGCTTACCAAATCCTAGGATACGTCCTCCTTTGATAGATGCTCCCCCTCGTACTCCCCTTATTTTGATATAACCTGCGGTACGACCAATGAAGTTGCCTGCCAATTTTGCAGTGGGAAAAGTGCTTCTGATTTCCATATCCTGTTTGGCAACCCAAAATATATTATTTGGATCAACTCCATCCAGAGTCAGTACCACATTTGTCAATAACATTGGTGTGAATCTTTGACCTCGGATTACAAAGATAGGGTCTGACTGATTGCCTCTCGCGAGGGTAACATTTCCTGTTATTGCATTTAGTCGCACATCAAGAAAATTGACCTTGGCGGTTGCCTCAATAGGAGCAGTAGAATCAAAATCCCTTACCGTTACTTTGAAAACATTAGAATCTAGGGCATCAGGGGTATTCGCTATCGCGTTACTAGTCAGAGCTGCCCACATTTGTTGAATTTTCTGTCTTACTGCTGCTGGGCAAGGAGGACCACTAAATGAAGGAACCGTATAGTTTTTTGAGCTACGACCCTGAATACACACTGAATAGTCTGAAGGGTCTTCGAGGCTGTCGCCGTTTAATACACTCGAACCGCTAAAGGCGCCGGGATTTATAGCTGCTAGCTCTTCTGGGAATTTAGGAGTCCCCGGTAAGAGCATCTGCCTTTCAGTCGCAACTGTTTCTGGATCGTCAGGCAGGTAGTACAGGAGATTGTTCTTGTTGTAGCTCTCGTTGGTAACAGGAGCCGATGGGTTATTAGGGATGCTTGTCGTCCAGAACCAGAGAGCATTGGGTCTATCAGCAGGTGCATTATCAGTACCATACACAAGTGGGGTACCGCCTCGGTCTAGTGGTTTAGCTGTGCGATTAGTCTCAGATGCCAGTACTAATTGCCCAAAATCATCTCTTTCAAATGCAACTCGGCGGGGGTAATCACGATTTGGAATAGTTGGGGGATCTTCTGCGGCTGTAGTTCCAGCTTCCGGACCATTATTCCATTTTGGTCCACACTCAGACACAGGTAACTTCGTGCAGATTTCCATCTTGTACGCAGGGAATCCTACTCGGCGTTGAATCGGTGTTACCCCATTCATTACATAGGAACTTCCTTCCGTCAGTCCGTCCTGTGCTGGGAACTCAGTATCGCTTGCTCCAAGGAGTTTGATTGGATAGGTTTGAACAGTACCTCCCACATCTGTATATAGGTAATTGGTGCCAAAACCATTCCACCAGAAGCCATTCTTCAGACGAGATTCTACAGCCAAGTTGCCTGCATTGTTGTTGAAGTCATAGTTTCCTTCCTCACGGAAGCCATCTCTGAAGTTGTTAGACAGCAGCGTTATGGCATCAGAAAGAACTCTTGCTGCTCTCCACTGATCTCCAGGATTACAGTTGGGGTTTGAACCGTTACGACAAGCAAAGTTGGGGTTTGTTTGAATTCCACCGCCGTTTCCACGGGTATAAAAATTGTCGTAGTTAGGAGTCAACTGAGCATTAAACTCTTCTACAGCGGTTGTTGTGCCAAATCTGTAGTGACGATTAAAGTCTCCTTTGATGTAAACAGGTAGATTTGAAGCGAGAATTAAACCTTTTTCTGCCGCTAAGTTATTATTAACAGCTCCCCGCGATAATCTTCCGCCATTATTTCCACTACTCCAAAGACGGATTCCATTGGGACGGCGGCTTGGGTCTAACTTGAAGTCTGTAGCTGAAGAGCCACCATCTGTTCGCGTAGTGAGATTGCGATCAGTAATATCGGGTAGCGCATCATCTCGACTAGCATAAATAATGCCGCTAAGGGGCAGGAGATACTCAGTTTCGCCATCTGGATTAGTGTTATATGCTGTAGTTCTGAGTTGCTCTAGGTCAATCTCCGTAACCCGAATTTCTAAGGGCTGACGCTCTTCAATCGGCAGACTGTATTCAGCGGGAGTTGGATTTTTAGCAGTATTAACAGGGGAATTTAATGTCGCTTGAGTCGCAATCTTTATTTGTTCTGGATCGGCGATCAGCACTTTGCTAGTTGTGAGGTCTATCCCGATCGTCTTACGAGAAATTTGTGTGTTTGTAGCTTGAAAGGTAAGCCCATTAGGATCAAACTCAACATCTGGTTTATGCAGGGTCTTAACTTGTCTTGCATCTAAGAAAGCTCTTTCTCTGATTGCACCATTTGGAACTATTCCAGGTACAGGACTTTGTGGCGCAGCCAGAATCGCAAAAGCGCAATTCGCGGCATCAATGGCAGCCTTTTGCTCAAGGGAAAGAGCGCCAAGCCCACCTCTGTCAAATGCCTCAATCGCGTCCTTCAACGGTTTGTTCGCCCAGCGCCCATCCGGGAAAACCATATACGCCTGTCTTCTCAGTGCGTCGGTTACATCTCTTGCCGGAACCCCGTAGTTGATTCCATTATTGGACGCTCCTTCAGGTATTCCATTAGTAACATCAACTATGTCGGAATTTGTAGCTGTGGTCGGGTTAGTCGGGTCGTAATAACTGCTAATGCAGGCAATTGGCTCGTCGCCGTCGCCGTTGGTGTAGTGATAAACGACCGTCGCCCTCATTTGCAGATCGCCATTGAATACTTCAGTCGGCTCAATCGTAGTACTTTGATCTACGTCTATCTCCTGGTACATGGGCATCGTATCTGGCCATACTACCGTAACAAGCGTTGGATCTACTATTTCGGCATTAAGGGCTTGTAACTGTGTCGGGGTAACAGGGGGTTCAGGTAAGAATGATCGCGCATTTGCTGGGACTACTTGGTTCTGTATGTCTTGGCTGGTTAGACGCACACCAGTACTAACACCATCTACATAAATTCCTGCACCTGTGACTACGCGCAAGCCACCAGCGAGTTCTTCATCCCCAGGCACATTGTTCGGGTCGGCTGCTGCTTTCTCCCAGAAGCCATTGCGAGAGGTATCACCCAAATCGTCCAGAATTTTCGCTTGGCTTTCCCGTCCACGAGCGCTGCCATCTATGTAGTTCCCAGCTCCAGGCTGTTCCTCTCCTGGCTCGGCATAGGTAGGGGTACCATAGTCCTTCAACCAGCGGACTGGTAAACCATTACCAACTAAAATGCGATCGCCTATTTCGTCCTCTATTTTCTCGCCCGTAACGTTATTCGGGTTAGTTTGCTCCAGCTCGTTAACTTTCAGCGGTAAAGGATCAGTATTGAGGTCACTAACGTCCATCCACGCCTCAGGAGCCTTAATCGTTCCACCTGCAAAAACTGTGTTTGCATCCACTCCATTCAAAGCCAGATCTGGTTGATCAATCGGAACTTCAGCATAAGGAACGCGGCGGATACGTTCTTTAAAATAAACTGTTATTACTTGCTCAAGAAGATTACGGGCTTCAGCATCTGATAGAGCTAGATTCGGATCAGTGGGGTATTTGTCTTGGAACTTCTCAGGAATCTCTGGGGGGAATCCAGCAACGCCTTGAACCCTAGCAACTGTTGGTGCCTGTCCAGAATAGGCTGCATCATAGGCATCCATCGCCGCTGTCACCAACACGCTCAGGCGTTGAGCATAGGCGTTGGTATTATAAGCAACCTCTCTAGGCGGACTGTTTGTTGTTACATTGCCAGTGTTAACAAATCTAGTATTACCTGGTACGTCATAGATTTGTCTCGGTTCTTTAAATAGATGAACATTTACGCTGTTGTTCCCTTGATTTTCTGGATTGCTAGCACCCGCTATACCGTTGGCTGAGACATTACCTCCAACAATAATTTTGGCGTTCTCTGCCTTATAGAAGCATGACCAGGGGCTACTAACCTGGTAAAACGTAATATCACCAAAGCCACTGCCAAGCATTAAGTTGGCATTAGCTTGTACTCGACCATTGAGTTTGAAGCCACCTCCCTGATCGGGGACATCCGTTATTATCAAGTCATCTTCGTACCACACAGCATTGTTATCGAGAGCCAGTCGTGCCTGGTCTTGCTGCATCTCTAGAGCCGAAAATCCTCTATTACCTACATAGGGTTCAAATCTAGTACCAGGGATGTTAGGGTTGTACCCATTGGCATCTAGATCAGCCTTCTGCTGTGCAGTAATTGGAACAGTTGCCACATAGGTAAAGAAAGCTTTTTTGAGCTGACCGCCGCTTTGTACCCAACCATTCTCCTCACCGGCAGCACCTCCGTTCCCAGCAAGACACACATTGCTAGCTCCTGTATCTTGAGGTCTGGTTCTTGCTTCTAAAATACCTCTGGTTCGCGGGTCTTCACCAGGAGCGGGAACCGGCACACGGAAATAGATACCGTAGAGGGTAAAACTATCGAATAAGCCATTGTTATCAGTATCAACGGGAAACTTCCAAGCTGTTCTTAGCTTTTCATTGTCTTCAATACCATTCGCGTTGTCCAAGTCAGCTACCAGCTTTAGCTGAGTCTCATCACCAAAGGTATATTCATCATCTTCAAAAACCCTAGCAATATCATCATCAGCAGGAGTATTTCCTGGAAGTTCTGTTTCAGCAGCAGAAAATAAGCGATTCAACTTCGCTCTGGCACGGTCAAGTGCTGGGGCTGCCGCATTCAAAACGACTTCATTCACCCGATAATTACTAGCATTTTTGCTTCGGTCAAAAGAGCGAAACAAAATTGCTGTAGTCAGCAATGTCACCACCAGAACCACCATGACAACTGTTGGCAGCACAAAACCTGCTTGGTTTGAGCGTCTCCGGCGCTGCCGCCCTAACGAACTCCGTAAAAGCCAACTGATAAATGTCTTAGTAATGGCATTAAAAAAACGCCAAATGCTTTTGAATAAACGTTGGATAAAATTACTTGGCTTCTTGCGAGTTGACATGGTGACTTTCCTGTCAAACCTTAAATAATTTTTGAGTGAACTTGAGAACAATGCCCCCGCCTTAAGCGGTTTGGCGAAGTTGAGTAACGGCTTACAAGCTTGAATTAATGAGTTGTTTTAGCGTTTACAGAAACTCGTCATCAGCTAGACAGGAAACAAATTTCTCTGTTTAGTTTTGGGTTGTGTTCAACCTTTGTTTAGACAATCCGGAGTAATAGTTACTCCCCATGTATGCTCTAACAGACGTGGAAAAGTTTCTTCTCCACAAAGAAAGATTCACAATTTCCCTCTGCTCAAGGGGTTGGACTCTGACACAACTCAACAACGAGCTTTGATTAAGCTAACTCACCCTATCCTACCCAGCTACTTTAGAAAACCTATCACTCTCTAAAAAATTTAATAGCACTTCCTGAGTCTTGCCCAGGCTACTCACTAGAGTATGAGATTCATTCTAAAAACCATAGCTCAGTCCATTTCAACTGAGGTCTTGCACCATTCTCAATGACGCTCATAATCCGCCCGGAGTTTAAACTCCGGGCTAATAGCTCAAGTCCACTTAAGTGGACTAAAACTCTTATCCAGTCGTTATCGGGTAGATGAGGTTGGAGCAATAATGACTTAAAGAAGGATTCGCTCAACTAGTATTGATTTAAGTCAATCCCAGCTTGCTTCGCCATTGCTTGCAAACCGTTCTTCTCCAATGTCTTGATTGCCTTGGTGGAAAGCCGTAACTTCACCCAACGATTACCTTGTGACCACCAAACCCGCTTCCACTGTAGGTTAACTTCCTGTAGTTTCTTAGTACGTCGGTGTGAGTGAGAGATGGCATAGGCATTGTTTGCTTTTTTGCCCGTTAGCTGACATTTGCGTGACATTGTTAACCTCCAGATTGTCTCCGTCATCTATCATATCTTGCTCGTCCGAAGAAAATAGGCAGGGGGAGGTGGGGCGATTGGAAGGAGCATCCCATTTTGGCAAAAGTACCTGGCGATTGAAAAGATACCGTTAGTCAAATTAGCGAAGGGTATGACCCCTCCCCAAACCCCTCCCCGAAGCGGAGAGGGGCTTCCGGACTCCCCCTTCCCTTCAAGGGAAGGGGGCTGGGGGGTTAGGTTTTCCGAATTCACCAACAACATCTTGAAAATTGCGGCTACAAAACCGTTCGCGTCAGCTCATTGAACGTCTCTAACGTGTAGTCAGGCGTGTGAGTACCTGATTCGAGCGCTCAACGAAAGCTTTCATGCTATCGGCATCGAAGCCTTTTTGAGCCATCAGTGCCAAGTCGTAGACGTGCTGGCAAATCAGGTTAGCGAGTTCACCCGAAGGAGACTGTCCGCTGCCTTGAACAATGCTTCCCTGGCTCAGTTCAGTTAAGTTCTGAATCAATGGGTGAGCTGTGTTCACGACTAAAATATGCTCTTCAGGAAACTGAGCAGATTGCTGCTGCATCAGTGCTGTCATTTCCTGGAGACGCCGCAGCGCTTCTGGTAAGAGGACAATCGCTGGTGGTGTGCCTTGGGGGTCATCAGACTTCAGCGCTTGGGTGCGGATGTTGACTTTTGGCTTGTTGAGGGCTTTCTCAAATATCTCTTTAATCAGTTCATTCCGAGTTTTGTTGGTCTTGGGGTCAACAATTTCTGCTGCCTTATCCTGGTCAATCAGGGTGTTATCCAAGTCTGAGTCCACCCGTGAGAATTTCACATCCGAGTACTCGCGCTCTAGGAAGCTGATGAAGTGGGTGTCGATGAAGGAGTCCATAAACAGGACTTCCAGACCTTGCTTTTTGTGCAGTTCTACATAGGTCGCTTGTGGCGCTTCATCAGTGCAGTAGAAGACTCGGTTTTCATTGCGCTCTTTGTTGCGCTCTAGATACTCTTTGAGGGTGGTGTATTGGGAATTGGGGAGTTGGGAGTTGGGAGTTGGGAGTTGAGATTCGCTGCTTGACGCTGAAGTTACATCTTGCCAAGCGTCTCCTTCTTCAGACTGCACCTGTACGGCTGGCGTTTCGGTGTTGCTGGCTTGTGCTACTTCCTTGTTCTCCTGCACTCCTGGTTGGTAGGTGGTGCGGTAGATGATGATGTCTTCGACTTGCTTTTTGAACTTGTCGTCGTTGAGGGAGCCAAATTTGACAAAGGTGCCTACATCTTGCCAGCTCTGAATGTATTCATCACGCTGCTCGTTGTAGAGGGATTTTAGGCGATCGCCTACTTTCTTGGCAATGAAGTCAGCAATCCGGCGCACTGTTCGGTCATTCGTCAGCGCACTACGAGACACGTTCAGGGGAATATCAGGGCTATCAATCACTCCCCGCAGTGGCATCAGAAACTTGGGAATCACTTCTTCGCAGTGGTCGCTGACAAACACCTGATTGCAGAACAGCTTGATGTTACCTTTGGTCACATCGACATCCGGCTTTAGCTTGGGGAAGTAGAGAATACCGTTAAGCAGGAAGGGATAGTCAGTATTCAAATGCACCCACAACAGCGGCTCATCCTGGAACGGGTAAAGGTAGCGGTAGAAGTCTAAATAATCTTCTTTTGTGAGGCTTTGTGGCGATTCCTTCCACAAGGCTCTTTGTCTATTAACTTGCTCACCATCGAGTTTGATGGGCACTGGCATAAAGTCGCAGTAAGCTGTGACCAACTGCTTAATCCGGATTGGTTCTAGATACTCCTGTTCCTCGTCTTGGAGGGTGAGCGTAACGGTAGTGCCTCGCTGAGTGCGGGAAGAGTCTTCTAGCTGAAACGCGGGTGAACCATCACAAGACCAATGAACCGCTTGTGCCCCCTGTTTGTAGGAGAGTGTATCAATTTCAACCTTACTCGCTACCATGAACGAGGAGTAGAAGCCTAGACCGAAGTGACCGATAATCTGTTGGTCTGCGTCTTTTTGGTATTTTTGGACAAATTCCTCGGCACTGGAGAAAGCAACTTGGTTAATGTACTTCTTTACCTCGTCAACGGTCATGCCGATGCCGTTATCGGAGATGGAGAGGGTCTTTTTGTCCTTATCAATGCTGATTTGAATTTCCGGGGCTTCCAGTTCTCCGTCTACCTCCCCGGCGAAAGAGACCATCTTCAATTTTTGGATGGCATCCACGGCGTTGGAAATCAGCTCCCGCAAGAAGATTTCGTGGTCGGTGTAGAGGGACTTCTTGATAATAGGGAAAATATTCTCAGTATGAATACTGATAGTGCCCTGTTCTAACATCGTCATGGGTGTCACTTAATCCTATCGAAGGTCTTTAAGACGATTCTGTGCGATCGCATGGGGTTTTGCTTCTCGGATTGCTCCCTAAGGGGGATTCGGATCTCCGTACTTGGGCGAAGATAACTTAACTTTTCTTGCTTTGTCGAAGCCTTCAAGTATGAGCGGGTTGCCTTACTCAGAGTTTCCACTCTACCCAATGACTATGCGCTCTTGCCTCATTTTCTAAATAAAAGCGATCGCACTTGACGCAAACGACCTCGCAACGCTGAGGGTCGCTGCTTTGTCGGTATGACACTGCTCTGTTTTGAATTAACCAAGCGCTGGTTGCGTTCGACGCATTGTTCTAAGGCACTTACCCAAGAATCAGATATCCCAGCAGCCATTGCTAACTGTAAGATTTCCTCAAAATAGGTGACTTGAGATTTTTTTGAGGTCTTGATGTCCAGAATCTGTTGGTTTGTGACATCTTGCTCAAAACATGTAGGTAAACCGATACCCATTACTCGGAAACCGAGAATAGTACGGATGCATTTTTCGCAGTGTCCGCAGTTGCGGTCTAGTTGTTCGCCTTCCCAACACACTCTTAGACCTTGCAAAGCGGCGGGAAAATGGGTAAGCTCCTGAATTTTCTCAATCCGCTTAAACGCTGTCCCGTCATGAATGATTTGAAAACCATTACTCGACAGTAATGGGTCAGTCAGGGGATTTGAACCCCAAGGTAGAAACAAAGATTGGTAGGTATAGGAACTGGGCAGCAAACCGACTGTGTAGCCTCCTCGTAACAACATCAGTGTCGAGGCAACTGCTGCACCAAAGACATCTTCCCAATCTTGACCTAGCTCCCGAAAGTTAGTTGCCATCGGGATGAGTTCTACGCCTAAGCTAGCTAGCATGGCTCTTGATTTTTCTGCTGCTCTCTCAAACACCTGTTGCTGTGCCAAGGGGATATCAAAACCATGAACCATCAAACCTGCTTGTAGATTGCGTGTCAGTCTGCCATAGTGACCATTTTTGTGGCGAAACACAGTAAAGCAGCTATCCACGCCACCTGAGAAAGCTGCGATCGCTTTTTCCTCAGGTGTAGTAATAGGTTGTTCACGCTCAACCTCTGCTTGAATCTCAATTTTTCGATACTTCTGAGGACACCAACAGATCCAAGCTGCCTGAAACTCCTCTAAATTCCGTAATAGTGAGGGCGAAACCTCGCCATGAACGACGACATCCGTTGACAGACTCATCGCCAGCATCAGCGTTGCTACGACGAAGGGGTCACAACTGGGGGAAATCAGAGAAGCGTATTTAGAAGGAACCCGATACCAAAGACGAGTTCGAGATTGATCATGATTCTCGATTGTGACACTGACAGTCGTTGAGTCGTTTGCCTCAATCGATTCTTCTAGCCAGAGATGAGTTTTACGCATGACAGTAAAATTATTGAAAAATATACACTTAAAAAGTAACCAAAATTGTTTAAATAATCGCTCTTGTTGAGTTGAGTAACTGCTTTCTTAAAGTTGGTTGACCGTTTACTTAGCTATTGTCGGTTGTCTTAATGGGTGACTGTTTTTCCAGAATCTTTCTTAACCGCCTTTAGTAAGGCTGAAGTCAATTGAGGTGGGAGAAGAATTGCTGCGACGATTTTAAGGCTCACAATTAGCATTAAACGCGATCGCCCCCTCAGTACAGCCGGATCATATTTAACACAGTGCCATAAACACCGAGCGGCTGCTAGAGCATTTTGTTGCCCTAGCGGGCCTGCTAGTCCTCTGAAAAGTAAATATTGGTATAGATTAGCTAGGCTACGTAATTTTAAGTATTGTAGAGACTCAGGAGCCTGATTAAATGCTCGTTCAATTACCTGCAAGCACTGGGTTTCTTGTCGAGAAAGATTGAAAGAGATTGAAGTTGTAGACAGACGATAGAGAATTTGCGATCGCGGTACTACCACAAAAGGATAACGAGCCGCTAAACGAATAAATAATTCCCAATCTTCAGGCCCAAATAAGGATTCATCAAACCCACCAACCTCTCTTAAGGCTTCCCGCCGAATTAAGGGATTAGAACCATTTTCTAAAAAATCATTTACCAACAGTTCTGAGTAAACATCTCCTGTTACCGTTAGATGGTTTCCAGGGTATAGAAATTGACCAAATTCATCAATATAATCAGTCCAGCTATAAGCGACAGCCGCTTGAGGGTTAGCTTGCAGTGCTTGTAACTGCGCCTCTAGCTTATCCGGTGTCCAAAGGTCATCAGAATCTAAAAAAGAAACATATTCACTAGTTGCCTTTGCCAATCCCCGGTTACGACTCGCCGACACACCTGCATTGGGATAGGAAAATACTCTCAATCTTGGGTCTTTGATGAAATCAACAACGTTTAATGTTGTGTCTTGGGAACCATCATTGATTACAATTAATTCAAAATCTGTAAAAGTTTGATTTAAGACAGATTCAATTGTCTCTTGAATTGTTTTTGAAGCGTTGTAAGCGGGAATAACCACAGAAATGACTGGCATATCTCTGCACCCAGGTTATCTACTAACGTGATTCTAAGTGATTGCGTTTAATCAGGGTGGTCAAGATACATCTAATTGCAAGTAACCCAGCAAGGTTGTAGTATTCGCTAATCCTTTAGCTTTAGCTAACAAGGCTTGAGCTTGTTGGGGTGGCAGTAAAGTCACTACCGCAATCTTAAACAATACTTTCAAGATGACACGCGATCGCAACAGTGCTGGATCGTTTTTGATCGAATTCCAAAGTAACCTAGCTGCTGTCAAGCCTCGTTGGCGCTCTAGTGGTTCCTCAAGTGCTTTAAAAGTAAGACCTTTATAGATATTAGCAAGGCTAGATTGTTTCAGGTATTGTAGAAATTCAGGAGCTTGACTAAAAGCTTGTTCAATCACTCGCAAGCTTGCTGCTTCCATCCTCAAAATATTAGCCGATGCTGAATTAGGAGATTGCCTGTATAACACTTGTGGAGATGGCACTGCAACAAAATGATAGCGTGCTGCTAGCCGTAACCACAAATCCCGATCTTCAGAAGGAGTCATCGACTCATCAAAGCCACCGACTTCTGCTATAGCTTGAGCGCGAATTAAAGGGTTAGAGCCGTTTTCAATAAAATCAATTAATAAAAGCTTTGCATAAACATCGCCACTAACACTGATGTGGCTGCCTCGGCGGGAAAAGTTACCTAATTCATCAATACACTTAGTCCAACTATAAGCTACAGCCGCTTGGGAATTATCTTGCAGTGCCCTCAATTGCGCCTCTAATTTATCAGGTGTCCAGAGGTCATCGGCATCAATAAACGAAATATATTCACCACAAGCGTGAGAAATCCCTCGGTTACGACTTGTTGCTTGACCAGCATTGGCGTAAGAAAAAGCTTTCAATCGAGGTTCTTGGATGCGCTCAACAATCTCTAACGTTGCATCTTGTGAGCCATCGTTAATGACAATTAACTCAAAATCTGTAAACGTTTGGTTTAAAACCGATTCAATCGTCTCTTGAATTGTTTTTTCCCCATTGTAAACTGGGATAATCACAGAGATGAGGGGCATAATCGCTTTGCTTCCTTAGGAAATTCCTCTTAATTTGGAAGGCTCTACTTGCATATAACCATGTAAAGCATTGATATTAGATAGATACTTCATTTTAGTTAGCACTTGAGCCTGTTGAGATGGTAATAAAACCATTACGGCAATTTTAAACAAAACTTTCCAGATTACTCGTGCCCGAAGTAGGGAAGGGTCAGTTCTGAAGGAATGCCAGAGCAATCTAGCTGCTGTTAAACCTCCCTGCCTCCCTGGAGTTCTTTCTAAAGCTCTAAAGGTAAGACCCTTGTAATTATTACTCAGGCTAGAGCGCTTCAGGTGTCGTAATGATTCCGGAGCTTGATTGAAGGCTTGTTCAATCACTCGCAAGCTTGATTTCTCCATCCTCAAAACATTAGTAGACTCCGAATTGGCACATTGTCTGTATAACACTTGTGGCGATTGCACAGCGACAAAATGATAGCGTGATGCTAACCGCAACCACAAATCCCTATCTTCAGAAGGGGTCATTGACTTATCAAATCCACCAACTTCAGTTAAAGCTTGCCGACGAATTAAGGGGTTAGAGCCACTTCCTATAAAATCAATCAATAAAAGCTTGGCGTAAACGTCGCCATTGACAGTCATGTAGCTACCTTGCTGTGAAGGTAAAGGTTGACTAAATTCATCAATATAGTTAGTCCAGCTATAAGCCACAGCCGCTTGGGAATTATCTTGCAGTGCCTTCAATTGCGCCTCTAGCTTATCTGGTGTCCAGAGGTCATCGGCATCAATAAACGAAATATATTCACCACAAGCATGGAAAATTCCCCTGTTACGGCTGGCAGCTTGACCAGCATTTGGATAAGAATATACTTTTATTCGAGGGTCTTGGATACGCTCAACAATCTCTAGCGTTGCGTCCTGTGAGCCATCGTTAATGATGATTAGCTCAAAGTCTGTAAACGTTTGGTTTAAAACTGATTCAATTGTCTCTTGAATTGTTTTTTCACCATTATAAACAGGAATAATTACCGAAATTAACGGCATATTAGTTCAGTTAAATTAGAATATTTTTATTAATTTAGAAGGGTTCAAGCCGCATATGTAATAGTATAATATGAAGATTAGATAGTCGTTTTGTTTTCCTGATTACTCTTTGAGCTAATTGAGGTGAAAGTAGAACTACAAGTACGATTGTTAACAATATTTTCCAGGTAACTCGCCTTCGCAGGAGCGAGGGATCATTGCTAGCAGCACTCCAGAGAAATGTTGCAGCTACTAAGGAACGCGATCGCGTGGGGAACCGTTCAAAGCACCTGAAAATGAGATACTTGTATAGATTAGCGAGGCTATGCTTTTTCAAGTGCTGTAGTGAGTTAGGAGCCTGAGTAAACGCCTGTTCAATCACTCGCGCACAGGCTGATGCCATGCGACAAAGATTGGCAGATTCGGAATTGGGAGATTGTCGATATAAGATGTGTGGGTATGGCACCGCGACAAAATGATAGCGTGCAGCCAACCGCAGCCACATATCCCAATCTTCAGCTGGGGGAAGTGACTCATCAAAGCTACCTGCTTCGATTAAAGCTTGCCGACGAATCAACGGGTTAGAGCCATTGTCTAAAAAATCACATAATAAGAGCTTTGGATAAACATCGCCACTGAGAGTACTGTGGCTAGCTTCACGTAAAAATTGCCCCGTTTCATCAATACAGTTACTCCAACTGTAAGCGACAGCAGCTTGAGGGTTGTCCTGAAGTGCTTTGAGTTGAGCCTCTAGCTTATTAGGAGTCCAGAGGTCATCCGCATCTAAAAAGGCGATGAATTCACCTGTGCTATGAGAAAACCCCCGGTTGCGACTCGCAGCTTGTCTGGCATTAGGGTAGGAAAACACCTTCAACCGAGGGTCTTGTATACTATTAACAACCTCTAAAGTTGCATCGTTCGAGCCATCGTCAATAACGATTATTTCAAAATCTTGAAAGCTTTGATTTAAGACAGATTCTATTGTTTCTCGAATCGTTTTCTCTCCGTTGTACACAGGGATAATTACTGAAATAAGTGGCATATCAGCTTAGCTCCATTAGGCGTATCATTTTAAGTCAAAAAAATATCCGTTTTGAAGTGCATCAGTAAATCCGCGTGGATATAGGGTAGAGGAGGAAAGTTATCAATTAGTCTCTGTGCCTTGTGGGGAGGGAGAAGAACCCACACAGCTACTCTAAAAAAGACTTGCCAGGTAGAGTACTGCTTGAGCGAAGCTAAATCATTTTTGATTAGTTGCCAGAGGAATCTGGCGGCTATTAAGCCTCGCTTTCGGTCTGCATAAGCGTCTAAGACTTTGAAGCTTAGATATCTATAAAGGTTAGCCATACTGTACTTTTTTAAGTATTGCAAGGATTCAGGCGCTTGATTAAATGCTCGTTCTAGGACTTTCAAGCAAGCTGTCTCCTGCCTAACAACATGAGCAGACATAGAATTAGCAGATACTCGGTATAAAATTTGAGGATGGGGTACAGCAACAAAAGAATACTGCGCCGCTAACCGCAGCAAGATATCCCAATCTTCAGCCGCAGGAAGTGATTCATCAAAACCGCCAACTTGAATTAAAGCCTGCCGACGAATCAACGGATTAGAGCCATTTTCCAAAAAATCAACTACTAAAAGCTTCGCATAAACATTACCATTGGCAGTAAGGTAGCCACCTCGACGTAAAAATTGACCGGATTCATCAATATAATTAGTCCAGCTATAAGCAACAGCCGCTTCGGGATTGTCTTGGAGTGCTTTGAGTTGAGTTTCTAGTTTATCAGGAGTCCAAAGGTCATCGGCATCTATGAATGAAATATATTCACCAACAGCATGAAAAGTTCCTCGATTACGACTTGCCGCTAGACCTGCATTAGGGTGAGAAAATACTTTTAATCGGGAGTCTTGGATGCTGGACACAACCTCCAAGGTTGAGTCTTGTGAACCATCATTGAGGATGATTAACTCAAAATCTCGAAATGTTTGAGTTAAGACAGATTCAATGGTCTCTCTAATCGTTTTTTCCCCATTGTAAACGGGAATGATTACAGAGATTAATGACATATTGTACTGCCTCTCTAGTTGTTGCTAAAAAGCTTAGGATGATGTCAATAGTTCTTGGATAGCAGTTGGCACTTGTGACGGCTCTTTGACAAATCTAGAGAATGGTATTTGAGAAGTCCAAGTTTTATAGAATGATTCGTTTTTGTAGTAGGAATTCGGCAGTAAGATATTGGGAATTCCTAATAAAAGGCAGAGAAGATGCCCATGTAAGCGGTTGGTAATTACCAAGCGACTTTGGCTTAACTGATAAACGCCTGTGTGCATCAAACTCCACGAGAAGCGAAGGGGAAATGGATTTTTAAAAGCATTAAATTTATCAACATAGGGATGAGAGTGTTCCCATCTATGCCGGAGTCTCCATTCTAGGGGATTGGCTAAGCCTCCTCGCTGCCAGCCTTCCCGAACCAGTAGAACAACACCTGGAAGATTCCAATACCATTCTTTGAGTCCTCCAAATCGTCCTCTCCCTCTATAAATCCAGTTGGTTGAATCAACCCAGTCTTGGACAACTAAATTAGGAATTTCAAGAGCATCTGGCGAGAGTGTTGGATTTAACTCACTGTCCTGCCGACAAAGATACAAAATTGGAGATCTAGGGTTGAACTTGAAGGAGGGAAACGGCATTCCAACCATTTGAAATATCATATCAGGAGCTTTGATGACCTGACAGTTGGAGAAATGTTTACAAGCTAGTTCATAACTATAGTTGTCACGGGTAAACAGAGTTAGATTAGGATGAGCGTTAAAGATAGCTGCTGCTTTATTTAAATTTTCTGGACAGGAAAAGTAGATGCACTGGGGCATTATGATGATAGGGCGATCGCGATATTTTGCAATGATCTGTTCTCGAAACTTTTGATGGTGACTCCAAATGTCCCCTAAGTTTCCGCCCCCTTGGAGGATTATCGGTGCTTTCCCGACCTGTCTTTCCATCAATTCTTCAGAGAAATCATTAAGACTCGCAATATAGTTAATTTTAGTTTTTAGAACATCAGTGAAATAAAAGACTGTGGCGAGACCGATTAGGTGGTCTCCCAAATTAAAGTAGTCAGGATAATCTAACAATGCACACTGCTCAACTGCCCCTAATTCTCCTAAAGCGTTGTGGAGAGCATCTCTAATTTTTTCCGGAGTGGAAAGCTCTAAGGGGGTAGCCTGATTTTGTGACATAGTTTTAATTGTTTTACCTATGCAATCGAGAATCAGGGAGATGGGGGAAATGAAGAAGCAGTGTCTTCCCCATTCTCCCCGCCCTCGCCATTGCCAAACATCTTTATTTAAACTGCAACTGCACTAGCACCTGTTATTTCATCGGCTCTTTAGGAAATCGCTTGAGGTTCCGAGAGTTTAAGGGGTATTTGTTTACTAAAGGTGAGAGCATTATCCACACAATCGATAAAAATGGTGTCGCCCTCGATAAAGGTGTTTTCCAGGATTTTGGTTGCGATCGCGTTTTCGAGTTTCCGCTGAATTGCCCGTTTGAGTGGACGCGCTCCGTACACTGGATCGTACCCAACATCCGCTAGATAAGTAACAGCCTTTGACGAAATTTCAAGCGTAATTTTTTGATCAGCCAAGAGACGCTCAATGCGTTTGAGTTGAATGCTCACAATCTGGCGCAGTTCCTCACGGCTGAGGGTATGGAAGATGATGATGTCATCAACACGGTTGACAAATTCCGGGCGGAAGTGCTTACGCAAAGCACCCGTCACCCGTTTCTGCATTTCTTCGTACTGAGAATCATCTCCAGCAACACTCAGAATATGATCGCTGCCAATGTTGCTGGTCATCACAATGATCGTATTGCGGAAATCTACCACTCGCCCTTGGGAGTCAGTAATCCGTCCGTCATCCAGCACTTGCAGCAAGATGTTGAAAACATCCGGGTGTGCCTTTTCCACTTCATCTAGTAACACCACCGAATAGGGACGACGACGCACAGCTTCTGAGAGTTGTCCGCCTTCCTCATAACCGACATATCCCGGAGGGGCACCAACTAAGCGTGAAACAGCGTGTTTCTCCATGTACTCGGACATATCGATCCGGACTATGGCATCATCGCTGTCAAAGAGAAACTGAGCAAGAGCACGAGCGAGTTCAGTTTTACCAACACCAGTTGGCCCCATAAATAAGAAGGAACCGATAGGACGTCCGAGGTCCTTCATCCCCGCCCTCGCACGACGAATCGCCGCAGCAACAGAGGCAACGGCTTCGGTTTGTCCAATTACCCGTTGATGCAAATGTCCTTCCAACTGCAAGAGCTTTTGACGTTCTGACTCTAGCAGTCGGGTTACTGGAATACCTGTCCAGTTGGCAACAATTTCGGCAATATCCGCTTCGGTGACTTGTTCCCGTAATAAAGCCGTACCACCTGCTTGAATTTCTAACATCAAGGTTTCTTTAGCTTCGCGCTCACGCTGGACAATCTCTAAACGCCCATACTTGAGCTGCGCTGCCTTGTTGAGGTCATAGGCTCGTTCTGCCTGGTCAATCTGCCGCCCCAGTTGTTCTTCTTCTTCTTTGAGCGTACTAATCTCTTGTAATAAATGCTTTTCAGATTCCCATTTAGAGGATAAAGCTTGTTGTCTCTCCGTTAGATTGACGATTTCCTTGTTGATGCGCTGGAGTCGTTCGGCGGTAATGCTACCAGAAGACGTTTTATTTTCTCCTTCTAGGGACAACTTTTCCATCTCTAGCTGCCTTAGCCGTCGGTCGGTTGCCTCCAGTTCTACTGGCTTGGAGGTAATCTCCATTTTGATTTTGGCAGCCGCCTCATCTACTAAGTCGATCGCTTTATCGGGGAGAAAGCGATCGCTAATATAACGATTAGATAAAGTCGCCGCCGCCACTAGGGCAGAGTCGGTGATGTTGACCCCGTGGTGAACTTCATAACGTTCCTTAAGACCGCGTAGGATCGAAATCGTATCCTCAACCGAAGGTTGCTTAACAAGAACGGGTTGAAACCGTCGTTCTAGCGCTGCATCTTTTTCGATGTGCTTGCGGTACTCATCTAAGGTGGTTGCGCCAATACAGCGCAGTTCTCCCCGTGCCAGCATCGGTTTGAGTAAGTTACTCGCATCCATTGCTCCTTGGGTTGCCCCTGCACCAACAACGGTGTGCAACTCATCAATGAATAGGACTATCTGCCCCTCAGAATGGGTAACTTCCCGCAAAACTGCTCTCAGGCGGTCTTCAAATTCTCCCCGATATTTTGCCCCGGCAATCAGGCTACCCATATCGAGAGAAATTAGCTGACGGTCTTTGAGGGATTCAGGAACATCGCCGTTGATAATACGCTGAGCAAGTCCTTCTGCGATCGCAGTTTTACCAACACCTGGTTCTCCAATCAGTACCGGGTTATTTTTCGAGCGACGCGATAGTACCTGCACCACCCGACGAATTTCTTCATCCCGTCCAATCACAGGGTCAAGCTTGCCAGCTTTGGCTTGTTCGGTTAAGTCCCGACCATACTTTGCTAAAGCATCGTAACGCGACTCGGAACTTTGATCGGTAACTTTTTGACTGCCTCGTAGCGCTTTAATCGCCGCTTCTAGCTTTGGAGTATCAACGTTATGTGTCTTTAGCAAGCGCCGTCCTAGTCGGTCATCTTCGGCTAAACCCAAGAGGAGATGATCGACAGCGATGTAGTCGTCTTGCAAGGCGCTTCTGGCTGCCTCGGCTTTGTCCAGCATGATGTCCAAGCCGCGACCCAAATACAACTGGTCTACAATTTGTACTCTGGGTTGGCGGTTGGCAAAGGCTTCGAGTTGTTGCTGAAATTGAGGGATATCAACAGTGACCCGCGTCAGAATATCATTGGCTGAGTCTTCTTGTTCTAGCAGTGCGATCGCAACATGCTCTACCTCTAGCTGTTGATTTTTCAAGCGGCGGGCAACATCTTGGGATTTTACAATCGCGTCCCAAGCTTTATCGGTAAATTTGCTAGAGTCAGTGGGCTGCATTTACTCAGTCGTTAGTTGTTAGTTGTTAGTTGTTAGTTGTCAGTTGTCAGTTGTTCGACGGGTATTGTAGTGGCAGTTTTTGTTTTTTTCTGACTACAACCAACAAGCAACAACTTACATCTTTCTATCCTCTAGTCTAAACCCGCCTTGAGCGCTCTGCCCTAAATCAGCACTGTTGCTGCTTTGATCTCAAAAATCTTCTCAATGACATCCTCCACCACTTTATCGGGGGTCGAAGCTCCAGAGGTGATGCCTACAACTATTGAGCCGGAGGGAAGCCAGTTTTCTGTTACTTCCAAGTCGCGCCCTAAAGGTTTATGCTCCAACTGATTTCCTGCAATCCGTTGGGCGCTATCAATGTGATAGGAAGGAATACCCCGCTCAATGGCAATTTGTTGAAGCTGAGTGGTGTTGGAGGAGTTGAAGCCACCGATTACCACCATCAAGTCTAATTTTTCTTCTACTAGCCCTAGCATGGCATCCTGCCGCTCTTGGGTCGCATCGCAGATGGTATTGAAGTTTTGGAAGTGATTATTCAACTCAGATGGGCCATACTTCTTCATCATCGTGCGCTCAAACAGCTTGCCAATCTGCTCGGTTTCGCTTTTGAGCATAGTAGTTTGGTTGGCAATTCCAATCTGCTCTAAATCTTTATCAGGGTCAAAGCCAACCGAGCAAGCGCGGCTAAACTTCTCCATAAACTCGCTCTTGTTGCCGCCATTGAGGATGTAGTCAGCGACGTACTGGGCTTCTTTCAGATTCAGCACTACTAGGTATTTGCCTGCAAAGGAACTGGTAGCGACTGTTTCTTCGTGCTTGTACTTGCCGTGAATAATCGAGGTGTAGTCTTTTTTCTTGTGCTTCTCTACGGTGTTCCAAACTTTGGACACCCACGGACAAGTCGTATCAACAATCTTGCAGTTTTTGTCGTTCAAGAGCTGCATTTCCTGAACGCTTGCGCCGAAAGCCGGTAAAATCACCACGTCACCAGCACCGACGACGGAAAAGTCTTTTTGAGCTGCCTCAACTGGAACAAACTCTACTTGCATATCCTGCAAACGCTGGTTTACAGAGGGGTTATGAATAATTTCATTGGTCATCCAGATGCGCTCTGTGGGGAAATGTTGACGAGTTTCATACGCCATGGCTACCGCTCGCTCAACACCCCAGCAAAAGCCAAATGCTTCTGCAAGTCTGATGGTGACTTCTCCCCGTTGCAGTCTGTAGTTGTTATCGCGAATTTCTTGAATCAGGTTGCTTTGATACTCCGACTCTAGCTGAGTAGCAACTTCGGCTTCGTGACCAAATCCTTTGCGATGGTAGTTCTCTGAACTGTGGAGTGAGCGTTTGAAGGCTTTTGTATCCATGCCGCGTGTCTACTGAGATTACTGATACAACTCTTACCACCCTTGATCATAAGATGCTCATGGCACGTTGGTTAGGGAATTGGGAATTGGGCATTGGGAATTGGGAGATAAGAAGTTCTTTAAAATCCCCCTACTCCCCAGTCTCTACTCCCTACTCTTTAGCAGCAGGCTCTAGTAGAAGCTGAGTAAGGACTAGGAGTGCATTACGCCAAACCACATAACCTTGGGGATTTAAGTGTAAGCCATCAGTACTTAATTCAGTTTGGAGATTACCGTCTGTGTCAGCAAAGAGGGGATACAGGTCAAGATAAATGATGCCTTCATCTTGAGCGATCGCTTTTATCTGCTGGTTTAGTTCTCGGATGCGGCTGTTGGGGATTGTCAACAAGCGATCGCGCCCTTCCCAAGCTACTTTGTCGGTACTATGGGGCAAAATCGATTGAACAACAATCTTGGCTTGGGGATGCACTTGTTGTAGGTAGCGAACAATTAGCTGTTGGTTTGCCAAAATCGTTTTGTCTTTTACACCCCGTATTAAGTCATTAATGCCGATCATTACAAAAATGACCTCTGGCTGCGTCTTGTCCAACAGTTCTAAGCGGTTCATTAATCCGGCTGAGGTTTCACCAGAAATTCCCTGATTTAGCCACGAACGCTCCTTCGGCAGCAGTTCACTAGGAAACCACAAGCTTAGAGAATCACCAATGAGGATGCTGAGGTTTTCGGGCTTTTGGTCAGCAATTACCTCTGCTTCCTTTTCGAGAAGGGCAACCCACTGTTGGTAATTGAGCTGATGGCGTGGACCCAGTTCAGGAGGTAGTGGGCTAGGTGTCGGATAAGCTAACCCAGTCGTTACGGTGGAGTGGCTGGCAGGAGAGGGTACTGACCATTGGTACTCACGCTGTAGTACCCACGCGATCGCTAACAGCAGCAAGCCATTAGCCGCGAGTGAAAAAAAGAGCCAAGTCGGAATAGTCTTCGAGCGAGTGGACACTTGATTAGATCCAGCATCGGGGTTGAATCAGATTTTAGTGGCATCGCACCCTCGACTCAAATAAACTTCAGCTTCGTTTAGCTTTGAAAAGCAAAAAATACAGCTTGCCCTTTACAACTAATTGTCAAAAGGGCAAGCCGATTTCTCTCTATTTCTTATTAGAAAAGGTAACCAGGAAAGTCTACTTAATAGCTACCAGGAATCTCACCTGCATTACCCTGTAAACCACTCATGCTGCTACGGGACAGACCGCCAGGACCGGCTTCTTTAACAAACCCACTGTAGGCTTCCATACCATGTTCGCCAATATCCAATCCATCCAGTTCCTCTTCAGGAGTCACACGAACACCTAGGGTTGCCTTGAGTGCTACCCAGAAGATTGTACTCAGAAGAACTGTCATTCCCCCCACAGAAAGAATACCGAGGATTTGGGGCCACAATTGGCTAATGCCTCCCCCAAATAACAATCCTGCCGCAGGACCTGTTGTGTATAGCGGAGTGCCTCCATGTAACACGACGTTTGGACCAACGCTAAATAAACCAACGGCTAAGGTTCCCCAGATACCGCAAACCAGGTGAACTGAGGTAGCGCCTACAGGGTCATCAATTCTGAGTTTGTCAAAGAACCCAACTGAGAAAACGACCAAGACACCTGCAATTAGACCAATAATCGCGGCAGATGGAACGTTGATGAACGCACAAGAGGCTGTTACACCGACTAGACCAGCAAGAATACCATTGATGATCATTGAAAGGTCTGGCTTACCAAGGTATAGCCAAGCCGTAACAGTTGCCGCTACGCCACCAAATGCGCCTGCTGTGTTGGTAGTGATGGCGATATGAGCGATCGCATTTGGATCGACTGCCATTGTTGAACCGGGGTTGAAACCAAACCAGCCCAACCAGAGAATCAAACACCCTAGGGTAGCAATGCTCATATTGTGACCTGGTAGGGCTGCTACCTGACCATCTTGATATCTACCCAAACGGGGTCCCAAAAATGCCGCACCCATTAAAGCCGCCCAACCCCCAACGGAGTGAACCACTGTAGAACCCGCAAAATCATAGAAGCCTGCTTGTGCAAGCCAGCCACCGCCCCAAATCCAGTGTCCGGTGATGGGATAAGCAATCCCTACCAGTAAGAGGCTGAAAATTAAGAAGTCAACAAACTTAATCCGTTCAGCAACAGCACCCGAAACAATCGTTGCCGCTGTTCCAGCAAACACCAATTGGAAGAAAAACTTCGCGAGTAGTGGCACCCCTGTCCAATTGAGAGAGCCAAAAACTCCCTGATAGGCATCTCCAGTTGCAGGGCTATTATCCGCTCCACTTAAAAAGAATCCGCCTGTGCCCATGAAACTATTTAAACCACCGCCATCACTGAACATCAAGCCAAAGCCAATAGCCCAGAACGCAATGGTAGATAGAGCAAACACAATCAGGTTCTTTGCCAGAACGTTAACGGCGTTCTTTTGGCGGCAGAAGCCTGTCTCTAACATACCGAAGCCAGCGTTCATGAAAAACACCAGCATTCCAGCAATCATCACCCACATGGTGTCTAAACCCACCTTCAGGTCAGCTGTGGTCGGACCTTCAGCCGCTGGAGCCTGAGCCGATGCAGCATAGCTCCATACCAGCACGATAATTACGGCTAGAGGTATACAAGCTTGCCAACTTGGAGTTAGCCGCTTGATAGCCGTTTTTAATTCTTTAAAAGATGAGGTAACCCGACGAAATTGAGCGGATCGATTGGAAGAGCGTCGCCTACTTTGAGTTGGCAATTTTTTTCTCTTGAGAGTTTTATTGAGCATTAGCCTGGACATCATCTACTGGACTTTCCTTCGTCTGCAAAACACACCCCAACCCTTAGCCAGAAGCCGGAAATCTGGTCATTTTAATCGAGGAGCATATCTTTAATTTGAGGAGCTTCGTTAGGTAGAATGCTGCTCCTATTTAGACATTTTCCTACCAGCTACTAGAACACTTCCCGTCTTAAGAAATCAAGAAGCTTAGTATAAAGCTGAATCGTCAACTTTAGACAAAACCTTACAAACAAGCGAGAACATAGTCAAGAGGTTTAGTTCCCCTTGCAAAAAGACAGTTATGTATTAGAAATCTCCAAATTTTGGATTTTCTTAACCTGAGTTTCTGTATCAGAATATACATTTTTGGGAGGCGTTTGAAGTTCTACAACTGCCAGAAACAATAAAAACGCCTTTAACACTCATAGGTAGCTGTCCATTCATAAGGTGTGTGTTTTGTCAAATAAGTGTCTTAATCGGATAGGAGTTATTAGAGACTTAAAGGCGTGATAAAAAATAAAACTTACTCGACTGCAAGAATGTTAAACTTCCGGCTTAATATTTAATAATTTGCTATTTATAAAGACCACCTTTGTTTATCTAAATCGAACGGGCAGATCTAACAAAACACTCAAGTTATTACTACTTGAAAAAGATTTGCAATTAAATCGGAACTCAGCATTCTAGTAAGCACAATTACAAAGGTAAAACTTGATACGCAGTATTGAGACAGGTTAGGGACTTGCTAAGTATTGTTGGTAGCCGAGTTCATCAAGCTTAGTCTGCTTTTCCATGACAGATTGAGCTAGATTCTGACGGTACTGCTGCACTTGCTCTAGTAATTCGGGTTGATGGGAGGCTAAAATCTGCACAGCCAATAGACCAGCATTTTTAGCATTACCGATCGCAACCGTAGCGACAGGAATTCCTCCTGGCATTTGCACAATCGAGTACAGTGAATCGACACCTTGTAAATGACGGCTGGGTACAGGTACCCCAATCACAGGCAAGGGTGTCAGTGACGCTACCATACCGGGTAGATGAGCCGCTCCCCCAGCACCCGCGATAATGACTTTAATGCCGCGTTGATGGGCTTCTTGGGCGTATTTCACCATCCGTTCTGGTGTCCGGTGAGCAGAGACAATCGCGACTTCGCAAGGGATGCTGAATTCTTCGCAAATTGCGATCGCATCCTGCATGATCGGTAAATCTGAATCACTGCCCATAATGATGCCAATTAACGCTTGAGTCATGTTCCGCTTTTGGATTAAGGGTTGTTCAATGGATTACTGAATTTGTATAGAAGTTTAGGCATTTTGTCGCCAAAGTGATCATGGAAGCAATACGATATGCGATCGCTCAATCAAATTTCACTTGCACTAACGTAGACATTATCAATGCTCAGGTGCCTGGTTACCAAGGTTTACAGCAAATCTGTGTTGATTCACAGGGGATAATTTCACAAATATTGCCAACTGACGCTGTTTTCAAGCGATTGCCTCGTGAGGGTTTACAAACTATCGATGTTGCTGGGGATTGGGTATCACTCGGTGGTATCGATCTCCAAATCAATGGAGCCTTAGGCTTAGCGTTTCCAGACTTGAGTTCGGGTGATGAGGAAAAACTCCAAAAAATTTGCCAATTTCTTTGGCAGCAAGGCATTGATGGCTTTTTACCGACCTTAGTTACAACGTCTGTAGAAAAGATTCATCAGTCACTCTCGGTACTAGCTGAATTTGTGAACTCTCCACCCGATGAGCAACCAATCGCTCAAATTCTGGGTGTGCATCTCGAAGGGCCATTTCTTAATCTCCAAAAGCGAGGGGCGCATCCAGCCGAGTATCTGCTGCCTCTAACCCTAGATAATGTAAAGCGGGTTTTGGGCGATTACGCCGAGCTTGTAAAAGTGATAACCTTAGCACCAGAATTAGACAGCACCGGAGAGGTAATTCCTTACCTACATTCTCTTGGTATCACCATTAGCCTTGGTCACTCCCTCGCTACAGCCGCTCAAGCCCAGCAAGCATTTAAACTCGGAGCCTCAATGGTTACTCATGCGTTTAATGCCATGCCGGGATTACATCATCGGGAACCTGGCTTACTAGGTGCGGCTCTAGTCCATCCAGATGTTCAGTGTGGTCTAATTGCAGATGGTCAGCACGTCTGTCCAACGATGATTCAGTTGCTACTTGGCGCGAGTGGCTATGAGCAAGGGATTTTTCTTGTCAGTGATGCGCTCTCACCTTTAGGGCTACCCGACGGTGTTTACGCCTGGGATACGCGGCAGATTGAGGTAAAAAATGGTACAGCACAGCTACCGGATGGGACTCTGGCGGGGACAACGCTACCGCTATTGGTAGGAGTGCAGAATCTTGTGGAGTGGGGAATTTGTGAGCCAGAAAAAGCGATCGCACTGGCTATAGATGCGCCTCGACACGCAATCAATTTACCTAAAATTGCTGTTGGTCAACCTGCTAAATTGTTGCGCTGGCACTTGGATACAGTAACAAATAAACTAACTTCGCAACGTATGACTTTGGAGGAAAATGAATCTGTATTGACTAGAACAAGAAGAGGAAAAAAAGCTGATAGCTGACCGCTGACCGCTAACTGCTAATCAGGTAATGAGTCGAGTAGAGTTGTTAGTCCTCGGACGCTGACTACAGCCACCAACCCAGCGATCGCTAAAAAGCTGAGAGGTCGTAGACTAAGCTGTAGCCAATTTAGCCGACGCTCTAAGTCTCCTTCATAGAATTCAACTAAGTTTTGTAGGGCAGTGTCGAGATGACCTGTTTCTTCACCTGTGCGAATTATTTCCATCGCAATTGGTGGTAGTTTACCTTGTAAGCTATGGCTCAAGGTTTGACCTGCACGGATTTTGCGAGTAGCACTGGCTAGATTTGCTCTAAGCACTCGGTCAGGGATATACTCTCGCACTAACTCTAGAGCAGTGAGAAGCGTTACTCCACAACTCAAGGGTAATGCCAACTTGCCTAAGTAAATCATTGACCGTGCCTGAATCAGCTTACCCACAACAGGCAACTTCATCGCTAGCTGTTGCGATCGCTCAGTGGAATAGCTAGAGGTAAGAAAACTTATCCCCAGCAACAGCAAAGCGATCGCTAAACTTCTCAGCCAAAACTCTGGTTTCACCAAACCCGTAGGAGTGCGATTAAAAATTGCGGCTACCAGTATCAATACAGCCCAAACCGTTGTAATTGCCAGTCGTCTTACTGAGCGATAAAGCCGTTCCCGTCTCACTTGAGCTTCAAATGCGATCGCCAGTTGTCTACAAGTCTGAGGAAGAGAGCCACTATACTCAGCTAGTCGAAGTAAGCTAATTGTCCAACCATCGAAGTAACTAGAGTTAAGTGCCATCGCAGAAGCCAAATCTTGACCACTACCTACCGCAACACTGACTTGGTGTAAATAGCGCTGGAAGACAGGATTGCAGTCTTTACCTGCCAAAATTAAGCTCTGCTGTACACTCATGCCATTCAGCAAAGCAGCAAGTTGATAAAAGAATTGGGCTTTGTCCCGAATTTTCAAGCGATTAGGTAGAGCCACTGTTTAATACACTTTTATTTTTGTCGCTTATCAGTTGCGAAGAACAACTGAAAGAAAGTAACAACCCCTGTTGGGTAGTTGAGCAAAAAATGAGCAGTTTTTGGTCTGGTAGGTGAACAAACTCCTCTCCTAAACTAAAGCAACTTCATACCGAAACAGCAGAAAGACTGGTATTCGAGTCATCTTTAAGAGGAGACAAGCGCGTGAGCGATATTCAACCTAAATCCACTATCATTTCGCCGCAAAGACGCCAGTTACTCAAACTGGGAGTTCTCACTGGTGCTTCTGGCGCTGTTGCGATCGCAACAGGTAATGCTGGCAAAGTCGTTGCCGCTGGACGTCCTAACCCTAAAGCTGATATCGAAATTATCAATGGTGCGATCCAACTAGAACAAAGAGCTGTCAACACCTACATGGCAGCAGCGGAAAATAACTTACTTCCCACCAAGGCATTTTTAGATGTTGCTGTGCAGTTTGCACAAGATCACACCAATCATCGCGATCGCCTCAAAAGAGTTGTCTCACAAGTCTTTAAAGGCGAACCCGCAGGCACCGAGAATCTGGGTACTTTCCCAATTCCCAAAAATGTCTTGACGGGGGGTGAAGCTGAGGTACTCAGATACGCCTTAACCCTAGAAATGATTGCATCCAAGGCATACCTCGATTTCATTACTAACAAGCTGACATCAGAGGGGGCAAAGAACGTTGCAGCCACAATTATGCCAGTAGAGTCAATGCACGCAGCCGTCTTTCGTACAGTGCTGATGGCGGTACTCAACGAGAAAGGGCTACCAATGGATGACAAAATTGTTCCCCATTCCTTCTTGAGTGAAGAGCCAACGCCACCTGTGCCAGTAGCTTAGAACGGGTTTGTTCTCCTTTTTCATCGACTTGGCGAGCTAGCAAAGTGACTCAGAGAAAATTACTTGACACTGTGTTGCACCTTATCCAGGGTAAAAAAAGAGAGATAGCTGGGTGTAGATAAGCGATCGCATGACAAGCCAATACTCCTTGTGTTGAGACTAAAGTTCACTAACCAGAGCAAAAACTGTACAGTTTTTGCTCATTTTTCTTCCCTCATCTAGAAACTCTTCATTGTTAGTAAACAGTAGTAGGGTGCGTCACGACGCACCCTACCAGTGAAGCTACTGCCTAAGTTTTATCTATAAAAGCTTAAGCTAAATCAAGACTTGAACCCGCTACTCATAAAAAAGCAAGATGAGCGAAACAAATAATCACAATATGCGACGGGATTTTGCTAGCCGCGATGAGCTAATTGCTTACGTCCGTGAGCAGTTCCCAAATGCTGTAGACCGCGACGACCACGTTAGTGAGATACAGGGAGGGCGTAAAGCAGCAGAGGCAGTACTTAGCCACGTAGACCCAGTGCAGTATGCAAAATCCCGGAACTTTCTCAGTGGTAAAGTAACACGACTCTCTCCTTATCTACGTTATGGGCTTCTGAGTCTGGCAGAAGTGCGTGATGCTGTCCTGAGTAAAGTGCAAAGCCTAAATGATGCGGAAAAATTAATTAACGAACTTGGCTGGCGAGATTACTGGCAACGATTGTATGCCCAAAAAGGTGATGACATCTGGAAAGACCAAGAAGACTATAAGACAGGCTACACAGCTAAGAACTACACATCCGAACTCCCAACGGATGTTGAAACGGGAACAACAGGAATGGTTTGCATTGATCACTTTAGCCATGATTTGCGGGAAACTGGCTATCTGCACAACCACGGACGCATGTGGATGGCAGCTTACCTAGTACACTGGCGGCACGTCCATTGGGAGACGGGTGCGCGTTGGTTTTTAGAACATTTACTGGATGGTGACCCTGCTAGCAATATCCTCTCGTGGCAGTGGGTTGCTAGTACCTTCAGCCACAAACCCTATTTCTTCAATCGAGAGAACCTTGAAAAATATAGTAATGGGATATATTGCAAAGCCTGTCCACTCTATGGCAAGTGCGACTTCGAGGGCAGCTATGAACAAATCGAGCAACGGCTGTTTCCTAAAGCTGAGCCATTTGACCGTAGCGGTGGAAGCAAGAGCTTTCAGCGCCCAAAAAAGCAGAAGCGTTAAGTCAGTGCCATTCGACCTAAATCTCCTTGACGTAGGATAACCAAGTGTGGATTGGCTGGAAGCCTAAAGACTCATAAAGTCGTGTTGCATTGGTCAGGCTTTGGGCATCAACACCGAGCTTCACTCGCTCTACACCAATTGCCTTTAGCTGTCTCATCCCAGCCAGTAACATTGCTCGTCCGAGTCCCAGTTTACGGAAGCCGCGTCGTGTACCGAGGAGCTTAATCCAGCCCTCATTGCGCCGACTACGAGCATTTTCTTCTTGGTTGATGTAGCCAACGCAAAATGCGGCAAATGTGTTGTCTGGTGCTACAGCAACTAAATTGAGTTCAGGTTTATAGTGTGGGTTCTTGAGCCAATGTCTTACTGACGCAACCGTTACATCCTGGTGATTCCAATGATCGATGAATGATTCATTGAATAGTTCTACCCAAGCTCTAATATCTCGTTCTCCTCGAAGCGATCGCAACGTGAAGCCATCTGGAAGTTTAAATGAGGGCGATGGCTGAGCGAGTGTACAAGCCATTGTTAAAAAGCGGCGTTCAGTTGTGAAACTCTGTTTTTCTAGAAGCATCCGACGCAAAATTTTGTCGTTCCGGAGACGAGTGCGTAGTTTGACAGGCAAATCCGCCTGTTTTCCGACTTCCCGCATTCGCTGTTCGCTCCACTGAAGAATTTCGGCTTCTATGGCATTGCGGCATTGAGTTGGGTGAACGTCAAAGTACAGATAACCCTCAATCTCATGACTCAGCTCAGGTATCAATAGTTGTCCGAAACCGATAAGTTTACCATTGGAATCTATCCACAACCGCAAATCATGTGCTTTATCTACATTGGGTGCCTCAAAGAACCTTTGCAGATCATAAACAGAGGTGTCTTCATCTAACTGACCCGTTGGCTCATTGAGCTTCACTAAATCAGCAATATCTGCAAAGAGTTTGGTTGTGGTTGCACCAGGCTCAGTAAATGCAAATGCTCGGTGTTTAGCGCCACGAACTGAGGGGCGTATTGTTAAAGTAGTCATACAAAATTGGCAGTCCGTTTTTGAGGACTGTTGACATTCAGGTTAGGTATTGCAAAACAGTAAAAGAAGACTGAATACAGGATGAAAAGTTGGCTCAATCCTGTACAAGCCCAATGGAAATTTTGACTTTGAGTTTGAGTTTGACAAAAATCTCGTAAGCCAAATCAACCCAAAGAGGGCTATTTTTTAATTCAGTCTTGTATCAGTTACAAGCTCTCTTTTTACTCACGCTAATAGAGCTTGTACATACCGATTTGCCACACCTGAAGTCGGTGTAACTGGGGTTCTAAGAAGAAAATACCGTTAGATTCAGGCGAAGCCTCTCGCCTTGGGTAAAACATAAAAATTTCACTTCAGGGTTAATTTCAAACGACCATCAGTGGTAAGGTTTGCACATTTAACTTTGCTAATTTATCTAAGTCAGGAAAGTCTGCCCGTTAAGAGTGTGCAATATTACTTGATTAGATTATACCCTAATTTAGGCATTCCAAAAAAATTAAATATCTGTTAAAAGAAATATAGCTATTTACCTAGTTAAACTAGCCTAAAAAGCCATACTTGCCCAACCTGTACAACTACCAAGCTATAGCAAAGAAAGTCACGGATACGGGCAACTTTCAAGAGCCAAGTTTACTAACTCTATACGGCTACATAAGCCTGTTTTCCTCAACAAGCGATGGGCATACTTCTTGACATTGCGGACGCTGATGTCTAAGCGTCGAGCAATTTATCAGGTTGTAAATGGCGTTACAAAAATAGTGTTAAATCTACAGAAAAGTGCTGCTAGTAGCTAGGTTTTATAGCGTTTCTCTATTTACTGAGGTACAAAGTAGTTAGCCTTAAGGCAGAAGGCAAAGGGCAGAAGTTGAGTGTACTCCACTTATTTGAGAACCGCTATAAGACAATTGCTACTTGGTCAAACCATGTTCAAGAGCATAGCGTACCAATTCTGTGCGGCTATTGGTTCCTGTTTTACTAAACAAGCGACTGACATACTTTTCGACGTTGCGGACACTAGTCTCTAGACGTCGGGCAATTTCTTTATTCATCAGCCCTTCTGCCACCAAATCTAAGACACTTTGCTCTCGCGGTGTAAAGTCAATACGAATCGGTGCAGGCGTTTGGACAATACCATTCCCTTTGGTAATCAACCCCCGGATTTCAGCAATCTGCTGGGCAATTTTCTCAAGCTCTGTACTACTGGCATCTCCGGAGTTGGGGGAACGACGCTCTAATAAATTCTCAACAATGGCGACGAGTTCATCTGGGTCAAACGGCTTGGCGAGGTAAGCGTCAACACCTGATTGATAACCCAGAATACGGTCAGATGTCATCCCTCTAGCCGTCAGAAATACTACTGGCAGCGACTTGAAACGAGGGTCTTCTCGCAGCTTCTTCAGGAACTGATACCCATCTACTTGGGGCATCATGACATCAGAGATTACAAGGTCAGGTGTTTGTTGCTGCAACAGTTGCCAAGCTTCATCGGCACTACTGGCAACCCGTACCTTGAAATCACCAATTTCCTGTAAATATTCTTTGACGGATAACCGTACTCCTGGTTCGTCGTCTACCAATAATACTTGGGCTGACATCTATCTTTCTTTACTGCTATTTATTCCAACTGTAACGAAAATCGTCAGCTTCTGTTACTGGGTGGGCTGATTAAAACCGATGCCTTGCACATTTTGCAGCCACTCAATCTCTTTTGCTTTTTCTGGTAGCTTGGCTTGTCGTTGTCCAGTGGTTCGTGCCCAAGCTCCAAAAAGACCGATGGGTGTACTGATGATATCAATAGGAGGGCTTTTACGAGCGATCGCTTTTATCGTATTCATCGGTACTTCCTTCACTAACCAACGACTGAGACGATAGAAATATTCCTGTTGCGTCAGTTCACGCATCAACTCGACACCGTGCAGTTCGTGCAAGTAGCGGTTAGAGCGACCATACCGATGCCATTGTTTTTGGTATTCCTGAAGAGTAGAACGGTGCCGATGCTGAACAACAGCAGTTGGGGCAAAGTGAAGTGTCCAATCACTTTGCTGTTGGATGCGCCAACACATATCAGCATCACCACCTGAGGTTAGGTAGGGACGGAACAACCCCACTTGTTCCAATACCTGCCGCCGAATTGCTAGGTTGGCTGTTTGACCATAGGGACGAAAGGGGTGATTTAAGGTGTGTTGCTGAGATAAAACTTGATGACGCTCGGCGTGTTGTTCTAGCAGACTTTTACCGGGTAGAGCAACAATCTCTCCAGCCACGACACCAATCCTGGAGTCAGTAAATGGCGCAATGAGAGCATCTAACCAACTCGACTGAGGGCGACAATCAGCATCTGTAAAGGCAAGAATTTCTCCACTTGCTGCTCGGATGCCAGCATTACGAGCGGCATAAGAGCTTTGGTTTTCAGTTTCCCGAAGGTATTGAAATATTATCCCAAGAGCTGCTGCCTCTTGGACAGCCGTTTGGAGGAGAAGGCTTGTGCGATCGCAACTAGCATTATCCACCAACAAATACTCTACCTGGTCAACTGGGTAAGTCTGCGCCTTTAAACACTGAATTAAATCAGGTACGTCAGCTTCGCCATTGTAGACCGGGACAATCACGCTCGTCTTGGGCAAGACTTTCTGGTTCATTGCTAACGGCTAGTAGTTCATTGCTCATTGTCCTATTAGCCGCTAGCTATCAGCCAACTCTACTAATGAACGGTCAAACACAACAAAGCCAGAATCGCATTAGTTAAGTAAAACGCACCAACAATCCGCGTTTCTGACCAACCCGTCAGTTCAAGATGGTTATGAAACGGTGACATTTTAAACAAGCGCTTACCGATTCCATTAGGGCCTTTTGTCGCTTTGTAGTAGCTAACTTGGGCAATTACTGAGACTGATTCAAAACAGAAAATTACACTGACAATAAATAAGCCCCAGAGATTCTGACTTAAAAGCCCGACTGCTGCGAGTGCGCCTCCCAAGGCAAGGGAACCCGTATCACCCATAAACACGGTTGCTGGGTTGCGGTTATGGACAACAAAACCCAAGCAACTGCCACTCAAACAGGCACAGAAAACCATTAAACCTGCTGAGGTTGGGGCAACGAGGGCGGCGAGTCCCAATAATGCGATCGCACAAGTTCCCGCCGCTAGTCCATCTACACCATCCGTGAGATTTGTGGCATTACTTTCTGCCACCAGCACGAATACAGCCAGAGGCCAAAACAGTAATCCCAAGGGTAAGACAAAGTTTAAAGGCAGGTTAATAGTTGTAATACTTACTGGCTGACTCCACGCTAACCATAAGCAAAATAGAGAGCCAACGCTTACTTGTAGCGCTAGTTTCATTCGGGGTGAAATCCCTTTATTCGACCGATGTCGGACAATTTGCCAATCATCCAACAAGCCGATTCCGGCATAAGCCAGGGTTACCACTGACACCGCCAGGACAGGGATAAAGTCTTGCCCCCGCATGAAAAGCCCTGACCAGACTAGAGCAACAACCACTGCCACTGGTACAAAAAACACTCCACCCATTGTTGGAGTGCCAGCCTTTTGTAAATGGGTTTGTGGCCCATCCTCGCGGATAACTTGCCCCAGTTTGAGGGCTTGTAAAAGCGGAACCGCCCAGTATCCCAGTGCAGCAGTAATTAGAGAACAAACTAACAACGGCAAGGCTATTGAGCTACCTAAAAAGAGCATTCGTCCTGCTGTCCAATCAAGAATTAATGCTCCTAGGCTCAAACCGACTGTTAGTAACGTCAGAAGTCTGGGTCCGGTCAAGCTAAACGACCGCCCAGAAGATATTTTTGCGTCTACCACAGACTCTCCATTCCTTTGTCGAACATTCCTCACACAAACGCGATGCACAGCGCCTCGACAATTCCCGTTTGACCTACGGTACTCAGGGGAATCGTAGCATCAATGAGGCACTTTCATTCACTTGATCAAGCAAATTTACTCAGGGATTTTTCTTAAATAAGTAACCACAGATATAACAGCAGAGCAATGTAATAGCGGGAAACTACCGCTAGTAGTAATTCAGCTATGACCTTACCCGGTTCTACAGCCACGATGGTTGTGCTGCTTTAGGAGAGTATGAATCGCTGTAAAACCCAATCAATCTTCATCGCTCATCTGTTATAAAAGCTCATCCAACTGCACCATGTTGCTCGGTGGGTCAAATCCACTCCCCTGAGTAATGTCTTCCTGCAACAAACAATGAATCAAGTTGCTGCGAGTAAGCCGTCATGTTTACTTCTTTCAGCGATAATCCACTTACTCCTGATGGTTTACAAAAATTTTCTGTTCAAAAAAGGTAAGTAGTATATGGCGTTCTCCTCAAGGATGGGGTACAAGGTTCTGGGTTTTCGGGAATTGGGAATTGGTAGGAAACTTTCACGGTGAAGGTCTACTACAGGCTGGCAGGCTACTGTCTGGATTGCTCCTGGGTTAGTTCGGCTTGGAGTCTGGCAATGCTTTCGTACTCTCCTTGAAGATGTTGCAGGACACGAGTGTAGATGGGGAGAATCTTTCTATAAGTTTGGGCATTAGCGGCGATGGGGTGATGCCGATAGGTTGCGCCAATCATTTCGGAAACGATATCGAGTGATGAGATTTCTTGAAGGGCATAAAGCCCTAGCACAGCCGCACCCAGACAGGAACTCTCATACTGTTCTGGGACAGTGACTTCTTGCTCGAATACATCTGCCATCATTTGTCGCCAAAGATTCGAGCGGGCAAAGCCACCAGTGGCTTGGATTCTTTTGGCTTTACCTGTGAAATCTTCGAGTGCTTGTAAAACAAGGGATAAATTGAACACAATACCTTCTAGTACAGCTCTAACCAGATGTGCTTTCGTATGGTTCAAACTCAGACCAAAAAACGAGCCTCTAGCGTTGGCATCCCAAATTGGCGATCGCTCTCCCATTAAGTAGGGGTGAAAAATCAGTCCTTCTGAACCTGGTGGAACGGTTTCGGCAAGCATGGTTATTAGGTCGTAGGGGTCTTTCCCCAATCGTTGGGCTGCCCTTACTTCCGTTTCCGTAAGTTGATCCCGCACCCACCGCAAGGCGATCCCACCGTTATTAACTGCCCCACCGACTACCCATTGGTTCTCAGTAAAGGCATAGCAAAAGAGACGTGCTTGGGGGTCTGTAACTGGGCGATCGACAACCGCACGAACCGCACCACTCGTACCAACAGTAACCGCAACAATACCAGGTGCGATCGCGCCCACACCCAGATTCGACAGCACACCATCACTTGCCCCAATTACTGTTTGTGTATCTGCCCGAATACCCAGGGATTGAGCTAGTTCTGCCTGAATTGGCTGTAGTACGTGGGTTGTAGGCACCAATTCCGATAGCTGGGCTTCTGTAATGCCAGCAATCTCCAGTGCTTCCTGATCCCAGGTGAGTCTTTCAAGGTTCAGCAAGCCTGTTGCGGATGCGATCGAGTAATCGACAACATATGTCTGGAAAAATTGATAAAAAACGTACTCCTTGATCGAAATGAACTTCGCTGTTCGTTCAAAGAGTTCAGGTTGTTCGTTGCGTAGCCAAACGAGCTTTACAAATGGGGACATGGGATGGATTGGAGTACCTGTCCTCAGGTAAATCTCATGTCCATGCTGTTCTCGCTTAATTTTTTCTGCCCACTTGGCACTGCGATTATCCGCCCACGTAATGCTTCTCGTTAACGGCTGTCCCCCGGCATCAACAGCAATTAAGCTATGCATGGCAGCGCTAAAGGACAAACCCATCAAGCTAGCCGAATCAATCCCACTTTTAGCAACAACTTGTCTGATCGTAGTGACTACCGCTGAAAAGATTTCTTCAATGTCTTGTTCGGCAGCAGCAGTTATTGGTGCATACAACGGATATCCAAGGGCATGGCTACAAACCGTCTTGCCTTTGTCTGTAAACAGAACAGCTTTTGTACTAGTAGTGCCAATATCGATCCCAATGATATAACGCAGAGTATTCATCCAAACGATGCATAGTTTAAAGAACTCTGGAAGCGTCTGTATCTTGATCAGTGTCTCCAGAGGTAATGCTACCGCGTCTATAACGGATTAAGAGTACAAGCCCCAATGTTACCTGCTTCATCAACCAGTACAAGACAGTAAGCACCACAAACGTTACTGCCATCACCAGCACTGGACGTTTAGCCGTTAAATCGTCCATTACACTTCTTGCTAAATCATTCGGTTGAGTTATAAAGTCCCAAGTGTTGAACCGTTTGAATCGCCCTAAATAGACACCAACAGCACATAGGGCGTGAGTCATCAACTCAGCCCAAATGACAAATTTACCCACCCCCTGCCTCTGCAAGTAGTAACTTAAGTTAATTAACGACAGGACATAGGCTTCAAACCCAGCCGCGATCGCTACTATGTGTGGGGGAATCAGCACCAGGGTAATGATCCACACTGAGTAGTAATCACGAATTGCTTCGATCAGGTGAATGATGTCGGTTAGCAGGTAAGGCGCATTGGGCAAAAAGGCAATAAAAACCAAAAACGCAACCCACCACAGAATAGAGCGTGATTGAGAACGTCTACGGAATAGCCAAAAACTCAAGGCTAAAGGGATGAAGGCAAGAAACAAATTCCAAACGATCCAACCACTGTGGATGCTCCAAGCTTTCCAAGCCTCAGTCATTAGCGCTCTCATAGGCATTTCTTATGCTTTGAATCTACAATTGTGCGTCTGATTAGTGGAGTTGAACCACTAGTATAGCTACCACATCTGTATTCTGGCTTCTATACAATTTAAGCTTCAGCCAAATGCTTCTTGGCAAATTTCCTCTAGCTTTTGAATATCTATGTATATATCAAGGAATTGTGGATCAACATTAGCTTGCATTGTATTTTCCCCTTGCAGACAAAAGTACTCAGCTTCCCCGTAGCTTGCCATTGCATAGAAGAAACTGTTTACATATCCATAAGGAATCAATTCAAGGACTTTTACTCCTGGTTGTATAAATAATAAGTTAACCAGTGCAGAGCCATGAGGGGCAACTATTGCTTCTGCTTGATAAAAAATACTTATTTCTTCTGGCAGCGTTTTGTCATTCATCTCTACTGGTTCAAACCCATATTTATCAAGTACAGCAAGGACAGATGATTCATTGATAACTTTCCTTCTGATTACTTTTCCTCTTTTTACATAGATACGTTTTTTCTTCTTGATTTCTGTATCATATTTTTCATGAAATAGATTTCTTACAAAGAGATAGTCTTCTTGGATGATAGGAGCGTATTCAATATACTTAATTTGATTAATTGTCGCTATTCGATTATTAATTACTGCAAGTAGCCTGTCAGCCGTACAAGGTTCCTGAATTATTTTGCTCATGGCTATACCTGCTTTTTCCAAGCTTTCTCGATGCCAGCTAGTTAAAGGAGATGAGCCGACATAAAAAAAGTCAATTTGGCTTAAACGAAAAAAATTATCGTATATTCTTAATAGTGGTAGGGTTAGACACATCCAGTGACCGTAGTTGGAAATTTCGGTATTAGATAGATAAGCGACTGTCCCTTGAATCTTCTTGATTTTCCTTGGAAGTATCTCTCTATATATTGGCAATTTCTGGAAATCGACATAGCGTTCATAAATAACATTCATGTCCTTATCTAATAAATGATTGTTGCGGAAAGAGAAGCGAGAATTATTTACATCTAGGATAGTAATTTCATTTCTGGCACTAAGTTGTTTTATTTCTTTGATGTTTTGACTGGCGAGATGAGCGACAGACTTAGTTGTCGATTTATTCTCTTCTACTAGATTGTAAAATCTTAGCTCTATGTCATGCCTTTTGAGGGTTTCTTCTGCATTATCAATCCCAATTTGTATATTACTTCTACAAGTAAGAATTCCAGCTTTTCTCAATAGGCTGATATAGCCTACTTTTCTTAAAATTTTAAATCTTATATAGTTGATTTTATCGCGGAGAATGTCTGGAATTAACCGATATAAAAGTTTAAGTAAGTTCATCAGAGCAGCTAAATATAGTAGATAAAATCAAAAAGATTTTTCTATAATAGTTTGCTTAAACGAAGGTTATAAATACTTTCGACGTAGTAAATTCTCTCGGATTAGCTCTAAGCAAAAGCTCGATGTCAGTTCGATAGCGTATTTACAGCCTGTGTTGGTAGCCCGATCGCATCGTTACGGCCCCTGCTGATAAGGCGGATTAACTCGCTACAATACTGAAAACAGGGATTGTTAATTATAAAGTTCGCATCATTATCTAAATCTGTCTAACAAAAAGAACCAGGAAGAGTTAAGAGTGTGGATATCTCAATGCAGGAACAGTTACAGGCTGCGATCGCTTCTTCTCGTGATGCGATTGACTACCTAGAAATTCGGGTTGAGCAGAGTGAGTCAACGGCAATTTCCTTTCGTGGGCATCAGCTAGATGCAGTAGACCGTAGTTTCAACCTGGCTGGTGGTATCCGCGCTTGTCATAAAGGCGGCTGGAGTTTTGTGACGTTTAATGGGTTGGCGGAGTTACAAGACCGAATTTCGGAAGCCATCTCTCAAGCCCACTTAGTCGGTAAAGAGCAGACGTTACTCGCTCCCTTAGAGCCTATTCAAGATTATGTCGCTGTGGAACTGGGTCGTGACCCTCGTGGCGTTTCACTAGCAGACAAGCGACGGTTAATGGAAGAATATAACCAACTGTTGCTGGATTTTGACCCCCGAATTCAGACAACAATGGTGGGTTTACGCGATCGCTTTGGTATTACCTATTTTGTTAACTCCACTGGCACCTGCATTGCCCAAGAACGACTGGATGTATCGGGACGATTTGGGGTAATTGCCCTTACAGATGCGGGTGTAGTTCGCCAAGGCTTCGAGTCTATCCACTCTCGTTCTGATTACAATGCTCTCGTTGGTATTGAAGACCAAGTGATTGGTGCGGCAAAACGGGCTGTTGGTCAGCTAGAAGCCAAACCTGTTAAAGGCGGACAATATACGGTAGTTTTAGACCCCTATCTCGCAGGAGTCTTCATTCACGAAGCCTTTGGGCATCTTTCGGAAGCTGATTTTGTCTACGAAAATCCCAGGATGCAAGACTTGCTGACTCTAGGTAAGCCGTTGGCAATCGAGCAGCTAAACGTTGTTGATGATGCAACTCTCGCTGGTTTACCAGGCTCTCTTAAGTATGACGATGAGGGCGTACCTGCTCAACGGAAGTATCTGATTAAAGACGGTATTTTGCAGCAACGTCTACATTCTCGTGAAACGGCTGGGAAGATGCACGAGTCACCCACTGGTAATGCTAGGGCAATTAGTGCAACGTATCCACCGATTGTGCGGATGACAAATACAGGGATTGAAGCAGGAGACTGCTCGTTTGAAGAGATGATTGGTGATATTGAAGAGGGGGTCTACGCTGTACGGATGCTAGGGGGACAGACGAATGGCGAGATGTTCACCTTTGCGGCGGCGGAAGGTTATATGATTCGCAACGGTCAGATTGCTGAACCTGTTAGTGATGTCACGCTCAGTGGTAATGTTTTCCAAACCCTCAAAGACATTGAAGCGATCGGGAATGATTCTCTCTATGTTAGTGGCGGTTGCGGTAAGGGCGGACAGTCACCGCTTGCCGTAAGTGTGGGTGGGCCTCATGTGCGGATTAACGGTGTCGTTGTCGGTGGACGTTAGTGCGATCGCAACTTATGGCAAAAGGCAGAGGACAGAGGGCAGAAGGGAATCGATTGACTGGTCTTGGTTTCAGTATTTGGTAAGAGTCAAGACTCGCCAAGGTGACTGTTATAACTTGTTTAGACATAATTGAGTCATAACAAAAACAGGGATGTCACAAGCTTCGACTGACATCCCTGTTAAATTTTTATGACATCCTACAAGATTGTTAGCGTTTCATGACATTATGGGCTACAAAGCATAGCTCTAAGGTGTCAGGATTCTGCTTCTGAAAAATTTAGTTCAGGCGGAGGTAGCTTGCTTCTTGTTCTAGCTGACGAATCAAGTCCTCATCTCCGTTGGCTCTAGCGACTTCTAGACGATGCTCTAAGCTTTTTTGCAGGCTATCGCGGTGAGCAGAAGCAGCTTTTTGCACCTTGCTATTTTGATTTTTGTTCACTCTAAACATTCCTTTCCGCTTCATTAAGGTATTTTATCCACTCCTCAAACATAACATGACCAGAATCGGAATGCATAGACAAATCGTGTATTTTGATACAGAAATTAGCGAACGATTTAGAGTAATAGCCGAACTCTGAATACTGGGCTGCTGCTCTAGAGACTCCTTCCTACCAAGGCTGCAATTGTTTTCACTAGCTCATTGGGTTCGACTGGCTTAGTAATATGCTTTTGAAATCCTGCCTCAAGAGCCTGCTGTTGGTTCAACTCTCCTGCGTAAGCCGTCAACGCGATCGCCCGAATCAGTCCCCCTTGTTGTGGCGGTAACTGTCTCACCTGCTGCATGAGCATATAGCCATCGACATCTGGCATACCAATATCGCTAATCAAGACATCGGGCTTGAACTGGTCTAGAAGAATTAAGACTTCTGCGGCTGAGGCAGCGACATTCACCTGTGCTCCATACTCTGAGAGAATCGCGACCAATAACTCTCGCATGTCAGCTTCATCGTCTACCACTAAAATTCGCAACTGGTTCAGATTAACGGCTGTAACCCGTGACTCACTTTCAAAATCTGGTTCTTTGCCAAGCCTTGTTAAGGGTAATTTCACTATGAAGGTTGCCCCCTGCCCCTCGCCTGGACTTTCGGCTTGAACTGTGCCACCATGCAATTCGACTAAATGACGCACGATCGCTAATCCCAATCCGAGTCCACCAAAATTTCGCGTTGTCCTGCCGTCTTCTTGGCGGAAGCGCTCAAACACATAGGGTAAAAATTCTGGATTGATGCCTTTGCCTGTATCACTGACACTGATTTGAGTACAGCTTGCCTCTTGTTCAACATGGATTTCCACCCGTCCACCTGATGGTGTGAATTTGACCGCGTTGGAAAGCAAGTTCCAAACCACTTGTTGCAGGCGAGCCGAGTCTGCTGACACGAGTCCTACATTTGGGGCAAGACTTGTTTTAATCTCAATGCCTTTTGCTTCGGCAGCTAACCATACCGTTTCCAAAGCGGCTTCAATCGTCGTTGCTAGGTTGACTGGACTCACACTCAAGACCATTTTGCCGCGTAGGATACGAGAGACATCTAATAGATCTTCAATCAACTTCGTTTGCAACGTGGCATTGCGTTCGATGGTTTCTAGTGCCCGATTAGTCGCCTGCTCGTCAAATTTACGAGTTCGCAGCAGTCTCGTCCAACCCAGAATGGGATTGAGGGGCGATCGCAATTCATGCGATAGTACTGCCAAAAACTCATCCTTAATACGGTTGGCGGCTTCGGCATCTGCTCTAGCTTGTTTTTCTGCTTCATAGAGTTGAGAACGAGCAATCGCTTGAGCGCACTGCTGAGCAAGTGCAAGCATGAACGCCCGGTCATCCTCACTCAAGGGTGAGAATTCAGTGAAGTTGATAGATATTCCTCCAACTGCCCGACCTTCAACCATTAGGGGTAACGAAATCCAAGCCGCATAGTTCAACGCTGCATAGGCATCAGCCAAGTGAGGATAACGAGCAATTCGCTCTTGGGTTGATTCTTCCCAAATCGGTTCTCCAGTTCGTACAGCTTCTGCCAGTGGGACTGGTGTAGTAATCGGAAAACGACGCCACTGTTCAGTTAAATCCTGCTGGTAGCCAACGTGGTGTACGATTTCAAGTTCAGTACCACTTTCACTCACAATCACTACCATAGCGGAGGAGGCATTCAGCACAGCAATACTCTGTTCCACAATCACTTCAGCAACTTGAGCTGGGGTGAGTGGTTCGGATAGTGCAGCCGTGACTGCCTGGAGACGAGCGTTGCGGTCAGCGGTTTGCACAGCCTGCTGACGTGCCTGTTGAGCCTGTTGATAGAGTCGGGCATTTGCGATCGCCATCGCCGCCCGATCTGCCAAATCTTGAAACAAACTCTGGTCATCAGTATTGTGGGGTTCTCCGGGATGATTGCGAGTCAGGCTCAATACTCCAATCGCTTGTCCTCGCACCTTCAGTGGTATAAGCAAGGTACTGTATACCCGGAAGCGCTCTAAGTAAACCTGGTACTCTGGTTTAATGGCGGCACGCAACTCCTCCTCGGATGTCACTGGCATCAGAAGTGGCTCTCCTGTCTGTATCACTCGCCCACTAATCCCCTCATCGGCACGGCGAGGATAATTTTTCAGCAGTTCCCTGACGAACTGGAGTACCTCTGGGTCAACATGGTAACAGGAAACCGGATCGAGCCATTGTCTATCTTCCGAAAGCAGGCTCAGTACGCACACATCACCTGTAAATTCACTGGCAAGCTGCGTGATGGTATCCAAAACAGTTTGTAAATCCAAGCTTGCCGCCCCAAAGGTTTGCGAAGCCTTAGCAAGAAAACGCTCTTGTTGCTCGGTGCGTTTTCGGTCATCAATATCTGTTGCAGTTCCTAACCAACCAACAATCCTGTCTTCTTCTGCTTTGATTGGGACAATTCTGCTCAAGTGCCAGCGGTAGACTCCATCGACTCGTCTTACCCGCAATTCGAGGGAGTAGTCGTTGCTCGTTTTTCGCGTCTGTGTCCATCGCTCAATTGCTAAGGGCAGATCGTCAGGATGGATAGCTTGTTGCCAACCTGTGCCTTGGGTTTGCTCTAGCGTTAACCCAGTGTAGTTTGTCCAGCTTTGATTGCAGTAATGGGTCATCCCATCCGCACCAGCCATACATAAAAGTTGCGGTAGGGATTCTGCTAATGAGCGATAACGCTCCTGACTCAGACGCAGGGCTTCCTCAGCTCGTTTGCGATCGCTAATGTCCAAAAAGGCACCAACAGCCCCTGTACTATTACCCTGTTCATCCAATAAGGGTGCAGCATAACCATATAGATTAAACACCGCGCCATCACGCCGCACAATGTCAACCTCCACTCCTTCCAAGGTGACACCCTGAATAGCCGCATATCGCAGAGGTGTTTCATCCGGTGTTATTTCCTTACCATTACGCAAGACTTTGTACGAAGGGTGGGAACTGCTATTAACTGGTGTGCTAGAGGCGTTTGCTTCGGGTGAGATACCCAAAATTTGAGCAAAGGCAGGATTTGCTTTAATGTTTCTGAACTCTAGATCGTTGGTGATGAGAATTCCAATAGGGACAACATCAAATAACGTTTGTAGTTCGTTGACTCGGTTTTGTAAGTCTTGATTGAGAGTCCAAATGGTTTTCTCAGTTTGCTTGCGAGCAGTAATATCGCGGAAGTAAATAGATAAACCCTCTTCAAAAGGGTAGAAGCGGACTTCAAACCAAGTCTCGAACGGAGGGTAAAACGCTTCTAGCTCAATGGTTTTCTGTTGTTCGCTAGCTTGGCGTAACCCTGTCTCAAAGGGTGAGTCTATCACTTCGGGAAATTCATTCCAGATTGTCTTACCCAGTAGTTGCGATCGCTGTTTTCGCAACAGGGTCTCTGCTTGTTTGTTGATGTAAGTGTAGCGCCACTCGCGATCTAGAGCAACAAAGGCATCTGTGATACTTTCTAGAAGGTTGTTCAAAAGCATCTCACCACCCCCTGCAAGCCAATCTGCGGTTTTATCTCCAGGCATCGGTTCAGACATCACCACTCCTTCCAACTAAGGTTGCGATCGCCTTGGCTAACTCTGCTGGTTCTACTGGCTTGGAAATATGCAATTGAAATCCAGCAGCAAGTGCTTGCTGCTGGTTGAACTCTCCGGCATAGGCTGTGAGGGCGACTGCCGGAATTCCCCTTCCTTGTTCGGGCAATCGGCTTCTTATTTGACGCATCAGCATGTAACCATCCACATCTGGCATTCCAATATCGCAAATCAAAACATCTAGCTTGAATTGATCGAGTGCCATTAATGCCTCCATTGCTGACGCAGCAACCCTCACCACGGCTCCATACTCCTCTAAAATTGTGACGGCTAACTCCCGCATATCCGCTTCATCGTCCACCACTAAAATTTGCAACTGACTCAAGTCAGTCGTATTTGCAGGTAGTGGTTTGCTCTGTTGCACCTCTAAAGCTGCCACCATCAGAGGCAATTGAACAGTAAACGTTGAGCCTAGCCCAACGCCGGGACTGTCTGCCGAGACGGTTCCACCATGCAGTTCGACTAAATGACGCACGATCGCTAGTCCTAACCCTAGCCCTCCAAATTTGCGCGTGGTCTTACCATCTTCCTGACGGAAATAGTCAAACACATGAGGTAGGAAATCCGGGTGAATACCCTTGCCCGTGTCACGAACTGTAATTTGAGCCTGAGTGTCAACTTGCTCTAATCGCACCATAACGCGATCGCCTGCTGATGTAAATTTGACGGCGTTGGAGAGGAGATTCCACACCACTTGCTGCAAGCGAGTTGCGTCACCCGCAACCCGTTCCACCTGTGAGTCAAGGATTACCTCTACCTCAATTGACTTGGCTTGTGCCGCTAGACGCACAGTTTCTAGGGCGGATTGGATCGTCGTTACTAAGTTAACTGGGCGAACATTTAGGTTGAGCTTCCCTTGCAAAATCCGGGATACATCCAAAAGGTCTTCAATCAGTTCGGCTTGCAGCTTAGCGTTTCGTTCGATCGTAGAGAGAGCCTGTGCAGTCTTTGCCTCGTCCAGCTTACGAGTCTGGAGCAGCTTTGACCAACCAAGAATCGGGTTGAGAGGCGATCGCAATTCATGAGACAGCACCGCCAAGAATTCATCCTTAACTCGGTTCGCTGCCTCGGCTGCCTCCCGTGCTGCCTGTGCTCGTGCCAAAAGCTGTTCCCGTTCTACCTCAGCGCGTTTGCGCTCGGTAATGTCTGCCAGGGCACCGGGAAACACCACAGGATTGCCAGCACTATCATATTCAACCTGACCGCGTGCGAAAAGCCACCGCTCCTCACCTGTGGCAGTACGAACGCGGTACTCAGCAACATACTCTTCGCCAGATGCGATCGCCCGGTCGATGGCGGCAAAAACTAGTGGACGGTCTTCTTCATGAATCGCATTCATAAACACTTCAAAAGGCAATCCCTCGGCTGCCTCTATAGGGTCTACCGCAAACAAGTGGGCAAATGCCGCATTGACCATGAGGCGCTCTTCAGGAATGTTCCACCGCCAGGTATAAACCGATCCTGCCACCAAAGCCGATTCCAATTGTATCTGTGCCTCTCGCAGGGCGGCGGCAGCTTCCTGCCGAATTTGCGTTAGTTTCAAATTCGCTTCAACTCGCGCCAATAATTCACGGGCAGCGAAGGGCTTAATCAAATAATCATCCGCTCCGCTTTCCAACCCTTCGACACGGGATTCTTCCCCAGCACGAGCAGACAGCAAAATGATCGGAATCTCTTTCGTCGTTGGATCAGCCCGTAGTTCCCGCAGCAATCCAAAGCCATCTAGCCTGGGCATCATCACATCCGTCAGCACAAGATTGGGTCGTTGTCGTCGAACGGCTTCCAGTGCCGCTATGCCGTCTGCCACAGTTTCTACTTCATACTGCTGGCTTAAAAGGCGCTTCACGTAGTCGCGCATATCGGCGTTGTCATCCGCCAGGAGAATGCGAGCAGGAGGAGAGGAGGTTGGGGAGGCAGAGGAGGCAGATATAGGCAGATTATCTATATGAATTTCTGCTTCTCTCCCTGCTTCTCCTTTCCCCCTGCTCCCTCTAGTCTGTTCCTGATGAAAAATTTCTCCCTCTGCTTCTCTTCTCCCCCCCTGCTCCCCATCTCCATCGGGTAACCAGCGCAGTGCTTCCTCAACGTAAGGAGATGCACCCGTTGCTGTAGAGGCAAGGGTACGAGTTGCGTTGATCTGATAGCTGGGCAAATGAGCCACCCCAGTTGGTACCGACACCACAAAGCACGTCCCGCGATCTACTTCACTAGTGACCGAAATCGTGCCTCCATGCAGTTTGACTAATTCCTGTACGAGGGATAAACCAATACCCGAACCCTCATAAGTGCGTCCTCGTGCCCCTGGCACCCGATGGAACCGCTCAAACAGATGGGGGATTTCTTCAGCCGGAATGCCCGTACCCGTATCCTGAACGACTAACTCAACCTGGTTGTCCATCCACCGCATTGAGACAGAGATTTCGCCCTCAAACGTAAACTTAAAGGCATTCGAGAGCAGATTGAACACAATCTTCTCCCACATTTCCCGGTCTACATATACCGATTCTGGCAATGAAGGACAATCAACGAGCAGCCGCATTCCTGCCCGTTCGATCGCAGAGCGAAACACACTGGCTAATTCTGCGGTAAAGGCTGATAAATTAGTAGGTTCGTAAACAGCTTGAATGCGTCCAGCTTCGATGCGGGAGAAATCCAGCAGGGTATTGACCAACTTCAGCAGGCGTAAGGAGTTCCGATGTACCGTTTCTATTTGTTCACGTCCCCCCACTGGCAAGGCTTCTTTTCGATGGGTCAACAAATCTTCTAAGGGACCCAACATCAGCGTCAGGGGAGTGCGAAATTCGTGGCTGACATTGCTGAAGAAGACCGTTTTGGCGCGGTCAAGTTCTGCTAGTGCTTCGGCACGTTTGCGCTCTTCTTCATAAGCTTGGGCGTTGGCGATACTGGCGGCAATCTGAGCCGCAACCAGATCGATGAAGCCTCGGTAAGAGTCGTTAAAGAGCCTGAATGGGTTTAAGCCAACGATCAATATCCCGGCTCTCCCTGTCTGTCCAGAGGGCGCAATGGGTACAGCAACGGCTTGATCGGGCGATCGCTCCCAGGCTCCTGTTGGCAAACCCTCAAACGTTGATGCCAAATTAGAAATTAGAACAGTCTTCTGGGTTTTGAGGACTTCTGCAAATGACCATACCGAATCGGCATCGAGATTGACAGTTTCAGGAACGGCGACGTGAGTGCGATCGATACAGCTGGTTCCCGCCAGAACAACGCGCTGCTGCTCTGGATCGTCCAGATAGATCATCGCGAAGGGTAGATCGTAAGGATTAGTTTCCAAACATCTTGCACTCAACGTACAAGCATTATCGAATGTCCGAGCGTCCGCCGTCTTAGCTGCCAGTTCCCGCAACAGTGCCAACTGACGCTCACCAATAATACGCTGCGTGTCATCGGTATTCGCACAGATGATGCCACCCGTGCCACCCTCGTCATTTGGAACCGGACTATAGGAAAAGGTATAGTAGGTTTCCTCTGGGTAGCCGTTGCGCTCCATGATCAGGAGCAGCGCCTCGTCGTAGGTGCCCTCATTCTTGAGGATGGCGGATTCTGCCCGAGGCCCAATCTGCTCCCAAATCTCTCGCCACACGTAGGAAGCTGGCTGTCCAAGGGCTTCTGGATGTTTTCCACCCATGATCGCTTTGTAAGCGTCATTGTATAGGTTAATTAGTTCCTCACCCCACCAGACAAACATCGCCTGACGGGAAGTGAGCATAATCCGCACGGCAGTCTTCAAGCTCTGTTGCCATTGCGTTGGAGAACCTAGCGGTGTTTTCGCCCAGTCCCTTTCTCGCATCCGTGCGCCCATCTCTCCGCCCCCAGCAAAAAGCTTTTCAGAAATCGTCACTTCTTGCTCTGCATTCACAACTCTGATGTCCTTTCTGGAAAATATTTCACTCGCAGTGCCTCACCGCGCTCTCCTACCTGACTTAATAGGGTATCAATTATATTTCTATGACTTTTGGTTAAGTTCAGCCAGATGTCTATCTCAAGACAGTTTGTGTTAGCCATTTATGCAAGCGGATTGCCTTCCTTAAAAGCTAAGATATGTTCGCCCTATTAGCCAACGAACGATGACAGCTACGGTAAGGATTCAGCCTCAAGGATTCTGTGTTCAATACCCCAAAACGCCTTGGCGTGTCATCTTCATTGAGGATGCTTCTGGTAAGTTTCAGTTTCGTCTAAGTGGAACAGACTTCAAATTTGAACCGCGCGATCGCTACTGCTATCCTACTCATGATGCGGCTAGACGTGCGGCATTCTGTTTTCTGGAACTGCTGAAGCGTTTGGAACGCTCACGAATGAAACTAAGCGTTTTGGCGGAAATCGGTCTACTTAAATTTCCCCAGCAAACTTATCGCTGTTGTGAGCTTTGGCTTGTTATTGACCGTGAGCGCTACACCTGGGAGATACTGACAGCCAGTGGACATTGCTTTCGCTCACAACGCTGGTACAAGCAACCCGATACGGCTATCGCGAAGGCTAAGGCACATATTGATCGGGAAATCGCGATTTCTCAAATCAAGGAAGTTGTTGGCTGGGTTTAGCCTTAGGGCAACAATTCGCGATCGCGCTATTTTCTGAGGCTTGAAGAAATTATGTGTGTTGAAAAGGCTCCAACTATACCAATAACTAAAAAAACTATCCCATCACTAGGTTTTTGAAAGGTATCTGTTGCCACCCAATATCCAATGCTTGCCATCCCTGCCAAAACAGCAAGTCTTAGGAAGTCCATCCCTAATTGGCTTCGGCTATCGCTTCTTCTTAATTCTCTCCAAAAATCAATCGTATCTGAAAAAAGAAATGAGCCAATACTTGAAAAGACTATTAACCCAACTAAATATTTCATAAATTTAATGATGGCTAAATTTGTTCAGGGTTGTGTGCAACTGACTGTTGATAAGAAAAACTTGACTAGACCTACTATTAGGCGGTGTGTGAGTTCGCGTTTAGGGATGGTGTTGGTGTTTGGGATAGTTGGAGCGATCGCCTACACGGGCGAACCCACCGTAGCTCAGATTACACCTGATGCCACTCTCGGCGCTGAAAGCTCTGTGATTACGCCGAACGATAATGTCAGAGGTTTTCCTGCCGACTTGATTGAAGGTGGAGCAACTCGCGGCGTTAACCTCTTCCACAGTTTCTCAGAATTTAATATTGACGACCAACAGCGGGTTTATTTTGCCAATCATGAGGGAATTGAGAACATTCTGACACGGGTAACGGGCGATACCCTTAGTGGTTCAACTCAAAGACCATTGGTAGAAGCACAAGGATGGGTAATTAATGAGAGAGGGGAAGTTGTTCTCACTGAGCAAGTGCCGACAGTAAGTCCTCATGAGAGTGGTTTCCAGGTGCTAAAATGCAACGCTCCTGCTGCTAAAAACCCACCTCGTTCATAACGGTTATAGCAAAAGGCAAAAGGCAGAAGGCAGAAGGCAGAAGGCAGAAGGCAGAAGGCAGAAGGCAGAAGGCAGAAGGCAGAAGGCAGAAGGCAGAAGGCAGAAGGCAGAAGGCAGAAGGCAGAAGGCAGAAGGCAGAAGGCAGAAGGCAGAAGGCAAAAGGCAGAAGGCTTTTATGTTTATTACTAGTACGTGAACGGGCGCTCTAGTGATGATGAATCGGAATCTCAACGACAAACTCCGTACCTTGTCCCGGTGCAGAATGGCACCACAACTTCCCGCCATGTTTCTCAACAATAATCTGATAGCTAATTGCCAACCCCAAGCCTGTGCCTTTTCCCACTGGCTTGGTTGTAAAGAAGGGTTCAAACAGTTGTTGTTGAGTTTTCTGCGTCATCCCAGCACCATTATCAGCAATCCGAATGAAGATGTGACTTGCTTCCACATCAGACTCTTTTTTTGGCAGACATTCCCCTATAGTTGGCTGGAGTAAGGAGTGGGGAGTAAGACTGATGGTAGGATTATCTCTACCAATGATGCCAGTGTTGATCGTAATGGTCGGTGAGAAATTAGTAACTGTTTCTGACGGATTAGTTGTTATTTCTAAAGGCTCACACTTCATCTTTTCTTCTAAAGCATCGAGCGCATTACTAATCAGATTCATGAACACCTGATTTAGCTGTCCTGGATAACACTCCACTGAGGGCAAATCTCCATACTCCTTGATGACAGAGATAGCAGGATGACCAGGCTTCGCCTTGAGCCGACTGTGGAGAATCATTAAGGTACTTTCAAGCCCTGTATGTATGTCTACCTGCTTGTTATCCGACTCATCGACACGAGAGAATGTCCGCAGCGATCGCACAATCTCCCGAATGCGTTCTGCACCCACTTTCATTGAGTTCTGGAGTTGACTCAAGTCGCTCACTAAAAAGTCTAAATCAATCGCGTCTATCCGCTCTTGAATCAGGGCTGGAGGCTTAGTATAGGTAGTACGATAAAGCTGCAACAGACCTAAGATGTCTTGGAAATATTCTTGGGCGTAGATCAGATTGCCGTAGATAAAGTTAACTGGATTATTAATTTCGTGAGCCACACCAGCAACTAACTGACCTAAGCTCGACATTTTTTCACTTTGAATCAACTGGGTTTGAGTACGTTGCAACTCCCGCAAGGTTTGTTCCAGTTTAGTGGCTTGCTCTTGGGCTTTCTGAGTCGCTGTCCGGCTAGCGGCGTAGAGTTCAGCTTGCTTAATCGCAATCAGGAGTTGGTCTTTTACCGATTGTAGAAGTTCTACTTCGCTATCCATCCAAGGACGTGGTTCATGACTCTGACTACAGCTAATCACGCCGATAGTACCTGAAGGTGTCTGCATCGGCAGCACTAACACAGAAGCACAATCAAAAGACCGGACGAACTCTCGAAAAATCGGGTCGCTCACCATCTCAATATCATCAATTCGGAGCACTTCCAGATTTAAAACCTGCTGTGCTAATAGTCCTACCGCCTCGGCTGGATAGCAACCTCTACGGTCGGGTAAATCAGAATTTCTCGCTTCCTTAACGACTTCCCAGTATGCTTCAGCATCATAGGGACAATACCAAGCAAATTGACAACGATCAACGTTCAAAATCTGGCGAATTTCCTGGACTGTAGTTTCGAGAATCGTATTCAGTTCCAGGGAATTACGGATTTGGTTCGATAAACGATTGAGTAATGCTTCCCTGGCAAAGAGTTCTCGCAGTTGTGCTTCCGAATCCCGTAGGGCGGATTCAGCCGCTTTGCGTAGGTTAATGTCTTGGACAACACTCAGGAAGTACTTCGGTTCACCTTGGGGAGTACGCACCAGCGATGCAGTGATTTGCACCCAGATTAACTGCCCATCTTTGCGAATGTAGCGCTTTTCTAGCGTATACGTTGGGATTTCATCTGCTAAAAGCGATCGCACATTTTCCATATCGATTAGTAAATCGTCAGGATAGGTAATGTCTTGGAATGTGTGTTCTAACAATTCCTCACGGGAGTAACCCATGATGTTGCAAAACTTCTGGTTAACCCGCACAAATCTGCCATCTGGTTCAGAATGGTTAATCCCAACCGCTGCTTGGTCGAAGGTAGTGCGGAAGCGTTCTTCACTCTCACGTAACTCAGCTTCAACTTGTTTGCGCTTGCTGATATCAATAAAAGAAGCAACAGCGGCATAGGGCTTTGTTTCATTAGGGTGAAACAACGGTTGTGAATTGATGCTTAGCCAAGTCAGGATTCCATCGGTTTGGAGGATTCCCATAATCACATCCGTAAAGGATTGTCCAGTCCGGAGTGTTACGTGGATTGGGTATTCCTCAGGGGGAAATAGCTTACCATCTTCCTTAACCGCAGATCTGAAAAAATCAAGACAACTTAGCCCGATTAATTGCTCCGCTGTCAGGCCCAAAATGCTTTCTGCTGCTGAGTTACAAGTGTAAACGATACCGTTAACATCGAGTAAGATAATTCCCTCTGCCATCGCTGCAACCAAAGAGCGATAGCGTTCCTCCGATTCCTTTTGCAACGCTTGCGCTTGCCGACGCTCTACTGATTCCTGTTGTAACTGCTCAATCGTCTTTGTCAGTGAAGCGGTTCCCCAAATTGCTTCGCTTGCTTTTTCTCTAAGCCAACGATAGTCTTCTTCGCTGTCTGGTTGGGACTCCTCTGTTAGACTACGATGTTCTTGAAATTCAGTGAACATCATGATTCCACCAATTTCACCTGTCCGAGTATACCAAGGTTGAAGTTCCCACTTTACCCTTTGCCAAAAGCCATCAGGTTTGATGAAATAATCGGAGTCACCTCGCTGGGGTTGTCCAGCTAAACACAAGGCATAAATTTTCTGCCACCGTTTCAGAGAGTAAGCGGTAATGGGATGATGAGAGAGTTGGGTAATATTCTCCTGCTCTCCAACTCTCGCTTGTTTCTCCTGAAATAGGGGAAAGACTTCATAATGAGAGCGACCAATCAGGTTTTGGTTATCCAGCGAGTAATCCGTCAGCCACCGACGAGATGTAAGCAGGTAACGCATGTCGTGATCAAGCATAGCAACGGCAGCAGGCGTATGTTCCACAAATGCAGAAAATATCTCTAAATTGGCTACGTCAGCGGATAGATTTCCAAGTTGCATTGATCAAACGCTCAATTTTTTTCTCTTGGGCAGCTTGTACGAGAGACAAAGACAAACTGATTGACCTTTATAAGTTAGTACATTGAACTGCAAGGTCATAGGATTTGGAAGGATTAAATCTTTTTCAAAGCCTTCCTTATCTGTCATACAAGCAAGATGACTTGATAGATCACGTCATTCAGTCGGTTTCTTAGCTTGATGTAACTGTGAATACCTTTATGAGATGATTGATAGGAATTTCCAAGGGGTACATACTTGAATGTTGCAACAAGTTTTGATGTAACTAAAGAATGATCTTGTCAAGATGTGGGAATAGAACACCAATTTCCTCACTTCTAGAAATTAAGCTTAAATATGTGCGTTCTTGTTTCCTGTACAGGTAATATTCCTATTGGCAATGGCAGCGTCAAGCGATCGCAAGAGAGGATAAGTCAAAATGCACACCTTTGACAAGGTCAACATCAAAGAGGAGGCAAAGCAAGGGACGGGCACTAAAAGTAACAGATGGAGCAAAAGAGGTGATTTCTGCATAGATATCTCCCCGAAAAACTTTCCTCCACATCTCCTGCCTTCCCTAACTCTCCTCTAGGCTTACTAAACTCCCTTTTCATAGAAAAACTTCCATAAGCTTCAAGCTGTGGGATTCTCAAAAAAGAGCAATTGCAGGATACACAAGCATCGTGACATTGAGCATCAATTCTAGTTCATCACCCAAGCCTCCAACATCGTTTCCGAGGCAGACCGAAACCCAAAGGATTTTGACATCCCCCAAGCTTTCCACAACCAAGGGGAAACCGGACTCAAGCCATCCCGCTCCCGAAGTCATGAACGCCAGTGCGAGTTCTCACACAACAAAAGTTAAGTACTCCAAAGACTTAGCGTTCCATCGTGAGTTAAAGCGCCGTGTCGAAGAATACTTTCAACAAACTGAGCTACCACAACGCGACCCTCCGCAAATGTTTCGTAAAACTGCCGTTATCTTGTCGTGGTTTGCGATTTCTTGGGTATTGCTCGTATTTGTCGCAAGTAACTGGTGGCAAGCTGGAGTGTTATCAGTCTCTTTGGGCTTGGCGATGGCAGGAATTGGTTTTAGCATACAGCATGATGGCGGTCATGGGGCTTACTCCAAGCAACAATTCGTCAATCAGCTAATGGCAATGAGCCTAGATCTGCTGGGCGGCAGTTCCTACATTTGGAAGTGGCAGCACAATGTCATTCATCATAGCTATACCAATCTTGTGGGAGTTGACCATGATATTGACCTGGGAATCTTGTGTCGTTTCGCTCCTCAGCAACGACACCTCTGGTTTCACCGCTTTCAACATATCTACCTCTGGCCGATATATGGTCTTTTAGCGTTTAACTGGCATTTCTACTCAGACTTCCAAATACTTATACAAGGTCGGATTGGGGAACATCGTTTTCCCAGACCCCAAGGTCGAGATTTAGTGGTGTTCGTGCTGGGAAAGGTAATGTTCTTTAGCTGGGCTTTCCTGATTCCTGCTCTATTTCATCCACTGTGGCAGGTAGTTGTTTGCTATGTGCTGACTGCGTTTATTGCCAGTTTTGTACTGAGCATTGTGTTTCAGGCAGCCCACTGTGTTCAGGAAGCAGATTTTCCAAGCCTTCCAGCAAACTCGAACCACGTTAACAATTCCTGGGCAATGCATCAGGTAGCAACGACTGTTAACTTTGCTCGTGATAATCGCTTATTGACTTGGTATGTGGGTGGACTGAACTTCCAAGTGGAACATCATCTGTTTCCAGATGTCTGTCATATCCACTATCCCGCTCTTGCCCCAATTGTTGAATCGGTGTGTTCCCAGTTTGGGGTTAAGTACGCTTCACACCCAACTTTTCTCGCTGCGATAAACTCCCATGCCCGTTGGCTACGGTTGTTAGGATGCGCCTAATCTTCCAACTGAAGTTAGGCAGTTTTTGGTTACGACAATAATAAACGTCGGAAGGGTTGTAATGGTTAGTGGTTAGCTAGAAAAATGTCTAATAATCACTAATCATAAATTCCCCTTACGAGCTATGTTTAGTGCTGACCACCTAACTTACTAACGTTTCATGAGTGACTTGGCTACTGCGATCGCGCAAACCACAATTAACTGGTCTAGCTTGCTGCAACAGTTACTTGATCGAGAATCTTTATCGATCAATCAAGCATCACAGCTAATGCAAGGATGGTTGAATGAGGAAATTCCTGAAGCTTTATCAGGTGCGATTCTTGCCGCTATCCAAGCCAAAGGCGTATCTGCCCAAGAACTAGCAGGGATGGCAGATGTGTTGCAATCTCAATCGTTACAAAAGACAGCAATCGACCACAAAACACCTGTCATTGATACCTGTGGCACAGGTGGGGATGGTGCATTAACCTTTAATATCTCAACGGCTGTTGCTTTTGTTGCGGCAGCGGCTGGTGTCCGGGTTGCGAAGCATGGTAATCGTTCTGCCTCAAGCCTAGTTGGTTCAGCGGATGTCCTGGAAGCTATGGGCGTTAATTTATCCGCGACTGCCGAGAAGGTGCAAGCGGCACTGGATGAAGTGGGTATCACATTTCTTTTTGCTCGTGGTTGGCACCCAGCGCTGAAAGCCGTTGGGCCACTGCGACAAACACTGAAGGTACGAACAGTGTTTAACCTTTTAGGGCCACTGGTGAATCCGTTGCGCCCTACAGGACAAGTGCTTGGGGTATTTGATTCCAAGGTTGTCGCAACTGTTGCTCAAGCGTTGTGCCAGATGGGAACTCCAAAAGCGATCGTCCTGCATGGACGGGAAAAACTTGATGAGGCAGGTTTAGCCGACAAAACTGACATGGCGCTCCTTTCGGAGGGTGATGTGCGGCTAGCAACCCTAGATCCCCAACAGCTAGGCTTAACTCCAGCACCAACAAGCGCCTTGCAAGGCGGGAATGTTGAAGACAATGTTTTGATTTTGCGGAATGTTTTGCAAGGTAAAGCAACACAGGCACAGCAGGATGCTGTGGCATTAAATGCCTCACTCGCGCTTCAAGTCGGTGGGATTATTCCTCTGGAAGACCATAAAGCCGGGATTGAGCTGGCAAAGGAGGTCATGAATAGTGGTGCGGCTTGGTCAAAGCTGGAGCAGCTAGTAGGATTTTTAAGCTAAAGATAGCCAATGCTCCAGTTATAAAAAGATTTAACGAGAGAATTTTATTTACTGGGCTAAATACACCTACCGGCTGAGTTCTGGCTACATTGGAGGGAAGACGGGTTCAAGGAATAGCCACTCCTATGCTGCAAGCAGAACAAGTATTACATGAGCGTTATCAGCTCAAGCAAAAGCTGGGACAGAATGCAGGGCGTCAAACTTGGTTGGCTGAGGATATCGGGGTGTCACCGACTGAATTAGTGGTTGTCAAACTGCTGGCGTTTGGTGGTGAGGTGCAATGGGATGATTTAAAACTATTTGAGCGAGAAGCGCAGATACTCAAGCAGCTCAATCATCCCCGTATCCCTAAGTATCGGGATTATTTTCACATTGATGAGCGATCGCTTTGGTTTGGCTTGGTGCAGGAATATATTCCAGGGAACTCTCTAAAGGCACAACTAACCCAAGGTAAGCGATTTACGGAAGAACAAATTCGTAAAATCGCTGTCGATGTTCTGTTGATTCTAAAATTTCTCCATCAACTCCTTCCCCCTGTGCTGCATCGCGATATTAAACCCAGCAATCTGATTTGGGGTGAGGATGAGCAGGTTTATTTGGTAGATTTTGGGGCGGTACAAGAGCGATCGCATCAAGAAGGAACAACGTTTACTGTGGTGGGAACCTATGGTTACGCACCGATGGAACAGTTTGGTGGCAGGGCGATACCCGCTTCCGATCTTTATGCCTTGGGTGCAAGCTTGATTCATCTGCTCACCGGGACAGCACCGGCTGACTTGCCCTCTCGAAATTTGCAAATTTGCTTTGAAGAGCGGGTACACCTTAGTCGTGGCATGGTGAACTGGATAAAGGCGCTGACAGAACCTGCACCAGAGCAACGCTTTCAGAGTGCGGCTGAAGCACTTTCTGCGCTGAAATACGGTATCGTACTTGACAAACATGAGGATAGTCGAGAGGTGCCTTTAGAACTCACCCCGATGAAATCCCCAGCATTTGTCAATAATTCTGGGAACAGTAATTTACTGGATTCTTCAGTACCCGTTCCTGATGAAATTAAGGGTTGGAATTGGGGTGCGTTTTTGATGCCGTGGTTGTGGCCGCTCACCAATCATGTTTGGATTGGGCTGTCCTCTTGGGTACCTTCTCCTAGTTGGGTAATGATTGTTGCGATCGCATTAGGGGGTAAAGGCAACGAATGGGCTTGGAAGAGTAGACGGTGGCAGAGTATTGAACAGTTCAAAATGCACCAACGCCGTTGGACAATTGCTGGAATTTTTATTTGGCTACCGATGATTTTATCGATTCTTGCCGAAGTTCTTGATTAGCGTTAGAGATTCCGATAATACATTGATTGTTAATCACCAGCTTCTAGAGGTGCAATTAATTGCGCCCCTAGGGCAAAGATATCCTGAATTAGGGAGATGCTTTTATTGCTACCTATCTACTACCCAGAGTTCTAAAAGCTAAATTAGAGGAAACTCGGCTTAGAAGCATCAAGAACCAAATGCTAAAAGCAGGACAGGTATTACAAGAGCGTTATCAACTCAAGCGAAAACTAGGGCAGAATGCGGGGCGTCAAACCTGGCTGGCAGAGGATTTGCTAGTACCAGATGAATTAGTAATTGTCAAGTTTCTTGTCTTTGGCGGCGAGGTACAGTGGGATGACTTGAAACTATTTGAGCGGGAAGCCCAGGTTCTCAAACAGCTCAACCATCCTCGTATCCCTAAGTATCGGGATTATTTTCACATTGATGAGCGATCGCTTTGGTTTGGCCTAGTGCAGGAGTATATCCCAGGCTCATCATTGAAGGAACAGCTAATTCAGGGTAAACGCTTTACAGAAACACAAGTTCGCAAAATCGCGGTTGATATTCTGAAAATACTAGAGTTTCTTCATCGCCTCAATCCTGCCGTCTTGCATCGTGACATCAAGCCCAGCAATCTGATTTGGGGTGAGGATGAGCAGGTTTATTTGGTCGATTTTGGGGCAGTGCAGGAGCGATCGCATCAAGAGGGAGCGACGTTTACCGTCGTGGGAACCTATGGTTATGCACCAATGGAACAGTTTGGCGGCAGGGCAGTGCCTGCTTCCGATCTTTATGCTTTGGGGGCAACATTGATTCATTTGCTCACTGGGTGTGCGCCTGGAGACTTGCCGCAACGGAATCTGCGGATTGGCTTTCAAGAGCAGGTAAACCTCAGCCGTAGTATGGTGCAGTGGCTCGAAAAGCTAACAGAACCAGCTCCAGAGCAACGATTTAAGAGCGCCTCACAAGCACTTTCTGCTCTGGAATCCGGCATGGTACCTGACAAACCTAGAGACAGCCAGCTCATGAAGCCAGCCGTAGCCACCGTCGTGAATAATTCAGGGTGTGGAGATTTATTTAATTCCTCAGTGCCAGTACCTGATGAAATTCAGGGTTGGAATTGGGGTGCTTTTTTGATGCCTTATTTGTGGCCGTTCACCAATAAAGTTTGGATTGGACTGCTTGCCTTAGTGCCGCAAGTTGGATGGTTAGTTGCGATCGCATTGGGGGCAAAAGGCAATGAATGGGCTTGGAAAAGTAGAAAGTGGCGAAGCATTGAACAGTTCAAAGCCCATCAACGAGGCTGGACGATTGCTGGGCTTTTTATTGGGATACCAATGGCTTGGATCTATATCGCGATCATCGCTGGTTTCCTAGGTTCTCTTTAAAAACTCTGGGTTGGGAGATAATACACATGAACTTTGGGAGTTTTTTACCCCATCACCTCATTACCCCATCGTCAAGGATAGTTATTAGAAACCTACCCTTAAAAGGAGTAGGAAAGAGAATTCAGTTTCACTAAAGATATTTGGCTTAAAACCATCAAGAACCAAATGCTAGAAGCAGGACAAATCTTACACGATCGCTATCAACTTAAACAAAAATTGGGACAAAATGCAGGGCGTCAAACCTGGCTAGCAGAGGATTTGCAAGCCATTCCCGCCGCATTGGTGATTGTCAAGCTGCTGGCGTTTGGGGGTGAGGTGCAGTGGGATGACTTGAAACTGTTTGAACGGGAAGCCCAGGTTCTCAAACAGCTCAATCATTCCCGGATTCCCAAGTACTATGATTATTTTTCAATTGATGAGCGCTCTTTATGGTTTGGATTAGTCCAAGAATTTATTCCCGGTGCCTCTCTTAAGGAGTTGCTGAATCAGGGGAAACGGTTTACTGAAAAGCAAGTTCGCCAAGTTGCGATCGATGTTTTGAATATTCTGATTTATCTGCATGAATTGAAGCCGCAGGTACTGCATCGGGATATTAAGCCGAGTAATTTGATTTTGGGTGAGGATAAACAGGTCTACTTGGTTGATTTTGGAGCCGTTCAAGACCGAGCCGTCAAAGAGGGGGCAACGTTTACGGTAGTCGGAACCTATGGTTATGCACCAATGGAACAATTTGGCGGCAGGGCAGTTCCAGCATCTGACCTCTACGCACTGGGAGCCGGTTTAATTCATCTGCTCACAGGTACCGCTCCGGCTGACTTGCCCCAAGATGATTTACGAATTCAGTTTAGCGACAAGGTAACCCTGACACCCAGCTTTAGCGAATGGCTGGAAAAACTCACCGAGCCATCCTTGAAACGTCGGTTTAGCACGGCTGACGAAGCCATGAAAGCTCTCAGCTTTGGTATTCAAACTCCTGAGAACGCGGCATTGTCTGCTCCTGTTAGTACTGGACGACTTCGCCCACCGTTTGGGACTCGCGTTCAGGTGAGTCAGTCTCCCGAACGGCTACGAATTGTCATCCCTGAACGTAGCCCAAGAGGTAAGCAAGGGCTTGTGCTGTTAGGCAGTTATGCTATGTTTGCGCTCGTTGGCATTCTCTGGATAGTGACTAATGTTGGAATCCCCTTAATTGGATTGCCATTTTTGACAGCCCTCTTGATCTTCTCAATTAAATACACACAGTTTCGCCATCAACGCACTCAAGTTGACTTCAACCGCAATACGAGCCGTTTTGAACTGCAATGGCAATGGTTTAACTACGTCATTACTCGCTATAAAGGGTCACTTTCAGACATTATGTATACGTGTTGCTACAGCAGCAAAGATGGCGCAAAAGTCCTGATTACGGGTATCGAACCCTATTCCTTTGGTCACGGATTAACGGAACTGGAATGTGCTTGGTTGGCGCAAGAAATCCAAAGCTGGTTAAACCTTAAGTAAAGACGGCTTCAGAACTACGGGGAACTGCCGCATTAACTAACGGTAACAATGGGCCGGCTTGGTCGGTACCATTCACCGCCAAGTCGCTGTGACATAGGTAAATCCGCTCACCAGCACGCCCCAATAAGTCTCGCAAAATCCGCTGCAACCGTTGACTATCCGCCGCGATTTTATCGTCTTCTGTCCAAGGGCGTCCTGACCACTCATGGAGAAATAAGTTAGCGCCAAACAGAGTCGCTGCACCGCCTTTGTCCCAGAGAGGAGAACCCGCATCAAGCCAGAAGTGCCAACGGTGGAAGCGGCGATTGGCACGGTATTGGAAGATGGTAGCTAGAGTGATGGTGTTATTCGCTGCTGGGGCAAGGCGACGAACGGGGTGAGGATTGGCGGTAACGGTACCACGACGCAGCAGTTGGATGAACTGACCAATCGTTGTGTGGGCTGGGGTATCTTTCCTCGTTATCCCGGCTTGGCTTGCGGCATCAGAGGGCGTTTTCCGGAGGCGTCCATCGACTTCCCAGTAGTGTTGCGCGGTTTCCATCAGTTCCCGCAGTGCGGCTAACTGATCGTAGGGAAGGTTACTACCATTCCACAAGAATTTCTGAATTGCTCGGTCAAGAACGACGACGCAGGAGGGAATCAGCCGTTGTTGTTGTTGCGATCGCTGTAATTCTAACCATTGCACAATCTCTGTATAAGCGGCTGTTGCACGATGCCCCAATCTGTCCCAACGGGGAAAAGATTCCACGGGTAGCAAGTTGGGTTGTTCTAGGTTAGGGGAATAGCAGTAATCAGCGAGTAATCCTGCACGAACTGGGTCAATATGAGGTGTGGTGATCGGTGATTCCCCCTCGTCTAGCGGTACCTCTTGCTTGCGACTTAGAACCACCAGCATTTCGGCAACGGCATCCCGGTCAACTAAGCGTCCTAAACTCGGATAAACCAGGGCTAAGAGCGTTAGGAGGGCACGAATCATTGGCGAACTGATCAGGGGACGCTGGTCGTTCAGCGGTTCTACGGCTATGTTATGACTGGTGAGGATTTCGGTGAGTGTATAGCGTGCGATCGCATCTAAACCAGGAGCAATAACCGCAATTTCTCCGGGTTGCACTTGTCCCGATTGTACGCCTTCAATAATCACCTCAGCCGTCTGCCTTAACAGTGCGGCACGAGAGGTGGTTTGCATGGACTGTAATGACTCCGGTAGTGTAGACAAAATCACTGAGTCGCTGACTAAATCTACAGCAATACCTCCTAAAGGTTCTGCTAGGGAACCAATCGGTAGTGTATCCAAGCTTTCAATCTGGCAACGTCCTGCCAAGCCCTCCAGGTAGTTGGGGTCAGCATTCAAGCCCAAGCGTACCTTACCATCAGGGTTGTAGGTAAATGCGCCAACCGCTCCTTGGTCTAAGAGAAGCTCAAATAAGTCGCGTGCGATCGCAGGATAATCATCTACATCATCGGCTAGTATCGCTTGACATCGCTGTCGCAAATGCTGCTGATACGTTGCATCTTGCAACAGTTCAGACCAATACAAGTCGCAAATTATTCCATACGTCAGAAACCCCTGATCGAGACACCAACGCCGCCAGTTCAGGAGCATCTGTCCAATACACTCCCAAAGTTCCGGTGTCCCCTGATCCTCCAGGAAACCCGCTTCGAGAAGGCTTGGAATATCCTCAACGGCTGTCCCACTCACCGCCGCCAACTGCAACAAGTCCAAAATCCGACGCACTTTCGCATCCTCATTCGCCCCTGGTAGCTGTGTTCCCCAGCGTTCCAACTCAGCCTGCCACAACTGGGTTGCCAACTCTTGCTCGGTTTCGGGACGTAGCCGCAAGGGAAACTGTGCCCTGAGATTCAACCGCTGAATTAATAGCGGCCAAAATAGCATCACCTCATCCTGAAAAAAACCTAATGGTGTTTTAGACAGTATTGGGTACCGTCCTTGGATTGCCATTGTCAACCGATCAGCCAAATCCCGCCGGGTATCGTCATTGGCCGCAAATACTAATATTCCTGGGGCAAGCCTTTTGTCGCGACGGCTCATCCGCGAGAAGGGACGAGAAAGCGATCGTGACTTACCGATGTCCGCTTCAATCCATTGGCAAAATTGACTCACAAGGCGAGTTGTCTTGCCACTGCGCGTTGCTCCAGTTATCCAATGTGAATGTTGAAGCACCAATCTCTTTTGTGTAAATCTGTTAACATACCACGTACATGGTATCTAAAATCTCTGGCATTACAGAATGTCAGAACTTACCGGAATTACCTTCTATTTTGAAACCTTTGTTTCGATGAAGCTAAACTTTCTCTTCCGTACTGCCAATCGATGGTTCTCCGATACACCAGAAAGAGCCTTAGACCAAGCTTACAAAGCTGCCTTAATGATTAAAGTCATTGAAGATGAGCATTTTAATGGCAAAAAAATATCCGCTGAATCTGCTAACTACGGCGATAGTGTAATTTCCTATTTCGAGTCAGAGCTAAAGAAATACTTGAAAACTGTCAAATTTAGACTGGCAGAATTTCGAGGCAGTCGCTCTATTTTCAGCAATTCTGAGCAAAGAATGCTGAATGCCAATCGTACAGATACATTTAATAATTCTAGTCAATATTATTCTAATGAACTCAATGAAAAACAGTCAATTATTTTTGAAAAACTGAATTTCATTGATGAAATAATCAGTAAGTATATAGAAAAGAAATCTCCTATACCTTCGGCTTCTTTAATCCCAATACCTCAACCCAAAGCCAATCAAGTTATCCAAACTAGCTCCAATCAACTTGTTACTGACCAAACCCCTAAACAACCCAAGTCTTTGCAAAAAGAAGCTGTAACCAAAAGGGGTGTAGTAACTAATGTTGAGACGGTTTCTGACAAGACAGGTGTATTACCCAGGTCAATTTTAAGGACATTTAATAGAATTCAGAGTGAATTAGATCCCAAAGCTGAAGAAGAAGTCGTTAAAAATTTCCGCAACTCTAAACTTAAAACAATAATTTCCCTTAAATTTATCCTTACCTTAATTATTGTTCCCATTCTAACCCATCAAGTCACAAAAACCTTAATTGTTGGTCCGGCTGTTGACCACTTCAGAAGCGATAACAACCCAGTTATCTTCTTAAACCTTGATATGGAAGAGGAAGCTTTTGTTGAATTGCAGCGGTTTGAAGAAGAACTAAAGTTTAAGAGTTTGCTAGGTTTTTCTCCTGAACTGTCTCAAGAGAAAAGGGAAGAGCAAGTGAGAGAAAAAGCCGTTGAAATGGCAAAAGAATATAGAGATCGAAGTGCCAATGCTATTAAAAATATTTTCTCAGATCTCCTTTCCCTTGCCGCGTTTGGTTTGGTTATTTTTAGCAGTAGGCAAGATATTATAGTTTTAAAATCTTTTATGGATGATATTGTTTATGGTCTCAGTGATAGTGCCAAGGCGTTTATCATTATCTTGTTTACTGATATGTTTGTGGGGTTCCACTCACCTCATGGCTGGGAAGTCATCCTTGAAGGTGTATCCAAACATCTAGGAATTCCAGAAAGCCGAGATTTCATATTTTTGTTTATTGCAACGTTCCCAGTTATTTTGGATTCGGTTATTAAGTACTGGATTTTCCGCTATCTAAATCGGGTGTCACCTTCGGCAGTGGCTACTTATCGCAATATGAATGAATAAGGATAAGCTGGTAATGCTCATAAACCGTTGACTAATTCTTTTTAAGTCAGTGCCATTCCGCTTAGATGGTCAGTCAGTAATTATTGGAACTTTGTTTTTGAAGAATATCACCACTGATTGACTCTGAGTTTTGTTGCAAAACTTCAGCCATACTCTTATAAATTAAAGCTTTGAGAATTGACTGTTCCTCTGGACAACGGTAGAGAATGGTAGGGTCTTCCGGTAAGTCTTTCATACCCTCAATAATTGTATAGTAATTGGGAATTTGGTTGAGGACGCAATTAATCAACTTATGCCGCCATTGCTGGATTGAAAAGGCTGCTTGATAGGGTTGTTTAAGACAATCTTCTAAGACACTGTCAACTTCTTTAATTACTAAATGCAAGGTTAAGTTAATTAACTTAGGAAGCATTCATTACCTCAAGTTTCAATGATTTAGTTTTGATTTGTATGATGATTGTTCTGGAGCCTTCCCTAGGTCGTAATAGCTAAAAATAGAAATTTATTAGCACTGACTCAGCCTTCAGTAACACTAAGTTGTTGGCAAGGAATAAAAGAACTGTTAGTCTTTGTGCAAACTTCTAAAAAACCTTCTAGCCCAGCATCAAACATCTCACGCTGACCAGGAAAGATAACTCGCTCAAAATTAAACTTGGGACTATTTGTAATTCGGATAACTTGAACTTGACTAGTGGTGTTGATGTAGAAACATAAAATTTTGCGATCACTTTTAAAAGCGGTGGCTTTCTCAGAGGCAGTAAGTATCGACATCAGAGTTCTGGTGAGAGTGAGTAGAAGAAAGCACCTGGGAGATAGACCGATAGGCAAGTTAGGTAGCAGTTGGCGTAGAAGACATACACATTAAAAGGTCTACCGTTTACATTTGTTCGGTACTCCCAGGTATGGCATAGGAGTTGGTCATTAAAAAGATAACTATTTCTGTATGCGTTGCACTTCTACCTAGCAACAGAACTAATGTTAACTATCTGTGTAACCTCAGTTACAACGCAGCCGAGGGAGGGAAGGTTATCTATGAAGATTTTAATTTTCTACACAACAACATTACTGCTCCTCAGCCTAGCTGCCCATCGTTTCGCGATAATGCATTAAAGTACAAACAGCTAATTCCTTACTACTCTCTCAATTGGGTAGTGTATGAAGGAAGCAAACTCTTTATGATCACCTCAAGTCAAAAGAATATTCAAGGTTTAATATGAACGTGGATATGTTTGCTAAGCAAGTACAAGCCATTCACTGGCGCTTAGCTGATATGTACCGAGGCGCAGATGGTGCGCTACAGCCAACATCAGATTTACTGCTACCCGTTGCCTTCAAAGAACTCGGTACAGCCTCAGAAGCACTACAGGTAGCTGCAGAACAACTGCTTGAGCAGACTGAAAAACTAGCCACAACACGAGCGCAGGTTGAAGCAGAACGGCAACGCTACAAAGAACTCTTTGAGTTCATGCCAAATGCTTACTTGGTAACCGATGACCAAGGGAAAATTCTGGAAGCTAATCGTGCTGCGGCTACTCTCCTCAACATTGAGCAATCATTTCTACCTGGTAAACTGCTTGTTAGCTTCATTCCTCCCCAAGAACGTCGGACATTTCGCAACAAGCTTCTCCAGATGCATCGGTCTGAATGGGTACAGGAGTGGGCACTGAGTCTACAACCCCGTCATGGTGAAGCCTTTGAGGCGACTGTGAATATATCCGTTGTTCGCGAGGTTCTAGACCAGGCGGTTACCCTGCATTGGATAGTACGGGACATCAGCGAGCGCAAGCGGGCACTTAAGGCGCTTAATACTAGTGAGTATGACTCTTACCATGATCGTCCTTGGCATTGCTATTCCAAAGGTGAGCTGATTCACCTAGAACCTTCGCTGTTGTACATTGTTCGTCAAGGTCTGGTAAAGCTAAGCACAATGAGCGAAAGCGGCGACGAGATATTGATGGGGTTGGTCGGGTCATCAATGCCTTTTGGCTCTAGCCTGACCTCACTGCCGATATACCAAGCCATTGCATTTTCGGATGAAGTTCAGTTAGTTAACATTTCCCTATCAGAAATTGCAGGTTCTCCTCATCTTACTCAAGCTCTTTTGTCGCATATCAACGCACGCTTACGGCAAACTGAATTACTTTTAGCCATTGCTGGAAAGCGACAAGTGAAAGACCGTCTATATCACCTATTGCAGTTGTTAAAAAAGGAAATTGGTCAAAGTGTTAGTCAAGGTACTCGTTTGACTGTTCGGATAACGCATCAGGACTTAGCAGATGCCTGCTGCACGACGAGGGTGACAATCACACGATTGCTTAGTAAGTTCCGCCAAGAAGGTAAGATTACTTTTGATTCTAAGCAGCACATGATTATAAAGAATGAAATTTAACGGAAGTGCTTGTTATCTGTGAACCGTTAACAGGTCATAGTTAACAAGCCTCTGAGTGTTCTTCTATACAGATTTATATGACTAATTTTATCCTTTAGATAGATGGACTTGTACAGAAAGCAAATCTCTAGATAGAGTTAAAACAAATGAGCTTTTAACTAAAACTATAAATATAGGATTTCCTAAGTACTCAGTCTCGCTAGGAAAGGCTAAATATTTTCTAAATTTGAATAGAAGGAGTTCAACATGCCTGGTCAAATGTGTTGGTTACCTGTTCTTGGAGCAGGTGAAGAAAAGGTCTTACACTTACGGAATTATCCCAATGAACCTTGGAAACCTTACACAGCTTGTTCAAGCTATTTCGTTTCTGACTACACGATACCACAGGGTTCTAAAGGATGGGCAACCTATCAAAGACTAATTAAGAATGGCTGGACTATAGTGCCCAATGCCCAAGCCTATAGTTTACAAAAATCAGCAAAACTCGAATTGAAAGTCTAGTTCCTACTGTTTGTGTCAAAAAGCTTTGCCTTCAAGAAAACGTTAAGCTGCTTATTTGACACAGGAGAGGATTAGCGCAAGGAAATAATAGGCGATCGCAAAAACCAAATAAGTAAAAGGAGGTTGAAAATCAATGAATCCAAGTTTAATAGCAACACCAAAATTTACAAGGAATCAAAGAATCCGCTTTGCTGGCAGCTTAGGCAAAATCAAAAGCTATCAGCCTGGTTCAAATACCTGGACTTATGTTGTTGAGATGGAGATGGAACAAAACCCTGATTTTGATAGAGTTGGCAACGAGGCAAGCATTCTCCTCGATGAAGCAGACATTAATGGGTATTAAAAAAAGGCAGAGGGCAGAAGGAACAAAGGCTGATACTTTCTACTTTTGGCTCCGTTGTTAACGGGTTACTTATTTCTGCTGCGCTGCACGAGGCTTCTCACTTAATCGCTTACGTTATCAACTTGCATTCTCTAAGTTTTCTCCTAAAATCTGGATGATGGGACACCATGATACATTGGTGGTGTTGGGCAATACGCTGCGTCCATAGCTGTAGGTCAGATTTAGGAGACAAAGATGTTAACGCTCTCACCAATCAGTGACATCATTCAACAGCAACGCGAATTCTTTGCCACTGGCAAAACGAAAGATGTTGCCTTTCGCCTGGAACAACTTAAGCGTCTCAAGCAAGCGATTCTAGACAACCAAGCCGCTATCCTTGAAGCCGTTAATGCTGACCTCAACAAACCTGAATTTGAGGCGTATGCAACTGAGATTGGTGTAGTTAGAGAGATTGATTACGCCATCAAGCATCTCAAGTCTTGGGTTAAGCCCAAAAAAGTCAGCACGTCTATTGAGCAATTTCCCTCCTCCGCCTGCATTTATCCTGAACCGCTGGGAGTCGTGCTGATCATCAGCCCTTGGAACTACCCGTTTCAGTTGATGATTTCTCCCTTGGTAGGTGCGATCGCAGCAGGCAATTGCGCGATTCTTAAACCCTCAGAACTTGCGGCGAATACGTCCCGCATCGTCACCCAGATTACCGAAAAAACGTTTGACCCTAGCTATATCACCTCTATTGAAGGTGGTGTGGAAACAAGCCAACAACTCCTAGCCGAAAAGTTTGACCACATCTTTTTCACAGGTGGCACGAAAATTGGTCAAATCGTCATGGAGGCAGCAGCTAAACACCTAACACCCGTAACCCTAGAATTAGGCGGCAAGAGTCCCTGTATTGTCGATTCAAATGTCCATATAGAACACGCTGCCAAACGAATTGCTTGGGGCAAGTTTATCAATGCGGGTCAAACTTGCATTGCCCCGGATTATCTTTTAGTGGATCGCACAGTTAAAAATGACCTGTTGACGAGCATCAAACAGTACATCCAAGAATTTTACGGCGATGACCCCGCTAAAAGCCCCGACTATGGCAGGATTATTAACCAACGGCACTTTGAACGGCTTGCCTCATTTTTGAACGAGGGTCAACCTTACATTGGGGGTCAAATTAATCCAGAGGAACGATACATTGCTCCTACTGTCATTGATGGGGTCGATTGGGATACACCAGTAATGCAAGAGGAAATCTTTGGCCCAATTCTGCCAGTACTGGAATACTCAGACTTGTCAGAGGCGATCGCTAAAATTAATGCACGTCCAAAACCCTTAGCCTTGTACCTCTTCTCCAAAGATCAGCAGAAGCAGGAACGAGTCTTACGGGAAACCTCATCTGGGGGAGTCTGTATTAATGACACGGTGATGCAGGTGGGTGTCTCGGAACTGCCGTTTGGTGGTGTTGGTTCTAGCGGTATTGGCAGCTATCATGGCAAGGCAAGTTTTGATACCTTTTCACACCAGAAGAGTGTATTGAAGCGATCATTTTTACTTGACCTAGATTGGCGGTATGCTCCTTATCAAGGCAAGCTAAAACTCATCAAGCGGATTATCGGGTAAAAGTTTTAAGGAAAGGTCTTGTTATTTCCGGGTAGTCTTAAAGGGGAATCTCGCTCTCGCGGGAGCAAACAGGCTATGTTTCACCTGTTCATCCCAATGAAACCCCCATTCAGGTAGAGGTGTGTGTTTTCAGGTCTTTCCCAAACTAGCTCTCGTCAAAGAAAAATTGTTAACGTTGTCCTCCGGCACGGTTGGGGTTATATGCGAGGACTTCTCCTTGGGGGGAAAACTGAAGAACCTTCACTACCCCCCCCATTAGTGCTATGTAATATATTGGTGGAGCTTGGCCCTGTCTACGTTAAGCTTGGACAACTGCTTAGTACGCGCCCCGACCTGTTACCCCCACCCTATATTGAAGCCTTAACATCCCTGCAAGCTGAAGTCCCACCAGTGGCTTGGGAAGCAGTAGAAGCGATTATCCGCAAGCAGCTTTCTCAACCAATAGAACAAATTTTTAGCATTATTCATCACCAACCTGTTGCCGCCGGATCGATCGCCCAAACTCATCGCGCTAGGCTTATTGATGGACGTGAGGTGGCATTAAAAATACAACGCCCAGGCATTGATAGAGTTGTCGAGCAAGATATTAGGTTGCTTCGCGGCTTGGCACGGTTGGTCAATCGCACGGCTGTGGGGCAGTATTACAATCTAGTCTCTGTCGTTGAGGAATTCGCGAGTGCCTTGCGGGCTGAGCTAAATTTTACCCAAGAAGCCAGTTACACTGACACGCTACGGCGCAATCTCTCCAAGAGTTTTTGGTTCGATCCGCAAAAGCTCGTTCTTCCAGAAATTTATTGGGATTTGACGAGTGAAAAGTTACTCGTTATGGAGTGGCTGACTGGCGTTCCCCTATTACAGGCAGACATGAAGGGGACAAACTATGGGGGCAATGCCAAAGCCGAACGCCAAGCCCTTGCCGATTTAATTGTTAGAGCTTATTTTCAACAATTTTATATCGACGGCATATTTCATGCTGACCCTCACCCTGGAAATCTGTTTTATATTGAGCCAGGGCGTATTGCTCTGATTGATTTTGGTTTGATGGGTCGTTTAGACCCCCGCACGCAGCAGATTTTGATCGAACTAATTTTGGCGATCGCAAACTTAGATAGCAAGCGGTGTAGCCAATTAACGCTGGAACTGGCAGAATCTACTATCCCTGTGAATCTTGCTCACTTAGAAAATGACTTTGACCGATTGCTACGACGTTACTACAACCTAAACATAGCGGAAATTAACTTTAGTCAGTTAACCTATCAGGTGTTGCAAATTGCCCAGAAACACAAAATTCGTGTTCCCAGCAACATGGGATTGTATGCCAAGACTCTTGCCAATCTAGAAGGGGTAGCTCGCCAACTCGACCCTGATTTCAATTTAATCGAGCAAGTTAAACCCCTAATGGCAGATTTATTCCGGCAACGATTAATTGGACATGCTCCCCTGCAAGACCTTTTAAGAGCAGCCCTGGATATCAAATCCCTATCCCTAGAGGCTCCTCGCCAATTGGAGATGTTATTAGATCGGGTGACTTCTGAAACATTGCAATGGAACATAGCCGTGCGAGGACTTGACCCAATTCGCCGTAGTCTCCATAGTGTAGGTAATCAACTAACCTTCGGGATTGTGACAGCCGCTATCCTGATTGGTGCTGCAATGATTTTTTCCCAAGCTCCCAGTAATCCAATTTTCTTTTGGGTGAGCGGTAGTCTCTTTGTGGTGGCTAGTGTAATCGGCTTGTGGTTGATAATCAGCATGATTAGAAGTGGACGAGTGAAGTAGTTAGAGTTCAATAAGAACTGTACGCAAACAATAAAGTTCTTTACTAAGTGGCACACAGGTACAAATACTTAGAATAGAACTGTTTACTATCTGTATGCAGGACTGCCTAGACGGAGCCAGTTCCTACGATAATCACCTTCCAAGTCGTGTTCAGAACACGTCACGCGAAGTGAGATGAGCTTCTATTTCCTGACGCGATCGCCAAACAGGACGCAACTTTTTACTCGCGAACAGCCTCAACTGCTCACCTCTATTATGGGAGTCAGGTTGAGTGGCATTGCCGTAACTCGTCAGCGCCATTGCTCGGACTGGGTTAGAAAATTCGATCGCGGCAACATAGGACTCTCCTCCAATAGCTTCAAAACGCTGGTCTTCTGATGGAACAAACCAAAGCGTTCGGAAAAGACCGAGGTCATCGGCACCCCCATTAGCAGGCAAATCCATGTCGCCAACACGCAAGCGGAAAACGTCTCCCCACGGTACGTCCAACGCTCCATAAGCAGCCTCGACCTTAGTAGCTGCGGATTCCAGTGCTGCCAGAGCGCTAGTTGGATCGGCAAGACCATCAGGTGTCGCAAATGGGGCATTCTCATCCCAAGGAATGGCAAACAAGTTGGAGAAATCGACAGCTTGCTGCCAGAAGGCAAAAAGTACTGCACCACGGCTATTGGCATCAGCCTTACGATCCCAAGCACTTAGCACATCAGCCGCCCGACGTGCCAACTCTCCACCCTGCTGTTGTGCAGCAGCAATTAGATCGTCGAGCAAGCGATCAGCTAGTTCCATGCGTGTCGAGTGCTTGTACTCGACCATTTCCTCGAAGGAAATTTGTTTATCCTCAGCAAGCATATGAGCAGAGCGTTGCGCCCGGAACTCCATGAAACTGTGTGGTGCCATGTAGGGTGGATAGTTATCCGGATTGATTGCAGGTGGGAATGTTGTTGTCCAGGGTGGATCGTTGGCATTCTGTAGCCAGCCGCTTGGTGGATCGATTACGCGGGGTAAATCGCGGTAGGGGTGAAGTTTCGTCCACAACGTAGCCGATGTGTTGCCAGGAATGATGCTTGACCAAGATTCAAAATCGCCTTGACTTCGGACTGGCACTTGACCATTAAATAGATGCAGAATGTGTCCGTCTCGATCTGCATACATCACAGTGAACATCGGAATCTGTAAGCGCTGGAGAGCAGTTTCAAATTCAACCAGGTTTTTGGCACGCGCCATATCCCACCATTCCTCCAATGCCCCAGGCTGGTCAAGTCCGACGACCCGTAAGGCAATGACTTTGCCGTCTTTCTCGGCAACAATTGGCCCGTGAACGGAGCGTCGTACTATTAATGGTTCTTGACGTAGAGTGCCGTCAGCCTGCCTAACTTTAAGGGGTTTTTCTTCTGTCTCAAAGGCTCGAACCTTACCGTCAAACTGGTATCCTCCATTTGCTAGTGTCAGTTCGTAGGCATCCCATCCATCATGGGTGTTTACGGTGTGAGTCCAGCCTTGATAATCGTTGAATGCAATGTTTAAAACGGGGATACCGACCAGTGATGCTCCATAGGCATCGATACCTGGGGCAGTCAGTTGGGCTTCATACCAAAGGAATAAATCAGACCAAAGCAGGTGTGGGTTTGCCAGCAGCATCGCGTTTCCACTGGCAGATTGGGAAGGTGCGATCGCCCAACCATTAGAACCCATTTTTTGCCCAAACGCGGTACTAGCAGACTGCTCTTCGCTAATGTCTTCCACGCGATCGGGATTGACAACAAACGTGAAATGAAGCACCCGCTGGAGGTGAGCCAGTACATCCACTGCGCTCACTGGCAGTACAGTCTCAACTTCGTCATCAATTAGCTCGGCATGTTCTTTGGCATAGGCGTTAATCCCTTTGGCGAAGGCATCTAGATAGCCGCGAAAGGTTGGGCTTTGCCTGTCGTACCATTGACGAGAGCGATCGGGAACTCCCATTGTTTGAACCCACCGATCTGACTCTAAGTAATCTTCACCCCAGTATTCTGCTGCCCGTCCTCGTGCCTGCCCGTAGAGACGCAGAATGAGGTTACCGTGACTTTGCATCTGCGCCCACCCAAAGGCGTGGAACAGCTCCTTTGCATTCTGGCTATAGATATGAGGAACCCCATAGGTGTCCCAAAGAACTTCAGTCTTTTTTGACTCAGCAGCGAGGCTGTGGATGCCTGTGAGTAAGGTAAAGACAAGAGTGAAAAGCAGGAGTAGTCGGAGCGATCGCTCAAAGGGCAACGGCAGAGGCGATCGCCTTCTAAAACCAGTTTGTTTTGACAGTACAGAGAACATTTATTTTTAAACAATGTTTGATATAAATTGACAATTTAAGCTTCCTGTGCAGTAGCTACGTGTCGAAATTAATCAGGCAAGAGCCTGCACTAGCCAACAGCAGCATCGTGGTCAGGCATTACCTTCTCCACATCCCGCAACATCGGGAAAGCGTACCCTGCCAAGCCAATGAGCAACATGCAGATAGCACAGAACACATATAGTAGTGCCATCCCTGCACCTGCCCCCGTGCCGAATATCCAGCCAAACACGGGAGCGAGACTTCCTCCCGGCTTCATTGCTGGTTCAAAGACGTAATCCGCCAGAGAGCCGCCGAGCAAGTAGCCGATGGGGGAAGTAACCATCACGCTCATGGAACTCGCAGCAAACACTCGCCCTTGCCAATCAGGTCTTACCTTGCTCAACCAAATCGCTTGAGAGCAACTGCCAAGAAAGGGGAAATTAAAAGAGGAACAGAACTGTGCTGGAACCCAAATCGACAGGTTCTGACCCAATCCAAATACAGTTTTGCTCAAGCCCGCCCCCACCATGCTCATGAGTACGGCATGGATTCGGCGCTTTGGTCCCCCCCAAGTACTCATGAGCGACGCTCCAAACACGCCACCCACACCTGCTGCCATCGACACGCTTGCTAATGCGGTGGCATTATTATCAGAGCGGGCAAGAACCATTGGCGAATAGACAGCAGCGCCAAAGTCATGAGCTAGCTGGAACACCGACATTACTACAACCAGTGCCATCAGGCTGGGACGCGCCAAGATGTAGCGGAAGCCGAAGAAAAGTTCCTGTCGGATGTTCTTTCGGGGTTGCGGTTCTGTCGGAGTGCGGGGAGGTTGGGGAATGGGTACGAGGAGTAGTGTTGTAACTGCGATCGCAAATGTTATGAAATCAATGCACAAAATTCCGCTCAGACCAATGACATAGTAGAAAGACGCTGCTAAAGCAGGGGCAATAATATCGGCACCGTAACTCGCTAGGAAATCCAAGCTGCTGGCGCGACTATATTGCTCCTTGGGAACTAGCAGCGAGACTGAGGCAGAGTAGGCAAGTAACTGAAGGCAGCTAAACGCACCGTTGATTGTGCTGGTTACATAGATATGCCAGATTTGCAGGTTGTTGGTCAGATAGAGCAGGAGGATGATGAGTGTGGAAAGACCTACTGCCGCGTCACAGGCAACAAGCAGTAATTTACGGTTCCAGCGATCGACAATCATCCCAGCCAAGGGCGAAATCAAGACGTTCGCTAGACGGTTAAAGAAATAAACCAAGGCTAATGCTGTTGCTTGCCCCGTCAGTTGCCAAGCCCAGAGGGTAAGGGCAAAGGTGGTCATGTAACTGCCGACAATTGAGGCAGTCTGACCGCTCCAGATGATGAGGAAGGTACGCAGACTAGCAAGCTGTTTTGTTATCCTCATCACGTCTTGCTTCGCTCCTCGATTAGGTACTTAAACAAGTCGTCGAGGACGAGGTTGGCTGTCAGAGGGCTACCAATAGTCCAATGGTCTTCCACCTGATAAACCCTACCTTGCTCAACTGCGTCCAGCTTCAACCAGAGAGGGTCTGACTTGAGCCGATTCAGATTCTCTCGCGCCGATCGCACGGTTGCTAGAGTATCGCTGTGACTCCACGCTAATATGACATCCCCATCGGCATAGCGCATTAGCTCCTTGCTTATCCTCTCCCCCATCATCCTGCTGTTGTCCCGAACTTGAGCCGGTGGACGAGGTAATCCGATATCTTCCAAAATTGTGCCGCCAAAGGAATTCTGGAAGAAGATGAATATCCCCTCCGGATAAACACCGATGAGTGAAATGCTTGTTTGCTTCAGTCGTCCCATCTGAGCTTTAAAGCGTTCTATACGCTCGTCGTACTGAGCCATCAATTGTTTTGCCTTATCGGTCATTCCCAGCGCCTCGGCGTGTAGCGCCAACGCTTCCTTCCATTCACCAATTCTGAAATCGGTAATAACAGTGGGCGCAATTTTCGAGAGCTTATCGTAAACTGGCTCGGCGTTCCATTTTTGAGCCAGAATCAGGTCAGGCTTCAAAAGGAGAATTTTCTCAAGGTTTACTTGTTCGCTGTAGCCGAGAATCTCAACATCCTTGAGTTTGTCGAGTACAAATGATGGCACATTCGATACTGCGCCGATAGGCTGAACGCCCAAAGACAAGAGACTTACGACTGCATCGCTAACCAGTGCAACGACTCGCTGGGGATGAGCGGGGACACAAGTTTCACCCAGAGCGTGCTTGACCATTCGGCAGGGAGATTCCAGCCGCTCTTGTGTCTTTGGAGAATCGCCATCGTGGGGTGCAGCCTTCACGGATTCAGATAACTGTGAGCCAGTAGAAACAGAATCTTGGGATAAACTGCCGCTGCAAGCGCAGACTAGCCCAAAGGCAAGCAGTGCAAACAGGCACAGTTGGATAACCCTCAGAGTCAATTTAAGCCCTGGCCAATGGCATGAAGCCGTTGGCGAATTTGAAAAACCTAACCCCCCAACCCCCTTCCCTGCAAGGGAAGGGGGAGCAGAACTCCCCTCTCCTCTTAGAGGAGGGGCTAGGGGAGGGGTCAGACCTCTCGTGAATTTTCTCTTTCTCCCCATATCCCCATCTACTATCTTTGAACGCAACTCGGTATCAATCCTTGCATCACCAGCTAACGCGGTAGCCAACACTTATTGTTCTGCCACTGGCTGGACTGACAAAACTCTCAAAGCCGCTCCGTAGCGATTGGTCGTAGGCTTGGAAATATTGATTGTCGAGCAAATTCCGGATGCCGATTTGGAGCATTCCAGGACCGAGTTGGATGCTGCCAAGATAATCCAAAACAACATAGCTCTCGACGGGTGAAAGATCGATTCCGTCTTCAAAAGCGCGATCGCGATTGCCTACTAACACAGCCTGAAGACGATTCCGCCAACCTGGAGTGGTTTGATGCTCGACAAAGGCAGTCAGCTTCAACGGTTGGATGCGATCGTTTCCGAGAGCTAAGTACCCTTCATCATCATCGGGAAGATCGACCTCCCCTTCTGACCAACCCAGCGTACCACCTAGCGAAAAACCGCCACCGGGCTGCCAATCGAGAGTTGCTTCTATGCCGTAAATCCGCTCTGGAGCGCGGACAAGTTCAAAGAAATCATCAGTAGGTATGAGGGCTGCGCCCAAATCGGATTCGTTGAAGAAACCAGCTAAAGACACCTGCACCTTAGACCAATTGCCGCGTACCCCGATTTCGTAATTGTTAACCTTTTGCGGTTGAAGATCGCGCACGCTGCTTTCAAAGTTAAATCCGGCGGGTGGCGCAAACAGAACATCTACCAGATTGGGCACTGAAAAGCCCTGAGCATAGTTGGCATACAAACTCACTTCATCGGTGGCTTGATAGACAGCACCGACATTGAAGACAATATCATCAAAGTTACGTTTGCCGCCTTCTACCTCGTCACCCAAAAAACTGGTGTAGCTGGGAACGCTAAGATCAAAGCGATCGTAACGCGCTCCACCGCTTAGAGCGACGCGATCGCTCACGTCCCATTGCAGTTGGGCAAACAAACCCAGGCTTTCGACATCATAAGGAGGAACAATAGTCTCCTCACCAATTTTGCGGAATACTCGCCCCTCACTGTTATCGAACTCTTCAGAATCGAAAAGATTTCTGAAAAAGGAGTTCTCCTCGTTTGCGTAGTCGGCTCCCCAAAGGAGGCTGACCGTTTCCTCTTGATTAAAGGGTGTCTCAATCTGCAACCGTGCGCCCCAATTTTCGGCTTCCACAACCCTTTGGTCAATACCCTGATCGCGGTTTCGCCGATCGCGACCTTCAGTGTAAACTGTGTTATCTCGGAAGTAGGCTTGCAGCCCAAGCTGACTACCGAATACATTCTGGTTCGTGTAATTGAGATTGAGGGCAGTATTGCGATCGCTTTGCGGGGAAGTGCCAATGAAGTCGATGCCCTCTTCAAAAACGATGGCGCGGGGTTTTTGTATGCCAGGAATATCGTCAATAATTGGGTCTGAGATCGCGTTGGTATCTCGTTCAGTAGAGTAGTGACTGGCACTCAGTTCCAGCCGTTGTTGGTCATTAATGTCCCATCCCACCTTACCGAGTAGGTTGAAGGTTTCGCTTTCATCTATCCCCTGAGTGATGGCAAGGCGATCGCCTTCGGCATCAAAACTTGCTCCAACATCGTCCCGCGATAGATTAATGATCAAGTCAACATCGCCTTCATTGATCTCAAGTCCATACTCTTGGTAATTACCAAAACTTTCTGCTTCCAACTCTCCTAATGCCGCCGTGACACCTACTTCTACCGTAGTCCTCAGCCGTTGCTCTTCATTGGGCTTTCGCGTAATGATGTTGATGACACCGCCAGTTGCTCCTTGACCATAGATCGCACTTGGTCCGCGCACCACCTCAATGCGCTCGATGGAAGCTGGATCGATTGTTTGTAGCTGTCTGCCAAAATTACCAGAATTCGTATTTTGAGGGACACCGTCAATTAAAACTAGGGGCGCACGACCCCGCAAAGAAGCGGTTGTATCAGTGAAAGCCCTTTCGGTAGGAGGTCCATAGCCAGGAACTGTTTGAGCAAGAATGTCTTGTACGTCCCTTGTAACGGTGGCTTGTTGCTCGATCTCGTCACGAGTAATCACCGTCACCGATCGCGGCACTTTTGGTAACTCTTGTGCCGTGCGCGTTGCAGTGACTACAATTTCAAGTTCTGTTTCTTCCCCATCTCCGATAAGCTCTTCTTCCCCATCCTCTAGCACTGGAGCCAAACTTAGAGTCAAACCGCTCTCAGTCGAAATCACCTCCACCGTCGGCGTTCCCGTCTCTCCAATGACGGCAACTTGGATACTATTCGCATCGAGCTGAGTCACACTGACAGAACTAATTCCTTCTGCTGGGTTGTCTGCGCGAAACTCGTCACCCTCTGGAAGCACTAGCACGGCATTGGGGATATCAGCAATTAAGCTATTGCCCTCACTTCGGGTTTCTACTTCTAGCGAGTCTCCATCTTGGGTTTCTAAAATGACTTCAAAGCCGATGTCTGTTGGGTTAAGTCGTACACTTGTTACTTGTGCAACACCCGACTCGACCTGAGCGACTGGTGATGAACCTGCTGAGTTTGGCACAGACTCCTGAAATAACCCCTCCGCACGGGTAAGGGGAAACTCTATCTCGCTAAGACGGGGAATCGTCGTCCTTGGGAATTGAGAACTGGAAGCCTGGGGAGAACTTTTCTCCATCTCCCCATCTGGCACTGCTGTCCCTAAAGCTTGGTTGGGATTAGGCTGAGCCGAAACGCTCAAAGGCTCTGCCAGCACTGGCGGCATAATGCCAATACTGAGCAGTGCAATGATTGAAAACGGTAGATACAGTTTCATGACTTCTCCTCACCCCCAATAGGGGCAATCGAGTGTTGATTGTTCCCTAAAGGTTTTAATAATTATTCTCAATAGCACCCGCTCAGAATAAAACGGTAATGTTACTAAGGTCAAGAAAAGGATATGAAGATTTGTATAGTATTCCTACTTTGCCAAGAACTATAATCTGTACACCCAGCCTTTGAAAGTGTGTAATGCTTGTACCACTTGCCTTGTGCGGTAACTTCTTGTCTAAATTTGAATAGGTTAAAAATAAAAGTTCTGATAACTCCTTGACGAGATTAAAAGAATTGCTGTATCTTAACAAAGTCTAATCGAAAATAACTATCAACAAGCTCATGGAAGACCTCAACTAAAAACCTCATCAGGAAACACCTTGACCCTGAGGTCACTATCTTGCAAGTTTTTCCTTGACTGTATAGGTTCACAAGACTAAAAAACAGTACAACAGTAGTGCAACCCCATAGAGTTGCAGACTCACACTGCCAAGCTAAAGCATATTGAAGCGAACAAAGACCTGTTCCGAATGCTGGTTCAAGCATCCGGGTTCCTAATAGAGAGCCTTAGATGAAAGCCTTTGTTCACAGTTCTGGCACTTCCCAGCCGCGATTAGTAATACCAATTCGCTAAATACTTGCTACAAATATTTTTCTTGCTCCACCTTAAATAACAGGGTTGGGGGTGAATGTGTAGCGCCCTAAAAGTGAAATGCAATAACTGCCAGCGAATGAGATCGCATTCGTCAGTATTTCTTCGCCTTAACGAAATTGGGTTTAACTAAACTCGCCAGATTCAAAACGTCTGGTTTGCATCGAATCGAGTACGAAAAGTAATATGGCTCAACCTTTCAATGAGTATCCAGAAATCCTCCACAACTGCTCAACTTGGGTGGATCTTCTGCGCCAAAGAACTCTACATCAACCCGAACAACTTGCTTTCACGTTTTTGCCGGATGGAGAAACAGAAGGCGAACAGCTAACCTATCGAGAATTGGATCGGCGCAGTCGAGCGATCGCATCTCAACTTCAGGCTTTAAATTTAAGTGGCGAACGTGCCTTATTGCTTTATCCCCCAGGACTCGATTATCTGGCTGCATTTTTCGGGTGTTTGTATGCAGGAGTCGTCGCAGTTCCAGCGTACCCACCGCGCAACCAACGCAACACTCCTAGAATCCAAGCAATTTTGGCAGATGCACAGGTGGCGATCGCACTCACGACAACGGCAGTTCACTCCAAGGTGCAATCCCTCCTCACACAAAAAGCTGACTTGGGGAATTTACAGTGGCTGACGACGGATAACCTGGCGAGTGGGATAGAAGAGAGTTGGCAAGAGCCTTTTATAAAAAAAGATACGTTAGCGTTTCTGCAATACACTTCGGGTTCTACAGGAACACCCAAAGGGGTAATGCTGAGTCATGGCAATTTGCTACACAATGCCGCCATGACGTACCGCGTAATGGAGCATTCGCCCAGCAGTAAATTTATTTCGTGGCTGCCTGCATACCATGACATGGGACTCATCGGTGGTATATTGCAACCGCTGTATGGGGGTTTCCCGTGCATCCTAATGCCTCCAGCCGCATTTCTCCAGCGTCCTTACCGCTGGTTGCAGGCGATTTCCCAGTACAGAGGTACAACCAGTGGTGCGCCCAATTTTGCCTATGAACTCTGCATTCATAAAATTACACCAGAGCAACTCGATACACTGGACTTAAGCAGTTGGGATGTAGCGTTTAACGGTGCTGAGCCGATTCGGCAGGATACTCTGGAGCGATTTTGTGCAAAATTTGCACGCTGCGGCTTTCGTCCTTCAGCCTTCTATCCTTGTTACGGGATGGCGGAGGCAACGTTGATGGTTTCGGGTAGCCTCAAAAGCGCTCCGCCGACTGTCAAAACAGTCCGGGTAGATGCTCTAGAATGCAATCGGATTGTCGCGGCTGATGCTGATAACGAGGATGTTCGCACCTTGGTTAGCTGCGGTCAAAGCCTGCCAGAGCAGCAAATTGCGATCGTTCATCCCGAAACATTAACCCGTTGCCAACCTGATGAGGTCGGTGAAATCTGGGTATCAAGTCCAAGTGTGGGTCAGGGATATTGGAATCGCTCTGAAGAGACAGAGCCGACGTTTCAAGCTTACCCATCCGACACGGATACAACTGTGGAGAAAGAGCCTTTTTTACGAACTGGTGACTTAGGCTTTTTGCACAATGGGGACTTGTTCATCACAGGTCGAGTCAAGGATTTAATTATCATTCGCGGTCGCAACCTTTACCCTCAGGATATTGAACTGACCTCAGAACGCAGCCATCTAGCATTGCGATTGGGCAGTAGTGCAGCCTTTGCTGTTGAGGTTGAGGGTGAAGAACGCCTGGTGGTGGTGCAGGAGTTGGAGTTTCGCCAGAAGCCGGATGTTGAGGAAGTCATTGCCGCCATTCGTCAGGCAGTGGCTGAAGAACATGAGGTGCAAGTCTACGGGGTGGTTTTAATTAAGCCTGGGAGCATTCCCAAAACCTCTAGTGGCAAAATTCAGCGCCGTGCTTGTCGAGGCAAGTTTCTGGCAGGCGAACTGGATGCGATCGCTAGCAGTATTCTAGATACTTCTATTGTTGTAAACAATGAGAGGAGTCTAACCCGTGAAACCCTACTGGCAGTAGAGCCAGAAGAACGCCAGCAGCTTTTGGAGTCTTATCTTCAAGAGCAAGTAGCGCGAGTGTTGAGAGTAGCGCTCTCTGCAATCGATTGCCAGTCGCCTTTAAGCTGCTTTGGTCTTGATTCGTTAATGGTTTTCGAGCTAAAAAACCGGATTGAGGTTGACTTTGGGGTAGAGGTTGCGATCGCAGATTTCTTTGAAGGTACGAGCATTGCCCAACTAGCGACGCAAGTACTCAACCAAGTGACAGCAGCGGATTGGAAGCCCGTTTCGGTGTCTATCGAGCGAGTTCAGAAAACCTCTGCCGTTCATCCTCTTTCTTTTGCCCAGCAGCGATTGTGGTTCATCGACCAGTTGGAGAAGGGTAACCCTGCCTATAACATTTCCGTGGGAATTCGCCTAAAGGGTTCGCTAGATGTGGGGGCACTGGAGCAGAGTTTTAACGAAATTGTGCGGCGACACGAAGCACTGCGAACTAGCTTCAGCATTGCAGAAGGTCAACCCGTTCAGGTCATTGCGCCTTCTGTGACAGTGACTCTACCAGTGGTGGATTGCCAACAACTTCTCGAATTGGAGCATGAGTCCCGATACTGTTCGGATAAAGCCGACCTAACCCCCCCTACCCCCCTTCCCTACAAGGGAAGGAGGGAGCAATACTCCCCTCTCCTTGCAGGAGAGGGGCTGGGGGAGAGGTTAATCGAACAGTATTGGCATGAGTCCGAAGTACAGCGTATCGCTACCGAGGAAGGCCAGCAGCCTTTCGACCTGACGAGAGAACCATTATGGCGTGTCAAACTGCTGCGCTTGGGTGAACAGGAACACGTACTGCTGCTGACCTTGCACCACATTATCGGTGATGAATGGTCGGTCGAGGTGTTCATTCGAGAGATGGCAGTCCTCTACAAAGCATTCTTAGCTGATAGTCCCTTACCTCTATCAGAACTGCCCGTTCAGTACGCTGACTTTGCCTATTGGCAGCGGCAATGGCTTCAGGGAGAACTGCTGGAAACTCAGCTTTCGTACTGGAAGCAACAACTCAACGGTGTTCCGTCAGTTTTGCAACTGCCCACAGACCACCCGCGACCCGCTGTTCAGACGTATCGAGGAGCGCGTCAATCGCTGGAGTTACCCAAATCACTCGCTGATGCGATCCAAGTGCTATCTCGTCAAGAGGGTGTCACGCTGTTCATGGTACTCTTGGCAGCATTCCAGACGTTCCTCTACCGCTATACAGGGCAGGACGATATTCCTGTAGGCTCACCGATTGCCAACCGCAACCGCAGCGAACTTGATTTACTAATTGGCTTTTTTGTCAATACTCTAGTGCTGCGAACTGACTTGGCAGGGAACCCCAGTTTTCGGGAACTCCTCAGTCGAGTGCGTCAAGTGGCTTTGGGAGCGTATGCCCATCAGGATTTACCCTTCGATCAACTGGTCGAGGCACTGCGACCTGTAAGGGATGCCAGCTATACGCCATTATTTCAGGTGTCATTTACACTCCGGAAAGCTCCGCAATTGGAGGAGATTCCTGGATTGGCGTTGAGCCTGTTAAACGTAGAAACGTTGACGGCGCAGTTTGATTTAAGCCTATTTGTTGACATTACAGAGCAAGGATTAATTGCCTCATTTGAATACAATACCGACTTGTTTGAGGCTGCGACGATCGCGCAAATGTTGGGGCATTTTCAGAACTTGCTAGAGGGCATTGTCTCTAATCCCAACCAACGCCTTTCGGACTTGCCACTGTTGGCTCCAAGCGAGCGGCATCAACTGCTCGTGGCTTGGAATAATACACAGGCAGAGTATCCTACAGATTTGTGTATTCATCAGCTATTTGAGGCACAGGTAGAACGGACACCAAATGCGATCGCTCTAGTCTTTGAAAACCAGCAACTAACTTACCAAGAGTTAAACAATCAAGCCAATCAACTGGCGCACTACCTGAAACAGTTGGGTGTGGAACCAGACGTGCTAGTGGGTCTGTGCGTAGAGCGCTCCTTGGAGATGGTTATCGGGATACTGGGCATTCTCAAAGCTGGAGGCGCTTATGTGCCGTTAGACACCGCCTATCAGAAAGAGCGGCTGGCTTTCATGTTGGAAGATACTGGGGTATCAGTACTGTTGACCCAGGAACGGCTTTTAGAAACGCTGCCCGAACCCACAGCTAAAGTCGTTTGTTTAGACACAGATTGGGAATCGATACAAGTCCACACTCACAGCTCAATCCAAAATCCAAAATCTAAAATCCCAAATCCTTCCAGCCTAGCCTACGTCATTTATACCTCTGGCTCCACGGGTCAACCAAAAGGCGTTTTGGTAAGCCATGCCAATGTTGTCCGTCTGTTTGCTGCTACTCAGCCCTGGTATCACTTTAACGAACAGGATATTTGGACACTCTTCCATTCCTATGCCTTTGACTTCTCCGTTTGGGAAATCTGGGGTTCTCTTCTCTATGGCGGGCGCCTGGTGGTGGTGCCTTACTGGATTAGTCGATCGCCTGAGGCGTTTTACGAGTTGTTGTGCAAAGAACAGGTAACGGTTCTCAACCAAACGCCTTCAGCTTTCCGCCAACTGATTCGGGCTGAAGAAACGTTGGGAGTTAACCCAGATCTGAGCCTTCGGCTAGTCATCTTTGGTGGAGAAGCCTTGGAATTGCAAAGCTTGAAACCCTGGTTTGAGCGACATGGTGACAAGGTTCCTCAGTTAGTCAATATGTACGGCATTACAGAAACAACCGTGCATGTTACCTATCGCCCACTAACAATGAGCGATCTGATCGGGATGAGCAGTGTTATCGGTCGCCCAATTCCAGACTTACAGGTATATGTGCTGGATCGGCATCATCAACCTGTGCCGATTGGGGTTCCCGGTGAACTGTACATAGGTGGCGCTGGTTTAGCTCGTGGCTATCTCAATCGCCCAGAATTAACGACCGAACGGTTTATTCGCAATCCCTTTGATAACCAACTAGATGCACGATTGTATAAGTCCGGTGATTTGGTACGCTATCTGCCCAATGGTGACTTAGAGTACTTAGGGCGGATCGACCAGCAAGTTAAGATTCGGGGCTTCCGTATCGAATTGGGAGAGATCGAGGCAGTGTTGGGACAGCATCCCGCAGTGCAAGACGTTGTGGTGATGGCACGGGAGGATATCCCTGGTGCTTTGCATTTGGTGGCTTATGTTGTCCCCAACCCCAAGCAAATGCCCAACATCAGTGAGTTGCGCCACTTCCTCCAAACAAGGTTGCCCGACTATATGATACCCGCCAACTTTGTGCTGCTAGAGGCACTGCCGCTGACATCAAACGGTAAGGTAGACCGTCGGAGACTACCTGCACCAGAGGGTCATCGTCCGGATTTGCAAGAGGTTTATCAGGCTCCCCGTTCTGAGGTGGAACGAGCGATCGCAACAGTTTGGCAATCAGTATTGCACCTAGAAAAAGTGGGTGTTCACGATAATTTCTTTGACCTCGGTGGTCATTCATTATTAATGGTTCAGGTTAATAACAAACTACGGGATGTTTTTAACTGCGACTTGCCCATCGTAACAATGTTTCAAAACCCGACAATCAGCTCTTTGGCTCAGCATTTAAGTCAGAAATCAGAGGAAACATCTGCTTTTGACGCTGTGCAAAATAGGGTTCAAAAACAATTAGACGCTATCAACAAACGCAAAAAATTATTAACGAAGCAACAAAACACTCACTAAAAATCGAGTGTACTGAGAAGAGAAAAGCTAATGGGTATTGCAGAACCATACGATTCAATCGAAGGAATAGCCATCATCGGCATGGCGGGTCGTTTCCCTGGAGCCAAGAATCTCGATGAGTTTTGGCAAAATTTACGAGATGGAGTGGAGTCCATTTCCTCCTTCACCGATGAAGAGTTAATCGCTGCGGGAATAGACCCAGCCGTACTGAGTGATGCCAATTATGTCAAAGCGGGTGCAGTATTAGAAGATATCGAGTTATTTGATGCTTCGTTTTTTGAAATTAATCCTAGAGAAGCTGAACTAACAGACCCACAACATCGCCTATTTTTAGAGTGTGCTTGGGAAGCCCTCGAAAGTGCTGGTTATGATTCCCAAAGGTGTGAAAGTCGAATTGGAGTTTACGCCGGGGCAAGCCTGAGTAACTATTATTCCTTTGATTTAAACCGCGATCGCATGGGTTCGGCGCAATGCTACCAGACGCTAATTGGTAATGATAAAGATTTCCTCACAACTCGCGTTGCTTACAAATTAAATCTCAAGGGACCGAGCATTACCGTTCAAAGCGCCTGCTCTACGTCATTGGTTGCTACTGCGATCGCTTGCCAAAGTTTGCTGAATTACCAGTGTGATATGGCGTTGGCGGGTGGGGTTTCCATTCGAGTACCCCAAAAAACGGGCTATGTGTACCAGGAAGGAGGAACGTTATCGCCTGATGGTCATTGTCGCGCCTTTGATGCCCAGGCTAAGGGAACAACGATTGGGAATGGTTTGGGCGTTGTCGTTTTAAAGCGGCTATCGGAAGCGATCGCAGATGGCGATTGCATTCATGCTGTGATTAAAGGTTCAGCCATTAACAACGATGGTTCTCGGAAAGTTGGGTATACAGCGCCGAGTGTGGACGCTCAAGCCGAAGCGATCGCAGAAGCGATAATGTTTGCAGAGGTTGAACCCGAAACAATCAACTATATTGAGGCGCACGGCACTGGAACCGCTTTGGGCGATCCAATTGAAATTACAGCGCTGTCCAAGGTTTTTCGCGCTAGGACTGAAAAAAAGGCTTTCTGTGCGATCGGTTCGCTTAAAACAAATATCGGTCATTTAGATGCAGCAGCAGGCATCGCAGGACTGATTAAAACTGTTTTAGCCCTCAAACACCAATCCATACCGCCGACACTGAATTTCGAGCAACCCAACCCCCAGATTGATTTCGCCAACAGTCCTTTTTATGTCAATACAACATTTTCCCCCTGGAAAGCAGGGCTGACTCCTCGCCGTGCTGGTGTGAGTTCGTTGGGGATGGGTGGAACCAATGCCCATGTAATTCTTGAAGAAGCCTTAGTGCTGCCAGCGTCTAGCCCTTCTCGTCCTTGGCAGTTGTTGGTACTCTCTGCCAAAACCGAGTCAGCACTAGAAACGGCTACAACAAATCTCGTACAACACCTCACCCAGCATCCCGAACTAAACCTAGCCGATGTCGCTCATACGCTTCAAGTGGGGCGTAGAGAATTCAATCATCGTCGAATGTTGGTGTGCCGGGATATCGAGGATGCCGTTAATGCATTAGAAATGCAAGATGCTCAACGAGTTTTTACCCACGTTCAAGAACCGTGCAACCGTCCTATCGCCTTTATGTTTCCCGGACAGGGAGCGCAGTATGTGGACATGGGCAAAGAACTTTACCAGACTGAGGCGACGTTCAAAGAGCAAGTTGATCGCTGTTGTGAATTGCTCAAACCGCACTTGGGGATAGATTTGCGATCGCTAATCTATCCCATTGAGTCTGAGGCTGAAGGTGCAGCAGAGAAACTGAAACAAACTGCGATCGCTCAACCCGCCTTATTTGTCATCGAGTACGCCTTAGCTCAGTTGTGGATGTCATGGGGCATTTCTCCTCAGGCAATGATTGGTCATAGTCTTGGGGAATATGTCGCAGCTTGCCTCGCTGAAGTCATGTCTCTTGAAGACGCTTTAGCTCTAGTTGCGGTTCGAGGGCGACTGATGCAGCAACTCCCAACAGGAGCAATGCTTGCTGTTTCACTGCCTGCAAGTGAGGTTGAAACCCTACTCGATAATCAATTATCCTTAGCTGCCAGCAATGCTCCAGCCTCGTGCGTGGTTTCGGGAACCCATGACGCTATAAATGCCTTTCAAAACAAGTTACTAGCTCAAGGGATAGACTGTCGCCACCTGCATACCTCCCATGCTTTTCATTCCCCGATGATGGATGCCATTTTGGAACCCTTTATCGAGGAAGTTAAAAAAGTCAAACTGAATCCTCCTAAAATTCCCTTTGTCTCCAACGTCACGGGAACCTGGATTATTACTGCACAAGCTACAGACCCGAATTACTGGGCGCAGCACTTACGCCAAACAGTTCGCTTTTCATCGGGTATCACCCAGTTGCTGCAAGAGCCGAATCGCATCTTGTTGGAAGTTGGTTCTGGATGTACCTTGTGTAGCTTCGCCAAAAAGCATTTAAACGGGGAAGATGGGCAGGTTGCGATCGCATCGTTACGCCATCCCAAGGATGAACAGTCTGATGTTGCATTCTTGCTGAATGCCTTGGGCAAGCTGTGGCTGTCTGGAGTCGAGGTGGATTGGTCAAGATTTTATACCGATGAGCGCCGCCATCGCCTTCCCTTGCCGACGTATCCGTTTGAGCGTGAGCGTTACTGGATTGAACGCCAAAAACGTGCGAATGCGATTGCTTCAACTCAAGATTCACTGACCAAAAAACCGGATATTGCTGATTGGTTCTACGTTCCTGTTTGGAAGCAATCTGTATCTCCAGCGTTGCTCGAACAGAAAAAGTTAGTAGCACAAAACTCTTGCACGCTCATCTTTGTCGATGAGTGTGGCTTGGGTGAAGCACTGGTAAAACAGCTCGAACTTGAGGGGCAGGACGTAATTACTGTGGCTGTTGGGTCGGGGTTGACAAATTTGAGCGAATGCGCTTTCGCCCTTAATCCCCGACAAGGCAATGACTATGAGGCTTTACTCAAGGAACTTTTAGCACAAAACAAGCTGCCCAAAACGATTGTTCATTTATGGAGCGTCACTCCTTACACTTCCACAACATCAGAACTCAAATCCCTTGAGGAAAGCCAAGCCAAAGGATTCTACAGCTTGCTGTTTTTAGCCCAGGCACTTGGGAAACAAAACACTACTGATGAGTTTCAAATTACGGTCATCTCCAACAATTTGCAGTCAGTGACAGGACTTGAAAGTTTATGTCCGGAAAAGGCAACTGTACTCGGAGCGGTTAAGGTTATTCCGCAAGAATATCCAAACATTAGCTGTCGCAGCATTGATGTTGGGTTAACCTCTCCCCCAACCCCTCTCATGAATAAAAGGCTTCGTCCTCTGTCCTCTCCCCTTGTAGGGGAGAACGAGAGGGGTGGAGAGGGGAGTATTACTCCCCCCTTCCCTTGCAGGGAAGCCGGAGCTTTAGTGAGGAGGCTGGGGGGGTTAGGTTTTTCCGCTCCGAACACTATTCCCTTAAAAGGAACTTGGGAAGAACACAACCTCACAAACCAACTGCTAGCAGAACTAACAGCCCAATCCCCTGATTCAGTTATCGCCTACCGAGGTTTGCATCGCTGGGTGCAAACCTTTGAACCAGTCCGATTGAATGCAACTCCTGAAGGGACACCAAAACTGTTAAAGGAAGGGGGAGTTTATCTAATTACAGGTGGACTCGGAGGTATTGGACTTGCTGTGGCGGAATATCTAGCCCAGACGGTACAAGCAAAACTAATCCTCGTGAGTCGTTCAGCGTTACCCAACCGAGATGAATGGGAAAAATGGCTGGTTACTCACACTCAGCAAGATAGTGTCAGCCACAAGATTCGGAAAGTGCAACAACTGGAAAAGTTGGGGGCTGAGGTTTTAGTTGTCAGTGCTGATGTGACTGAACTCGAACCAATGCGAAAAGCGATCGCGCTAGCGCACCCGCCAAGGGCGATCGCAACAGCACAGCAGGAGTTTGGTCAGATTGATGGAGTCATCCATGCAGCCGGAGTTCCTGGGGGCGGCATGATTCAGCGAAAAACACTGGAGGAAGCTGAAAGGATTTTGGCTCCCAAAGTCAAAGGAACGCTGGTTCTCCATGAACTCTTCAAAAATACCCAGTTGGATTTCTTAGTTATCTGCTCATCACTGAGTTCAATTCTGGGGGGATTCGGGCAGGTAGACTATGCCGGAGCGAATGCCTTTCTTGACACCTTTGCTCACTGGAATTATTCCAAAAACGGCACGTTTACTATATCTATTAACTGGGATACCTGGCAAGAAGTCGGGATGGCAGTCAATACAGCCGTGCCACTCAAACTCCAATCCTTGCAAGCAGAGAATCTTAAAGAAGGAATTTTGCCAAACGAAGGTGCAGAAGCATTGGGTCGTATTTTGGGGGTTAAACTGCCTCAAGTTCTAGTATCGACTCGTAATTTTCAGATGCGGGTCGAGCGAGAAAAAGATTTAGGCGCATTACTGTCCTCAGAAATTTTAGACACGGCGAACCTACCCGAACCGACACACTCGCGACCTAACTTGAATAATGCTTACATTGCTCCAAGAAATGAAATTGAGCAAACACTAGTTAACATCTGGCAAGGGTTGCTGGGCATCGAAAACGTAGGGATTTACGACAACTTTTTTGAACTTGGGGGAGATTCCCTCATGGCTGTCCGAGTCATTGCTCAAGTTCGAGAAGCCTTCCAGATAGAACTGTCTTTATCAAGCTTGTTTGAAAACCAAAATGTTGCGGGTATGGCGGAGTCTATTGAAAGAGTTCGCGGGACAGTTCAAACACTTCAGTCTTCTATCAGTACGGTGCTTGGCGATGGAGCGATCGCCAGCAAAGAAGCCGATCGCGAGGAAATTACATTATGAATCAAACAATAGAAGAATTTCTCTCTTATCTCAGTAACTTAGATATCAAATTATGGGTGGATGGCGACCGCTTGCACTGTAGCGCTCCAAAAGGTGTGTTGACAGCAACATTGCAGGCTCAACTGGCTGAACGGAAACCAGAAATCCTCACGTTTCTCGATCAATATAATTTCGATCGCTTAAGCGCTCGTTACCAACCTCTTCCAACGCTAACGCCCAATTTAGCGGAGCGATACGAGTCATTCCCTCTCAATGAAATGCAGCAAGCTTATTGGATTGGCAGAAATAGCTTCTTCGAGGGGGGGAATGTTGCCATCCATGTCTATACCGAGATTGAAAGCACTGATTTAGATTTAGAGCGGTTCAATCTGGCATGGCAGAAGTTGGTTGAACGTCATGATATGCTGCGAGCGCTCGTGTATTCTGACGGACAGCAGCAGGTTTTAGAACGGGTTCCTCCCTATCAGATTCAACTGTTGGATCTGCGGGGACAAGACTCGGATACCATGACTTCTAAATTGGAAGTTATTCGCGATCGCTTATCTCACCAAATTCTGCCGATTGACCAGTTTCCCCTGTTTGAGATTTGTGCGACTCAGCTCGATGACCACCATTTTCGCCTGCATATCAGCGTCGATGGTTTATGTGTTGACGGCTGGAGCGCTCAAGTTCTTTTGCAGGATTTGGTGAAATTCTACCAAAACCCCGACGTTACCCTGCCTTCTCTAGAGCTTTCGTTCCGGGACTACGTTCTAGCAGAGATTGCGTTTCAAGACTCCCCAACGTTCCAACGCTCCCTAGACTATTGGCAGAAGCGTCTTCCTACATTACCGCCAGCACCGGATTTACCTCTGGCAAAAGCTCCCGGTTCCCTGACACAACCTCAATTTAAGTGTTGGGATACGCAACTGGAACCGGAAGTCTGGCAACCTCTGAAGTTACGAGCCGCTAAAGCAGGTTTAACGCCCACTGGAATTTTACTTGCTGCCTATGCTGAGGTGCTGACGCTTTGGAGTAAGAGTCCCCGATTCACGATCAACGTGCCGCGTTTCAATCGTTTACCGTTACATCCCCAAGTCAACGACATTATCGGGGAGTTTGCCTCATTTACGTTGTTGGAAGTAGACAACTCCGGGCAAGAGCCGTTTGAAGTTCGGGCAAGACACTTGCAAGAACAACTCTGGAAAGACTTAGAACACCAATATGTCAGTGGGGTAAGAGTACTGCGAGAACTATCCAAAGTTCAGGGCAGGACTTCAGGCGCGATCGCACCCGTTGTATTTACCACAACTCCTCAAAGCGTAGGCAGCCATCTGGATTCTTCAAGAGCCTCCTTATTCAAAGAGTTGGGAGAGGTCGTTTACACCATTAGTCAAACGCCTCAAGTTTGGCTGGATTGTCAATACATGGAGGCAGAGGACTCCCTGTTCTTGAACTGGGATGGAGTGGAGGATTTGTTTCCTGCCGGACTGGTGGACGACATGTTTGATGCGTTCTGCTGTCTTTTAAGGCGACTTGCAACTGAGGAGGAGGCTTGGCAAAAAACAAGGCGGCAGTTGATACCGCCCAAACAGTTGGAACATCAAGCAGCCATCAATGACACTGCTGTTCCCATGCCAGAAAAGCTAATTCACACCTTGTTTGCTGCCCAAGTATCTCAGCAACCCCAGCAAGCGGCTGTGATTACACCTAACCGCACTCTTAGCTACGAAGAGTTGTACCGTCGCTCGAATCAAGTCGGTCATCGATTGCGGCAATTGGGTGCATTGCCCAACACTCTAGTAGCCATTGTGATGGAGAAAGGTTGGGAGCAGATTGTTGGTGTGATGGGTGTACTCGCGTCTGGTGCTGCCTATTTGCCCATCGATCCGGGATTACCGAAAGAACGCCTTTGGTATCTGCTGGAGAATGGCGAAGTGAAGTTAGTTTTAACTCAGTCTTGCTTGCGCGATAGCGAAGCGCTGCTGCGAAGCGCAGATCGCTTAGAGTTCCCAGAAGGAATTCAGTGCCTGTGCTTGGATAACGAGGAGTTAGCAGGTGAAAGCGACCAACCTTTAGAGCCAGTCCAAAACCCTGATGACCTTGCTTATGTTATCTATACCTCTGGCTCAACGGGTTTACCCAAAGGGGTTATGGTGGCTCATCAGAGCGTTGTTAACTTAGCGCTCCACACTAATGAGTCTTTTAAGGTGAGTGCTAGCGATCGCGTACTGGCTCTCACAGCTCTCAACCATGACCTATCCGTCTATGACATTTTCGGACTTTTGACAGCAGGCGGAACGCTCGTCATCCCCGACGCTTCAGCGCAACGCGACCCAGCTCACTGGCTAGAATTAATGCAAAAGGAACGGGTCACAGTCTGGAACTCCGTACCTCCGATGATGGAGATGTTGTTAAACTATGCCGCCAGTCGTTCTGACGTGCAGCTTCCAGATTTACGCCTAACATTTCTGGGAGGAGATTGGCTGTCGGTTACGTTGCCTAATCGATTGAAGGCTCTGGCAACAAACGTTCGCCTAGTCAGTATCGGTGGACCGACTGAAACCACTGTTTGGAATATCTGGTATCCGGTGGAAGCCGTTAACCCAGACTGGAGAAGCATTCCCTACGGTCACCCCATTGCCAACACAAAATACTACATTTTCAATGAAGCGTTGGAAGACTGTCCTGTTTGGGTTCCGGGAGAACTCTACTGTGCTGGGATGGGGCTAGCCAAGGGGTACTGGCGAAACGAAGAAAAGACTCGCGCCAATTTTATCAATCATCCTGTCACGGGGGAACGGCTGTACAAAACGGGAGATTTAGGGCGCTATCTGCCCGACGGCACGATTGAGTTTTTGGGACGAGCGGACTTCCAGCTCAAAATTCGGGGCTACCGAATTGAACCTGGGGAGATTGAAGCAGCTTTAGTACAGCATCCAACTGTGGAGGCATCGGTTGTTAAGGTAGTTGGCGAACAGCGAGGACAAGAACGCTTGGTTGCTTATCTAGTCTTAGAGCAAGAGCAAGTCCCCGCGCTTGATGAACTGCGAAGTTTCTTGAGGGAAAAGCTGCCGGAATACATGATTCCCTCTGCCTTCGTCTGGCTGGATGCCCTGCCCCTATCGCCAAATGGCAAGGTAGACCGTCAAGCACTTCCTGAACCCGACACAATCATTGCCAAGCCGGAAAAATCCTTTGTGCCACCTCATACCTCCCTTGAGAAGGTGATGGCAGGTATCTGGGCTGAAGTTCTGGATGTAGAACAGATTGGCATCCACGACAACTTTTTCTTGGATTTAGGGGGAAACTCCCTGCTAGCCACTCAGGTTATGGCTCATGTGCGTGAAACCTTGCAGATTGAGCTACCCCTGCGACATTTCTTCGAGTCACCTACCGTAGCTGAGCAAGTGGCGGTAATTCTCCAAGACTCAGCACAGCGAGCCAAAGTTGAAGCCATTGCTCAACTGGTGTTGAGTCTTGCTGAACTTTCGGATGACGAAGTGGACAAAATGCTGGCTGAAAAGACACTAAGTTAATCGAGGCATCGTAAACAAAAATGAGTTCTTTAAAGCTTTCTGCTAAACGGCGTGCGCTGCTTGAGGTGTTGCTTCAAGAAAAAGGGGTAGATTCTTCGCCTATTGAACGGATTTCTCGCAGAAACAGTAGCGACCCTGTTCCACTATCCTTTGCTCAAGCAAGGCTGTGGTTTCTCGATGAGTTAATGTCAGGCAGCCCTTTGTTCAATATCTCTACTGCCCTTCGCCTGAAAGGGTCACTCAATGTGGCGGCGTTTGAGCAGAGTTTGAATGAAATCATCAAGCGTCACGAAGCCTTACGCACCAATGTTGTCAAAGTTGATGGGCAACCCTTTCAGGCGATCGCACCGACCTCGACCTTAACCTTACCCCTGGTGAACTTACAGGAATTCTCTGACGTTGCGCGAGAAGCTGAAGTCTTAAGGTTAGCTCGTGAGGAAGCAAAACGACCGTTTAATTTGGAATGCGATCGCTTATTACGAGCTACACTGCTACGGTTGAATGAAACCGAGTATATAGTCCTATTCACCATCCATCACCTCGTCTCTGATGACTGGTCAATCGGAATACTGATTCGAGAACTAACTGCGCTTTACGAAGCCTTCAACCACAACCATCCCTCACCCTTGCCAGAACTCCCAATCCAGTATGCAGACTTCGCTCTTTGGCAGCAGCAGTGGTTGCAGGGAGATGTACTCCAGAATCAACTCTCCTACTGGAAACAGCAATTGGGCGGTCATCTTCCCATCCTCCAGTTGCCGACAGATCACCCCCGACCCGCCGTTGCTACCTTCCGAGGTGCGAGTCAATCCTTTTCCTTGACTGCCGAACTCACTGAAGCACTCAAGGTACTGAGCCAAAAAGAAGATGCCACGCTCTTCATGATTCTGCTGGCAGCGTTCAAGACACTGCTATACCGCTACACGGGAAGCGAGGATGTTGTAGTGGGTTCGCCTATTGCCAACCGCAATCGAGCGGAAATAGAAGGGCTGATTGGTTGTTTTGTCAATACCCTAGTCCTGCGAACTGAGTTGTCTGGCAATCCCACGTTTCGAGCGCTGCTGCGTCGAGTGCGCGAGGTCACATTAGGAGCGTATGCCCACCAAGATTTGCCATTTGAGAAGCTCGTTGAGGAACTCCAACCAGAGCGAAACCTGAGCTACACGCCTCTGTTCCAGGTGATGTTTGTCATGCAAGACAACGTATCGATGTCTGCATTAGAGCTGTCGGATTTGACTTGGAGTCCCCTGACAAGCAACAAAGACACCACGGATTTTGATTTGACCCTGTATGTCACAGAAGTAAGAGGAGAACTGGTTGGAACGCTGGAATATAGTACTGACTTGTTCGATGCAGCTACCATTGCTCGGATGGCAGAGCATTTGCAAACGCTGCTCTCAGGGATTGTTGCCAATCCCGAACAGCGCCTGTTTGAGTTGCCCCTACTCACAGCAACAGAACAGCATCAGGTGCTGGTGGCGTGGAATGGTACCCAGACAAACTATCCGCAGGAGCGATGCATTCACGAGTTGTTTGAGGCTCAGGTGGAACACTCGCCCGATGCGATCGCGGTGGTATTTGAAGACGAGTACCTGAGCTACCGGGAACTGAATCAACGGGCAAATAGAGTGGCACACCACTTGCAAAAGTTGGGTGTCAAGCCAGAGGTACTTGTCGGCATCTGTGTAGAGCGTTCCCTAGAGATGGTGGTCGGGATTCTGGGAATTCTCAAAGCGGGTGGAGCTTATCTACCACTAGATCCAGCGTATCCGCAAGAGCGTCTGGCTTTCATGATGGAGGATGCTCAGATCTCGTTGTTGTTAACCCAAGAGCGGTTGAAGGAATGGCTCCCTGAAAACAAAACTCAGGTCGTTTGCTTGGATGCAGATTGGGAGGTAATTCACCGAGAGAGTTTGGAGAATCTTGTTAACAGCGCTACATCTGAGAATCTGGCTTATGTGATTTATACGTCAGGATCGACAGGACAACCCAAGGGGGTGATGATTCAACATCAGTCTTTAGTGAACTACACCCAGACCGCAAGTGTTGAATATTCAATCTCATCTAGCGAGCGCATCTTACAATTTGCATCGATTAGTTTTGATGCCGCAGCCGAAGAAATATTTCCCTGCCTAGCACAAGGCGCAACCCTAGTGCTGCGTACTGATTCCATGTTGAATTCAGTACCAGCATTTTTACAACAATGCCGTGAAAAGTCGATAACTGTATTGGACTTGCCGACAGCTTTCTGGCATCAACTCACTGTCGAATTATCTGAGAAACGGTTGCAGCTACCCGATCAACTGCGTTTGGTGATTATTGGTGGAGAACGGGCGCTTCCGGAGCGGCTAGCAATGTGGCAGAAGCAGGTGGGCAAACGAGTACAACTCGTGAATTCTTACGGTCCTACGGAAGCGACTATCGTGGCAACAATGAGCAATCTGTCGAAGATGGCAGAAGTGGACGCCAGATTGCGAGAAGTACCGATTGGGCGTGCTATTCCTAATGTTCAGGTTTACGTGCTAGACCCTTACCTGCAACCCACCCCGATTGGAGTACCAGGCGAACTTTACATTGGTGGTGCAGGGTTAGCACGCGGCTATCTAAATCGACCAGAATTAACTGCCGAGAAATTCATCAATATACCGCTTGCACAAATCCAGAAGACTCCTCCTAAAGCCCCCCCTTACCAAGGGGAGATTAAGGAGGGTAATTCCAATTCAGGCAAGAAGTCTAATTTAGAGAGTTCTGAGTTAGAAGAAAACTCTTATTCAAGACGCCTCTATAAAACCGGAGACTTAGCCCGATATCTGCCCAGTGGGGAGATTGAACTCATCGGACGCATTGACGACCAAGTGAAAATCCGAGGCTTTCGCATCGAGTTGGGTGAGATTGAGGCGGTACTGAGCCAACACCCAGGTATCAGAGAAACTGTCGTGGTAGTTCGGGAGGATGAACCAGGGAATAAACGCTTGATAGCCTATGTCGTTCTTCAACCAGAGCAGATACTAACGACTACAGAACTGCGCCGCTTCCTAGAGAAGAAGCTGCCTCAGTATATGCTGCCAACGGTTTTCGTGATGCTGGATGCTCTACCGCTCTTACCCAGCGGCAAAGTGGCTCGTCACGCACTACCTGACCCTGACACAGGCAAATCCGAGTTAGAAAAAACCTTTGTGCCGCCTCGTACTGCTGTCGAGAAAGTGCTAGCCAGCATCTGGAGCGATGTTCTGAGACGGGAGTTGGTCGGAGTAGAAGACAACTTCTTTGAGCTAGGTGGAGATTCTATCCTCAGCCTGCAAATTATTTCCAAAGCTAATCAGGCAGGTCTTAAGCTTGCCCCCAAGCACCTGTTTCAGTACCAGACAATTGCTGAGTTAGCTGAAGTGGCGGGTACAACCCAGACACCGCAGGCAGAACAGGGCTTAGTAACGGGTGTAGTGCCTCTCACTCCTATCCAACACTGGTTTTTTGAGCAGGATCTTCCAGAACCGCACCACTGGAACCAAGCCGTTTTGCTGGAATTGCGGCAAGCGCTGAACCCAGAGGTATTAGATAAGGCAGTGCAGCACCTGTTGGTACACCATGATGCACTCCGTTTGTGTTTTGAGCGGCAGGCATCCCATTGGCAACAAGTGAACGCTGGTTTTGTTAAATCCGTATCCTTAACACAGGTGGATTTGTCAGCGCTGTCGGAATCGGAGCAGGGAGCGGCAATTGAAGCGGCAGCAGCCCAATTGCAGGCTAGTTTAAATCTGTCTGAGGGTTCGTTAGTGCGGGTCGCTCTGTTTGACCTTGGAGCTAACAAACCGGGGCGTTTGCTACTCGTCATCCACCATCTGGCGGTCGATGGTGTCTCGTGGCGGATTTTGCTGGAGGATTTACAGACGGCTTACCAGCAACTCAGTCGTGGAGAAAGCGTTCATCTACCACCGAAGACGACCTCTTTCAAGGATTGGGCAGAGCGACTGACTCAATACGCGAAATCGGGAACGCTAGAGCAAGAGCTGAACTATTGGCTTACCGAATCCCACACGCAAGTCTCCCCGCTACCAGTAGACTATCTGGAGGGTGACAACACCGAGGCTTCAGCCCGCACCCTATCAGTGTCGCTCAGCGCAGAGGAAACCCAAGCTCTGCTACAAGACGTACCGCAAGCCTACAATACCCAAATTAACGACGTGCTACTGACTGCCTTGGTGCAAGTTTTTGCCCAGTGGACGGGTTCGCCGTCTCTGCTCGTTGATTTAGAGGGACATGGGCGAGAAGAACTATTCGAGGATGTGGATCTATCGCACACGGTAGGTTGGTTTACGACTGTATTCCCCATCCTGTTGAATCTGGAGGAGAGTTCTCATCCAGGGGAGGCATTGAAATCAGTTAAGGAACAGCTACGCTGCATTCCCAATCGAGGTATTGGCTACGGTTTGCTGCGCTATCTTAGCGATCGCACGGAAATTACCACGAAACTGCGCGAACGTCCCCAAGCTGAGATACTTTTCAACTACCTGGGTCAGGTTGATCGCGTTTTGTCAGGATCGCCTCTGTTTCTACTGGCAAACGAGTCTAGCGGAACTGCTCATAGCCTCAAGGGAAGTCGCGGCTATTTGTTAGAAGTGAACGGGCTGGTGGTGAAGAACCAACTGCAATTGCATTGGACGTACAGCGAGACTATTCATAAACGAGTCACCGTTGAGAGGCTGGCAGAGAGTTTTGTGGAAGCGTTGCGATCGCTTATCGCCCACTGTCAGTCTTCTGATGCAGGCGGCTTTACCCCTTCAGACTTCCCACTGGCACAGCTTGGACAAGACGAACTCGATGCAGTATTGGGCATGGTTGAGTTTGAAGGAGGAGCAATCCGATGAGTGTCAAAACTGTTGAAGACGCCTATCCTTTAACTTCTTTGCAACAGGGAATACTGTTCCACAGCCTTTATGCTCCATCATCTGGGGTGTATGTCGAACAAATGAGCTTTGACCTGTCTGGAACGTTGAACGTTTCGGCATTTACCCAAGCTTGGCAGCAAGTGATAGATCGGCATTCAATCTTACGAACTGCCTTTGTCTGGGAAAAGCTTAAGAAGCCACTGCAAGTAGTGGGTCGGCAGGTAAAACTCCCCTGGGAAGAGCACAACTGGCAGGGAATCAGCCCCATAGAGCAACAAGCACGGCTGAAGAATTTACTACGAGCAGAGCGAAAGCAAGGCTTTGAGCTGTCTAAGGCTCCGCTGATGCGCTTAACCCTAATCCAGCTAACAGAGGCTACCTATCACTTGATTTGGAGCCATCACCACTTACTGCTTGATGGCTGGTCTACTCAGTTAATCTTTAAGGAAGTCATTGCCTACTATGAAGCCTTTTGCCAAGGTCAGCAACTCTCCTTAGAACGCCCCCGTCCTTACCGCGACTACATCGCCTGGTTACAGCAGCAGGATTTGTCTCAGGCAGAAGCTTTTTGGCGGGAGAAGCTTAAGGGTTTTACAGCTCCAACACCCTTAAGCGTAGACCAGGTTTTTCGGACGTTGCCCGACCAGAAGGAAGACTACGAGGAGCAGGAAATTAGGCTATCAGCCAAAACAACAGCAGCATTACAGTCACTAGGACAGCAGCAACGTCTAACGCTGAATACCCTAGTGCAGGGAGCCTGGGCTTTGCTTTTAAGTCGCTATAGCGGTGAGGAAGACGTGGTATTTGGGGCGACCGTCTCTGGTCGTTCGTCTGCCCTAGCCAAAGTAGAGTCTATGGTGGGACTGTTTATTAATACCCTACCGATACGAGTGCAGGTCGCTTCTGAAGAGTCTCTTGTGACCTGGCTACAGCAACTCCAAGCCCAACAAACTGAGGCGCGTCAGTACGAATATAGTTCGCTCGTGGATATACAGGGATGGAGTGATGTCCCTAGGGATATGCCTTTGTTTGAGAGTATTGTAGTTTTTGAGAACTATCCCGTAGAGGCACACCATAGGGAGCGAGTTGCAGACCTAGAGATTGGTAATGTTCGTGCGTTTGAACAGACAAACTATCCCCTAACTGCGATCGCATTACCCGGTTCGGAGTTGGTGCTGAAGGTTTTGTACGATTGCCATCGGTTTGATAGTGCAACCATTACCCGAATGTTAGGTCACTTCCAAACCGTGCTGGAAAACATGGTTGCCAATCCAAAGCAGCGCCTTTGTGAGTTATCGCTGTTGACCGAAGCCGAACGGCATCAACTGCTAGAAGCGTGGAATGAGACTCAAGCTGAATATCCCCAAGATTCATGCCTTCACCAACTCTTTGAAGCGCAAGTCGAGCGAACCCCCAACGCCATTGCCGCAGTCTTTGAAGACCAGCAACTAACGTATCAAGAACTCAACGCGAGGGCGAATCAGCTAGCACACGACTTGCAAAAACTGGGCGTGGAGCCAGAAGTGCTGGTGGGAATTTGTGTGGAGCGATCGCTTGATATGATTATCGGCATCCTCGGCATTCTCAAAGCTGGCGGCGCTTACGTTCCCTTAGACCCTGCCTATCCTAAAGAGCGATTGGCTTTCATGTTGGAGGATGCTCAGGTTTCGGTGCTGCTGACTCAACAGCGCCTTTTAGAAATACTTCCCGAACACACAGCCAAAATCGTCTGCCTGGATGCTGACTGGGAAATAATACAAGCCAGCGATCGCAGCTTAATCCAAAATTCACCCCCCCAACCCCCCTTGCCAAGGGGGGAGTACAAGGAAAAGCTTTTATCCTTGAGGGACACAGGGGAGTCAACGGGGGGAGTCAAAAGCCTAAATTCTTCCAACTTGGCGTATGTAATTTATACCTCTGGTTCTACAGGAAAGCCCAAGGGCGTTCAAATTTCGCATCGTGCGCTTGTTAACTTCCTATGTTCCATGCGTCTTGCTCCGGGACTGAGTGAGCAAGATATACTCCTTGCTGTCACCACGCTATCTTTTGATATTGCTGGCTTAGAACTTTACTTACCCCTAATTGTCGGTGCCCGTGTGGTCATCGCTAGTCGGGAAGTAGCGGCTGATGGCATTCGGTTGTCAGAGTTGCTGACTCACTCCGGCGCTACGGTGATGCAAGCAACGCCTGCAACTTGGCGAATGCTGCTAGCGGCTGGATGGCAGGGTAACAAGCCGCTAAAAATACTTTGCGGGGGTGAGGCTTTATCACGGGAATTAGCGAATCAGTTGCTGACTCGCTGCGATTCTCTCTGGAACTTGTACGGGCCAACAGAGACGACCATCTGGTCTACCCTCTATCAGGTAAAGTCTGGAGATGGGGCGGTTCCCATTGGTCGTGCGATCGCAAACACTCAAGTTTACATACTAGACCACCGCTTGCAACCCACTCCTATGGGAGTTCCCGGCGAACTCTACATCGGTGGCGCAGGAGTAGCCCGTGGCTATCTCAATCGCCCCGAACTCACTGCCGAACGGTTTATATCCAATCCTTTTAGCAAGCAACCAGAGGCGCGACTTTATAAAACTGGAGACTTGGCGCGTTATCTCCCTAACGGAGACATCGAATACTTGGGGAGAATTGACTATCAGGTAAAAATTCGCGGCTTCCGAATTGAACTGGGAGAAATCGAAACTGCCTTGGCTCAATACCCAGGCGTGGAACAGGCAGTTGTTCTAGCCAGGGAGGATAGCCCCGGACTCCAGCGCCTAGTCGCCTACGTTGTCCTTAACGAGCAATCCCCCAATCCAAAATCCACCCCCCCCATCCCCTTAGTAAGGGGGGAGCAAAATCCAAAATTGAGTGAGTTGCGGGACTTCCTGAAAAAGCAGCTACCTGACTACATGGTTCCTTCTGCCTTTGTGCTGCTTTCTGCTCTACCACTGACACCCAACGGCAAACTAGATCGCCGCACCTTACCCGCACCAGACGCAACGACGCTGGCAGGAGAAACAGTCTTTGTTGCACCTCGAACTCCAGTTGAGGAAGTGCTGACAAACCTTTGGGCAGAAGTCTTCAATCTAGAACAAGTTGGCATCAACGATAATTTCTTTGAATTGGGAGGACATTCTCTACTAGCCACTCAGTTAATTTCCCGGATACGAGATACATTTCAGGCGGAGTTACCCTTGCGCTGCCTGTTTGAATCGCCAACTATAGCCGAACTAAGCGATCGCATTGAGGCAACCCGTCAAACTGAATCAGAACGACACGCGCTGCCCTTAGTACCCGTTTCGCGTTCTGAGGAGTTGCCCTTGTCCTTTGCTCAAGCACGGCTGTGGTTCCTCGATCGCATCGCTCCCGGTAACTGTGCTTACAATATTCCGGCTGCTGTGCGCCTGACTGGAGTGCTGAACGTGCAAGCATTACAGCAGAGCTTGAACGAAATTGTCCGCCGCCACGAAGCCTTACGCACTACCTTTGCGATGGGGAACGAGCAACCCATTCAGGTTATCGCACCCTACCTGACTCTACCGCTACCGATAGTAGATTTGCGTGAGTTACCGGAAGTCGAGCAACAGGCTAAAGTTCAGCAACTCGCCGTCAAGGAGGCTCAATGCCCGTTCGACTTGGAGCGAGATTCACTACTGCGAGCAACGCTGCTGCAATTAGGCGAAACCGAGCATATCGTACTCTTAACAATGCACCACATCGTTAGTGATGGTTGGTCAATGGGGGTACTCGTCGGGGAAGTAGCAGCACTCTACGAAGCATTTTCCTGCGGGAAACCCTCTCCCCTCCCAGAATTGCCCATTCAATATGCAGACTTTGCGGTTTGGCAGAGGCAATGGTTGCTCCAGAAAGCGCTAGATGCTCAACTAAGTTACTGGAAACAGCATTTAGCTGGTGCTCCCGCTACACTCAAGTTACCCACGGATCGATCGCGCCCAGCCGTTCAGACGTTTCGAGGTGTCACCACTCGCTTTGTAATCTCGAAAGACTTGAGTGATGCGATCGCTATCCTCAGTCGCCAGGAGGGAGTTACTCTATTCATGCTCCTGCTGGCTGCCTTTCAGACGCTGCTGTCCCGTTACACCAATCAGGACGATATCGTTGTTGGCACCGATGTCGCCAACCGCAACCGCAGCGAACTAGAACCACTCATTGGTTTCTTCGTCAACCTTCTCGTCTTGCGGACTGACTTATCAGGCAACCCCAGTTTCCGGGAGTTGCTGCGTCGGGTGCGCGAAGTCACGTTAGGAGCCTATGCCCACCAAGACATGCCCTTCGCGAAGTTAGTAGAGGCTCTAGGCGCAGAGCGGAATCTCAACTATACCCCTCTATTTCAGGTGTTGTTTGTCCTCCAAAATGCTCCAATGCCTAGTTTGGAACTTTCAAGGCTTACCCTTACTCCCATCGAGATTGAAACTGGAACGGCGAAGTTTGATTTAGCTCTGTTTATGGAAGAAACCGAGCAAGGACTTATTGGGACTTGGAATTACAGCACCGACCTGTTTGATGCGTCCACCATCACTCGTATGTCAGGTCAGTTTGAAACGCTATTAGGCAACATTGTTAAGCACCCCGATACTCCAATCAAGGCACTAGAAATGCTCTCTGAAACTGAAAAACAACAGCAAATTCTAGAACAAGAACAACGCAAAAAGGCTAAATTCAACAAATTCAAAAGCGTTAAACCCAAGGCGGTAAGTTTACCTCAAGGAGATTTGGTAAAAACTGATTACCTAACCCAAGGCGAAACTCTACCGTTAGTCGTCCAACCAACGGGTGAAGATATTGATTTTGTAGATTGGGCAAAAAGCCATCGGGAATTCATAGAAACCCAGTTACTTAAACACGGAGCGATTCTTTTCCGAGGCTTTAATATTAATTCAGCGACTGAGTTTGAAACTGTTGCTCAAGCTATTTGTCCAGAGTTATTCGGTGAGTATGGCGACTTACCACGAGAGGGCGTTGAGGGTAAAGTCTATGGCTCCACTCCATACCCAGCAGACAAAGCAATTTTGTTCCACAACGAAAGCTCCCACCTGCAACGTTTTCCTCTGAAAATTTGGTTTTTCTGCGTCCAACCCGCACAGCAAGGTGGAGAAACGCCAATTGTAGATTGCCGCAAGATGTATCAGCTTCTCGATCCAAAACTGCGAGAACAATTGGCTACCAAGCAACTCATGTATGTTCGCAACTACATCGAAGGGCTAGATGTAAGTTGGCAAGATTTCTTCAGAACCACGGATAAAGCAGTGGTTGAAGAGTATTGCTCTAAAGCTGGAATTGATTTTGAATGGCTTCCAGAAAATGGGTTAAGAACTCGTCAAATTCGACCCGCGATCACAAAACACCAAAAAACTGGCGAACTAGTCTTTTTCAATCAAATCCAGTTGCATCACCTATCTTTCTTAGACCCAGCCGTTCGAGATTCTTTGTTATCGCTATTTGGGGAAGAAAAGCTACCACGTAACGTTTGTTACGGTGATGGTTCTCCCCTAGAAGAGTCAGTTATCCAAGAAATTACTGAAATCTATCAGCGATCGCAAGTCAGTTTCCCTTGGCAAAAAGGAGACATCCTGATGTTAGATAATATGTTGACTGCACATGGTCGCAATCCTTATGTTGGCTCACGAAAAATCGTAGTAGCAATGGGAGAAATGATAAATCTTTAAACCTTTACATCTCAACTAGGATTTTGTAGTACTATTAAGTCAGTAATCTTTGACTTGTACTCTATTTCAAATCCTTTGTTGTCTTAATAACGAAACAAGAGAAGACACAAAGAGTTGGAGAAATCAATGACAGTTAAAATAATTGAGGGATTTCAACTTTCCCCTCAACAAAAACGACTATGGTCGTTACAGCAAGATAGTCTTGCTTATCAGATCCAAGGTGCTATCCTCATCGAAGGCAATCTCAATCGAGAAGTCCTAAAAGTAGCCCTGCAAAATGTAATCAATCGACATGAGATTTTGCGGACAACCTTTCGGCGCAAGCCAGGAATTAAAGCGCCTATTCAAGTTGTAGCGGATAGTAGTGTTCTCTCTTGCCGTGACATCAATCTAAGTAATTTAGGTTCCAAGCAACAAGAATCCAAAATCGAGGAAATCCTTCAGAAAGAAAGACAGCAAGCCTTCGATTTTGTTCAAAATCCTTTATTGCGTTTCTGCCTGCTGATACTGTCAGCCCAAAAATATATTTTGCTCATCAGCCTGCCTGTCATTTGTGCTGATAGTAAAACATTAAAAAATCTAGTTGAGGAGATTTGCCAGTCTTACATCGCTTCTCTTCAAGGGGAGACATTGCCTGATGAAGATGAAATTGTGCAATACGTCCAATTTTCTGAATGGCAGAATCAATTACTTGAAGATGAGGATGGATTAGCTGGTAAAAAGTACTGGGAGAAGCAAGATTTTTCTGGGCTGACACCGTTAACTTTGCCTTTTGAAAACAAACTCAGTGATATCCCAGCCAATTTTGAATTCAATTCTATTGAGTGTAAGCTTGAGCCTGATATTGCTGCCAAAATCGAAGCACTAACGCAGAAACACGAGACTTCGGTTTCTACAGTATTGCTAACGTGTTGGCAGATTCTGCTGTGGCGGCTGACAGGGCAGCAAAATATTATCATCGGTACTACATTCGATGGTCGCCCCTATGAAGAGTTAGAGCGATCGCTAGGATTATTCGCCAAGTATTTACCCTTAACTTGCTACTTCGAGACTCACTCCAAATTTAGTGAAATCTTAAGTCAAGTTAATCAATCGGTTCATGATGCTTACGAATGGCAAGAGTACTTTACAGATACCGAGCATGATACGGATATAGGATTTTTACCTTTTGGCTTTGAGTATGAAGAATGGTCATCTCAAGACTCGGAAGCTGCTGTGCATTTTTCACTGTACAAACACTACATCTGTCTCGACCGATTCAAAGTAAAACTTTCCTGCAATCGTTACGATGACTCAATAGTAGCTGCATTTCAATACGAGAAAAGTTATTTTTTAGAAGATGATATTAAACGTCTGGCAGAACGGTTTTATACCTTAGTAGAAAGCCTTGTCAGTAATCCAGAAGCGGCTGCGATTAAGCTAAATATTTTGAGCGATCGCGAACGACAGCAGCTATTAGTGGAGTTCAATCACACGGCTGTCGATTATCCAAAAAAAACCTGCATTCACAAACTATTTGAAGACCAAGCCGCGAGAACACCAGATAATATTGCCGTTGTCTTTGAAGAGCAAGCATTAACCTACCGCGAACTCAATACCCGTGCTAACAAACTAGCCCATTACCTACAGCAACTAGGTGTTAAGCCGGATATGTTAGTGGGGCTACTTGTAGAACGCTCAATTGACCTGATTATAGGACTGCTTGGCATTCTCAAAGCTGGGGGAGCATACCTTCCCCTAGACCCCACTTTGCCCCCTTCTGGCATTGCGCTTCGGTTGCAAGATGCTCAAGTGTCATTGCTCCTTAGCCAAACATCGTTAGTTAAAAGCAAAGAACTTCTGACGAACAACCAAGAACAAAGAACAATCATTTGTCTAGATACAGACTGGGAGAAAATAGATCGAGAATGCGATCGCAATCCGGCTAGCAACGTTAAACCAGAGAACTTAGCCTACGTCATCTACACCTCTGGTTCTACTGGTGTTCCCAAAGGCGTTGCGATCGAACACCAGCAACTCCTCAACTACCTGTACAGCATCCAGGAAATCCTCAATCTTCCCACAGGTGCCAGTTATGCGACAGTGTCCACCTTTGCTGCTGATTTGGGTAAAACGGTAATCTTTCCAGCCTTGTGCAGTGGTGGATGTTTGCATATACTATCTAGCGATCGCGCTTCCGATCCGCAAGCCTTAGCCGATTACTTCCAGCGCCATCCCATCGACTGCCTCAAGATTGTTCCGTCTCACCTGAAAGCCTTACTGACTTGTGAAAATCCCCAGCAAATTCTACCTCGCCAGCGACTAGTACTCGGAGGTGAAGCTTGTAGTTGGGACTTAATCAGACAGATTCAGCAGCTAGCACCAGAGTGCCAAATTCTCAACCACTACGGCCCAACCGAAGCCACTATCGGCGTTCTCACCTATCCAATAACCAACAATCCATCCGCTACATCTACCCCTCTTTTTAACGAGGAGGAATCAAAATCCGTTGCCAAATTCTCTGCTACAGTTCCCATTGGTCGTCCCATTGCCAACACTCAAATCTATCTGCTCGACTCTGAAGGGCAACCCGTCCCCATTGGCGTACCAGGAGAATTGCATATTGGTGGTGCAGGGTTAGCACGAGGCTATCTACATCGACCAGAACTGACTGCCGAGAAATTCGTCAATAATCCTTTTATTCCTGGAGAGCGGCTTTACAAAACCGGGGATTTAGCTCGTTACTTACCCGACGGAACTCTTGAATTTCTCAGACGAATTGACAACCAAGTCAAGATACACGGCTTTCGCATTGAGCTAGGAGAGATTGAAGCCGCATTGATGAAACACCCTGGCGTCAGTGAAACCGTCGTCATAGCGCAGGAAGATGAACCAGGCAACAAGCGCTTAGTTGGTTATGTAGTACCCAAACACAAATCGGCTCCAGCTAGCAGCGAGTTGCGAAGCTTCCTGCTAGAGTGGTTGCCAGAATATATGGTGCCGTCTTTCTTCGTGCAGCTCAAGGCTCTACCGTTGACACCCAATGGCAAAGTCAATCGCCAAATGCTGCCAGCACCGGATGCGTCTAGACCTGAGTTGAAAGACACCTATGTCGCACCGCGCACTCCTTTAGAGGAAAAACTGGCAAACCTCTGGGCGGAAGTCCTCAAGGCTGAGCAAGTTGGCATTCACGACAACTTCTTTGAATTAGGCGGCGATTCCATTATTAGTATTCAAATCGTTGCTAGAGCGCATCAAGATGGCATAGAACTTGCTCCCAAGCAGCTTTTTGAAAACCAGACCATTGCCGAACTCGCAGCCGTGGCTAGCCTGAATCAGGGTGTTATGGCAGAACAAGGGATGGTAACGGGTTCAGTACCTCTCACCCCAATTCAGCACTGGTTCTTTGAACAAAATCAGCCTGACTCCCACCACTGGAACCAAGCTGTTTTGCTGCAAGTGCGTCAAGTGATCGACCCAGCGCTATTGCAGAAGGTTTTACATGGATTGCTAGAACATCACGATGCGCTACGCCTGTGTTTTGTTAAGGCGGAATCGGGATGGAAACAGATTAATGCTGATTCCAACGGGATGGTGCCATTTCAATGCCTGGATTTATCGGCAGTATCACCAGAGCAGCATAAAGCGGCTATTGAGGAAGCAGCGACTGAACTCCAAACCAGCCTAAATCTGGCAGAAAAACCGCTGATGCGGGTTGCTCTGTTTGACTTGGGTGATTCTCAGCGCCTGCTCATTGTCATTCACCACTTAGTCATTGATGGTGTCTCCTGGCGAATTTTGCTGGAAGACCTCCAAACTGCTTACGAACAGCTAAGTCGAGGTGAAGCAATTGCACTACCATCCAAAACGACTTCGTTCAAGCATTGGGCGGAACGATTGAGAGAGTACGCGCAGTCAGAAGTTGTTCGGCAAGAGCAAGACTATTGGTTGGCTCAAGCTCAAAAATCAGTTCCCCGCTTGCCAGTGGACTATGCAGGAGGCGACAACACTGAATACTACTCAGATAAGGCTGACCTAACCCCCCCAGCCCTCCTCACTAAAGCTCCGGTTCCCTACGAGGGAATGGGGGAGTCGGACTCCCCTCTCCTTGTAGGAGAGGGGCTGGGGGAGAGGTCTCTCTTGCAAGATTGTGATAACACAGTGGCTTCAGAAAAAACGGTATCGATCGCTCTGAGTGTAGAAGAAACTCAAGCTCTACTCCAGGAAGTCCCAGCCGCCTATCGAACACAAATCAACGACATATTGCTAACGGCACTCGCACAATCATTTGCACGATGGACGGGTGAGCGATCGCTATTAGTTGAATTAGAGGGTCACGGACGAGAAGATATTTTCAACGATGTCAACCTATCGCGTACAGTCGGCTGGTTTACCACCCACTTCCCAGTGCTGTTGGATATTGGGGAAGCGTCTAACCCTGGAGAAGCGCTCAAGGCAGTTAAAGAGCAACTGCGCCGTATTCCGAATCGAGGCATTGGTTATGGCGTGCTACGCTATCTGAACGAAAACCGGGAATTGACGGAGCAACTGCAAGCGTTGCAGCAACCGGAAGTGAAATTCAACTATTTGGGGCAGTTTGACCAAGTTTTATCGGAATCCTCGCTGTTTGCACCTGCTGAAGAATCTTGCGGACAAGAACGCAGTCTGCGGGGAAGCCGAAATCGCTTGCTGGTGATTAATGGATTGATTGTTTCAGGTCAGCTTCGATTGGATTGGAGCTATAGCGAGAAGATTCATCACCGAAGCACGATTGAGAATCTAGCTGAGAGTTTTGTTGAAGCGTTGCGATCGCTTATTACTCACTGTCAGTCTCCCGAAGCTGGAGGGTACACACCCTCAGACTTTCCTCAAATGCAGTTTAGCCCGAAAGAGCTTGACGAACTCCTTGCAGAACTCTAGCCAATCAGTAGGTGACTATAAATGGACAATAGAAAAAATATTGAAGACATTTATCCCCTGTCGCCTACGCAGCAGGGCATACTCTTCCACACCCTCTATACACCCAAGTCAGGAGTATATGTCGCTCAGATTAGTTGTACCTTTAGCAACTCCCTCGATGTTTCACTGCTAAAGAAAGCTTGGCAGTTAGTAATAGAGCGACATCCAGTATTGCGTACCTCTTTTCATTGGGAACGTCGCGACCAACCCTTTCAGGTTGTTTATCGGTCTGTAAACTTGCCTTGGGAGCAGTACGATTGGCAAGAAGTTTCGTCAACTGAGCAACACGAGTTGTTAGAGAATTTCCTAAAAGGCGATCGCAAACGGGATTTTGACATCAACAAACCACCGTTGATGCGACTGACGCTGATTCAACTCGCTGAGGATAAGTACAAGTTTTTCTGGAGCAAACACCATCTGATTCTAGATGGGTGGTCAACAGCCGTAGTTTTCAAGGACGTTTTTGATATTTACTCAGCACTACAACAAGGTCAAAATTTGCCATTGCTCCCCAGCAGACCTTACGCAAATTATATTGCTTGGTTGCGGCAGCAAGATTTGTCTCAAGCCGAGGCTTTTTGGCGGCGTACTCTCAAAGGTTTTACTACACCTACTCCCTTAAAAGTAGAGCGAAATTCTGGAGACTCCCCTAGCGGACAGGAAGACCAGGATGAGCAGCAAATCCAACTATCTGAAGCGACAACATCTGCCCTCAAGACTCTGGCGCAGCAGCATCAGCTAACTCTAAACACTCTCGTGCAAGGAGCCTTCGCTTTACTCTTGAGTCGTTACAGTGGCGAGGAAGATATCCTGTTTGGGGCAACTTCTTCGGGTCGTCCGACAGACCTAGCGGGAGTTGAGAATATGGTGGGTGTTTTTATTAATACCCTTCCAGTACGAGTCAGCGTTCCTTCTGAGGAGTTTCTTCTACCTTGGCTAAAGAAACTACAAGCTCAACAAATCGAGGCTCGACAGTATGAGTACAGCCCCTTAGTAGAAGTCCAAGCCTGGAGTGACATACCACGGGGGATGCCGTTATTCGAGAGTATTTTGGTTTTTGAAAACTACCCTGTGGACTCTTCCTTAGCGCAGCAAAGCGAAAGCCTGGATATGCGGGAATTTCGTTTTGTGGAATCAATAAACTACCCCTTGACTGTGGTGGTAGGGAGTGGTTCAGAGCTGTCATTAGATATTTGGTATGATTGCCAACAATTTGATGCCGCCACGATTACCCGAATGTTAGGGCATTTCCAAACGTTGCTAGAAGGGATGGTTGCCAATCCTGAGCAGCGCCTAAAGGACTTGCAGATATTGACACAAGCTGAACAGCATCAGCTACTGGTGGAGTGGAATCGCACTCAAGCTAACTATTCTCAAGGTCAGTGCATCCATCAGTTGTTTGAAGCTCAGGTAGAACGGACACCCGATGCGATCGCAGTCGTTTTTGAAGGCGAGCATCTAACCTACCGCGAACTGAACGAGCGGGCAAACAAAATCGCCCACTACCTGCAAAAGTTGGGTGTGGAACCAGAGGTGCTAGTAGGAATTTATGTTGAGCGGTCAATTGATTTGGTAGTCGGAATTTTGGGCATCCTCAAAGCAGATGGCGCTTATCTCCCGCTTGACTTAGCCTATCCACCGGAGCGCCTAGCTTTCATTTTGCAGGATGCTCAGGTATCAATCTTACTGACTCAGCAGCAACTGGTGAGGAGGTTGCCAGAACATCAAAACAAGGTTGTTTGCTTGGATACAGACTGGAAAAGTATTTCTCAGGAAAGCCTGGAGAACCCTATCAGTCAGTCCACCGATGAGAACCTAGCGTATGTCATCTACACCTCCGGCTCAACAGGTCAACCCAAGGGTGTCTTAGTCAACCATGCGAATGTCACCCGACTATTTGCAGCCACTCAGTCTTGGTTTCACTTTAATGAACAGGACGTGTGGACTTTGTTTCACTCCATTGCCTTCGACTTCTCGGTTTGGGAACTTTGGGGTGCTTTGCTTCACGGTGGCAAATTAGTAATAGTGCCTTACCTGGTCAGCCGTTCGCCCAGAGACTTCTACAAGTTGTTGTGCCAAGAGCAGGTGACAGTACTCAATCAGACGCCTTCAGCTTTTCGTCAACTGATGCGGGAAGAACCGTCTTCAGCTAATACGGACGACCAAGCGGCGGGTTGTCCTGCCCAAAATTTTTGCTTGCGCTTGGTTATCTTCGGTGGAGAAGCGTTGGAACCCCAAAGTTTGAAACCCTGGTTTGACAGCCACGGCGACCAGTCTCCTCAGTTAGTGAATATGTACGGCATTACAGAAACTACCGTACATGTGACTTATCGCCCCTTGACGGCAGCAGATACTGGGGCGTGTTTTCAAACTTCCCCGTCAGATTCAGCTCCCCCTAAATCCCCCTTAAAAAGGGGGACTTTAACTGAATTCTCTCCCCTTACTAAGGGGGGCTGGGGGGGATCTCCAGGCAGTGTTATCGGTCGTCCGATTCCAGACTTGAATATCTATTTGTTGGATAAACACTTCTCACCAGTGCCAATTGGCGTTCCCGGTGAATTGTACGTTAGTGGTGCTGGCGTGGCGCGTGGCTATCTGAATTGCCCAGAACTGACTACTGAGCGGTTTATTTCCAATCCCTTTAGCACAAATCCGAGCGATCGCCTTTATAAGTCCGGTGACTTGGCACGTTATCTACCAAATGGAGAGATTGAGTATCTAGGGCGCATTGACGATCAGGTGAAGATTCGGGGCTTCCGCATCGAGCTAGGGGAAATTGAGACAGTCTTGGGTCAATACTCCAATGTGCGGGAAACGGTAGTTTTGGTTCGGGAGGATCGACTCGGTGACAAGCAGTTGGTCGCTTATATTGTCCCCAACTCCGAGCAAGCCCCCACAAGCAGCGAACTGCGAAACTACCTAAAAGGGCAAATGCCTGAGTATATGGTGCCATCGGCTTTTGTGATACTGGAGGCGCTGCCGTTGACGCCTAACGGTAAAGTGGATCGTCGATCGCTACCCGCACCCGACACACTCAGACCGGAACTGGACGAGGCTTTTGTTGCACCTCGCACGCCTGTAGAAGAGTTATTGTCTGGCATCTGGTCTCAAGTTCTGAACCTCGAACGGGTTGGCATCCATGACAACTTTTTCCATTTGGGTGGACACTCGTTGCTGGCAACCCAAGTGATGTCCCGCTTGTATAAAACCTTCCAGATAGAGTTACCCCTACGCTGTTTGTTCGAGTTACCTACTATTGCTGGATTAGGAGAGCAGATTGAAACAGCGATAAAGGCTGGGTCAGGACTAGCCGTTCCGCCTCTTGAGCCAGTTTCACGAGACAAAGCCTTACCCCTGTCCTTCGCCCAACAACGGCTGTGGCTGCTCAACCAATTGGAGCCTAACAGCCCTTTATACAACGTTCACGCCGCTGTACGCCTGACAGGTCTACTCAACGTCACAGCACTGGAACAAAGTTTCAACGAAATTGTTAGGCGTCATGAAGTGTTACGAACTCGGTTTGTTGCAGTCGATGGGCAACCGTTTCAAGTCGTTGAACCTGCCTCAACTTTGACCTTACCAGTGGTACATTTGCATTCGCTCCCTCCCACAGAACGAGAAACTAAGGTTCAAAATCTGGCTCAAGAAGAAGCAAATCGACCCTTCAACTTAGCCGAGTGTCCATTACTGCGATGCTTGCTGCTGCAACTCGATGAAAATGAGTACGTGTTACTACTCACTATGCACCATATCGTTTCTGATGCTTGGTCTGTAGGAGTACTTATCCGAGAGATAGGAGAACTCTATAAAGCGTTCTGTGCTAAGAAGCCTTTACCACTAACTGAACTCCCTATCCAATATGCAGACTTTGCTGTTTGGCAAAGGCAGTGGTTGCAGGGGGAGATGCTAAAGACCCAACTAAACTACTGGAAGCAACAACTAGAGGGTGCTCCTCCTCTACTGCAATTACCGACAGATAGACCGCGACCGACACTTAGAACGTTCCAGGGTGCAGCGCGATCGCTTATCTTACCAAAGCCCTTAACCGAGGACATCAAAAACCTCAGTTCCCGCGAAGGAGTAACCCTGTTCATGACCCTTTTAGCAGCATTCAAGACCTTGCTGTACTGCTGGAGTGGACAAGACGATATCATAGTAGGCTCGCCGATTGCCAACCGCACGCGATCGGAACTTGAGGGGTTAATTGGATTTTTTGCCAACACCCTAGTTCTGCGTACTGATTTGTCTGATAATCCTAGTTTCCGGGAATTGCTAGGTCGAGTACGCGATCGCACTTTAGAAGCTTACACTCATCAAGATTTACCGTTTGAGAAACTAGTAGAAGAATTGCAGCCTGAACGGAATCCGGGCTACAACCCACTATTCCAAGTGTGGTTTGTCCTCCAAAATACTCCTACACCATCCTTAAATCTGCCAGATTTGAATATCGCTGCATTAAATATTGACAGCGACAGGGCAAAGCACGATTTGAGGCTTGAGCTAGAGGAAAGCGAAGAAGGTCTTAAGGGTTCATTGGGCTACAGAGTAGACTTATTCAACCCAGAAACCATCGCTCGCATAGCAGAACATTTTGAACTACTTCTGAAACAGATTACTACAAACCCCAATACTAAGATAAATAGTCTCGCAGAAATCCTTGCTGAAGCCAATAAACAACAACAACTCATCCAAGAAAAAGAGATTGAAAAGGCTAGTCGGCAGAAGTTCAAAATGACTAAGCGGAAGTCTATCAGTAACGTTTAAGTTCATTCTAAGTAAATAACTGAATCATGAAAGATGCAGAAATCAACCAATCTAGTATCAAAAAACTAGGAGCATTCAAGCGGCAAGTCATCAGCATTGCTCAAGAAGACTTGGTAAAAGCAGAATATCTAGAGCCAGGTAAACTATTACCTCTAATAGTTGAGCCTTCTATAAACGGTTTAAATCTTACTGCTTGGGCTGAGAACAATCGACCGTTTATCGAAACCAATTTACTAAAAAACGGCGGTATACTTTTCCGAAACTTTCAGGTCAATGGAGCCGCTGATTTTGAGAATTTCATTAAAGCTCTTTCTGGGGAGCTATTAGAGTACTCTTATCGCTCAACACCACGCAATCATGTCAGTGGCAACATCTACACCTCAACCGAATATCCAGCCGAGCAATCCATTCCGTTACACAACGAAATGTCCTACTCCCGCAACTGGCCTATAAAAATTGGCTTTTACTGCGTACAACCTGCACAGCAAGGAGGAGAAACACCGATTGCTGACAGCAGAAAAGTTTTTCAGCGCATCGATCCAACCATCCGAGAAAAATTTAGACAAAAACAAGTCATGTATGTACGAAACTACAGACATGGACTCGATCTTTCCTGGCAAAATGTTTTTCAAACAACCGACAAATCTGAGGTAGAGCATTATTGCCGCAACAATAGCATTGAGTTTGAATGGTACGACCAAGATAGTCTAAAAACACGCCAAATTTGTCACGCGGTTGCCATGCATCCCAAGACGGGGGAAGACGTTTGGTTTAATCAAGCCCATTTGTTTCACGTATCAAGCTTAAACTCCGCTGTTCGAGAAGGTCTTTTTGCTGGGTTCAACGAGGAAGAATTACCACGTAATGCTTATTACGGTGACGGTTCGCCAATTGAAACCTCAGTATTAGACGAAATTCGTGATATTTATAAACAAGAAGCCATTACTTTTGTCTGGCAGACAGGAGATGTATTGTTACTTGATAATATGTTGGCTTGTCACGGTCGGAATCCATTTGTCGGTCTCCGAAAAGTCTTAGCAGGTATGGCAGAACGGTTTGGCAAATAAGTCAAAATAACCAAATTAATCAGCAGAATTTAGAGCATAAATTAAAAACAGAGGTATTACTATGAAAAATGAAATCATTGAGGGATATCGACTTTCTCCTCAACAAAAGCATCTGTGGTCATTGCAACAATTTGATGCAACACTACCTTACCGCGTTCAGTACGCTATTCTTATCGAGGGAAATCTCGATCCAAAACGTTTAGAACTCGCCTTAGAGAACGTTGTCAATCGACATGAGATTCTTCGTACAACCTTCCGCTGCTTACCAGGAATGACCATTCCTCTTCAGGTCATCACTGACAGCAGTACCTTATCAATTCATTATCACGACTTAAGAAGTTTAGACACTCAAGAACAAGAGGTTAAATGTGACACCCTCTTTGATGAAGTACTTCAACGACATTTAACTCTTGAAGATGGGATATCTTTCTATGCATCTCTAGTTATTCTATCGTCTCAAAAGCATTATCTGATTATTAGTCTTCCTGCTCTTTGTGCCGATATAGCCACCCTCCTGAATTTAGTAAACGAAGTTATCAACTCATATGCTACAAATCATAAAAATGGACAATTATTAGATAGACCTACTCAGTATGTTGATATTGCTGAATGGCAAAATGAACTCTTAGAATCAGAAGATACAAAAACAGGAGTAGAGTTTTGGCAAAGACAGAACTTTGATGCTGCTTTTTGCTTAAGGCTACCTTTTGAAAATAAATTTGATGAAATAATAGATTTTCAACCTAACTCTCTGAATCTCAGATTCAATCACGATTTAGTATCAAAGATAGAAGTACTGGCTGAGAAGTATAATAGTTCACTCTCTGTATTTTTATTGACTTGCTGGCAGATTCTGCTATGGCGTGTTACCGGACAGCAAACGATTATTGTAGGTAGGGCTTTCAATGGCAGAAAATATGAGGAGTTAGAGCAAGCGCTAGGTTTGCTTGCAAAACATTTACCGATAACTGGTCATCTAGAGAGGAAACTAAAGTTCAGTGAAATTATTAAGCAAGCTGACGAATCAGTTAGTGAGTGTTACAAGTGGCAAGAGTACTTTGATTGGGATAAAGTGCTCAATTTAACTGAGAATAACCAAGAGCCAGCATTTTTCCCCTTTAGTTTTGATTATTCAGAACAGCCTGAAATTTATTGCACTAATGAACTGTCATTCTCAGTTGATAAGCAGTATGTGTGTTTTGACCGATTCAAGGTTAAACTCTCCTGTCTCCGCCAAAATGATTCTATAACCGTAGAATTTCAATACGATTCATCTTTATTGGATGTAGAAACTATTGAACGCTTGGCGAGTCAGTTTCAGACGTTGTTAGAAAGTGCTGTCAAACATCCCGAAGTAGAAATCGGAAAACTAGAAATTCTCAAGCCTAGCGATCGCAAACAACTATTAGTCGAATTCAACCAGACGCACGCCGATTATCCGCTAGATCGTTGCATCCATCAACTCTTCGAGGAACAAGCAGAACGCACACCAGACAGTGTTGCTGTTGTCTTTGAAGACCAGCAGCTAACTTATGCTGAACTAAACAGGCGATCTAATCAACTGGCTCATCACCTCCAGCGACTGGGAGTTAAACCAGATGTGTTGGTGGGACTGTTTGTAGAGCGTTCTCTCGACCTGATTATAGGACTCCTCGGTATCCTCAAAGCTGGCGCAGCCTACGTTCCGCTAGACCCTGCTTTACCCAAAGAGAGTTTAGCGTTTAGGTTACAGGATGCCGGAGTATCGGTTCTTTTGACTCAACAACAGTTAGCCGAAAAGCTTTGCGATCGCACAGCGCAGGTGATATGTTTAGACACCGATTGGGAGGTTATCGACCGAGAGAGTCAAGAAAATCTTAGCAGCGACGTTAAATCAGAGAATTTAGTCTATGTTCTGTTCACCTCTGGCTCAACAGGTAAACCCAAAGGCGTTGCTGTCGAGCATCGGCAACTGCTTAATTATGTAAATGCGATCGCAGAAAAGCTAGACCTTTCCGTCTGTACCAGTTTTGCCACCGTTTCCACCTTTGCCGCCGACTTAGGCAACACAACTATTTTCCCTTCTCTATGTAGTGGCGGGTGTCTCCATGTAATATCATCTGAGCGTGCATCCAATCCAGAAGCACTAGCCGACTATTTTCAACGCCATGCGATCGACTGTCTCAAGATTGTTCCATCTCACCTTACCGCTTTACTAACCTCTTCTAATCCCAAACGCATCTTGCCTCGGCAACGGCTAATTCTTGGTGGTGAAGCTTGTAGTTGGACGTTGATTGAGCAAATTCAACAATTAACCCCACAGTGTCAGATTTTCAACCACTACGGGCCAACAGAAACCACCGTAGGCGTACTAACCTACCCAATAACCAACAATCCATCCGCTACATCTACCCCCCTTAAAAAGGGGGGCAAGGGGGGATCGAAATTTACTGCCACTGTTCCGATTGGTCGTCCCATTGCAAACACCCAAATCTATCTGCTGGACTCTGAGGGGCAACCCGTCCCCATTGGCGTACCAGGAGAATTACATATTGGCGGTGCGGGAGTTGCCAGGGGCTATCTAAATCAATCTGAACTGACTGCCGAGAAGTTCATTAATAACCCCTTCTTAGAGAGTGATGAACTAGAAGAAAATTCTTCAATTCAAAACTTAAAACTCAAAATTCAAAACTCTTATTTGTATAAAACTGGAGATTTAGCCCGTTACTTACCAGACGGAAACATTGAGTTTATCGGGCGAATTGACAACCAAGTCAAAATTCACGGCTTCCGCATAGAGCTAGGTGAGATTGAAGCCGCCCTAAGACAACACCCTAGCATCAGCGAAACCGTAGTCATAGCGAGAGAGGACGAACCAGGCAGAAAACACCTCGTAGCTTATGTTGTCCCTAACGAACAACCTAAAAATCCAAAATCCAAACTCCAAAATCTAAAATCGAGCGACCTGCGCGGCTTCCTACAGGAAAAGTTACCCGAATACATGGTTCCATCAGCGTTCGTGCGGCTGAAAGCTCTACCCCTGACACCAAATGGTAAGGTAGACCGCCAAGCACTGCCAGCCCCGGACATGGCTCGATCTAATTTGGAAGAAACATTTGTCGCACCTCGCACGACGGCTGAGAAAATTCTGGCTGAGATTTGGACTCAGATTCTCCAACTTGAAACGGTAGGAATCCACGATAACTTCTTCGAGTTGGGTGGAGATTCCATCCTCAGTATGCAAATTATCGCCAAAGCTAACCAGGCTGGTCTGCAACTGTCCCCCAAGCAACTGTTTGAGCATCAAACTATTGCCGAACTTGCAGCCGTGGCTGGCACGAATCGAACGATTCAAGCCGAACAGGGTCTAGTGATGGGTTCAGTGCCGCTTACCCCCATTCAACACTGGTTCTTTGAACAAAATCTTCCCGATTCGCACCACTGGAACCAGGCTGTTTTGCTGGAAGTGCAGCAAGCGATCGCTCCGGTACTATTAGAGCAAGCGCTGCAGAAATTGCTCGAACACCACGATGCTCTACGCCTGCGCTTTGTTCGCCAGGAATCGGGGTGGCAGCAGGTTAACGCCAGTCCTGACGCAATCGTGCCGTTTACCCACGTCGATTTGTCAACCGTGTCAGAGATAGAGCAAGAATCTGCTATCTCTGACGCTGCTACCAAACTCCAAACCAGCCTAAATCTCTCCTCAGGGCCACTGGTGCAAGTGGTTCTGTTTGACTTGGGTGCATCTAAGAATGTATTTGAAAAGTCACCTAATCCCCCTAACCTCCTCACTAAAGCTCCGGCTTCCCTACAAGGGAATGGAGGAACTGGACTCCCCTCTCCTAAGAGGAGAGGGGCTGGGGGAGAGGTTAAGCCCAGTCGCCTGCTGATTATCATCCACCACCTAGCCGTTGATGGCGTTTCCTGGCGAATTTTGTTAGAAGACCTCCAAACCGCCTACCAGCAAATTAACCAAGGCGAAGCTATCCAACTACCACCGAAAACTACTTCCTTCAAGCATTGGGCGGAACGATTGCAGGAGTACGCACAGTCAGCAACACTCCAGCAAGAGTTGGACTACTGGCTGGCTGAGTCTCGTCAGCAGATTGTTCACCTACCGATAGACTTTCCTGGAGGCAACAATAGCGTAGCTGAAGCTTGCACAGTATCGGTAACTCTCAGTCGGGAAGAAACCCAAGTGCTGCTACAAGCAGTACCAGCAGCATATCAAACCCAAATCAACGAGGTTCTACTTGCAGCGCTGATGCAAGCGTTCGCTCAGTGGACAGGTGAACGTTCTTTGCTTATTGATCTAGAAGGTCATGGACGGGAAGCAATTTTCGATGATGTAGATTTGTCGCGGACTGTCGGCTGGTTTACGACCATCTTCCCCGTATTGCTGGATATTGAGGAAGCTTCTAGTCTGAGAGATGCCCTGAAGGCAGTCAAAGAGCAGTTGCGGCGTATCCCTAATCGAGGCATTGGCTATGGCGTGCTGCGATATCTCTCAAAATCCTTGCAACTACATTCACCGAAGGCTGAAATTCGGTTTAACTATCTGGGTCAGACTGACCAGATATTCCAAGAGTCATCTTTGTTTAAACCCGCTCAAGAGTCCTGCGGAGTGGCGCGCAGCCTGCGGGGAAACCGAAGCTATCTGCTAGATATCAATGGAATTGTTGCAGAAGGGCAACTACGACTGGATTGGACGTACAGCAAGGCAATTCATCGTCAAGCCACGATTGAACGGTTGGCTGAGAGTTTTATAGAAGCGTTGCGGGAATTGATTAACTGCTGCCAGTCCCTTGAGGCTAAAGGGTATACTCCTTCTGACTTACCAAAAGCATCTACCCCAACGGGTAAGGTAACTGTTGCAGCTTTAAACGCTGAAGCTGTACTCGACCCCAGCATCTACCCTGATACATCATTTGAGCCTACAACTGAGCCATCTCATATCTTCTTGACTGGAGCAACAGGCTTTGTAGGAGCGTTTTTACTCTACGAACTCCTCCAACAAACTACGGCTGATATTTATTGCTTAGTCCGTTCCCCCAATGCCGAGTTAGGGAAAAAGAGACTTCAAAGCCATCTCGAATCCTATTTGCTCTGGGATGAATTGCTAAGCCGCCGCATTATCCCCGTTGTGGGGGATTTGTCTCAGCCGCTTTTGGGTCTTTCTGAAGAGCAGTTTCAAGTTATGGCTGGCAAAGTTGATGCCATCTATCACAATGCTGCATCGATTAATCTCATTCATCCTTACTCTACTCTCAAGGCAGCGAATGTTCTGGGAACGCAAGAAGTGCTGAGGTTAGCTAGTCGCATTAGAGTGAAGCCCGTCCATTACATTTCGACCCTTAGCGTTTTGACTTCAGCGAGTCATGCTGAAGTTAAGGGGATTCAAGAACTTTACCGCTTTAACCACAGCCAAGTGCCATCGGGGGGCTATGGTCAAACTAAATGGGTTGCTGAGAAGTTAGTCGCCACTGCAAGAGATCGCGGATTGCCTGTTTCTATTTATAGGCTGGGGCGCGTATCGGGACACAGCCAAACGGGTGTCTGTAACACCAACGATCGCCTTTACAGAATGCTCAAAGGCTTTATCGAGCTTGGATTTGCCCCAGATGTAGATACAACAGTGGATATGACTCCTGTGGACTATGTGAGTAAAGCGATCGCTCATTTATCCAAGCAAGAACAATCCTTCGGCAAGATATTTCACCTATCTAATCCTCATCCCATCCGCTCATTCGAGTTGTTTAACTGGATTGGCGAATTTGGCTATCCTATCCAATTGATGTCTCATAATCAGTGGCAAGCCGAGTTTCTCAATGCTGCGGAGCGTTTCTCAGATAATCCTCTGTACCCACTCATCCCGTTTTTTGCTGGAATGGAAAGCGATCGCACCAGCACTCAAGACTCTTTAGAAAAAACCTCAAACTCAGCCGCATTAAAGTTTAATTGCCACAATACAACCGAAGGACTGACAAATACCTCAATCGTCTGTCCGTCAGTCAATTCTGAATTGCTCCAGACCTACTTCTCTTATCTCATTCAAAGCAGTTTTCTTCATGCCCCACATGTAAGAAATATGTCGTGTTAGCTGACAAAAATTTCCAGTCCATTTTAATGGACTTCAGCTATGAGCTAGGGATTTGAATCCCTGGCGGATTACAGCGTAGTTACAACCTCTAAAACTAACCAACATTTACCTCCATAACCCTAAAATGCAAACAACAGACAGCACAATTTCACGCCAACAAAAGTATCTACATGAACTAATTGAACGCTACACTAAGCGGACAAAAACCTCCAAACAACTCACCCAAACCTATCGTCCAGTTCTCGCAGATATTAGAGCCTCCGAAGGGTTTAGCCTCCCCTTCAAAGAACTTTTCTATCCCATCGTTGCCCAGCGCTCTCTTGGCTCCCGAATATGGGATGTGGATGGAAATGAATATATTGATATCATGATGGGCTTAGGAGTTAATCTCTTTGGTCACAATCCGCCCTTCATAAAAGAAGCCCTAGAAGAGCAACTTGAGAAAGGCATACAAATCGGCCCTCAATCAGAATTTGCTGGTGAAGTTGCAGAGTTGATTTGCGAACTCACAGGAATGGAGCGAGTTGCGTTTAGCAATACGGGTACAGAAGCGGTGATGACGGCGATACGATTAGCACGATCGGCAACAAACCGCAATAAAATTGCGTTATTTTCAGGCTCTTATCACGGTCATTTTGATGGAACATTAGTTAAAGCAAAAACAATAGATGGAAATCTACAGATAGTTCCCATTGCTCCAGGAATACCCCCATCTGTTGTAGAAGATGTTTTGGTTTTAGAGTATGGAAATCCTCAGTCACTCGATGCGATCGCAGCCCACAAGCAAGAATTAGCCGCTGTTTTAGTTGTACCTGTACAAACAACACGACCTGACTTACAGCCCAAAACATTTCTCCATCAACTGAGACAATTAACTCAAGAATCAGGAATCGCCTTAATCTTTGATGAAATGGTAACAGGCTTTCGCATTCATCCGGGTGGCGCACAGGCATGGTTTGGCGTTGAAGCCGACTTAGCCACTTATGGAAAGATTGTCGGTGGCGGTATGCCGATTGGAATTATTGCGGGAAAGGCTGCCTATATGGATGGCATTGATGGCGGTATGTGGAATTATGGCGATGCCTCCTATCCTCAAGCGAAAACAACATTTTTTGCAGGCACTTTTTGTAAGCATCCACTCACAATGGCTGCTGCACGATCTGTCCTTAAGCATCTAAAAACTCAAGGGTCTACTCTTCAAGAGCAATTGAATCAACGCACATCGCAGTTTGTTGCAGCCCTAAATAATTGCTTTGTAGAAAATGCATTGCCTATCCGCATGGCGAATTTTGGCTCACTCTTCGGTCTTGCTTCCTCAGGAAGTTCTGCCCCTTCGGAAAATTCTACATCTTCGCAGAGCATCGAGTTGTTACGCTATCACCTACTCGAAAGGGGAGTTTATCTACTCCGAGCGGGTGGTTATCTATCTACAGCGCATACCGATGCAGATCTTGACTACATTGTCCAAGCGATTAAAGATAGTGCAGAACAACTACGAAATGCAGGCTTGTTACCTCCGCTTTCTCCTAAATTGCCACACTAAACAACTGCAATGACAACGACATCAACCTCTAGCTCTTGGGTAACTTGTCCCAAGCAAAATCCTCAGGCAAAACTGCGACTATTTTGTTTCCCCTACGCTGGTAGTGGGGCTTTGAGTTTTCGCACTTGGTCTGATAGTTTGCTATCAACTGTCGAAGTTTGTCCGATTGAACTGCCTGGACGAGGAAGCCGACTGATGGAATCTCCGTTCACTCAGCTTTCTGCTCTCATCCCAGAACTCGCTTGCACCCTGCGTCCTTACTTAGACAAACCTTTTGCATTCTTTGGTCACAGTTTGGGGGGACTCGTCAGCTTTGAACTGGCTCAGCAACTCGGCAGAGACTATGGATTAAGTCCAGTTCACTTATTTGTGTCCGGTTGCCGCGCTCCTCAAATACCTACTCCACGCCCACCCATCCATGCTTTGCCGGAATCAGCATTTCTGGATGAACTGCGCCGACTCAATGGCACACCTGAAACGGTTCTAGAGAACGCTGAACTGATGCAGTTACTTCTTCCTGTTCTGCGGGCAGATTTTGCCTTGCTTGAAACTTATGTGTACGCTCCCAAACCACCGCTAGATTGCCCCATCTCTGCCTTCGGGGGCTTGCAAGATCGAGAGGTCAATTGCGACGAATTAGAAGCTTGGCGGGAGCAGACAAATGCAGCCTTCTCATTACAGATGCTTCCTGGCGATCATTTTTTCCTGCACTCAGCGCGATCGCTTTTACTACAATCGCTCTCTAACAAACTGCATCAGACCGAGCTTAGTTACGACTCAAGAAGCTAAAGGCGTTTCTTGTTCCTTGTAAATGTCATCTTCTCTGTTAATGAAGACTTCAGACAATGCCTGATAAGCTTCTGTCCAAGCAGCCATCACTTCTTCTGTAGCGGCTTCCCTCAATACATCCTTCATCGCTTGCAGTAAGCTCTCTCCTACAATAAAGTACTCTTCCGGTAAGACCTGAGTCTGCACATGGCGATGAGCAATCCTTTCAACCATTGACTTTAAAGCAGGCTGATTGTCAATTTGGCTGGCATAAGTATAGATAGCTGTTGCCAATTTTACAGGTTGAGAACCATCAGCTTGAGCCGACATATCAAACTTGTTTCTTACCTGTGGGTACTTCTGAAACATAATTTGATACATTCGAGTCGTGATTTGTTTCCCTTGATTTTTTAAGATGGGTGCTGTGGACTTGACGATCTCGATTGTTTTTTGGCTAACCATATTCAGAACTTCTCATTTAGTGAGCTTCGGTTCATCGCGGTTTTGTTTACCGCTTTGTTTCTAAGCCCAATATAGTGAGCATTCCGAATGACTTCTATGAGCTAGCTCAAACAGCAGAGCTAATCAAAGGATATCAGCGGTTCCTCAGCTTCACTCGCCGACCAATTGGCACACACATCGGCGTTCCCACGACTGGATCTGGCACAATCCGACAATCTAACTCAAACACCTCTCGTACCATTGCTTCCGTCATCACCTGCTCTGGTACTCCTTGAGCAATAATTTGCCCCTGTCGCATTGCCACTATGTTATCGGCATAGCGACAAGCTTGGTTCAAGTCGTGCAGCACCATGACAATCGTTCGTCCCTCACTCTGGTTCAACTCATAAAGCAAATCCAACACCTCGACTTGATGGGCCAAGTCCAGAAACGTTGTCGGTTCATCGAGCAAGAGAATAGGCGTATCCTGAGCTAATGCCATGGCAATCCATGCTCGCTGTCGCTGTCCTCCTGAGAGGGTGTCGAGCGCTCGGTCTGCCAACTCGATCATTCCTGTAGTCATGAGTGCCTTTTCGACAAGACACTCATCGTCTTTCGACCACTGCTGCAACCAATTCTGATAGGGATAACGACCTTGAGCCACCAAATCTCGAACGGTCAAACCTTCCGGAGCCACTGGACCTTGAGGGAGAATCCCCAGTCGCTTTGCTACAGCTTTTGTAGATAGCTTGAAAATGTCAGCACCATCGAGATAAACCGCGCCAGCACGAGGTTTCAGTAACCTTGCCAGTCCCCGCAACAAAGTTGACTTACCGCAGCCGTTGGGGCCAACCAGGGTAGTAATCTTTTCTAGAGGAATTTCCAGGTCAAGGCTCTTGATGATGGATACCCCATCATAAGCTAGAGTCAGCTTGCGAGTTGAGAGTCGGTTCATAGGGTGCATTGGTCGGTTCATCACTTGCGGTTGCGGATTAGTAGGTAGAGAAAATAGGGCGCACCAACTGCTGCGGTAATCACGCCGCAGGGAATCTCGATGGGTGCAAAGAGTATCCGCCCCAACCAGTCTGCCAGCACCACTATCAGTCCACCCATCAGTGCCGCTGTGAGCATCAACCCTTCATGATTTGGCCCAACCAACTGACGCCCCAAGTGCGGTGCCATCAAGCCGACAAGGCTAATCGTGCCTGCCGTGGCAACTGCTGCACCTGCCATTGCCGCACTCGTCAGCAATAGCAAATTCCTCTGCCACTCAACCTGCATTCCCAGTCCTCTAGCGATGTCGTCTCCCAGAGAGATTATGTTGAGTTGTCTCGCCCACACTAACGACAGTGGCACAAACACAGCCAGCCAAGGCAGCAATGATCTGAGGTGTTCCCAACTGCGTCCGTAGACACTTCCTGCTAGCCAAACCAATGCCTGAGTGACACTATCGATTTCACCAAAGGTAATCAGTAACGTTGTCAACGCGCTGATGACAGCAGCAATGCCGACACCAACCAAAATCAGACGGATTGGGGAACTACCCTTGTCCCATGCCAGTAAGTAAATGAAGATAGCGACAGCCAACGCACCAACGAAGGCAGACACAGGCAAAGCAAACAGGGGAACATTTGGAAACAGAACAATCAGGGCGACGGCAGCTAAACTCGCACCCGCATTCACGCCAATTATCCCCGGTTCTACCAGGGGATTGCGCGTTAAACCTTGAAGAATGGTGCCGGAGATACCTAATGCTACGCCAACACCGAAGGCAACTAGCGTTCGGGGTAAGCGTAGCGTGTTGATAATAAAGGGGTAGTCCGGGTTAGCTGTGGGTAATCCCACGAGAGTTTTCAAAACTTCCAAGGGTGGGATGGGATACTCGCCCTGTCCTACACTCAGTACCATTACTGCAAGAATGACCGCACCGAGTACCAACAGTGTCGATGGAACGTGTCGCTCTAGGCGGAAAGACAGAGGTAACTGCCAGGGACGAATGACCAGCCAGCTTTTTCTCATCGCTTTACCTTCCACCGAGCAAGATAGATGAAAAATGGCGCACCGACAATAGCCGTCATTACTCCTACAGGTAGTTCCTGTGGTCGGATTAGCAACCGCGCCCCAATATCGGAGATGAGCAGTAATATGGCACCAAAAACAGCACAATAGGGCAAAATCCAACGGTAATCCACGCCGATGAGAAAACGGACGATGTGGGGGATGATAAGACCAACAAACCCGATTGGGCCTGCGATCGCAACAGCACTCCCTGCTAGCAAAACGATACTCACAGCCGCGAGTACTTTCACCCACACGGTTTGTTGACCCAAGCTGCGGGCGACATCCTCACCTAGAGTAATGGTGGTGATTTGTTTGCCTAAAGCGAATGCGATCGCTAATCCGATAATGATGTAAGGCAATACTTGCGACAATAAGGTGAAATCGCTACCCGCTAAGGAGCCAGCCAGCCAGAAGCGAATTTCATCGAGTGTCCTCTGGCTGAGGATGAGGATGCCAGTCATAAGGGAATAGAACAGAGCCGTGAGAGCCGCACCTACTAGGGTGAGGTTGAGCGGGGTGAGTCCTCCACGACCGAGAGAGCCGAGAAAATAAACGCTAATGGCACTAGCTGTTGCACCGAAGAAGGCACACCCAGCATAGACACTTGGAGAGGAGGTGCCGAAGAGGAAAATGGCGATTACTACGGCTAGAGCAGCCCCCCCATTGATTCCCAAGATTTCAGGGTCAGCTAAGGGGTTACGAGTTAAGCCTTGCATGAGCGCACCAGCGACAGCTAAAGCGGCACCGACTAAAACGGCAATTAGCGATCGCGGCAACCGTACAGTGTAGATAATCAGATGGTCGGTAGAGCCATCAAACGCTGTGAAAGCGTCATAAATCGTGCTAAGGGGAATCTTAGCTGCGCCCAAAGTAATGCTCGCCACCAAAAGCGTTAGCAGAATTAACAAACTCAGTGCCAAACCGATTAGGAGTAAGGGACGCACTCGTTTTATACTTGACCCATTTGTAGTAGCGCTCTCGATTGCCAATCGCTTCTTTCCTCAATCGTTGTCGATAATAAGGGAAACTATTGTTGAAGTTCCCCATTATTCCAATTGCCTTCCACACGGGTTCCATCGGCAAAAATGTAGACACCTTGCCCCTGCCTCTGGCCGTTGCGGAATTCTCCTTGAAAGCTGTCTCCACTGGAATACTTGCAGGCTGCTTGACCGTTTAACTGACCCTCGCTAAACTTTCCTTCACAGCGATCGCCATTGGCAAACGTGTAGACCCCAGTACCGTTGAACTTCCCGTTACTAAACTCGCCCTCGTAACGATTTCCATTGGCTTCGGTGAAGACTCCTTTGCCATTAAATTGACCATCACTAAATTGACCTTCGTAGCGGTTTCCATCGGCGAAGGTGTAAACTCCTTGACCCTGTGGCTTACCGTTGCTAAATTCCCCTTCGTAGCGATTCTTGTTGGCGTATTCCCGGACACCTTTACCGTTAAATTGACCATTGCTGAATTGACCTTCGTAGCGCCCCCCTTCAGCAAAGGTGTAAACCCCTTGACCATTAGGCTGACTATTACGCAGTTCGCCTTCATAGCGGTTCTTGTTGGCGTATTCGCAAACTCCTTTGCCGTTGATTTGACTGTCGCTGATTTCTCCAGAGCAACGATCGCCATTCGCTAAGATGAAGGTTCCCGTGCTGCTGGGATTGCCATCCGTGAATTGTCCCTCGTAACGACCCCCATCGGCTCTAATGTAAGCTCCCATGCCGTTGGGCTGACCGTCACGAAACTCGCCTTCGTAGCGATCGCCATCTGCGTATACCCGAACACCTTTGCCACTCGGCGTGTCATCGGTGAACTCTCCTTCGTAACGCCCTCCTTGAGCAAAGGTGTACACTCCTTGACCTTGTTTCTTCCCGTCTGTGAAATTGCCTTCATAGCGATCGCCATTGGCGTATTCGCAGGTGACTTTGCCGTTAAGGCTACCGTTGGTCATTTCCCCTTCGCAACGTCCCCCATCGGGTAACGTCACGACGGCTGCCACTGCTGGCAGTGAATTACTGATTACGCCTGCAATCTCTAAGCTTGAAGCAATTAATAGGGTTATTCCGAAGCGCCTGATTGTCCGCAGCATAACTCTGAAAAACCTCTAAACTCCTTGATTTGGTGAACTCTTGCTGGTTGTTGTAATGTTTATGAATCACATCTGGCTTGACTAAAGGCAAATCGACATTAGTAGCGTCTATTAAGCTTATTGGGCAGGTACGGAGAGCGGAACTTCTTCCTGTTGTTCCTGACGTTCCCGTTCAAGCTGTTCTTGACGCTCCTGTTCCTGTCGTTCCTGTTCCTGACGTTCTTGACGCTGCTGTTCCTGACGCTCCTGTTCGAGTTGCGATTGGCGTTCCTGTTCCTGACGTTCCCGTTCAAGTTGCGATTGGCGTTCCCGTTCCTCGCGTTCTTGTTCAAGCTGCGCCTGACGCTGCTGTTCTTGACGTTCTCGTTCGAGTTGTGCTTGGCGTTCCCGTTCTCTCTGCTGGCGTTCGCGCTCGTTCTGTGCTTGACGTTCACGGGCTTGACGGTCAAAATCAGACCCTGCGAGCGTAAAGTTAATCGTTACTCGAACCGCAACGCGCCTTCCGCCTTCTGGTTTTGTAAACTTCATCTTTCTCGCAGCAGCGATCGCAGCTTCCCTAATTTGACTATTACCGCTACCTTCTGCGATTGCCGAATCAACGACATTGCCACTTTGATCCACCACAACCCGGACAACTGCGTTACCTTCTTTGCCATCCAGGATGGATGGATATTCAGGCGGACAGCCACTAATGCAACTCACTCCTCCTCTTCCAGAACCAGTCCCAGAACCAGTCCCAGAACTGCCTGGGACACCGTTTCCTGACCCTGGTCGTGGGGGTGCTGAACGATTAGCTGCCACCGCTCCGCCTGATGTAGGGTTAGCAATGGAATCGCCACCACCAACTGAAGTAGTTTCAGAGGAACTCCCACCACTGAAACTCTCTCTAAATTGCCGGGAGTCCGGGGAGGAACCTTGAAGTGCCTGGGAAGCACCCCTTGGTCGTGGAGGTGCTGAACGATTTGTTGCCACTGCTCCTGGGGATGCGGGGTTAGCGTTTGAGCTGCCCTCACCTGGAGATGCTGTGGGTTGGGAGGAACTGCCGCCCAGTCTTTCTCTAATTTGCCTAGCAACAGTTGAGGCATCTGAAAGTAGTCCAGAAACCCCTGTTGGTCGTGCGGGTGCTGAGCGATTCGTTGCCACTGCTCCTGGGGATGCAGGGTTGGACTCTGAGGAGTCATCCGTTGGTGATGCTGTTGATTCTGACTGAGTGGGTTCACTCAAGCGTTCTCTAACTTGCCTCGTGTCTGAGTCAGTTTGAAGCGGTTGAGAACTTCGATCTGGGCCCGGAGGTGCGGAGCGATCGATTGCTACCGACTCCGGTGGTGTAATAGGGGCAGGTTCTGAGGATTTAGAAGTCGGTTCCTGGGGAGGTGTGATAATGGGTCTGGGTTCCGTTGTCGGTTGAGTTGGCGGAGCTAGTGCGGCTGGTGCAGGTGGCGCGACGGGTTGAGGCGGCGCTGCTGGTAGATTGGGTACTGGTTGGGTCACCGCTCTTTGAGGTGCTGCGGGAGCTGAGGGTGCGGGTTGAGCTTTTTGTGTGAGAGGTACTGTGGGGATTGTGGGTTGAGGTATCGGAGGCTTGGGAGCCTCAGTTTTAATGGGTTGCTGTGGCGTCGGCTCCGGCTTTGGAGTATCTGTTAGCGGTTTCTCTTCGGTATCTGGTTCTTCAACCACGATGATTTCAATCGGATCATCGGCAAGTTCCGGCTGTTTCGCCCACAGCCAGCTTATGCCGAAACCAAGTACCACATGAAACACGGCTGAACCGACAAGGCTAATTGTCAGGAACTTCTTGAGAGCCTCTTGTTCCTTCTCGCGTTGCTCGATGCAGAAGCTTGAAATGCTCATGCCCTAAACACTTTCCCTAATTACCGGAGCGCATACCGTCTGAATCGCTCCACATTATTGCATATAAGTTGCATTAAGTGTTAAACCATAAAATGACTGAGGTGTTATTGTCAAGAAAAACAACTTGAGGCATTGCGCCAGGAGCGTTCGGCAAAAACCGAAGAATCACGACGCTTGTATTCTTTAATACCTTGACAAATAATTTCAAATCCGTTGCTCCTGTTGAAATATTTGAAGCTCAAGCACTTGACGAATGATCGCAATAATATGCTATAGGTTCAAGCCCTATTTCCATCCCTCCCCGGACACGCTGTCAAACTTCGCTCTTTAGCGCCTTCTGAAGGCTTTCAGGTAATGTCATCCCCTGCTTGGTTAAAATCTTTTTCATTAAGTCGCATGTAGTAATATGGCTTTGCGACGCCTGTCAAGTAAGAGACTTTAATGCAGTTGCAACGGATTCCAAGGCAAAAAGTGGCTTAAAACCAGATATAACAGCAGTTTTAGCCTTCAATTCGTTGCTGAAAACTTTCTCGCCACTCCCCAATACGCAAGATTTTTTCACCGGGATACTTGACAATGAGGACTATTAGCAATAATTCTATTGAAAAGAATTCTCAGCTTGTTCTCGCCCAGTAAGCCGAAAAACTGGCTGAGCTTTTTGAGTCACTATTGCCAGAAAGTGCATGCCAATTATCACGTTTTTTAAGGCAGGTGGAATTGTCGCCTGGCCTTTACTCTGTTTTTCCTTAGTGGCAGTTGCCTTGATTGCCGAACGGTTAATATTTTGGTTTCGGGTTACTCGTCGCCAACAGCGAGTTGTCCGTGAGGTTTTGAAGCTCTACCAGCAAAACCCAAACATTGCTATCAACTATCTACGGCAGAATGCCGATCTGCCTATTGCGAAAATTTTCCTCGAAGCCTTAGAACTCGATCGCCCCAACCCAGAAGAGTTCCGCCTCGCCTTAGAGAGTGCAGCACAGGCGGAACTGCCAACGTTGAAACGGTTTAATACCGTGTTTGATACGATTGTCAGCATTTCTCCACTGCTAGGTCTGTTGGGAACGATTTTGGGCTTAATGACTGCTTTTTCTTCCCTGAAGATTGGTGATGTCGGGGGTAGCCGCACGGCGGGAGTCACTGGAGGGATTTCTGAAGCCTTAGTTTCGACAGTGATGGGGTTAGTTGTAGCCATCTTCACCCTCGTTTTCGCCAACATGTTTCGTGGCTTATATCAACGGCAGCTAGCGTTGATTCAGGAGTACGGTGGTCAATTGGAACTACTGTATCGCCGTCAATACGAGCAAGGGAGAGATGTCTATGCGACTTCCCGATGAATCAGAGAAGCCAGCGGAAATCAACATCGTGCCGATGATCGACGTGATTTTCTCGATTTTGGCGTTTTTCATCATTTCGACGTTGTATTTGACCCGTTCAGAAGGGCTACCCGTGAATTTACCAGGTGCGGCAACGGCACAAAGTCAGCCCAGCACCAAAATTACTGTGACGATTCAGCCGGATGGAGAAATTGCACTCAACCGTAAGCCGATTGAGTTAGAAGCTCTTGAGCAGGAAGTGCGATCTCTTGTAGAACCGAATTCTGAATCGCTCGTGATCGTCAATGCCGATGAAAAAGTCGATCATGGTCGGGTGGTAAGTGTGATGGATCGCTTGCGTCAAGTTGAGGGGGCAAAATTAGCGATCGCAGCCCAGAGACAGTAGTCGCGATCGCTCTCGACTTTATAACCTACATTCTGCCCTTCGAGTGTCACAAACAGTCATCGCCTAATTGCGCTAGGCATTTTGTGCGATCGCTCCTCATACCAGAACTCAACCAAAAAGCGATCGCACTATGCCAAACTCATTCATTGCCAACATCACTCAATTGCCTTAAAACACTCACGCTTGAAAAATAACGGAAAGATTATTCGCTGGCATAGCATAGGTTTCGACTAGCGAAAGATTTTGGGCTTGAGCAACTGCCACCACCTCATCCAGATCCCGCACACCCCACTCCGGGTTTTGCGCCCGAAGACTCTCATCAAAATTAGCATTGCTGGGTGCTGTATGCTTGCCCCCTTGTTTGAAGGGCCCGTAGAGATACAGAACGCCATCCCGTGGAAGAATCCGTCTCGCCCCTGCCAACAATCCGAGACAGGCTGACCAGGGGGAAATGTGAATCATGTTAATGTTGACGATCGCCACAATTGGGTTTCGTTTGAAGTCTATATCCTGCAACGGTTCCGGTAGTTCATCCTGCTCCACATCCCAGATTGGGTCACGGACATCCAGTGCGATTGGGGGATACAAGTTATCCGCAGGACAGTGTTCTCGCCATGCTGCAATACTGCCTCGCGCCAATGGGTTTGGGTCAGACGGAATCCACTTACGAGGCTGGAGTCGGGGCGCAAAAAAGACTGCATGTTCTCCTGTCCCACTAGAGACTTCTAGCACTGTGCCTGTGGGTGGCAGTACTTGTAAAAGTACATTTAGGATGGGTTCTCGATTTCGTTGTGTGGCAGGGGCATACTGTCGGGCATCTAGGGATTCATTCATCTGGGCCGTGTGGATTGGTCGGAACTTAACCATTTTCACTTAGGGTAAGTCCTCTCCAGCTTATTTGCTATTGCGATCGCCCTTTACTAATTAAATCCTCCTTTTGATAGGCTTGAGCCGAAGCAGAAGCAATAATTAGAATTGAATTCAGAAGAATCGCTAAATTTTGAGTAATTTTAGCTCATGGCAGTTTCCGAAAATCGAGAAGCATATATACCCTACCGTCGTACCGATATCATCGATCTTTGCCTGAAAGATGGTCAGTTAAATCCCGCTGATACTGAAACATTTAAAGATTTTTGTCAAATTCTATCTGCTTTCTACCACTTTCGCTTCCATAAAACATTAGAAATTATCAAAGATAACTATGTGATATTCAACCCTAATGCGGACGTTCAACCCCTGAACGAGCCGAGTCTCGACCAGTACGACGAGATGGAAGCGAAAGTAGTTGCTGCGTTCAAGCATATTTTAGAAAGAGCCAACTATATTCCCTTGCCAGAATCGATCATGCAACACGCCTTAGGTAAAAAGTCTCTAATTAACCTCAGAACCCAGGTTGATTTTAATGACTTTGATGATGTTCTCTATTATTACCGGGGTGATACTGATAAGACAATTAAAGTTAAAAAATTCTTCTTCTGGAAGGAAGAAAAGACGATTGATATTTTTGAACGAATTGTTTTATTGATTAAGTTCAAAGGAGCAGGATACTTTCGTGCTAAGAAGCCAAATAAAAATAACTTAGAAGAACTGAAGTTTACTCCGGGTAAAATGTATGTCTACTTTTACAAGAATATCCCGAAGCACGATGTTGACCTACTCTTCCCAAATATTGAAACAAGTATGACTTGGAAGGATCGGCTGCTATTTGGTATTCCAGCTATTGGTGCTGCAGTTCCATTAATTCTAAAAGCATTGCCGAATATTTTATTGCTCATTGCTGCCATTTTGCTGGTGTTCAATGCACCATCCCTGGTGAACTTATTGAATGTTGAACAGGATAAGCTGCGGAATGTAATGCCTATTTTAGTAGCGACCCTATCATTGGCAATGGCATTGGGTGGATTTGCCTTCAAACAATACAGCAATTACAAAAGCAAGAGAATCAAATTTCAGAAAGACATAACTGATACGCTGTTCTTCAAGAACTTAGCCAACAATGCTAGCGTCTTTCAGATGCTTATTGATATCGCTGAGGAAGAAGAATGCAAGGAAATTATTCTGGTGTATTACCATCTCCTGACTAGCCCAAAACTACTCAATCCTGAACAGCTAGACTCTCGAATTGAGACTTGGATGGAGGAGAAATTAGGCACCAAAATTAACTTTGATATTCATGGCCCCTTGGACAATCTGCAAGATATCCGGGGAAGGGTGTTCGCGGATGTTAAAGATGCCGATGCGCCTGAAGTGCCATTGCTGTCCTATGATAACCAGGGATACTGCCACGTTCTTCCACTGAAGGATGCTAGGGTTGTGATCGATTGGGTTTGGGATAATGCCTTTCGATATAACGGAACACCTTTGTAGAAAAGCTTTTGATAAATGCGATCGCAGGTAGTTTTCTGGCAAAGGCGATCGCACTACGATATTGTTAGGTCAAGCAAGTAGGAGTCCTCACTCAATGACCACCCTAGCTAAATGGTCAGTTGCAGACTATCATCGCATGATTGCGGCAGGCATTTTGTGCGATCGGCGTGTGGAACTGCTAGTTGGAGATATTGTCCAGATGAGTCCAGAAGGGCGATTACACGCCTCGCGTATTAGAAAAGTTGCTAACTACCTCCGCAGTCTTCTCAATGACTTAGCACTGGTGTCTGAAGCGCATCCGATTACACTCGATTAAAAGGACTTGTCATTACTAGATGCACAGAATTCTTATGGCTATCAGAAGTGAAAGTTCCTCTATGCTGAACCAGCTTGGTCTATCCCTCCGCGATATGCGATCGCTCTTTACCATAGCTTGAATTGATACCAGGACATCTCACAGTTCCATTTAGAAATATTTGATCTCTCCTTTCATAGTGCTGCTGATAACCTGGGTAATCATCCGATTACGCCGTGAGATGCGTTATAAAAAAAGCCTCTCATGTTGAGAGGCTTTCTAGATTGAGATTGAGTGGGAAAGGTTAAGTATTAACCCGCAACAGCTACCGCACCTGCAATCGCTGAAGCCGCCCCAGAAACAAGTGCTGTCCAGAATAGCCACCAAGCTGCTGACGCTGCCGCTTTGCGAGTTTCTTCTGCTTGTTTTTGCGCTTGATACTTGACTTCATCAAGACGTCGTTGTGCTTCCGATTGGATGCGTTCTGCCCGTTGCAACACACTATTGCGGGTACGCTCAATTTGGTCAATGACTCGGTTAGCGTCTGCCTCGGAAATATCTTCACGAGAACTCACAATTGCAACTAAAGTGTTGCGGTCAAACTGACTTAAGCGATCGCGCATTGCGTCAAAACCCGCTTGTGGGTCATCAAACAACTTACGCAAGTCAGTCTTGATGCCATCGTAGTTGAGTTCGGGTCGCTCAAGGCTGTTGAGGTAGTTGCGGATTTTGGCAAAGGTGCGGTCAATCACAGACTGGATGCTGAGTTGCAAATCCCGCAGTTGTCCCATCACTTGGTCGCGGACACCGAGGATATTATCAACAATGTGGTTCACATCCTGCTCAGAGATATCCTCCCGTTGAGACAGAAGGGAAACTAGGGTAGAACGGTCAAAGTGAGCAAGGCGATCACTCAGACTCGACACGCCAGCACGGGGGTCATTGAGCAGGAGTTGGACATCACGCTTGATCCCTTCGGGATTCAGTTCATCCTTACCCGTGGAACGCAGGTAATCTGCGATCGCACCTTGGAAATCCTGCACCTGCTGCTGAGTCCGACGAGCAAGACGACGGGGAGCCTTAACAATGTCGCGAATGGTAGATTGTACCTGGTCAATGATCTGATTGACTTGCTCCTCACTCAAGTCCTGCCGTTGAGAGAGCAACTTCACTAAGGTATCTCGATCCATTGAGGCTAAACGTCCTCTGATCGCCAAGGCTCCACCTTTCGGGTCATTGAGCAGTCTGCTTAAGTCACGCTGAATCCCTTCAGGATTTAGTTCCGACTTACCCGTGGAGCGTAGGTAATTGGCAATTGTCGATGTTGCCTGGTCGTATTGCTCTTTCGCTTTTCCGGCGAGTTTTTGAGGCGTGTAGCTGATGCGAGTCCACGCTCCTTCGATCTGATCGAGCGTTCGATTAATCTGATCCTCGCTCAGGTCTTGACGCTGATTCAAAAGCTGTACCAAGGTATCACGGTCAAAGCGAGATGCACGGGAGCGGAGAGCGGCAAGTCCAGCTTGTGGGTTATCCAAAAGCATTTGCAGTTCCCGATTGATGTGATCGGGATTCAGTTCAGCTTTACCCGTATCGCGTAGCAAGGATTGAACCTTGAGCCACTGCGCTTCGGCTTGTGCCTTAGCCGCTTCTTGCAGTTCTTGTGATTCTCTCAAAGCGCGATCGCGTGCTGTTTCAAGCTGAGGAATGATTACGTTAGCGTCTTCTTGTGTAATGTCCCCACGCTGGCTCAGAATCTGGGCGAAGGTAGAACGGTCAAACTGGGCAAGACGATTGCTCAGTTGTCCAAAATCTGCATCCGAGTCTTCCAGAATTGGCGTGAGGTTGAGCTGAATTCGTTCTGGAGTCAGCTCTTGTTTCGGGGTGGTGAGCAGATATTGTTCTACCTGGCGCAACAGAGCAAGCGATCGCCCACGCTCTTGGGCGGCTCTGGCTGTAGTCAAAACTTCTAAGCGAATCGATTCCAACTGTGTAGTCAGCAATCGGATTTCCTTGTGGGTCAAGAGACCCCGTTGTTGTAGCACATCAGCAAAATCTGAGCGGTTTAGCTGCTCCAATTCCTGAGCAACAACTTCTGGGTCTGCTTCCGGGTCATAAAGCACATTACGGAAGTCCCGATCAACTCTTTCCCCTCTCAAATGCCAGCTAGGAGTATTGAGCAAGTAGTTTTCTACATCTGTCCGAACTGTGCTGGGGGGTAGTGCTGGTGTATTGGGATTCACCTGAGATGCAATTTTACCCGCCTGAGCACCCGCTTGGTCTCTAACTGTTTTTAGCTGACCGACAATTTTTTCGACATCAAAGTCGGAGAGGTCAGTACGTCCCATCACCATGCCAATCAAGCTGTTAACACCCATTGTCATCGCCTGAGCGACAGGACCTGTAGCTTTTTGAGGCTGACCACCACCACTGCTTTGACCAGGCAGTCCGGACTGGCGGAGTTGACGCACTTCTGAAATGAGTTCGTCCAGCTTCTGAGTAAATTGATTGCCAACTAACTGATCGGGTGTAGCTGACCTAATAAAGTCGGAGAAGCCTGCCATGGGATCGCCTTGTGGTGTCGGCAGTTGGTTCACGGTTTTCTTCCACGCGCCTTCGAGTTGGTCTGCAAGGCGATTTATATCCCGCTTGGATAAATCGCTCCGGCTGCTGATCAAATCCACAAAGGTTTGTCGGTCAATATTGCGAAGGTGATCGCTGCCAGCAATTTGCTTTAAATTCGGGTCATTCAGTAAGTTTTCAAACTCTTGCCGAATCGATTGGATATTTAATTCTGGAGGTCGTAGTGCTTGGATGTAGTCCTCTACGTTCTCCCGAAGACTAACTGGGTCAATCGCTGAGCTGAATTCACGACGCACTGCCGACGCGGCGGCTTCTGCTGTGGCAACGACTTGGCGACTCGCAGCCCCGCCCCCAATTGCGGCGGCGGCGGTTCCCACAATCGCCTGAAAACCGGAAGTCGCGGCATTCACCACTGAGCCGATTAGAGAACCCACAGTTGTTGAACTGACCCAAAATAGCAGCGAGAAGTACGTTGCCCAGATGACTAAGCCAACAATTGCCCCTAGTCCTGCACTCTCAAGCAAGCTCAGCTTCACCGCCAATAAACAACCGAGGAATAAAGCGATCGTGACCGTTATCAGAGTCCAAATCCCTACACCTGTACTGATTTTGCGGATCGTACCGCCTACGCTACCTCCTTTATCATCGTGAGTATTATCGGAGTCTGATTGATGCCCTAAGTAAGAAATACCAGCGGCAACAGATAAATTTGTTAATAATAGCTGGATGCCAAACGCCAGCAATACTCCAGCAATCAAGGCAGTCAAGAATTGTGGTCCACTAAAGACCAATGCCGCATCCTCTGCCGTATCAATATCTGGATTAACTGGCACTTGTGCTAACCACAATGCCCAGCTACTAAGCTTTAGTGCCATTCCCCCACTCTGAAACATGATTTCTTCCTCGTTCAATGTTTATGTGTCGCGTAAGTCTAAAGATTGCTGGAATAGCTCGCCCTACTTCGGCAAAAATCACAGTCTTTAAACGACAGAATCGTTGTTTACGAGGGTTATGATCATCTCCCCAAGGGGAGAAAGTTCTCAAGGTCTTGGAGAATGTCTACCATGAGAGGTAGCTAGATTATTGCAACGGGTTATTGAAAAAAGATAGTTAAAGAGGGAAACGGAGAAAGGCTGAGTGCAGGCTCGTAGAAGTTTTTAAGCAGTTCCTCGCACCAGATGAGGACATAGGGGGATTTCAACTGCATAGTTATTTCCGCGAAGCTGCACTGAGTGCCAAATTGTACAAATCAAAAAAGAGACACACCTAGGAATGTCTCTCACTGCTTTTTACTCTAGCGTCGTTTGCGACTACCGAATGAGCTAGGTGCCCTTGAAGGACTCGATCGCCTACTACTACTACCAAAACTGGGTGAGCGCTTAGCTCCTGTTGAAGAAGGTTGGTTAGAGCGGCGCAAAGTACTGGAACCGTAACCTGAACCCGTGGAGCGAGTCCCGGTTTGTGGTACTCGGCGTACCGTTGTCCGTTGACTCGATGAAGGAGTTCTTAAACGGCCTGTTGTCCGAAAACTTTGACTATTTTTGACGGCTGGTGGTGGCGCTTGATAGCGGGTTTGGTATTGCTGAACAGCTTGACCATATGTGTTGCCATAACCACCATATCCAGTCATAATCACACCGGGTTGATAAACTGGCGGCACATAGTAGCGTGGTGAAAACAGCAAGCTACCAACGGCTTGACCTGCTAACGCTCCAGCAAAAGGAGTCCAAAAGCTAGATTGCTGACGCACTACAACCGTTTCTTGTTGACCTGTTTGAGGGTTAACCTGATTTTCTGTAACGTTGTGGACGTATTCAATTTTGAAGTCTTCCGTCAGGTGCAACGCTGGCTGACCATTCTCAACATTCAAATAACTCTTCTGTCCGGCTGCAATTTCTTCGTTAGTCAGACGCGCCATTTGTAAGTCTGTCGTGCGAAATGTCGGAGGAGTCCCAGGCTGGGTATTCAGCAGCATCAGGGTGTACTCGCCATTAACGTCGTCATAGGTTGCCTGTTGCACAGGATAACGACCATCACTCACCCGTGTTGGTGCAGCTGAGGTAGTCCTATTTGTATTATTCGGATTTCCGTAAGACTGTGAGGAGTTAGGTGTACTACACGCTAATGTAGTCCAACATAAGCTCAGAGATATTAAGATGATAGTTAACTTGCGAAACATAAATCGTAAAAAACTAACACTATTCAACGGTAACTTGTAACTGTGATTCAAGTGGTTGGTTTCCTCCCCAAAAGCAGGGCGGATTTAACCCCTGTATTTCTGACAAAAACTTTTTAGTTTGATTGAATCACCACAGGATTTATATAGTACCCAAGCCAGTGACTAAACCCTATAAATGCTTATAGAGGAATGAGTTCAGGGAAATTGACTAACACTTGATCGCTTGTTAGTTCTTCACCAAACTGAGCTGGAGAGAAGTGAACTTGGATTGCACGTAATCGGCCCTGGTAGTGCAGATTAATCAAAGCTTTTAAACCTGCTTGTAGCGCACTCACATTAGATAAATCGGCTTCCAATTCAGGAACTTCACCTTCGTAAGCCACTGTAATCATTACAATCAAGTTCTGAGTCGCTGGCAAAGTTAGGGGTTCATCGCGATTAGATGCTGATTGGCTGAAGTCAGGTTCACTCAGATAACGTTGAGCAGAGTCGGTAAATAACTCAGTTACATACTCTTCAGCTTCCCCTTCACTCCAAAAAACATCACCTTCATTGGCAGCAGATTGCCAATAAGTATCTAATTGGATGAGGTTTTGGCAAATATCAACGAGTCCTTCTCCTAAGACTTGCATATCTCCGTCTTCATCAACAGCTTCTCGTGCTGCACGATTGAGAACTCCTAGTAGGGGAGCAACTTCTGCACCAGATAAATGGATGAAAATACGACAGATCACAAATCGAGTTCGACCACCTAGCTGATTAATGCGATCGCGCCAAGAATTCATTACTCTCTCTACTACTAATTGCCATTAAGTACCTATTGTTCACCATAGGAAATCAAGTCAACTAAGCCATCTATCATCGGATTGACTATGTTGTTACTTTCTCTACTACCTAAGTAGTTAATAAGCGGCGATGTGCCTTGATGAGAGGGAAAAGCACACTTTGCATCTGTACTACCAATGCTTAATATTTCGTAATTTTCCCTACACTGAGAATTGTAGAGCTATTCACAGTTCAGGATTATGTTGCTTCGACCCCATCAACGCACCAAGCTAGACGATACCAATGACACAGACTTTTACGCGATGCCACGCTTCGTCACTCATGTGGACGAAGGTTTTATCGATCAGCTAACCCAACTATATCGCGATCGCCTTAAGCCAAATACCCGCATCTTCGACATGATGAGTAGCTGGGTTTCCCACCTACCAGAGGAGATAGAATTTTCTCACGTCGAAGGACACGGGCTGAATGAGGAAGAACTTGCTCGTAATCCTCAACTCGCTCATTACTTTGTTCAAAACCTCAACGAAAATCCCAGTCTTCCCCTAGCAGATGAAGACTTTGATGCTGTTCTCAACTGTGTTTCTGTGCAATATCTACAATATCCAGATGCTATATTTTCCGAAATTCACCGCATCCTCAAACCGGGCGGCATTGCAATCATCAGCTTTTCCAACCGGATGTTCTACCAGAAAGCAATTACTGCATGGCGGGATGGTACAGAAGCTAGCCGAGTTGAGTTAGTCAAAAGCTACTTTCAATCCGTTCCAGGATTTAGTCCTCCAGAAGTCATTACTCGTCAGTCCTCTGTCCCCAACTTCCTCCAGATGCTTGGTGTCGGTGGTGGTGACCCCTTCTATGCTGTAATTGCCCAACGTTTAGGCTGAAGTTGCTAGAGAATCCCAACCACAGGTGAAAAAGTGTAATTACTCTTAGCGATTCATTCCAACATACATAGAAGTCTTTCCTTTACGAAGCCATGGCTTACCACATCTGCACTCGATGTGGTAGGACAGTTAACGCTTATAAATAGGAAGCTCTTCAGTAAACCCTCCCATCTCCGATAAGATATATAAAGGTCTTCCTTTCACTTCCTCATAAATTCGTCCCACATATTCACCCAGAATCCCAATACTGACTAACTGCACAGCACCGAGAAAGAATATTGCAATCATAATCGTGGCAAAGCCAGTCAAGGGGGAATTTGGCGAGACAATACGCCAGTAAAGTACAAGCACAGCCATCAGAATTGCTGCTACAGCCGCGGCTAAGCCAACGTAGGTTGAGAGTCGTAGCGGCAATCTAGAGAAAGACACTAGACCATTTGCTGCTAAGGAGAGGGACTTGCGAAAGGTGTACTTTACTTCCCCTGCAAAACGTGGGTCACGCTCAAACCGGATTGAAGTCTGCTGTAAGCCTGCCCAAGAACGTAGCCCCCGGATGTAGCGGTTACGTTCTGGCATCGCATTGAGGATATCGACTACTCGCCGATCCATCAAACAAAAGTCGCCCGTATCTGGGGGAATATCCACATCGGCAAGGCGCCGCAGGAGGCGATAAAACAGATAAGCAGGAAGGCGCTTCAACCAGCTTTCTTTACGCCGTTGGGTACGCTGGGCATAGACAACTTGATAGCCTTGTTGCCACTTTTCGATGAGATGAGGAATTAACTCTGGCGGGTCTTGTAAATCGGCATCGAGAATAATAACGGCTTGACCTCGTACAAAATTAAGACCCGCTGTGACAGCAATTTGATGACCAAAGTTACGGGCGAGGCTAATGTAGCAAACTCGTGGGTCTTTTTGGTGGAGGTCGCGTAATAACGAAAGAGAGCAATCGCGACTACCATCATTGATTAAGATTAATTCCGCTGAACCATCTAGCTGATCCATCACAGCAGCAACACGATGGTACATCTCAAGAATCGTTTCCTCTTCGTTATAGATCGGAACGATTAAGGAATACTTTGGGGACATAGTTCATCCATATTGATTTAAAAGGTTGGAGTATGGTGATGGATTTGAGCATAAGCGCGTACTTAATACCTGACTTTAAATTAAAACTCATCTTAAGGGGCTAATCACTGTTCTCAGTTCTAAAAAAACCAGTCCCACCAGGCAAACCGAATCGCATAGCGTCCGAGGAGAAGTGCAAAAAAGCCGATGATTGCGTATCCCCAACGAGGATGGTTGGCAAGCACTAAACCCAATGCGAGGGAGAGGGATGCGATCGCATAAACATAGCGACTGACAGATTGGAGGGCACCAGAATAAGCAATGATCGCCAAGGAGAAAACACCGTAGGCGAGTGCGACCAAGGGAAGCTTATTTCGTAAGTGCCACAGTAAGTAACCACCCCCCAGGAACATGATTAATTTAATTAAACTATCTTTGTTCCCTGATAAAGCATGGCTAGCTATATACCCCCAAGTCGGTTGATCGCCCCATGCCTCCTGTACATGAATGAACGCGATCGGGTCTCCAAAACGAAGTCCACAATAGGCACTAAATAACAGTAACCCTCCGACTGACGCTAAACCTGCTGCATAGGCAATCTTATGTCGCTTTTCTCTCCAAGCCACAAAAAGAAAGGCGGGTACCAACGCCGCCCCTGTTGCCCGTGTTGCAGTCGCTAATGCTCCCCAAAATGCTGCCCTGCCATGTTGTTGGTTATCAAAGGCTCGTAAAGCGGCTGTAGTCACTAGTAGAAACAAACCTTCGGTATAAGCGACTGTTCCAAATACAGAGAAGGGACACCAAGCCAGTACAGCCGTTGACCACCTAGCTTCCTTGACACCAAACCGTTCTTCAGCCCAACGGTATAGAAAAAATAACGCCCCAAGCAAGGCTAAATTGTTTACCAAAGGGCCTGCTACGTCAAACGGGAGACCGAGACTCATCACCCCACGGGTGATTAAGGGAAACAGAGGGAAGAAGGCGACGGGATATTTCTGTCCATCATTGGCATAGTCGTAGCCAGTCGTTGCAATCTGCCGATACCAAGCCCCATCCCAATGTGTAAAGAGTTCCCAACCTGCTTTGGGAACAAAATTGTGGGTAAAACCCAGTGGAGTGTAGTCGTAGTCTGTCGGTGGCGCTTGAATCAAGGGAGCAATGAGTTGCATCGCTACAATGATGACGAGTCGGCTCAAAAGCCACATCGCTAAGACAAAAATCCAGCCCTCGCTCCATCTTTTTCTCTTGAGCCTGTCTTCTGAATCTACAATTTCCCTCGACCTTATCGGTGTCATAGCTAAAAAATATGCGAGTTTAGAAGGCAAGCTAAGCCAGAAGTCGTAAAACGTTTAAGCTGAAATTACGCCTTGAGAACACAATTTTATTCCCTTTAAAGAAGGATTTTTCTGTTACTGAAGCCTGTTTCTTCCCCTTTCGTCATCAATAGCAACTATTAACGACCCAGCTTATTGGGAATTCCGTCACAGCCACCGGGAATTGACTTTCGGGAATTTTCCCCACACCAAGCACAGCAGTAGTAGCGTTGTTCTTCTTCAAGCCGCAGGACACCTGTAAAGTTAGCGTTTTCAACCACAGCACCCGTGTGGGCGCCTGTTTCATAATTAGGGGGTTTGGTACGGCTGCGAGGACTGGCGGTTTCTACTGAACCATAGAAGAGGTGAACTCCAAATAGGTCAGCACCACTAAGATTAGCTTCAAATAAAATTGTTCGAGCTAAGTTGGCTTTTACTAGGTCACAGCCGCTGAGATTGGCTCTCACCATGTTGGCATCGCTCAATTCTGTCCAGCGCAAATCTGTACCCGCAAGGTCTGCTCCAGCTAACATCACGTTCAAGTCAATCACACGTACGCCATCATCACGGTCTTCTAGGTAACCTCCGTTACCATCCAGCATTGGACGACCTAAGTGGCGATCGCGTTTTAATGGTGTCAGCAACCGAGACTGGGACAAAAACCGTATAACTTTGGCTTTCCCTTGAGCGTCTACACTACTTAAAATAGCCGCTGTGCGTCCTTCTGAAAATGCCCGCTCCTGTGGCCAATCTTCTAGTAATCCTTCGTTATCTAATGCCAGGTCAGAAACGCCCTGAAAGTAGGCATCAATGGTTTGCTGTTGGGTAATCGTGTTCTGTTGGATGGTTAGGTCTTTAGAAATTACATATTGTCGCCAAGCAATGTAAACAGCGAGGACGGCGATGAGAATTTGCCCTAACGCTCCAATCCACTCCGCTAGTGAGCCAATGGCTTCGGAGTTTAGCTTTTCCAGCACAGCATCAAACTTTCGATTGACACCTGTTAGGGTTGCCAAACCAAAGATTGCCGCTAGCAATCCAAAGATAGCAACGAACCGTGATTGCTCGACTGGAGAGACTGACTCACTTAACCACTGCTGCAACGGTACCCAAACAACTGGCACTGATATCAGCAAGGTGGCAATTGCTCCCGCCATCCCAATCCAGAAGTTATCAATCGTTAACCCCAAAACCAGAATTGCGATCGCAATTAGGGTAAGTATCGGGACTGAGGGATGATTAGCAAGACTCGGTTGGCTAGTTTGCCTGGATAGCACCCCGGTAGATACAGGTGGCGGCTGTCTAGTTAGTTTGATCGCTGGCGGTGATTTACCATTACCGGAGGTATTGGCAGCAGTACTAATGCCACTCTCACCGGTTGGACTATCTACTGACGGACTGGACTGGGGAGAATCAGGCTGAGTTGTCATCGTCTTCCAAGTAAAGCGGGCATGGCGGGATATATTGCCTATATATACCTAGATGATTTTAACCAAGCAACAATTTGAGCCGTCTGCCTGTTCAAAGGCTTACCGCTGTTTTGAGTAAATCCACATTCTAAGGCTTTTGTCAAGTTTTTTATTGTGAGGCAACATCAAGCTTTTTATATAGCAGTAGCCACGGATGTTAGGGCATTAACGGGAGCCAAGTTCTTTAGCTAGAGCCGATGTGACCAAAGCTGACTGCTGATTGCTATAGCAAGCGCAACCCAAGTAATTTGATTTAAGCGATCGCTGTATTCCCCATGCCTATCTGGTAGCTAGATATGACGTAAAATCTGTATAACTGCCGCAAGAGGGATGTCAAATGGAGTTTGGATATGAGTTTAGTAGTTCCCAGAATGAACTGATTAAACAGCTAGCTGACAAAATGCGATTTGTTGGCTACTTCCTAATTGGTGTAGGAGTTCTGACGGCAATCGGTGGATTATTGGCATTGAGAAATGGTGGTGTCGGTAGCATCATTAGCGGAGTTGTTCAAGTCATTATTGGGGTTTGGACTAGCAAAGCCGCATCTGCTTTCAAGCTGATCGTAGAGACTCAGGGGAATGATATTGAAAATCTTATGGGTGCCCTCGGTGAACTGAGGAAACTCTATGCTCTTCAATACTGGGCTTTAATCATCGCTATAGTTTTTGCAGTAATCGGACTTATATTGGGACTAGTTTTTAGCGCATCTTTGCCTTGAGAAACAGCACTCCAAGCTACGTTTCTGGTGTTAGTATTCAAAAGAGCGATCGCATATCAGAATCATGATTCATCTAGCGCCTGTTGTTTTGCAAACTGCTCCTTCAGTTTTCGCAGAATCGGGATTTTCTGATATTGCTCAGAGCGTATGCTATCCCAGTCCAAACCTAAGGGGCGCGGATAAATCGTCTTTGTCTCTATGATCTCTTCAGAAGTGACAACCCAATTGAGTGCCCAATCATGACTTTGCATCGGCAAACACTTTTGTTCAACAATCTGCAAGGGATGTACCGTCGTCACAATTGGCGTATCGGGTTGCACCAACCCAAACTCATAAAGCATGGCAAGTTCCAAGTCAGCAAACCCAGCGCCTTTCCCAGTCCGACCCCCATTGCGGGTCACCGCCACACAGCCTACCATCACTAAATCAATAGGTTGCATCTGGTCAAACGTCACCAATCGCCCATAAGTCAGTGCCTTATTTGCGATCGCAGCGTCTTCAAGTAAGATGTTACGCTGCTGCAAATCCTCAGCCGTCAATTCAACAAAGCAACGGGTACTCGTCAAGCGGGGTACAGCCATGTACAAGCGTTTTCCCTCTTGCAGCGCACGTAGCCGCACTGGAATTTGTGGTGAATCGGGATTGCACTTAATCGCCTTTGCCTGTTGCCAAATTGGTAAAGCTGCGAGTTGTTCAGCCGCTTGTTGGGCACCAACAAAGTTTGGGATGTGACCAAATGGGTCACCAATAGCTGCCCCTTGTTCCTTTAGCAATGACCAAATCTCAGTTCTCAGATTGTCTTTATCGGGATGATAACCACTCCAATTTGTCTTGATAGTGTTAGACATTGAATTTCATTTAACGTGTTGGCGATAGACATTGGGAGTTACTTGCAGAGTCTTGCGAAACACTGTTGTCATGTGGCTTTGATTACCAAAACCTACTTCGTAGGCAATCTCAGCAATGGATAGACTCGGTTCACGAAGCAAAGCTTTCGCTCGTTCGATACGACATTGCAGGACATATTTGTAAGGAGGTACTCCTGTTGTTGCTTTAAAGGAATGGGCGAAGTAAAAGGGACTCAATCCAACAACTCCAGCAATTCCATCAAGACTTAGCTCACGTTGAAGATTGTCTTGAATATACTCAATCGCTGTTTTAAGCATCTTAAGGGCTAAGAAATCAGGGACACGCTTGAGTTGACCAGATACATTCGACCGATGACGGATAACGTGTTCCATGATCAGTGTCGCTACTGACTCTAGATAGAGCGCTCCACCAACATGTCTATCTGTAAAAAAGTCTCGCACTGCTTGAGCTAGACGTAAGCCTTTCGCACTTGCCTGAACCTGCCCTGGTACGAGTTCAACATCTTTGTCACTGCTGTATTCAGTAAGGATTCGAGAGGCTAGCGGTTGCTTGTAAGCAAGGACGATGAAGAAACCAGCCGTTTCGATAGAGCGATAACTGCTAAATGAGGGCACAACGTCGAAACCACCTGGTTCGGCACAATAAGTCTCTAGCTTATCGGAGTTAAACGCGGCAATTCCACGACCGATCTCAAACCGAGTCGAAATCAGCTCAAAGGTAGGGGTGATATTAACCTCTAAATTTCCTGGTGGGACTAGAGCAACAATCAAACTCGGCGTTTCTAGCCAATGTCCCCACTTCGGCAACTCGCATAAGGGGGCATGGTTCAGAGGCATCCTGTACTCTGCTGATATAAATTTCTGTTCTTTTAGAACATCCACTCTTCACCCGCAAGAACTGAAAAGACAGCTTAAGCCTGTATCTGTATAGTTGGCTCTATTAAGTTTATTAAAGGACATCGAGTAACCAATGCATACAGGTTTGATTCCCATATCGGCACTCTTCATTGGGTTGAATGGTATCCTCGCCTTTGCACTTTCCTATATTGCAGCGACGGAACGGACAAGAGCGAGAGTTTGGCATGGTGAGTCAAAAGAGGACGTTACCACACAACCCGATCCGCTTGCTAATCCCAGTGCTTGGGTGGCGACAATTGAGCGTCTGAGTCAAAAGCTGTCGCTAGGAAAGGTTCAAGAAGATGGAATACTACAGCGTAAGGTACGCGCTCATGGGAATTTTGCTGAATATGTGCCGCAGGGGTTGCTTTTCCTTGTGGCGCTAGAGTTAATGAACGCTCACGTCGGGCTGATATGGCTTCTCGGCGGTACGCTTACAGTTGCTAGAGTTGCCCATGCTTACGGAGTGATTACGAAATATGGTCCTTCTATCGGGCGGGCAACAGGATTTTTCCTAACTTGGTTCGTTTACATAATTGGCAGCATCGCTTGTCTCTACTACAGCGCTAGCAGTTTGATTTGACGAGCTTTTGCTGGTTGTAGCCAAGGAGTTAAGAACGCGATCGCCTTTGCCAGCAACATTTGTGTGAGTTCCCGAATCTTTTGGGGATTGTGCGATCGCTACACTATCTCTGTATAAATAACCCACCAATCAATACTCTGCCCTGCTTTCAGAACTTGGATGAGTTCGATAATCTACTGCAATTCTCTCCTAGCGCGTACAATTACATAACACATCGACTATCAGGGTTTGCATCGATTGAAGTAGCAGTTTAGGGTGCCCATCTTGTTGCCGAAATTGACGCTCAAACGTGAAGAATAAATTTGTACGGAATTGGGATTTTAATCCAACTGGGTTACGAGTTTTAATAATCGTAGTATTACTGTTGGGGATTTTTTTCCGCTTTGGTAATCTCGATAAAAAAGTTTACTGGTTTGATGAGGCCTTTACCTCATTACGCCTTTCTGGCTATACCGAGGCAGAAGTTGTTCAGCAGCTTTCTCAAACTCCTGTGGTTGGAGTCGAAGATTTACAAAAATATCAGCGCATTAATCCAGATAAAGGCTTAAAGGATACAATTAATTCCTTAGCTTTAGAAGACATCCAGCATCCACCTCTGTATTATTTGATTGCACGATTCTGGATGCAGTTGTTTGGGAATTCTATCACCGCTTCTAGAAGTTTAACAGCTCTAATTAGTCTTCTGGCACTTCCTTGCCTTTATTGGCTATGCCTGGAATTGTTTAACTCGTCTTCAGTTGGCTGGATAGCGATCGCATTAATGGCTGTTTCACCCTTTCATGTTTTGTATGCTCAAGAAGCACGAGAGTATAGCTTATGGACTGTAACTATTTTACTCTCAAGTGTAGCCTTTTTAAAAGCTCTACAATTCAATAAAAAGAAAAGTATCACCCGTAAAGTTTCTGCTTGGGGAATTTATGCAGCAACTGTATCCTTAGGACTATACACGTTCCCTTTTTCTGCCTTAGTTACCTTTGGGCATGGAGTCTACATCTGGATAGTAGGCAGATTTCGATTTACGCAAGCTTTGAGTGCTTACTCTCTAGCTGTTCTGAGCAGTTTTATAACTTTTATTCCTTGGATTTTAGTCCTAATTAATCGCTCCTCCCAGTTTGATAAAACTTTAGGCTGGACTAATCTTGCAATGTCGCGGTTAGCGTGGATTCGGATATGGTCGCGTAGCATTAGCTGCTCTTTTATTGATTTTAATGTTGACTCTAGAACTCCTTGGGGGATATCGCTAGCTTTCGGAGTGTTATTTTTACTATTATTTACTTTAATTTGCTATGCAATTTATTTCCTTATTCGTACAAGCTCAAAACCTACATGGCTGTTTATCATTACTTTAATTGCTGTGACAGGCTTAGCCGTAGTGTTACCAGATTTAATTATTGGCGGGAGACGCTCAACGACGGCTCGATATTTAATTCCCTGTTTCTTAGGAATTCAGCTAGCTATTGCTTACCTTCTTGCCAAGAAGCTTAGCTTGATTAATTTAAATTTTAGGAAAAAGAAGTTATGGCAATCTGTTGCGATCGCACTATTTTTAGGAGGCGTTTTGTCCTGTATAGCCAGTTATCCAGCCGAAGGGTGGTGGCACAAGTCTATGAGTTATAGTATTCCTCAAGCTGGTCGTATTATTAACCAAGCTTCTCAACCTTTAGTCGTTAGTGATGCATCTGTCGCTGACTTATTATCTCTAAGCTATTATCTTGAACCCAAGGTAAAACTTCAAGTAGAGCCAAGGTGCTACACTTGCCATATCAATTCTCAAGTAGAGGATAAACCAAATCTCTCCAATGTTACCGAAGGTTTTAGCGAAGTCTTCTTATTCAAACCTAGACCTTCTGAGGCATGGTTACAGGCACTTAATCAAGAGCAATATTATACAGTCCAGCCGCTTTACAAGGGAGAGAATGGTGTCTTACTCTGGAAATTGACAAAGTAAGCAGAACTTTAAGTTTTAAATGTCATTGAAATTGTTGAACTCATGCATAAATCATGGCTTCGATTTCTAATCATTACTATATTAACGTTGGGCGTGTTATTTCGCTTTGTCAACTTAGATAAGAAAATCTACTGGCACGATGAAAACTTTACCTCACTTCGAGTTTCTGGCTACACCGAAGCTGAGATGGTTAAACAAGTCTTTAAGGGTCAGGTTAGTGATGTTAATGATTTACAAAAATATCGTTATCCCAATCCTGATAAAAATCTCCTAGATACTATCAATTCATTAGCGATAGAAGAACCTCAACATCCGCCACTTTACTATGGAATGGTGCGATTTTGGATGCAACTGTTTGGTAATCAGGTGGCTATAACGAGAAGTCTATCTGCACTAATTAGCTTGCTTGCCTTTCCTTGTATCTACTGGCTATGTCTGGAACTATTTAACTCTTCACTGGTTGGATGGATAGCTGTAGCACTAATAGCTGTTTCACCTTTTCATGTTCTCTATGCTCAGGAAGCGAGAGAATATAGCTTATGGACTGTAACCATTCTTGCATCTAGCGCTGCACTACTACGAGCCTTACGGCTTAATACGATATCTAGCTGGATTTTGTATGTTGTAACTCTATTTTTAAGTCTGTATACCTTTCTGTTTTCAGGCTTAGTAATGATTGGGCAAGCACTTTATTTATTAACTAGAGAACGCTTTCAGTTTAGTAAGGTAACCACTAATTACTTGCTGGCTTCTTTACTAGGACTGCTAACCTATGTGCCCTGGATTTTTGCCATTATAAATAACTTTTCTGAACTCGACCAAAGAACTTCATGGACAAGTGATAAAATCCCGTTCTTATCGCTAGTTAAAACTTGGGTTGCTAACCCAACCCGAATTTTCTTTGATATAAACCTTGATTCCAAATCTAATCTTATGTTTATCGTACTTCCCCTACTTATCTTATGGGGGCTAATCGGATACTCAATTTATTTTCTTTGCCGCAAAGCTTCAAAACCTGTAGTCGTATTTATTTTGGCTTTGATTGGAGTGACTGTATTAGTCTTGGTACTACCAGATTTAATAATAGGGGGACGACGTTCAAGTGTTAGTCGATATCTAATTCCCTCATATTTAGGAATTCAACTAGCTGTTGCTTATCTTTTTAGTATTAAACTGGCTAACCCTAGCCTCTCTCGTTATAGAATCTGGCAATTTGGATTTTTGTTACTCATTATTGGCGGGATTGTCTCTTGTGGAGTTAGCTCTCAGACAGAGACTTGGTGGATTAAGAAAAATCGCTTTGATACGCCTGAAAATGTTCAAATCATTAACCAATTTTCCCGCCCTCTCTTAGTTAGTAGTAATAATCGTTACAACCCTGGCGAAATCCTGACTCTCAGCTATCTACTCAACCCAAAAGTAAAACTTCAGCTAGTAACTGAACCCAATCTTCCAAAAATACCAGAAGGATTTAGTGATATATTGATTTTCAATCCATCTAAGGTTCTAAGAAAAAAGCTTGAGACAGAAGGGAACTACACGATAAAGACTGTTGCCCCAGGAAACCTTCAGATTTTCAAATTAATCAAAACGTGATGAATAAGGCACAATTTAGAAGCGATTGGTTAAATAGACTCAAAATAGCTCGGCAACTTCCTCTAGCTAACCTTAAGTTTTTCTTTGTTGTCCTATTGGTACTTGGTATATTTTTTCGCTTCGTTAATCTCGATCGCAAAATCTACTGGCATGATGAGGCTTATACTTCACTGCGGGTTGCAGGCTATACCAGTAGGGAAGTCGGTGAGCAAGTTTTTAATGGTCAGGTTATAAATGTTAAAGACTTAGAAAAATATCAGCGCATCAATCCAGAAAAAAGCTTAAGAGATACGATTAAATCTCTAGAAATTGACGATGCCCAACATCCGCCTTTTTATTACATTCTGGTAAGGCTTTGGGTGCGATGGTTTGGTAATTCTATAACTGTAACAAGAAGTTTATCTGCACTTTTTAGCGTGTTGGTGTTCCCGTGCGTGTATTTTCTATGTCTAGAATTATTTGAGTCATCATTAGTAGGATGGGTTGCGATCGCATTAATTTCTATCTCACCTTTTCATGTATTGTATGCACAAGAAGCGCGAGAGTATAGCCTCTGGACACTACTCATTCTTCTAGCAAGCTGGGCATTACCCAAAGCACTACGATTTCATGCTGAAGGAAGAAAGGCAATTCATATTACTGGGATGTGGGGAACTTATGCATCTGCTATCGCCTTAGGACTTTATACATTTCCCTTTACCGGATTAGTAGGAGTAGGACATGGAATTTATGTAATTGTAACCGAACGCTTTCGCTTAACTAAATCGGTAATTGCTTATCTATTCGCATCATTAACTGCCTTTCTCTCATTTGTACCTTGGCTACTCGTTACGCTTAGTACTTGGACACAAACAGGTGCCACCTGGACGGCTTTTCCAATCCCATTCGTAACCTTACTAAAAGTTTGGGGACTTCATATTGAGCGGGCATTTATTCTGACGATTGGAGATTTCGGATTTGATGAACCACTGATTTATATCACGCTACCTTTCTTTTTAGGTTTAACTATTTATTCAATCTATTTTCTCTGTCGTCATACACCTGTAAGGGTTTGGTTATTTGTCTTAACCTTAATGGCAACCCTCAGCCTCTTTTTATTATTACCAGATTTAATTTTAGGTGGACAGCGCTCAACAGCAGGGCGATATCTAGTTCCCTTTTATTTAGGAGTTCAGCTATCTATTGCTTATTTGCTAGCTACGCAAATTATCTCTGCGAATTTCTTCAAACAAAAGTTTTGGCAAATCGTAATGGTGATAGTCATTACAGCAGGAGTAATTTCCTGTGCAATGAGTTCTCAAGCCGTAACGTCTTGGAATAAGGTAATTAGTTATAATAATCTCGAAGTTGCTCGGATAGTCAATCAAGCCCAGGCTCCTCTACTCATTAGTAGCTCATTTGGCGTTAATTTCGGTAATACCTTCGCTCTTAGCTACATACTTGACCCAAAAGTAAAACTTCAGATTGTCACGGGTAATACGCAACCCGACTACTTAAACATTCCAAAGATACCTTCAGGCTTTAGCGATGTGTTTATCTTAAATCCTTCTGACCAGTTTCGAGAAAAAATCGAGAAAGAGTACGACACCAAGATGAATCTCCTGTTCAATGATTCTTTTCTCTTCCTCTGGAAGCTAACTACTCCTTTGCGCTAGAAGATAAAGCATGAAGGATTGGAGATTGGAGAAAGGCTTCATTAGGTAATTTCACGATATTAGAGAAGTCGTTAATATTTTAGCTTAAAAGATACATTTTTTAATAGCTAGTGAATCAATACTCAACTGGATAAATTACTATGAACCAAATCAGTTTAGAATTAGTGAATTATACAGACAAAATCTCTGAAATTAAACCGATACGAATTCAGGTCTTTCAAGTTGAACAAGGTGTTGACCCTGCTTTAGAATTTGATGGTTTAGATGAAACAGCCGAGCATATTTTGGCGTATTTAGATAATCAACCTGTTGGCACTCTCAGAATTCGCTATCTAGATAATCAGCTTGCAAAAATAGAACGCTTAGCCGTCCTCTCGGCAGCAAGGGGGCAAGGAATTGGGAGGAAGCTGACGGAAAAGGCAATAGAAGTCATAGAACAAAAAGAGATTTCAAAAGTGATGATTCATGCTCAGGAATATGCCAAAGGCTTATATGAAAAACTGGGTTTTGAACAAGTAGGGGGCATATTTGAGGAAGCGGGGATTCCCCATGTCAAGATGACTAAACACTTAAGATGAATGTCGCTGACTTAAGCCCTGAACTAAAGTTCGGGCTGAAAGCTAAAACCCGCTAAAACGGGTTGAAAGGCTAATGTAGTAAGCTTTAGCTTGACATATCTTTGAGCCTTAAATTTATTTCAAGGCTCTTATGTCAGTACCATTCCACTTAAGATAATGGCTCAGGTCAGTCTAACTGGGTTTTGAGCAGGAAGGGGAGAAATTTATAGTAGCTGGCAATCCTCATGCTCTAATCAAGATGAGGAAGCGCTGGGAAGAACTTAGGTAAATTTCGTGGCACAGCAAGACCAAGGTAATCAAAGGCAAGAGGTGAAAGATACACGGCAAACGGCTGATAAGGGAGAGAGTCTCTCCGTTTGGCAAAAGAATTCTTTTCCACTTGTACCACTGATATTAGGGGCAATATGGCTAGTAGGGGCATTATGCGATCGCCTTTGGTTAGCCTTAGACCACTCTATCCCCGCTTGGGACCCAACGAATCACCTCACTGGCTCATTAAATTATCTCAATGCGCTACAAAACGCCAAGTGGTTTTCTGGGGAATGGTGGACAAGCTTGTGGATGCTCTCTTCTAAGTATCCGCCCCTAACCTATATTGCCACGGCTCCTTTTCAACAACTCTTTGGCACTAGTCCCGACCAAGCACTGCTTGTTAATTTACTATTTAGTGCGGTTTTACTCGTCTCTGTTTACGGCATCGGTAAACACCTATTTAGTACCCAGGTAGGACTTTGGGCAGCAGGGCTATGTGTACTACTCCCCAGACTTTACATCATCCGGCTGCACTATGTACTCGATTATCCGCTCGTCGCACTTGTCGCCGCCAATTTTTGGGGCCTAACGGTATGGCGGGATAGAAAAACGCCTCGTCAGGGATGGTGCTGGGCATTAGCGTTTGGTGTTTGCTTTGGTCTAGCCATGATGGTAAAGCAGACCATCCTATTCTTTCTATTCGTACCCTTGCTGTGGCTTTTTGGAACACTGCTATGGCAACGCGCTTGGGGGCGAATCCTTCAGTTAATTAGTGCTTTCCTACTATCCCTATTCATCTTTGGCCCCTGGTACCGCACGAACTGGTTATTCGTGTTTAGCGTCCAGCAGAACAGCATTGTCATTCCCGCACTGAAAGAAGGCGACCCACCTCTCAACACCTTTGCCGCCTGGACGTATTATTGGAACGACCTTCCCCGTGCGGTAACTTGGCCGATACTCTTAGTCCCCTTAGTTGGCTTGTTGCTGTACTGGAGTCGCGTGTTTCCCAGCTTCCGCGATGGCACAAACAGCACCCACAATGCAACTTCAGCTTTACGTTGGTTAGCACTCTTTTTAGTCGGGTCTTACTTGATCAGCTCAGCAATTGTTAACAAAGACCTGCGTTATATCGCGCCTTTACTACCGATTCTCTCCGTGGTATTGGCATATGGCTTAACCCTATGGCCCAGACGACTTTGGGCAGTGCGTTGGGGGACAGTTGGCTTAGCCTTCCTCCTCATGTGCCTCAACCTCTTCCGCATCGGTGGTGTACCGGGAGATTATCTGGTAAAAGCCCTGAGTCCTAACTCTCACAGCTATCCTGAACAAGCGCAAGCCTGGCCTCATACTCAGGTAATTGATGAAATTATCCGTACTCAGCCCCAACTGCAAGCGACATTGGGCGTTTTGCCGAAAACCTCAGAAATTAACCACAATACCTTTAATTACTACGGGGCATTGCAAGATTTTCAGGTGTACGGGCGTGAAGTCGGTGTCCGCAAACGGTATCAGGCGAAAGATGTGCGATCGCTTTCTTGGTTCCTCACTAAAACTGGTGATGAAGCAACACGCAGCGAAGCCCAATCCCTTACAGTTCAAAGCATTGAGCAAAGCCCAGACTTCCAATTACAAAAAAATTGGACATTACCCGATCGCACTATTTTAAAGCTCTATCATCGTACCCCCGCCCCAATCCAAGTCCAACCGCTACAGCAACCGCTTACCAAAGTCAGCTTAGAGCGAGTCACCGTACCCCAACAAGCCCCACCTGGGATGCCAGTCCCAGTAACCTACGAATGGACAGGTGCTTGGGAGCAATTGCGATCAGGTATCGTATTGCTAACGTGGAAAAGCACCAGCAATCAAAATCCCAACTCGAATCAGACACGGTGGCTACATGACCACGGCATTGCGATGGGTGAATTGTATTCTGGACGCTCAAATCCTCAGCAATCCCCAGCGAGTTTTCGAGTCACCGAACAGATTGCCATGCTTCCCCCTACGGACATTGCCCCTGGAACTTACACGCTAGAGGCAACCTACCTAAACCGGGAAACGGGTGAGAATTACCCGATCACTGTACCAGCAGTAACGCTCAATATTGCTACCAATACCCCTGCTTTACCCGCTCCAGAATTAGATTTAGTCACCCAACTGCGAACGTTAGCGACTAGCTTACCGAAAGGGCGAGAAGCGATCGACCCGATCTTTGACGAAATTGGACGAATCAACCAGTATGACCCCGTTCAAGATTACACCAAACAAGCCGAACTCGCTCTCGCCTACCGCCTCCAGCAGGAACCACAAAACCGAGATTTAGCTTATGCCCTCGCCTTTTCAAGAGTATTGCAGGAAGATACCAAAGGTGCGATCGCAGCTTTAAAACAAGTCGTGCAACTAGACTCCCAAAATCCCTTTGCCCACGCCTATCTTGCCTTTGTCTACCTCTATGAATGGCGTGGAAAAGCAGCCCAAGAAGCACTCCAACCTGCCCTTGCCCTCAACCCTAATATCCCAGAAATCCAAGCTCTTTCCGGTGCAGCCGCACTCCTACAAGGTAATATTTTCAAAGCTTGGAGTGTCCTTCAAAAACTAAACCTTTAAATCCATTGAGCTATTTGAATAAGCCTTTCCAAAGCGTAATTCCACAAAAAGCGGCAGATGATCTGAGCCAATATTGAACCCAGTAGCACGGTTTATGGTGGTAATCGACTTACTGTGCAAACAATGGTCGATCGCAATCTTCAGCACAGACGGGAAATCAGCCGGCCAAGTCGGTTGCAAACCAAACCCTTGCTGTGAATTGTGAAGAGCGCTCTCGTGTAGAAACGAACGAAACCGACCTGACCACGGGGTACTATTAAAATCACCAATGACTACCACCTCACGTTTGTACTCTCTTTGCTAACGCAGGCTCCATTCAGCCGTGGCATCGAACTCTACATCTTGAAAAGCTGACGAATCGTGGCTCTGTGGGCGGATTATACTTAAGCCAAGAATTACAACCTCTGTACCTTCCCACCGGAGCGTTGTTTCAACCAGTGGTTGTCCTGAGTAAGGCGGCAGTGCGATAATTTGTGTCGCCACTAGCTCAAGTAACTTTGATGGAGCGATCGGCACAAGCATAGCAAGACCCGTGGAGTCCTCTTTTGGAAAAGACGTAACCACTCGGTATCGTGAGAGATTTGATTCCAGTGTGGTCAGCCATCTTGATGTGACCTCTTGTAACAAAACTAGATCAGCATTTTTTCCTTCTATGTACCGTATGGCTTGGCTCGTATCTTTATTGCTATGGTCAAGGTTAGCGTAGAGAAGGCGAAACGTACTGCCAGGGATGTGGTTAGCTTGCTCTAGGTAGGAGCCTTGAGCGGATGCAAAAAAGAGGGGGGCGAGGAGAGCGAGATTAAGCGCTAATGGTAAACACCACACAAAGCTCCACGTTCTACTTGACACTCCCCGGTCTGAAGACGAGGGGATTCTTAAGACCACAACTTGAGTCTTAAAGGCGCTGACAAATCGCCTCTACTGATTCCGCTTAGATCAAGCCCAAGCATCATCACTACTTTTTTTCCAATGTTTGCAGCGCCATTGCAGTCTGCATTGATCAGCCAGCCCTGAGCGGTTTTGTATAGACCACGCTTAACCCGTTTACCGCTTGCTTGCCACCCTTCAGGTTTTGCACCGAATGTAGGTAGCGAGTCATTATCGACAAACGAAGCCTTAGAAGAATAGGATTCTTCAGTTTCTACAAATTTGATACCGTATTGCTCACACAGTTGAGCGATTCGACCTTTCAATCTACCCGTAGGAATCTGCACAAACTTTTGGTTTGTTTTACTTCCCATGTTGGCAGAATCTTTTTGACCCTTATTCCATCCGAAAACAACCGTTCCAATACGATTCTGTAAACAGTGCTGTATCACTTTTCTCGCTGCTTTGTTGATAGCATCACGCATCTGGCGATTGCGTTTTTCAGTTAAGCTTGCAAGTCGTTTAGACCAATAGCCGTTAGCCTTTCCTTCCATCAGAAAAGCAACTCGCTTGTTGTATCCTTGGTTGATGGATTTTAGATGTTTGCCATCAACGATAAAGCTAGTGCCTACATTGCTTACACAGGTTAGCCAGTTATTCATGCCGTGATCAATTGATAGGCACTTAGCATGGTCAATGTCTGCCTGAATATCACCAGTTTTGTAGACCAACTCCAGATAGAAACAACCATTACGAGGAAGAATTCGATACTCTCGAATCGACTTGAAATCGAGGTTTGACGGTATTGGCAGATAGAACGAATCCAATCCAAACCAAGCTTTAACCTTGCTTCCAAGCGGAAATCTCAGCATCCCCTCTTTGAGCTTTACCGACCGTCCTGTAAAGGTTACTAGCGCCATTCCGCCTTGACGATACCCCGGCAGCTTGGGGCGTTGCGTTACCGTCCCCTTCTTAACGCCCCTGAGCAGTCCCAAAAAAGACTTAAAAGACTCTGCCACACCCGCTAGAATTTGCTGCGCTGTATCCGAATAGAACGCCTGGTAATGTAAGTTTTGATTCTCAGTTCCTAGAACCTTGTGTAATTCAGCGCGATTCGGGATTCTACCGATCTTGAAATACAATTGACGCGAATAGTAGATGCCGCAATTTGACAGCTTTGCAGACTCAGAACAAAGATACTCAAGAATTGCCTGAGTTTCTTTGTCCGTTTTAATTAGAACCTGTTGGCATCCAAACATTGTTTTACCTCCTTTATTTATAATAACAGAGTAATAATACTTTGTCTTGGGTTATGCCTACTAAAAAACACCCTGTTCCCGCTTATTTGGATGATTACGAATTTGAAAAGCTCGTCAAGATTGCAGCTAAATGGGGATGCAGTTTGTCAGCAGCGATAAAACGGATGATTAGAGAGAATGAAGAGGTAGGCGGCTAAAGCCGCTCGTGTGGGCTTTCCTCCCTGTCTCTTCAGAGTAGGGAGGAAAGCCCTACCGCTATTTTCTGGTGAAATGCCGCCAATGACCAACGCCGTCACTAGAACCAGGCAGTATTGTGGTCTAAGATGCTCGATAAGCTCGAAAACCCACCAAAGACTTCCAGCAAAACCCAGCACTGTTGCGATCGCGGCACCACTAGCTGCAATATCAAGTAAGAATTTAGCTGAATTGACCGCTCTTAAGACTACTGTTGTTAGCTTAGGCATCTATCTGTGGGCTGACGGCTCAGTCCAAGCTAGCACAGAGTAAATGTTGTCAAAGGGATGTGGTGATTGTGTTACAGCCGCTTATGCCCTTCAAATATTAGAAAGGCTCCCAGAGGAAGTCCTAGAAGCCTGATGTCCTATCAGTAGCAATGCCTTCGTTACCTGGCATTTGCATTAATTGGAGTTTACTACAGTAAATAAAAGTAATCATCTATCCCAAGGAATCCCCCTAATGATAGAGAAAATACAATGTTAGGAAATTTAGTTAGCCTAGCACGTCCAAGAGCATAAATCTAAAGTTCATCTACCACCTTTAACCGTCCTCTGCGTACAGCATAGAGTAGACGGTTAACTGATTGTTCCTCTTCTTCAGTTAGAGAATTATCTAATACTGATGCCATCAAGCCATAACGATTAGGAAGAGTAATTTTGCCATCTTCAGTCACGTCCGCACATAAATCTGCGATCGCATTTGGTAGAAGACAAACTTTACACAGATTAGGATTTTTCATAGTGTAGATTCTAACCCTACATCCCTAACCCTATTGTTATAAAATTGAGCCGGAATCTATCAAAGGCGAGAACCCTAACCTCTTGCCGTTACCGCCACAGAGATAACAAAGTTTGAGCTAATTCTATCAATAGGTGTATTAAATGACTCTTTTCCTTGAAACTTTATTGCTAATTTACAAAAGAGTTAAGTAGGTGGAATTGGCTCTCAGCTCAGAAAAAAATCCTTCTTGTACAAAATCATCATTGTTTGTTGAAGACGCATTAACCTGTGTTAGTAAACGAATAAAATGCAACGCAGGGTTTTTATGCCGCTTATCTATAAATTTTTCTGAACCCAGTTGGTTATAACGATAGATGAGTTGATAAACCCACTGAGGATTGTAGCCTGTGATACTAGCGGCTTCTTCCGTTGATTTTCCCTGAGCAACTAACCAAACGATTTGAAGCTGACTACGTTCAGCAGGAACCTTTGCCTGACGATAGCGCATTTCCAGTTCGTCAATACTCAGGTGAGGTTGGAGGGCAATCGGTTCCGAGATTGGGTTAAGTTGCATACTGGGAAGCTCTAAAGGTTGGGATTGATAGTGAAAAGTCCGTTTTGGAACCTTTAAGGAGTTATCTTGCCAGGACTTGCAGTATATGTGCATCTATACAAAGCTTTATATTTAGCTATGAAAAGCCAGATGGTAGGATACTGGTGGTCACTTGATAGGGGGTCAGACCCTACATCCTCAAATGGGTTGTCCGGGGAAAAGCATTGTTGGTATGAAACGCTTTTTATTAGTTCCAGTCCTGTTTGCCGCTAGTACCCTCGTCTTGGTTGACTTAGTGGGATTGGCAGCAGTTTTTAGAACATCCAGACGATTGTCTGGTTTCTCCATAGATAATCGTCACTATATTTACCTCGAAAGCTCTCGCAATTCTGTGACAGAGATTCCACTGGCACAAATACAAATTATTGACGTGGCAAATAATGCGTGTGTGAGGAATGGTTGTCTGAAAACTGACTATACTCAAGACCAGGCAAATCTTAGCAATAAAGCCGCAGAAGATGAGTTACTGCAAAGAACAGCATCAATTCGCCAGAGTTTGAGGTTAAACCAGCTAAAAGTCGGACTGCCGCTGCCAATTATTTCTCGTAAAACAAATCCTGATAGAAGCGAGACAGTTCAAGTGCGGGTGAGTACTCAAACTCAACCAATGCAGATTCTACTTCAGCAGCGCTACCTCTCACCAATCGATCCAGGAGGTGATTTTACTGTAGATCGTGCTTCCATGCGGCTCGTGATTAATTACAACAATAGTCGCCTGACGATTGGCGATTTGAACAATTACCGCGATGCAGTACAGAAATACTCAATCCGAGAAGTACGCCTATCACCAGATAGACGCAACATCGTAGTGCTAATCGACATGACTCAACCAACTTATGAGGGTGTAGTGCAGACAACCTTTGTGCAAAGCTTTCCGATTTAGAGGGTGGGGAGATAGGGAGAGGAAAATTTGCCTACCACCTACTACCTACCGCCATAAGCGATCGCATCTTTGCCATCTCGTTGTCACTTTTGCGTCACATTGACTGATTAGCTTTTAGATGGAGTAGACATAAGTCGGCTTCAGAGTCCAAACAACAAAAGCCTATTGTGCTCTCTTGATCGAAGGCAGGAGAGCATTTTTTTTGATTAGACATAAGCTAATATGCATTCAAATTGCAGTAGCGCTTGTTACTTTTAGCTTTTCTCACTGTGAATTTTGAATGCGAGAATTTTGAATTGCTTAATACAGCTATCCTTTGAAAAAAAAGCGGTATGGTTTGAGTAAGCTCAATGAATGAGCTGGCTCCAGTAGACAATTCCAATTAATCAATTTGCCAACCCTAACAATTAGGAAGCTATGGCGAAACCTGTACTCTTAACAGTGGACGACGACCCGGAAGTTTTACAAGCCGTTGCCCGTGATTTACGAGGCGAGTATGGCGATCGCTTTCGAGTCGTGCGTGCTGACTCTGGCGCATCTGCGCTAGACACACTCAAACAGTTAAAACTCAGAAACGAGGCAGTTGCGCTATTTCTCGTCGATCAACGGATGCCGCAGATGAGCGGTGTTGAGTTCATCGAACAAGCAATTACGCTATACCCAGACGCGAAGCGTGTCTTACTCACCGCGTATGCTGACACTAATGCTGCAATCCGCGCCATTAATTCAGCAAACATTGATTACTACTTAATGAAACCTTGGGAACCTCCAGAGGAGCGCTTGTATCCAGTACTCAACGATCTACTAGATGACTGGCAAGCCAACTTCCGCTCACCCTTTGAAGGAATTCGGGTAATTGGCGATCGCTGGAGTCCTTATTCCCACCAAGTCAAAGACTTTCTCGCTCGCAATCAAGTTCCATATCAGTGGTTGGATGTCGAGCAAGAAACCGAAGCACAACGTCTGCTTAGCTACGCAGAGTGCCCAAATCGTAAACTACCACTGGTACTCTTTCCGAATGGCGATCGCTTGATTCAGCCGACTAATGTCCAAGTTGCTGAAAAAATTGGACTACAAACGATTGCCCAAAAGCCGTTTTATGACCTGATTATCGTCGGTGGTGGCCCGGCTGGGCTAGCTGCTGCCGTTTATGGGGCATCGGAAGGCTTGCATACCGTAATGATTGAACGTGAAGCCCCTGGTGGACAAGCAGGAACCAGTTCCCGAATTGAAAATTACCTAGGTTTTCCAGTTGGTTTAAGCGGAGGTGATTTAGCTAGACGTGCGGTTACTCAAGCAAGACGCTTCGGTGTAGAAATTCTTACCCCCCAAGAAGCAACAGCAATTCGCACTCAAGACCAATATCGGATTCTTACCCTAAGTGATGGTAAAGAAATTAGCTGCCATGCTTTAATCCTCGCGTTGGGTGTGTCGTGGCGACGGCTGAATATCCCAGGAGTTGAAAAGCTAACTGGCGCAGGTGTGTACTATGGTGCAGCGCAAACGGAAGCACTTGCCTGTACTAACGAAGATGTTTACGTCATCGGTGGGGCAAATTCAGCCGGACAGGCAGCAATGTATTTTTCTAAATATGCCCGTAAAGTCACGATGTTAGTACGGGGTGACTCTCTGACCAAGAGTATGTCCCAGTACCTAATTGACCAAATCGAAGCAACAGACAATATCACCGTGCAAACGCATTCAAGTGTGATTGAAGCCAAAGGTGAGACAAGCCTAGAAGCATTGGTCATCGAAAACTCGCAAACGGGTGAAACACAAACTGTTCCAGCTAATTCCCTGTTTATCTTCATCGGTGCTTTGCCTCATACTGATTGGTTAGATGGAGTAGTTGAGCGAGGTGAGCGCGGCTTTATCCTGACAGGGCCCGACCTCAAGCGTGTCAGTGAAATTCAGGCTGCCCGTAACCGTATACCTGAAAACCGTCCACGGGGATGGTCTTTAGACCGTGACCCCTTCTTGCTGGAGACAAACATCCCTGGTGTCTTTGCTGTCGGTGATGTCCGTTCCGGTTCCGTGAAGCGTGTCGCTTCTGGGGTAGGGGAGGGTTCGATTTGTGTTCAGTTTGTCCATCAATATCTCAGCAAAGTGGTGTGAGGGGTAATAAGAGCGATCGCCGACTGTTGAGGTAGCGATCGCTCTTATCAGCAAAGTTCGCCAGATTCAGCGTAAGAAACAAATATTTGATGTAAGGACATATTGGAGTCAAAAAGTTTACAGCCATGACCCAAATCACTCTCACTGAAGCCTCTCAACATCTTTCTGACCTAATCGAAGCAGCACTTAAGGGCGAAGAAATCATAATCACGAAAGACAATAAACCTGTTGTAAAACTGGTAGCCGTCTCGTCTGTGAAAAAACGTTGGCCGGCTAAGGCTGGGAGCGCTAAAGGCTTAGTCACAATATCAGATGATTTTGACGAGCCTTTAGAGGACTTCAAGGACTATATGTAATGAGGCTACTACTAGATACTCATACCTTCATTTGGTTCGTTACCAACAGCCCTAAGCTGAGTGTCATAGTACGGTCATTAATTGAGGATGAGAATAACGAAAAGCTACTGAGTACAGCTAGCCTTTGGGAAATGGCAATTAAACAAAGTACAGGAAAGCTGAGTTTTAGTCTGCCCTTTCGGGAATTTATAGAGCAGCAACTTAGTCGCAACAGTACCGAGTTACTGAATATCAATTTAGACCACATCACTGTTGTGGCGACACTACCTTTTCATCATCGCGATCCTTCGATAGGCTTTTAATTGCACAGGCTATGGCGGAGCAGATACCGATTTTGAGTGCTGATTCTGCCTTTGATGCCTATTCAATTAATTACGTATGGTAAGTAAGTAGGTCAGCACTAATATTTGTCATGTCACAGCGAGAACAGGTTCTTCGTCTTATTAGTGAGTGCCTAATGCAGACTTGCAAAAACTCACAAACAATAGACCTTTGTTCTCGGAGGACAGCTATGAAACTGCTTGAAATTCAATCCAGCGTTCGTCAGGAAGGTTCCGTCTCTCGCACCCTCGCATCGAAGTTCATCCATGCATGGCGATCGCATCAGATTGATGTAAAGCAAATTCTACGAGACGTAGGAGCAAATCCCCCTAAACTACCAACCGCAGCATGGGTGGTTGCAAATTATACCCCTCCTCAAGCCCGGACTCAGGAAATGAGAGACGAGCTAGCTGAGTCAGAAATGCTTATTGAGGAACTTGCAACAGCAGAACGAATTGTGCTGGGAGTTCCTATGTACAATTTCAGCGTACCCACCAATCTCAAAGCATACATTGACAATGTTGTTCGCGTCGATCGTACATTCAGCTTTGACCGTTCGACAGGAATGTTTGGTAGTCTCCTGACTGGCAAAAAAGCCTTGATAATCAGTTCAAGGGCAGGGGGCTATGCGCCAGGTACACCGACAGCGGCAATAGACTTCTGCGAACCTTATTTAAGGTTCATTCTGAATTTCATCGGTATTGAGGATGTGGAATATATTGAAGTTCCCAATCAATTTGGGTCTAGTGAAGAACGACAGCAGGCAACAGAAACTGCTCTCGAACGTCTCATGGAATTGGCGCAAACTTGGTAACAGTGTCTTCACTTCAGTGAGCTTAGGGAGATGTGAATGCTCAAGTCGAATTTGCTGGTAGGAGAACATCATGAATCATTTAGAACAATTTGAACAGCATCGTTCTCTACTGTTTTCACTCGCTTATCGAATGCTAAGCAGCGTCAGTGATGCTGAAGATATGGTGCAAGAAGCCTTCTTGCGATGGCAGCAGGTTCCAGAAGCAACGGTGCGGTTGCCCAAAACTTATCTTTCGTCAATTGTTACTCGTCTTTGCATCGATCACTTGCGATCAGCGCGGGTGCAACGCGAACAGTATGTCGGGACATGGTTGCCTGAACCGCTAGTGACACAATCTACAACTGACCCTATCGAAGTAGCTGAGTTGGCAGACAGTCTCTCCATAGCATTTTTGGTAATGCTAGAGCGGTTGTCACCTACTGAACGAGCTGTTCTTCTACTGCGTAAAGTATTCGACTATAGCTATGCAGATATCGGACAAATTTTGCATAAAGGTGAGGTGAATTGCCGTCAAATTCTACGACGAGCCAAGCAAAAGCTCACCTCTAAAGCCTTTGATCTCAACATGCCATTACAGCAGCAGGAAGAACTGACCGAACAATTTTTGCAAACCTGGATGCAAGCCGATATGCAAAGTCTGCTCACACTCGTTGCAGAGGGCGCTACATTTTGGGCAGATGGTGGTGGTAAGGTTGTGGCAGCAGTAAATCCCCTATACGGCGCAAGGAAGATTGTCCGATTTTTGATTGCTACCCGTCACAGCAAAGTTTTACCTGATGTAACCTCACAACGGATTTATATGAATGGTCAACCTGGCATCATTAACTCCGTCAATGGTCATCTACACAGTGTATTTAGCTTTGAGTTTGCTAATGGGCACATTCAGTCTATCTTTGCGGTTGTCAATCCCGATAAGCTTCAGCAAATCTTAGAGCGACAGCCTCGTTTAGAGATATAAAGTTTAACGGTCGAAAAATACGTTGGAGCGGCGAGAAGGATCTGTAGTATTAGTAAGGAATAGCACTTCACGCCTATACTTCGCTTCCATTGTTTATAAAATCTCAGCAAGGTGTTGTGATGCTAATTGAGGCTTTACGTCAGGTGCCAGTTTTCTCAAAATTACAAGAGGATCGGTTGCAGTGGTTATCTAAAGTAGGTAAGGAGGCTTGGTTAGAACCAGGTGAACTGCACCGGGGAGAAGGCAGTCCTGCCGATCATGTATTTGTGCTGCTTGAGGGTGAAATTCGGATTTACCAAAAAGTGGATGAGCAAGAAGTCGTACTCACCACGTACAAACCCAACGAATTGTATGGCGAGTTGCCTGTTTTGACGGGTGACGAATATCTTTGGGCAAGTGGACGCGCCGTAACACACTCCTATGTCTTCGAGTTACCAAAAGATGCCTTTTGGCAATTGCTCTCAAGTTGTTCTTGCGTAATGACAGCAATTTTAGGCACGATGGCGCGTCGGATGCAAGACATTCAGACCTTATCCCAACAGCGTGAAAAACTAGCGGCACTCGGTACTTTAGCGGCTGGACTCGCGCACGAGATGAATAATCCCGCCGCCGCTGTGGTAAGGGGTGCAAGGCACTTGCAAGATATTTTTGAAGAATTGCCGTGTCTTTCGCTAAAGCTAAATCAGCAACAGATGACACCTGTTCAACTAGAGTTTCTGGCTGACTTGCAGTGCGAAGTGGTGAAAAGTGCGAAAACAGCGCCCCGGCTCGATCCTCTCAGACAAAGCGATCGCGAAGATGAAGTCAATGACTGGCTAGACGCACACGATGTAAAAGATGGCTGGAAACTCTCCTCAACTCTAGTCAGTGCAGGTTTAGATACCGCATGGCTAGACACTGTTGCCACGAAAGTACCCCCTGAATGTCTCAGTGATGCCCTGACTTGGATTTCAACGGCGTTAACAGGTGTTGGCGTGTTATCCGAAGTTGAACAGGGATCGTCGCGTATTTCCCAATTGGTGAAAGCGATTAAAGATTATTCCTACATGGATCAAGCACCACTACAGGACGTGGACGTGCATGAGGGATTGGAGAGTACAATTACCATCCTGAGTTATAAACTCAAAACAGGTGTGACAGTCACTCGTGAATATGACCCCAATTTACCGCGCCTACTCGCCTACGGCAGCGAACTCAACCAGGTGTGGACGAACCTGATTGATAATGCGATCGAAGCCATGAACGGACAAGGGGAGATATGGATTCGTACTTGGTGTGAGTATGACCATGTGCTAGTAGAAATTGCCGACAACGGACCCGGTATTCCACGAGACATCCAGCCTCGTATTTTTGAACCGTTTTTCACTACGAAAGGTGTAGGGCAAGGAACTGGATTGGGGTTAGACGTGACCTACCGTATTGTTAGCAAACACAACGGAAATATCAGCTTCATTTCCCAACCAGGAGATACCCGCTTTCAAGTCCGTTTACCAATCGGTTCTCAAACAGCCTAGAACTCATAACGCTATCGCATTCACAATAGTCAGGCTATTGATTGAGGTATTGCAATGACCGACCTCGAAGAGGCTTTACGTCAGGTACCACTGTTTGCCAAACTTCCCCAAGAGACGTTGCAGTGGTTATCCGAACATGGTGAAGAAATTTGGCTACAACCAGGAGTGCAAATTGCTAAGCAAGGAGACCCACCGGATGGTTTTTACATCATCTTAGAAGGTAAAACCGAGTGGACAAGGACAGTTGGAGCGCAAGCCGTTCATGCTGTCACTTTGGAAACGGGCGATGTCTTTGCTGAACTCATCCTGCTATTGGAGGAAACTTATCCGACCAGTGGATATGCCATAACTGGTGTTCGTCTGTACAAGCTGACTCCTGAGATGTTTTGGGAGATGCTGTGTACCTGTCCTTCAATTCCTCGGCGTATCCTGAAGATTTCGGCAGAGCGATCGCAAATTCACGAAGCTGTCTCGCAACAGCAGGCGAAGCTGATTTCCCTCGGTACCTTATCCGCCGGACTTGCCCACGAGTTAAATAACCCCTCTGCTGCCGCCCGTAGAGGCGTGGAACACTTAGAAGAAGTCTTGCAAAAGCTACCAACCCTCGCGCTAAAGCTACATCAGCAACCCATTACCGAAGAACATAGGACATTTCTATCTAATTTGTACCAGAGAGCAACTGAATCAGCTAAACGCTGCACCCATCTTGACCCCCTAGCGCAAAGCGAAGCTGAAGACGAGGTAACAGATTGGCTAGACGCGCACGATGTCGCTGATGGGTGGAAAATTGCACCGACGCTAGTTGCTGCCGGAATGGATACGGATGAGCTGGATAAAATTGTCACTCATCTCGATCCTAGTTGTCTTGGTGATGTGTTGGCTTGGCTAGAGGCGACAGTATCGGGAGTTGGACTGTTAGACCAAATTAAACTCAGTTCGACGCGGATTTCCGAATTAATCGCCGCGATGAAGGATTACTCCTACATGGATCAAGCGCCACTGCAAGAGGTGGATATCCATGAGGGGATTGAAAGTACATTAAAGATTTTGAGTTTTAAGCTCAAGCAGGGCGTAGTTGTGAAGCGCGAGTATGGGGATTTGCCCAGAATCACTGCTTATGGTCACCAACTCAATCAAGTGTGGACAAATTTAATTGATAATGCGATCGACGCAACAGGTGGTAAAGGGCATATTTGGATACGCACCTCACAGGAAGGCGATTCTGCTAGTAGCGATCGCTCTGCTTCACGCATTGTTGTCGAAATCGCTGACGATGGCGTAGGCATTCCCCCAGAAATTCAGCCACGCATCTTCGAGCAATTCTTTACGACAAAAGAAGTGGGCAAAGGAACAGGATTGGGATTGGACATTGCCCGTCGGATTGTTGTCGGACAACACAAAGGCGATATTCGGGTTGATTCAAAGCCAGGAGATACCCGATTTCAAGTCCGATTACCCATTCACAAGTCTGAGAGTGTCACTAAATAGCCATATCGACACTCAACATTTATCGATAGTTTCCGCTTGGTGATGCTGATTGCCGTTGGACTTGCGATCGCAAGTGCCGTCATTGCTGCATTGATGATTAGAAGCCAAAGAAAGCTAAGTTAAATTCATGCCTGGTGTTTCGGAAGGTAACAAAATTCTGTTTTTTGTCATAAATTAGCAGCTTGCTCCTGAGTAAGTAGTAGAGGTTCACAAGTAACAGTTTTTCAACGACAGTGAACTTCCTACTTGTTCAAACTTAAGGAACCGAAGCTCATGACATTCGTTGCATCGCTCCTCACTAGCCTGATCTCAATCCTCGTCTATCTTTCTAGTGGCAAGATTGCCAGTAAGCAGAATCAGTTTGCTGTGCGTGCGATCGCACTACTGATTGCACTCATTGCGACGTTCGTCGCTCTGTTCAAAAACCTCATTATTATTCCAGCCGGTAATGTCGGTGTCGTGGAATTATTCGGGCAAGTCTCCTCTCGTCCCCTCAATCCTGGTATCCATCTGGTTAATCCCTTCGTTGAGATCGAAAGTTTCTCGACTCGGCTTAGAGATATCAAGGAAAAAGTAGAGGCAACATCCCAGGAAGGATTAGCGTTCAATATTGAGGTAAGTCTCCAGTACAGGCTAGAACCAAACAAAGCCGCAGAACTTTATAGAACCATTGGCACCAACGAGCAGGAAATCGTGACTTCCCGCTTCCGCTCTATCGTCCGCGAAATCACTGCTAGCTACCCAGCCGAGGCGATTTACTCAACAAAACGGCAGGAGCTAGCAGCTAGACTGCGCCAAGCACTTAGCGAACAGCTAGCCCCCCTCGGTTTTGTTGTTGAGCAAGCCTTGCTAAGAGAAGTTGAACTTCCCGATAAGCTCCAAGCCGCAATTCAGCAGAAGCTAGCAACCGAGCAGGAGAGCCAACAAATGAAATTTACACTTGAACAAGCGCGGCAAGAGGCAGAACGCAAGCGCATTGAAGCAAAAGGTATTTCCGATTCTCAAAAGATTGTCGCTCAAGGACTGAATCAGCAAGTATTACAATTGAGGACAATTGAAGCCACGGAGAAGCTTGCTGGCTCTGACAATGCCAAAGTCGTAATTATTGGGGGTGGGCGAGGCGGGACACCACTGAATCTTCAGCTAGATGCTTCCTCAACTCCTTAACTTGAAAATAAGGCAGAAGGAGTAAGAAAAATTTCCATTCCTTCATTATCAGCGACAATTCCCAATTCCCAATCCCCAATTCCCAATTCCCAACAAATTCAGAGATACCGCATCAAAATTGCCTCCAACTGAGCAATTCCAATTGGCTTGCTGAGGTAGTCATCAGCACCAGCAGCGAGACAACGTTCGCGATCGCCTGCCATTGCCAGTGCCGTTGCCATCACCACCTTTAGATTCTTTGTATCCGGCTCCTGACGTAGTGTAGCCAGCAAATCAAACCCTGTGGAATCTCCTCGTAAGTGTACATCCATCAAAATCAGATTAGGTTGGAAGGCTCGCACTTGCGTGAGAAAGTCCTCGCCACTCCTTAAATGTTCAACTCTGTGACCAATTACTTGTAGATAGTCCTTCAACACTAGGGCACTGCGCTCATCATTTTCTACAAGGAGAATGCGAGATCTTGTTCCCAGTGAGCAACATTGCCCTTCACAGCCAGCTAACTCTTGAGGGGATGAAGCGGCGAATAGATCTTCTGAGGGTAAATCTGGGAGATAGAGGGTAAATTGGCTACCTTGACCCAGAACTGACTCCACTGTAACTACACCACCATGTAGCTGGGCCAGGCTCTGTGTCAGCGCCAATCCCAAACCTGTGCCAGGGAACTGCCGATTCAAGCCACTATCAAGCTGGCGAAATGGCTCAAAAAGCAGTGGTAATTTGTCAGCAGGAATCCCAATTCCCGTATCTGTGACTTTAAAGGAAACTCCTTCCGCCTCCTTTGTCACAATCAAGCAAACCTCACCTGCTGGCGTGAACTTAATCGCATTAGAAAGCAAGTTGAGTAACATCTGCTTGCATCGTCGCTCATCCGCAATACAGATACGAGCTTTAGGGTCAATGCTAAGCGTAACTTTTAGTCCTTGATCATAAGCTTGTTCACGCACTAACGTTAAGCAGGATTCGCATAACTCCTGAATGTCCAGAGGCACAAAGTTTAGTTGCTCTTTCCCAGCTTCCACCTTCGAGAGGTCGAGAATGTCGTTAATCAGTGAGAGCAGATGTTCCCCACTACTTTGAATACAGGCAACATACTCTCTCTGCTTGTCATTGAGCGTCCCGAAGATTTCTTGCCGCATCAGTTGAGAGAGTCCCAGTACTGCATTTAGGGGAGTGCGGAGTTCGTGGCTCATTGTTGCTAAAAACTCCGACTTTGCCCGACTTCCGGCTTCTGCGGCTTCCTTGGCTTGCCGTAGCTGTTTCTCCGTTGCTATGCGCTCTGCAATATCGTGAATTACGGCTTGCAAAACTTTTCGGTTTCCTAGCTTAATCAGGCTCAAGGTTACCTCGGCAGAGAAATCTTGACCATCTTGCTTGCGGTAAACCCAATCAAAGCGGTAGCTGCCTTTTTGCAGGGCAATAGCAACGTACTCTTTGGCAAGTGAGATCGACTCTTGACCATTTGGCTGTACTGGAGGAAGAAACTCATAAGGGTGCTTGTCGCATAGCTGTTGACGCTGAGTACAGCCAAATAGTTGTAAGGCGGCAGTATTGGCATCAAAGATTCTGTTTTCATCGACGAGCAATACGGCTGCACTGGTTGATTCGTAAAGAGTCCGAAACTTAATTTCTGACTCTCTGAGCGCTTCCTCCTTGACAGAGCGGACAATTGCCCCGCCAATACTTGCCGCCATTACAGTTAATATAGATTCCTCGTGGTCTGTCCACTGGCGATCTGCGCTTTGCAGCAGCGCTTCGCTATCGCCTGAGCTATCTGCAAAACTAATAAAACCCCAAAACTTACCCTCCGTCATGATCGGTACAACTAGGAGCGATCGGATGTTTTGAGGCTCTAGGATGTTTCGCTCGACTTGAGGAAAATGCTGCACCAATCCCTTTACCGCTTGACCGTTTGCTAGACTGTCGTACCAGCGAGGGAACCAGGTTTTGTAGGAAAGATTCTGGAGGCAAGGAGTTTTGGCAACCGCGATGGGATTCCTTACCCACACAAAGCTTTGGCTTGTGAGGAGTTCGCCAGTTTTTTCTTGAAGATGATTTTCAAAGATTTGAACTTGATCGACATCAGCCGCGACACCGAGAACATTTAGCGATCGCATCAAGGCACTCTGGTAATCAGTTGCAATCAAAAGCTGGCTGATTGCCTCAGTGACACCACTCAGTAAACGCTCGTGTCTGAGTAGTGCGTCTTCTGTGCGCTTATGCTTGGTAATGTCTCTGGCTGTATTAATTGAGAGTTCGATATTCCCTGTCCGATCGCGAACCGCTGCCCCATTGATACTAAGCCACTTTTGTTCCCCATTTGGGCAACCAACAACCAGTTCATAATCTTTTACGATTTCGCCTCGTAGGGCGCGACTGATTGGTAACTCTTCAGCAGTTGGTACCGAACCATCAGGCTCTTGAACGTGCAAGCGGCTCAGCCGTTTGTGCAGTGGCTCTGGCGTTCCTTCTGATTCCAAACCTAGCATCTCACTATCAGCAGGATTTGTGAGTACAACCTCACCATCAGGGCGCATTACACAAATCCCTTCTTGAATCGAATTAACAATCACCTCCAGCAAGGCTTTTTCCTGAACAAGTTGCTGGGTTCGCTCCTGCACCAATTGTTCAAGTTGTTGACGCTGTTGGGCATTGTAAAAAATCAAAGCGGAGGCAAGAGCCGAATAGCTAGCATTAGCTTGTTGCAACCGTTGCCGCTCAATGGCATAACGGATCGATCGCACCAAGAGGTGAGTATTGGTATGACGTTTGACGAGGTAATCCTGAACCCCCTGTTGTAACGTTTGAAGCGCGATCGCTTCATCACACAGGTTACTCATCACGATCACCGGAATATCCGGCGCTGCCAGCAGCAACTGTTTCACCGTATCCAACCCCTGAACATCAGGTAGCGACAAATCCAGCAGAATTACAGAAATGGATGATTTAGTCGCAAGGCAAATCAGAGCATCTGCCAGTCTTGAAACATGAATCAGTTGAAACTGAGGAGCCTCTACTTCCTCCAGCATTTCTTGCACTAGACAAGCATCTGCGGAATTATCCTCTACCAGCAAAATTGTCAGGGTTTCAGTCGGCATGGGCTTTACTCGGCGAGCACCATGACTAATTGTCAACCAGAAGTCTTGGCACGAGCTAACTAGATTTCTGAATCTGCCCTTCACTGAGACAGGTCATATTAACAGGTAGCGTAGATTACAAGTCTTAGACATATTCTGACCAAGCCGCGAATGTATTCAGGAGTACAAGGTTATTTAACTTACAGTTGGATATCCACTTTGAACCATAAAATAGTCCTTATCAATGTCCAATTGTTAACGACTAGTACTCTAATCTGCCTAGTCTATCTTCCAGATTCTGCGACGATACATCGCCAAGATTCTTTTGCAAATTGCCCTAAAGGTCACGAGGAAAGACAATAAGCCTTATAGAAGAGAATATCCGTTCCCTGAGTGCCTACGCCCTCCTACCTTTGTTGGCAATAACGTCCTCAGGCAACCAGCTAGGTTACTGCTTCTTTTCCCTCCAACTTAGTACACCCCATAAGCTCTCTCCTCAAGTCAATGTGCTAGCACAGTCCTTAGTGTTTGTTTAAGTGCTTAATCATTTTTAAAGACCATAAACAGGTAGTATAAACACTACTTGCGTTTGCTTGAAAAAAGGCTTTAATTTGATGATATCAAGCTGGGGATCGCCTATAACAAGTTCTTTCTAGAGATAGATGAGAGGAACGAAAGCTAGATTTATTCTAAATATTGTTAGGAGCTTGAGATTGCTACTTGTAAAACTGACTAACTTGCCCAAGCGAATCACATTGTGAGAACTCGGTATCGACAGTTACTGCAAGGTAAGTTTGTTGATGAGAGAATTCTTTTAGACCCAGTTTAGGTTTTTAATTAACAAGATTTTAAGAACTAGGAGATCACAAAATATGCGGGCTAACTCTTGTCCTTGTTGTGGTAGTGCCTTATTGCGCCATGCACGACGGAAGGGTGTTTATTGGTTTTGCACCTCCTGCCACCAGGAAATGATGCCCCTCAGTTCAGGTCAGTTGCCTACCTGTGTTGATGCCATAAAACAGCAGCAACGCACGGCTACTTCGATGACGTTAGAGAATTCTTTACCTTTGCGCTGACGTAATTAAGGGAAAGGGGGGCAACAGGGGAAGCAGGGAAGAGCATGAGCGTGGAATCTCCAAGATAATGACAATCACTCCGTTCCCGTTCCCCTTCCTCCTTCCTATTAAGTATTGGCTACGTTGAATGACCTATATATGGCATGAGGAGGAGATCGACCCTGTTAAGATTAGGTGAATCTAGGGTTCGAGACACTTCAGAATGCTTGCTGCGCTGCTCTACGGTCAAGAAGATTTACGTTTAGAAGAAGTCCCCTCACCGATGCCTGCTATTGGTGAGGTTGTGATTAGAGTAGGAACAGCAACGACCTGTGGCACCGATCTGAAGGTATGGCGTCGTGGTGGTCATGCCCGGATGCTACGACCCCCGACGTTGTTTGGTCACGAAGCCGTTGGTGAAATTGTATTGGTGGGAGAAGGGGTCACAGGTTGGAATGTTGGCGATCGCGTTGTTGCCAACAATTCTGCTCCTTGTATGAATTGCTTTTTCTGCCACCGCAGTGAGTATTCGCTCTGCCCGAACTTGATCTTCAATAACGGCACGTTTGCAGAATATCTCAAAGTTCCAGCACCAATTGTGCAACATAACTTGTTAGCAGTTCCTCCAGATTTACCAGATGCCTTAGCCTCGATGACAGAACCACTAGCTTGTGTACTGCATGGGGTAGCCTGTTCTAATGTCCAATCTGCTGATCGAGTTGTAGTCATTGGTGATGGGGCAATCGGGCTAATGTTCGTCGCTGTGCTTGCCCAGCAATTAGCTGCAGAAGTATTTCTGTTTGGTGGAAATGACCAACGCCTGAAAATTGGGCAGCAGTTAGGGGCATCTCGAACGTTTAATTACCATCAGTTGAGTGATGTACCGACGGTGGTGCGAGACTTAACAGAAGGATGGGGTGCAGATGTCGTCATCGAAGCAACAGGTGTTCCTGCGGTTTGGGAAAGTGCGATCGCGTGTGGTCGTCCTGGCGCAACGATTAACTTATTTGGTGGCTGTCCACGAGACACCACGATTACGGTTAGTACAGAACAGCTACACTATAATGCTTTGACCCTCAAAGGTGTCTTTCACAATACACCCAAATATGTACGTGAGGCTCTCTCCCTGTTAGCGAGTCGAGTCATACCCTTTGAGCTACTGATTAGTGACTACCGACCCTTAAAAGATTTAGAACAGGTATTTGAAGATATGAAAAACCGAAAGGCAATTAAAGTTGCCATTGAACCGGGGAGTTAGCGATGAAAAAGGTAATAAAAAGAGTGAGTAGCGATTCAGGAATGGCGGCTGGGAATTTGGCAGATTTCGAGACAAGATGTTCTAAGAGTGAAGTAAATCCTTCCAGGAAGAAAGGGCTGCTATCCTGTGCTTGGTGGAGTCCTCTCTTCCTTGTTCCTTTTTCTTTTCTTCTTCTTGGTTCAACCGCTAACGCTCTACCGGGTGAGACGACGGATACCGTTGAGGCTTGGATTAATGCTCATCCTACCTTGCGACCGGGTATTGGAGATGGGCTACTCGTGCAAAAGACTAGCACTCCTGCCCAACGTTTTACCTTTCAAGCGACGGTGTTACCTCCAGGACGAGTGACTTTGCCGAGAGACAGAGGGACAATTCGCACTGAGCGCCTTACTTTCTATGACATGGTTAATGGCGTTACACCTGAGCGACTTGAAGAATCATTGCGAACCATCTATGGTTCTGCGATTTATCAAGATTGCGACAGAGCAAGCATCGTCTACTACTATCCAACACCAGACATAGCAGAGTTGGCACGGCGACAGAATCGTCCGCTTTTAGCAGCACGACAGGGTGAACTGCGCTTAGGAGAACGCTTTGCTTATTGGTGGGAAATCACCAAAACTGAGGAAGGTAAGGCGTTCAATGGACAATTGACAGTTTTCTTAAAAGAGGATTTGGACAAGCTAGAAACAGAACTACGCGATCGCTAATTATGCATCAGTGCTTGGTCATTGGTCAGCTATAGCAAAAGGCTCTTATGGAGAGGGCTTTTATGCAGAAGGTTGAGTACTAGTACGTGGTTGTTTGGGCTGTTGAATCTGTCTTAACCTTTATGGCGACAACTATACTAATGACCAAACTCTTAACTTATGACTTTACTCACTGTGCCAAACTCCGGCAAAAATACTCTTGACTGCTCTATTGATTCGCTTCAAGTCTTCATCAAGTAGCGGAGGCCAATTGACACCTGCCTGATATCCAGCGTCAAACAGTTTTCGGCTCTCAAAAGACAAGAGATATAGTGAGTAAACGAGTTCTCGGTCAAGCGTTGGGGCAGTACGTAGTGCCTCAAATACAATTTTTAGGGCTAACAAAATATTAGTCACCTGACCCGGTACTGGCGCCTTTCCCTGCTTCAAACGCACGAGGAAGGCATCGGGATTTTGGTCAGATGTCGTTCCCTGATTGATTAGAAAGCCACAGGCAGTTTTGTAATCCATTAATTAATTCTTGATTGCCAGCTTCCCAGATGGGGCTTGACTTCGGTTAACGACTTCAATTTTTACACCGGATTGGTCCTAAATACAGTAGGGGACTTTCCCACTTCACCTGACCACTGGCAATATTCCTTGCTCAATCGTTCAAGTGTCCAAGACAAAAAGCGATCGCGCTCAATCTTCGCCCTACTCCATAAATCGTTACTATTACCTTAGACCGTGCGCTTGAGAAGCCAAGTAAATCTGTGCTATAAAGGAAATCTTTGAAACCTTTCCGGTGGAGTAAATCAGGCAGAATGAAACAAGTGGGAACTCATCTGGTCGTTGACGCATGGCAAGCGCCGCAAGACCTTCTTAATGATCCTGAAGGAATTCGCCGCGCCTTGATTGATGCGATTTCAGCTGGTGAAGCAACCCTGATCGATCTATGTGTGCATCAGTTTAGCCCTCACGGTGTTACGGCAACGGCAACGTTGGCAGAGTCACATATCGCCATACATACTTGGCCTGAGCATGGCTACTTTGCTGCGGATTTGTTCTTTTGCGGTCGTGGCAAACCGGATGAGGCAATGAAACTTTTACAAACAGCGCTTCAAGCTAAACAAGCAAGAGTGAGAGAGATTCCGCGTGGCTTTGATGAACTCTCAGAAATCAATGAGCGGCTGGGAGAACCTGCCTACCATTCGGTTCTGTAAGCTGTTTTTTCCCAAACAATGTAGTTCAGTCATTAAAGGGCAAGGCAAATCAAACCTTGTCCTTTATATTTAGAAACCCCTAAATTAAGTATTAGAGGCAGTGGGTGCCTTCTAAGGAGTCGTCCAAAAATGAAATCGCCATTTTAGAGCCTGATTTTTGTCTGTTGTAGCTCAACACAGACCACTGACAGCGAACTCTAGTTAACGTGTTAAAACGTGTGGCGTTGTTTTTGTAAGACCCTTAAGTAGCTTGAGAAAGAGCATCAGGTAGAGTCACCCCGGAGGATAACAAGCGTGTTAGAGGCAATCTTAGTTCTTGTCTTGGGTTTGGCACCGTCAGTGATTTCTGTATGGATGATGCGAAGAGCAAAGGAACGGGCGCAATCGAGGTTGAGAGCAGCAATGCAAGCCTCTGCAACTAGGGCAATACAAAGAAATCAGATACCTCCAGACCAGTATTATCTTGAAGGTTTTGGCTATTTAATTGGTGATATTACCTGCCAATTCAATGCCTGTTCTGCTTACATTCGTTGCGCGGTTAATCCCTCAGGGCCTTGTGACGAGTGTCATCATTATCAACCGAAGGATTGATGCCTCTCCATTTGTTGTTCAAGTGGGAGTATGTTACAGCCTTAACCAGCCAAAAACCTGCTCTACTGTTAGCTCCAACTCAATCTCGCTAAGTATTGGCAACGGTGCGGTTCCTCTAAGCAATTGCACTCGCTGTTCTGGAAAGACAACTAAGATGCTTTCCTCTTCTGGGTCAATTAACCACCCTAATTCTGTGCCATGTTGGGAGCAGTGGAGCAGTTTACCCAATACTTTTGTCTGACTCTGGTCAGGGGATAAAATTTCAATTGACCAATCAGGATGAATCTCGAAGCGATTGGCAATTCTTCCAGAAGGACGAAGTGGAATTCTTTCCCACCGAAACACCACAATATCTGGAACAATCGCGTCTCCCCCAAATGTACAACGTAGTTCTGGAAAGGCGATCGCAATTTTCTGTGGTTTAGCCACTCGGTTAATGGCTTCGCAAAGTTCTCCCTGAAGCAGGCTATGCTCCCCTTGTGGCATGGGTTTTTGAATGATTTCTCCGTTGATAAACTCAGAGACAGGTTTGGTTTCTGGGAGTTTTAAGAACTCCTCCAGAGTTAGGGGTTGCGTTATTGTACTCATCTTCTCACTCAGATAGCCTGCTATCAATTATTCTCTGCTTCAAAATCAACCTTGTCATAAATATCAGCTAGGGTGATTTCAAATGGAATAGACATTAGTGAGAAGATGGTTTCCTCACCTTCATATTCAGAGAGTAGCCACTGATTCGTCTCAGTTTTAACAAATCGCTCGACGTGCATACTGTACTGCTCAATCAGTACATACTCCTGAAAGCTGGCAATTGTACGGTAAGCGGCAAATTTCTCGCCTCGGTCATAGCCTGCGGTGGACTTTGACAGTACTTCTGCAATCATTAAAGGATTGGTAATCGTATCAGTGCGTCCCTCTTGAAGCTGCAAATCTCCCTGGACAACCAGCACATCAGGATAAGTATAGATACGTTTTTTAGGAATCCACAGTCGCTGGTCGGTAAAAAACACATCAAAAGGTTTACCTTTGAGCGCAAAGTTTAGATTGGCATAGAAGTTACCAGCAATTCGGTTATGGTTCGGAGTGCCACCTGTCACAGGAATAACCTCACCATTAATGTATTCATGACGTTCCTCCGAGTTGATCTCCATTTCCAGATATTCTTCTGGCGTGTAATACCGTTGCTCTTGTGCTTGCATAATCATGGAATCTCTACTCCCAACGCTTCAAGCTGCTGATTCATCCTAGTTGTTGCGGTCACTTATTCCAAGTTAAACTTTTAGAGTTTTAGCGATCGCACCTTCCCCCTCTCAGTTCAAAAGAGCGATCGCCTATACTCCTGAATTACACGCTATCCGTGACACTACTAAAGTTAAATGCTTTTACCCTTACTCCTGGCACAACACTGCTACCAAAGCGTTGCACGCTACTTAAGGCATCAACCGCTTGGAGCATCTCCGGTAACCTTTGGTTAAAGCGTAAGTTTTTGATTGGGTAAGCAATCTGACCTTCTTCAATCCAGAATGTCCCATCACGGGTCATTCCCGTAACTTCCAACGTCTTGGGATTGACATAGCGCACGTACCAAGCGCGATTAACCAAAATTCCTCGCTCGGTTTGGGCAATCAAGTCCGCCAAAGTTTGATTCGATCCAGACATGACAATTGGAAACATCGCCCCGGTTGGCTCTTTCCCTTGCTGCTGCGCCCAGTAGCGGCTATAGGATAGGGTTTGGGGAGTACCGTCCTTAATCACCTCAGTGTAGTGATTACTCAACCCATCACCAAAGCAAGTACCCAGTTGTAACAGAGGATGAGCGGGATGGCGCTGTACCTGCACCAAGGGGCTAAACATCTGCTCACCCAAGCGGTTACCTGCTGGTAACCCTGCCTCATCAGTACGGGACATAAAGGAGCGCCCTTCATCTGCCGCCCGTGCATCCAAATTCCAAATCACCCAACTGAGTAAATCAGCAAAAGCCGCACCGTCAAAAACCACTGGGTAAACACCTGGGTTGACTGTGCGAGGTTGACGTGAGGCAAGCGCCCGCTTGATTAGCTGCTCAGTCAGAGACTCAAACGGGATTTGGTCGATAGAAAAAGCCGTGCGTTGGCTCCAACTAGAGCCATCATCAATCCGAGCCGTAAAACTAAAATCTGCCTCGGTTGTGCGATCGCAAGCTCGTAAACCCCGTGAGTTTCCAACTGCCATCAAAAAGGCTTCTGTACTCAAAGTACCAGACCCTTCAATCCCGGCATTCGTACTCAACGTACAAACTCGCTGAACCATTTCTCCCCGTTCCAGAGGTGAAAAGGCAACTGTTGCTTCGTCAAATGCAGGAGTACGCTCTTCATAGTTTTGCGGTTCCAGTAAGGGCACCCATTCTGGATCTTCCGGAGCAATCCGAGCGAGTTCTTCTGAACGGCGGACTGTCTCGTTGATTGCCTCTAAATCAAGTTCCGTCGTTGAGGCAGAGGCACTGCGCTTGCCAAAATAGCTAGTGATACTGAGACTCAACCGGCTGCGGCTGATGTTTTGACTAATCTGATTTTCCGAGAAACGGCTAAGGGCTTCTTCACCAGTGCTGAGACTGACAAAAACTCCCTCTGCTTCTGACTGTTGAATAACCTTGTCTACAAGGGATAGAGCTTGGTCTTCACTGAGAAGAGTCGGTGCTTTAGCTAGGGTCATATTAAATAGATTTTCGTTACTATTTGCTTGTTAGTATGTGCTTACGTTCTAACTAACCTAACGTGCATTTCTTTAGACTTCTTGCAGAAGTAGGGAAAAGGAAAAAGGGAAGCATGAACATTCGTTTCCCCTTCGCCCTTCTCCCTATCGGCAAGAGATTTTTTTCGGGGGAGCAATAGGTCTAATACATATCGACTCAAACCCCATCGCCCCATCAGCTTACTCCCCACTCCCCATCCCTAAGTGAGATAGATTCCAATCTTGAGCAATCAATTGGGTTGCTGTTCGGCTATCTACAGGCTTAGAAAATAGATATCCTTGCCCTAACTCACAGTTGAACCCTTGGAGCTTCTCTAACTGAGTTTGAGTCTCTATTCCCTCAGCAATTACCTCCATCCCCAAGTCGTGAGCAAGGGCGACAATGGTTTTAATAATTTCTGAATGTTCCGCCTCAACTCCCATTTGTCTTACAAAAGATTGATCGATCTTTAACGTATCTAGAGGAAACCGATGCAGATAACTTAAGGATGAATATCCGGTGCCAAAATCATCAATACACAGTTGAATGTTACGGCGTTTCAACTGCAATAGCATGGCAGCGGCTAACTCAGGATTAGCCATAATTACGGTTTCTGTAATCTCTAACTTCAACGCCCTGCCATCTAGATTAGTCTCTTGGAGAATTCGATCAATTTGGACAACTAAATCAGATTGGGAAAACTGGCGCCCTGAAAGATTAACACTTACTGTTAAAGGCTGTGCATAGGGAAATTGCTTCTGCCAAGTTCGTAGTTGAAGGCAAGCCTGACGGAGTACCCACGCTCCTAGAGGGACAATTAAATCGGTTTCTTCCGCGATTGGGATAAATTCTCCTGGAGAAATGAATTCCTGTTCTATCGGTTGCCAGCGTACAAGCGCCTCAAAGCCGACAAGCTGACCTGTTTTGAGGTTCACAATCGGCTGGTAGTAAAGCTGAAATTGAGGAATGAGGTTGAGTTCCCAAATTGCCATTTGCCCAGCCTCAAGGTCTTGCACTGCTCGCTGCAAGTCTTGTTCGAGTTTCAGGAGCGCCACAATACGCTCGTGGGTTGCCAAATCAAATACTTCGTAGCGAGAGCGTCCCTGAGCCTTAGCGCGATACAGCACGATATCAGCATCACGTAATAACTCTTCGGGTCGGTTATAACCCGTTGAACTCAGGGCAATACCAATGCTGACGCTGGTGAAGATTTCTTGTCCATCTAGGAGGAAAGGATGGGTTAGTTGCTTGTGAATTTGCTCTGCGATTCGATTGGCATCGCTCAATTCTTGGATGTCCTCTAGGAGGATGGCGAACTCATCGCCACCGAGACGAGCGATGAGGCTGTTATCTTCTTGTAGGCAATGCTGTAGTCGTTGGGCAAACGCGATTAGAAGTCTATCTCCAATCGTATGCCCCATGCTATCGTTGACGACTTTGAAGCGATCGAGATCTAGGAACAGAACTGCAAATAAATATTCGGGGTGTTGTTTTGTCTGCTCTAAGGCTCGCTCCAGGTGTTCTATTAATAAGGCTCGGTTGGGCAGCCCGGTGAGAGCGTCATGAAAGGCGTTATGCCGTAAGCGTTTCTCAATGTGCTGGCGATGCTTGACGGCAGTTTCGCTAACGCTGATTTCCTGACGTAGTTGCTCATTTGCCACCTTCAACTCGGCGGTGCGTTCCTCAATGATTGCTTCCAAGTCAGCGTTTAACTTTGCCAGTTTTGCTACAGCTGAGGAATGAGCGATCGCACCACTGATACTTCCTGCTACCCCCATCAAGATTGATGTTTCACTTTCAGACCATTGATGTTCCTTATAACAATCGTCGAACCCGATGAAGCCCCAGCATTGCCCCTCGATCCGGAGCGGCACTACTAAAATTGAGCGGATGTCTTGTGATTCGAGAAACTCTCGTTCAGGTGAGGGAAAATCTCGCACCAAACCGATAATTGGTTTTCCCATCGCCAGGTTTTGATACCAGCTAGGCAGAATTGCTCGATAGGAGAGATTCTGAAGTTTTGGTTTTTTGATTTGGACACTTACTCTTTGGCTTAGCCATTCCCAGCGCTTGCTCATCAGATGTTCGCCTGTCAGGGGATGGATATGATATTGAACGATGTAAACTCGATCAACCGCCGTTGCTCGACCCAATGCCTCTAACGCTCGATTAATTCCTAGATTGCGATCGCCTATCGTTAATAGTTGATTTGTTGCCTTGGCTACTCCTTCTAATAAGCGATCGCGCTGACGCAACTCCAACTTCATTCGCTGTAAATCTGTAATGTCTTTCTCATTGACTAGAATCATCAATACTCCCGTGCTGGAGTCATTGGTGCGGCGTACATCAATCTTGTGCCACCGGATACCGTTCAAGGTATTTACCTGTGTTTCTACACTGAAAACATCTCCAGTGGCAATGCAACTGATTGCTTGCTCAGCGACGCTAGCATCAACAAAGCGTCTTCTAAACGCCTTGTTGTCCGTCTGAGGCGCATTTTTTTCGTCACCGTAGCAACGCAGCGCTGAAGGATTTTGCATCAACGGCATCTCCTCAAAGGTATAGAGAGAAACCATCAGCGTTGTGTGGCGAAGAGCTTCAATCGAGCGCAGCGTATCCGAGTCAATGTGCTCTACAACATCGGTAACCCCCTCTATGAGCATCGCGAGGTATCCGCCTTCAATCCGAATCCCAGAGCAAACACATCGCACCGATAAAGCACGTCCTTTGGGGTAGAACGTCCACTGTTCAATAACTGTTTTTTCTTGCTTAAGCTCTTCAAGATAGCCCTGAAGACGAGTTTTTGTTCCCTCGGAAAAATCGCTCCAGTCACGATTAAGCAGTTCCTCCAAGCTGCTAGCATTCCACAAGCTCAATGCCGCTTGGTTTGCCCACCACATTTTCATCTGCTCAATATCAAAAATCCAGATAGGCGATCGCAATAGATCGAGCAAAGCTAGATCCGAGCGAGTGAAACTTAAATCGCTGGTTTTATCCATGACAAAGAGTTTTCATGACACACAGAGGAGCAAACCCTGGATGACTGACAAAAGCTTAAGCAATTTTTATTTACAAAATTCCCTGAAAGCTTCCAGAGTATGACCCTCATCAAGCCACAACCTGAAATTAATCGCTTCAGTTCTACCTGAAAATGGGTTGAGGGGTGATGTCATATCAAATCCGTTTGATTACTGCTTTCTACAGTAGCCGTTAAGCTAAGCCGATGTCTTTATGTTGCTATCGTTAACCTATAAAAGTTAAAAATTATCTCTCGCGTGTTTGTTGCAGCTAAACCCTATAGGAGCGCAACTCACTGCATCTCTACTCTCCCAAGTTTATAAACGCGCTTTGCAACAGATCCCGTAAGGAGCTAGTAATAAGTGGACTTGATATTACTGAGTTAGGGGACATACCTTATGGTCACCCGTGCTAAAAGTACCATCTCTTTCACAAGATGGCTAGCTTTGGTCAAAAGCTGTTTCTCCTGGATCTCAAGCAAGTTCTACTTCAAGCTAAGAAGCTCCTCCAATCTGGATATTCTGTACTCGTACTGGCACACAGGTATGAGACATCTGAGCCACTTGCATCGGCTCCCCTTTCCCGCAGATATTAGTACCGCATTGCTCTCGTTCGGAAGCTGGCCCAATGGCATCGACGCTATTCCAGAAGTCAGTGGTCATAGCATGATACGTCACATCCTTAAGCATCCCTACTACTTTGCCCTTCTCTACTTTCCAGAAAGCATCGCCACCAAACTGGAAGTTACGCCGTTGTTGGTCGATCGAGAAACTGCCAACACCGTCAATTAAAATTCCTTCTTCGGTATCTGCAATCATTTCAGCGACAGTTGCTGTATGGCTGCCTCCATCTGAACCCGGTTCCAGCCCAAGATTGGGGATGCGTACCATCGGCACACTATACCAGCTATCGGCGTAGGCACAACCGTTACTCGCCGGACGACCGAGACGATAGGCTGTTTCGCGGTCGGTGAGGTAGTCTGTTAAAACACCATCCTTGACAACGAACCAATCTTGTGCAGGCACTCCCTCATCGTCATAGCCCAAGGTACTGCGTCCTCCTGGTTGGGTGCGATCGGCTCGGAAGTTAACCCAAGGTGCGGCGTATTGAAGCTTGCCTAATTTCTCAGTTGTGGCGAAGCTGGTACCAGCAAAGTTAGATTCGTAGCCATACACGCGATCGAGTTCAGTGGGATGTCCAACAGATTCGTGGATGGTTAGGTACAAGTTAGTCGGCTTGAGGATGAGGGTGCTACGAATACCGGAGGGACTCTTAGGGGCATGAACTTTTTCAATCGCTTCTTCAGCAACACGCTCTACCTGGCTCAAGAGGTCTGGCGCATTGATATGCTCATAACCAATGTTTAGCGGTGGACGTTCGTAGCTACGACTTTGGGCATCACCATTAGCAACAGCCGTACACCCCATACCTGGATAGCTGCGGTAGATAGTTTGTTGGATTAGAGAGCCTTCTGTAGAAGCGAAAACCTTGTCTTCACGAGTGAAACGCAGGTAAGAATAAGCTTTTTTGATGCCACGTTCGCCATAACTTAAGAGTTGCTCATTCAACCGCAACAGCAACTCGGCTTTCTCGGTAATCGGCACAGTGAAGGGGTCAATCTCAATTGGAGTGGTGTAAGTATCTTGGTAGGCTTCTACTGGCACTAATTGCACCCGTGTCTGTTGGGAAAGGCGGCTACCTTTTGCAATATCGACAGCAAGGGCGACAATTCGTTCAACTTCGGCTGGGGTTTTATAAGGGCTAGCGGCGAATCCCCACGCTCCATTAAGTAGAACCCGCACCCCAAAGCCAGAACTCACATTATCTGAAAGTTGGCTCAAAGAGCGATCGCGTGCGTAAAGATTTTGAGTGCGGTAAGTGCAGAAACGAACATCCCCATACTCACACCCAGCACGGGTAATTAACGCGATCGCTAACGTCGGTAAGTCAGTAGTCGTAATCGGCGAGTCAGGTGCTTGTACCATAGCCAGTCTCATGCAAAGTCGATAACGTATTGTAACGAGTAGGTCACCAACTCTGCATAGAGCCTCCAGTTATTCCTGGCTAAGGCGCTTCATCACCTTACACTTCCTGACTTTTCACGCTAAGTCTTGGAACAAGTTGAGAGTAAAGGTTAAAGGGGAAAGGAAATCCTATAACCTTTACCCCTTAACCCTCTCCCCGTTTCTCCACAAGCCAATTGAAAGATACTGTGAAAAGTCAGCTACACCTCCGGTTCAACTCCCAACGCCCGTAACTGAGCCGCTAATCGCTCAGCACGTTGTCGTTCTTGTTCAGTACGTTGTTGCTCTTGTTCAAGGCGTTCCTCCGCTGTTAGCAACAGATTCCCTTGAGCATCCCACCAGCGCAACCAGGGAAACACCATATTCTGATACTGCCCCTGCCAAATACCTAACTCTACCCCCAGAGGCTCGATCGGGTAATGGTTTCGCTGATTCGCTGGCATTAACTGATAGCGTCCATTTACCAATTGATATACTTCCACTTGCGCTCGCTTGACTTCATAAATGCCATAGAAAGGGACGCGAATCGCTTGCTCGTAAACCCAAAACTTACCTTTGTATCGAGTTTTGTCTCGTTCTTCTGTTCCATCTCCAGAAACGAATTCCAACACAATCAACGGTGCTACGAATTCCTTCCATAAAACATAAGAACGACGATATTCTCCATTTAGTGTTGGTGGCACATCGGGGACATAGAACCAATCGGGTGCCTCAGCTCCTTTTTCTGGTGGTTCCGGTGGTTCGGTTAAACCCCAGTAAATCCCACAATCCCGACCAATACAATACTGTCCATCAGGATGGCGTTGCTGCAAAATTGGGGTAATACAGTCAGTTAGCAGGTCTCCTTCTGGCGGTTCTTGAAAGTTTTTCACAAAGTTTCCATCCGAGTCAGGAAGCTGGGTATGATCCGGCAGCGAAGCTGGTAACCCAGCCGTGGGAGACAAATCAGTTGATGGATCTACAGATGTGGTTATTTGGCTCATATCAATATCGTGATTTTATAGTTTGGATAAGGTCTTGTAACGACTGCACAGCTAGTTCAACAGAAGGCATTTGACAATTAGCGTGGAGGCTGAAATCTCCTAGCCTTGGCGAGCTTCTATGAAACTATGGTATTCAGTCAACTGCCTGGTGGATTTAAGCATCAGCCATCCTCTTTGAGGTGGGGAGTGGGGAGATGGAAGACAGGGAAGTCGGCTCAGGCAAAGTCGAAACGTATCGTAACGGCTGTGTCACTACCTCTGCATAAGACATTTAGCAATTCCTCAAACTTTAATGCACTGGATACTTCAATAGAGAAAATCTGATTGCTATGATTAGAGCTTCTTTTAATTTACCGAGTTGGAAATTATCTAGATTCGGTAGTTATTTGTGCATTCTACTAGGGGCATTTATGCAAGAGCCGAAAATCGCATCCAAACCGAAGCATATTGTTTTAACGTCTCATCCCGGTCGTTTTGCCTCGAAACCTCTACGCATTAATTGGGGAAAAAGCGACCCTCTTGAACGGGGGCCAGTTATTGGGACACTACTAAACCCAGCTCACCGTAATGTTATTGGTACTCATTCGGGTTCTTATTCTGTCTATCGGGCTTTATCCGTTGCTAGTGGAGCGCTCCAGGCTAGTCATCGCGCTGACCTTACTAATACGGCTCCAATTGTCGCTATTGGTCCCCATCCTAGTTGGTCTGACCCTAATCGAATCGTTTCACTCGACCCCTTTGGGGGACTGGTGGGTGAAGCGTATGCCTCGTTGTATGAACAGGGATATGACATTCGACCAACAATTGCCGTGACTAAAGCTCATATCAATATGCCAGAACTACAAGACGCTGTGGCGAAAGGGCGCTTGTCAGTGGATGGTCAAATTTTGAAGAGTAACGGTAGTTTAGTTGTAACTAAGGTCGCCCTTGACCCAGTTTGGTATTTGCCAGGAATTGCCCAACGACTTAAGGTTGGTGAAAGTGACTTACGTCGCATCCTGTTTCAGCAAACAGGTGGGATGTTCCCGGAATTGGTAACACGCCCTGATTTACAAGTATTCTTACCACCGATTGGTGGCATTACGGTTTATCTAATTGGTGATGTGGCAGCAATTACTGACCCGAATCGCCTGCTTGCTGTGCGGGTACATGATGAATGCAACGGTTCCGATGTATTTGGATCTGATATCTGTACTTGTCGTCCGTATTTGGTACACGGTCTTGAGGTCTGTGTCCAGACGGCACAGGAGGGCGGTGCTGGGATTATGGTCTATTCTCGCAAGGAAGGACGAGCCTTGGGTGAGGTGACGAAGTTCTTGGTTTATAATGCCCGCAAACGTCAGGTAGGAGGCGATCGCGCAGATGCCTACTTCAATCGCACCGAATGTGTTGCGGGTGTGCAGGATATGCGGTTCCAAGAACTGATGCCCGATGTGCTGCATTGGTTGGGGATTACCCGGATTGACCGCTTTGTCTCAATGAGCGATATGAAATACAACGCGATCGTGAACTCTGGCATTGAGATTGTTCAGCGCGTTGCGATTCCCGACGAGTTGATTCCTGCTGATGCAATGGTGGAAATCGCGGCTAAGCAAGCGGCTGGTTATTACACGGAAAAAGCTGTACCCAATGCGGTTTCTTTGGCTGAAATTAAGGGACGTGGTTTAGCCGATTAGGGATCGGGGATTGGTGATTAGAGATTGGGTGAAGGGAAGACAAGGAAGTGAAGCTTTTTCCTTGTCCTCCTTAATCCCTAGTGGCTAAAGGTAATACCCATACTAAAAGGGAGCAGCTTTGAATAATTATGAACAGCAGGTAACCTGCTCTGATGAGCAGCACTCCACCATTGCTTATTTGAGAACACCTGTAGCAATTCGAGAGCGATGCGATCGCCTTTTTACTCTGGCAGGTGCTGACGAGTTACAGCACTTTCGCTGCGATTTAACTCAGCTAGACAAGGTAGCGAACTACGTCATTAAGGTGATGCGCGACGAGTACCCGGATTTGAATATCCCGTTTCATAGTCGCTGGCGGCATTTTGAGGTTGGGAACGTTCCCCGGATTGCAGAACTAGAGGAGAAGTTGGCAGGACTCGCGCCTCTAGAAAAAGCCCAAACCAAGTTTGACCTAGCAATCATTAGTGTCTTACTAGATGCTGGTGCGGGTTCTGATTGGCAGTATCACGAACAGGAAACAGGTTTAGTATTTCGGCGTTCTGAAGGGCTAGCTGTCGCCAGTTTCCGGATGTTCTGTCAAGGCGCATTCTCTAGTGATGCCGAACGCCCCCTACAAGCCGATGCCCAAGGCTTACAAGGATTGACTGCCCAAAACCTTGCCCAAGGATTTCAGGTGAGTCAAACCAATACCCTTCTTGGTGTGGAGGGTAGACTTGAACTCTTACAACGTTTAGGGCGATCGCTTATCAGTGAACCTCACCTGTTTGGTCAAGAAAATCCACGCCCTGGTAATCTAGTTAATTACTTGCTGGGTTCGCAAGTGGGAAGACAAGGAAGAGGCTTCACTCCTTTGTCTTCTCCTTCCCCACTCCCCACTTCATTAGCTGCCACCAAAGTATTAAGTGCGGTATTACAGGGATTGGGAAATATTTGGCCGGGACGATTGGCGATCGCAGGTGTCAATTTAGGTGATGTTTGGGTTCATCCTGCCCTCAAAGGAGAACATCCCAGCGATCAGTATGTACCATTCCACAAACTTTCCCAATGGTTAACCTACTCCCTTTTAGAACCCCTACAGGAACTGGGTTTAGAGATTACTGGGTTAGATCAGATGACAGGCTTACCAGAGTATCGCAATGGTGGCTTATGTCTAGATCTAGGGCTTTTGGAAGTAAAGAATACCGCTATTTTGCAAGAGCGTCATTTACCAGGATCGGAGGTAATTGTCGAATGGCGATCGCTTACTGTCAGTCTCTTAGACAAAATTGCAGCAGCAATCCGGCAACAGCTAAACCTAAGTGAGGTGGACTTGCCATTGGTGAAAGTCTTGCAAGGAGGAACCTGGACAGCAGGACGACGAATTGCTGCCCAGTTAAGAGTAGGGGGCGTTCCCCCTCTTCAAATCGAGAGCGATGGAACGGTATTTTAAAGGCAACCTCAAAAAGGCAACCATGCAATTAGACAAGGTAATGGCGGCTGAAGTTACGATCATTGACCACCCTTTTGTACAGCACAAGTTGACGCTGATGCGTCAGGCTGACACGAGTACAGCAAAGTTTCGCCAACTTTTGAAAGAGGTTGGGATGTTGTTAGCCTACGAAGTAACTCGTGACTTGCCGCTTAAGTACGAACCCATCAAAACGCCACTTGCCCCTATGATGGCCCCCATGCTTGCCCCAGAAAAGAAGATGGTAGTTGTCTCAATCATGCGGGCAGGGCAAGGGCTTTTGGATGGAATTTTAGAACTGATGCCTTCTGCTCGTGTAGGGCATATTGGGTTGTATCGTGAACCTACGACCCATGTTGCAATTGAGTATTATTTCAAACTTCCTCATGATGTTGAGCAGCGAGATATTCTCGTTGTTGACCCAATGCTAGCAACGGGTAACTCAGCGGTTGCGGCGGTTGACCGACTCAAGGAAGTTGGGCCAATGTCAATGAAGTTTCTGTGCTTACTCGCGGCACCAGAAGGAATTCAGCACTTCCATGAACAGCATCCGGATGTGCCGATTTATACAGCAGCGATTGATGAATGCTTAGATGAACAGGGCTATATTTTGCCGGGACTTGGTGATGCAGGCGATCGCCTTTATGGAACGAAATAACTACTAAGCAAGTCAAAAGTTAAAAAGGGAAACCCCCCTAATAAGTAGGCTCTTGGCGGCTACCTGTATGTGAATTAAATGTGCAACAGCTTATTCTCCTGGTTTTTAGCCACTTAGTCGCTTCGTAAGCTTTTGCCGTTCTAAAATGCATACGTTTTCAGGTAAAGAGGGGGAAGGGAAACACTAGGCATCTTTTCTCTTTTCCCATGGATTGCTGCTGTAATCAAAGGTGCGATCGCTTAGTATCAATTCCTACACAACTTGCTGATAGATTTTCCTCTTTGTATTGAAATTAGGAGGATTGATAAGTTGCTAAATCTTCGTTACAAATTTGCGCGGTATAAGACATACATTTTCTGAGTTGTAGTGATCGCTTTAAGAAATTATTACAAAGACTCTTGTTTCTTTAAAGATTTTGTAAAGAACTCGCCCAAAGAGTAGCTGTCAAAGGATTCCAAAAAAAAGCTCTAAACCTTCCTTGACAAGGATTAGGGATTAATTGTAATTTTATCCTATAGCGAAAAATACTTATTGACTTAATGTTTGCCTCTACCTTTAGATAGAATTCAACTAAGGCAATAAGCCCTATGGTTCTTTCTGACGAGTGAGGCTGGATTTAATTTTTTTCTTCTAATGGCTTCTGGCTTAAGCTGAAAAACTTCTGAAACATGCCTAAGTCTGAGTAGGGAGTAATAAGAATGCAGTAAAAATCCTTCTTTTGTAGACCTTAGAGTAAAGTATGTCTCTTTTGTATTTCGTCGTGAATAGTTCTGAACTGATAATTGACGAATCTACTACTGCCTATAGGGTCTAATTCAACTTTTATCTTTACAAACAAGTCAGCAAACGATTAGGTGTATCTACCATCAAAACTCATGAAAAACATTATTTTGACTTTGGCTTTTTTTCTCCTTAGTACTCCATCTGCTCTTGCTGAGATTATGATCTCTAACCAGGATGATCGTAATTACCCAGCCACGATTGCTATGTATTTTTCTAGCCCTATCCAACTAAATATTGACGCTAACTCAGAGAAGTCATATCCCTGTAAGACTCAATGTGTACTTCATTTATTAGGACTCTACAGTCAAGCCATAACTGTAAAAGAAAAGGCTGTGGTCATAATCAGAGGGGGTATAGTCACCGTTAAATAGCTTGTACCTTTTCCTGGATGCAACAGTTTAAAGCCTGAATGCCTGAGGCGATCGCTTCTACACAACCAAAGACTTAACAACGTCACATCAAGTACTCCCGTTGAGTGCTTGATGCTTCCCAATAACTAAAACTGTGATATTGCCTGTGTTGCTGATAATCAGTGGCACAGGCTGCACTTTCTGGCATGGCATTGAAAAGCCGTGGCTCTGTGCCTACGGCAATATTTGATGGTGGGGCTAGGCTTAAGATTTCAAGATTTCAACGTAGTTGCCTGTGTAGCAGAGTCTCTAGCCTTCGGTCAATCGGTAGGAGAAAAGCGATCGCTTATCGAGAGAGAAAATGCTAAAAACACAGTTGTTCCGTTACCCAAGGTACATTGTAGGGAACAACTCACCAGCTTTTGTCCAAATCCCCGTACCGTCTTAGTCTCAGCGGAAATGATACGATGATGATAACAATGCCCCTACAAAGGGTGGTGCCTCAATGGTCAGCAGTTAGGAACCAAAAACTGTAAACAGTTTTGAATTTAATTTTTAACTCCTTGCTCCTACCTATAGTCTTGACGCTCTAACCTCTACCCAGACCTTAGCGAATATTAAGTCTCTCTCCTGCTATGTTAAAAAACTTACTAGGCGACCCTAACGCCCGCAAACTTAAAAAATACCAGCCTTATGTCACCGACATCAACGTTCTGGAAGAAGACATCCAAGCGCTATCGGACGAGCAGCTAAAGGGCAAAACGGCAGAATTTAGGCAGAGGTTGGAGAAAGCGACAACGGATCGCGAGCGACAAGAGCTATTAGAGGAATTGTTGCCAGAAGCCTATGCTGTCGTGAGAGAAGCGGGACGGCGAGTTTTAGGAATGCGCCACTTTGATGTCCAGTTATTGGGTGGTATTGTCCTGCACAAAGGGCAAATCGCTGAGATGAAAACAGGTGAAGGCAAAACCCTGGTTTCTACGTTACCGGCTTACCTGAATGCTCTTGATGGTAAGGGTGTACACATTGTCACGGTCAACGACTACCTTGCCCGTCGGGACGCAGAATGGATGGGACAGGTACACCGTTTCTTGGGATTGAGCGTTGGGCTAATTCAATCCGGAATGGGGCCTGCGGAGCGACAACGCAACTACGCTTGTGATATCACCTATGCAACCAACAGTGAGTTGGGCTTCGACTACCTGCGCGACAACATGGCAACGGCGATGGCAGAAGTTGTGCAACGCCCGTTTAACTATTGCGTCATTGACGAGGTGGACTCGGTACTGATTGATGAAGCGCGGACACCTTTAATTATTTCTGGGCAGGTAGAGCGACCCACTCAGAAATACATGAAGGCGGCAGAGATTGCGCGATATCTCAATCCAGAAGAACACTACGAAGTCGATGAAAAGGCACGTAACGTCCTGATGACCGATGAAGGCTTCGCTGAAGCAGAAAAGCTGTTGGAAGTGCAGGATTTGTATGACCCGAATGACCCTTGGGCACACTACATCTTCAACGCAATTAAGGCGAAGGAACTCTTTGCCAGCGATGTGAACTACATTGTTCGCAATAACGAAGTGGTGATTGTAGACGAGTTCACCGGGCGGGTGCTGCAAGGGCGCCGTTGGAGTGACGGTTTGCATCAGGCAATTGAAGCTAAGGAGCGAGTGGAAATTCAAAATGAAACTCAAACGCTAGCAACAATTACCTATCAGAATTTCTTCTTGCTGTATCCGAAACTGGCGGGGATGACGGGTACTGCCAAGACCGAAGAAGCAGAATTTGAGAAGATCTACAACCTGCAAGTAACAATTATCCCCACCAACAGACCGCCTGGGCGGGCGGACTTGGCAGATGTCGTTTACAAGACCGAGCCTGCAAAGTGGCAAGCAATAGCACAAGAGTGTTCCCAAATGCATGAAGTCGGGCGCCCGGTACTTGTGGGAACGACAAGTGTAGAAAAATCTGAATTGCTTTCCGGTTTACTTCAACAACTAGGAGTGACACATAACTTACTGAATGCCCGACCGGAAAATGTGGAACGGGAATCAGAAATTATTGCTCAAGCTGGACGTAAAGGAGCAGTAACAATCGCGACGAACATGGCGGGGCGAGGTACAGACATTATCTTGGGTGGTAATGCTGACTACATGGCACGTCTGAAGTTGCGGGAATACTTCATGCCGAAGATTGTCATGCCAGAGGATGAAGATTCTTTAGCGCCAGTGTCGGTGCCAGGAGCAAGTGGGCGATCGCGTGCTCAAGGATTTGCCCCAGGAAAGAAGGTGAAAACCTGGAAAGCTAGTCCTCAGATTTTCCCAACCCAACTCTCACGAGACACAGAACAACAGCTAAAAAGTGCCGTAGACTTCGCGGGACAAACGTATGGCGATCGCTCTTTGCCGGAACTAGAAGCCGAGGATAAGGTAGCGGTTGCATCAGAGAATGCTCCAACGAATGACCCAGTTATTCAAAAACTGCGTAGTGTCTATAAAGCAATTAAAGAAGAATACGAAGGGTTTACGACCCGTGAACATGATGAGGTTGTACAGCTTGGCGGTCTACACGTCATTGGTACAGAACGCCACGAATCACGCCGGATTGACAACCAGCTACGGGGACGCGCCGGACGGCAGGGCGACCCTGGTTCCACCAAGTTTTTCTTGAGCTTAGAAGACAACTTGTTGCGGATTTTTGGAGGCGATCGCGTTGCTGGGTTGATGAATGCCTTCCGCGTTGAGGAGGATATGCCCATCGAATCCAAAATGCTCACCCGTTCCCTCGAAGGCGCACAGAAAAAAGTTGAAACCTTCTACTACGACACCCGAAAACAGGTGTTTGAGTATGACGAGGTAATGAACAACCAAAGAAAGGCAATTTATGCCGAACGCCGTCGCGTCCTAGAAGGGCTAGACCTCAAAGAACAAGTCATCCAATATGCTGAAAAGACAATGGATGATATTGTCGATGCTTACGTCAACCCAGAACTGCCGCAGGAAGAGTGGCAATTAGATCAGTTGGTGGAGAAGGTGAAAGAATTCGTCTACCTCCTACAAGACTTGGAGCCACAGCATCTAGACGACATGATGGTCGGTGATATCAAAACCTTCTTGCATGAAGAAGTCCGTAAAGCCTACGACCTTAAAGAGGCACAAGTTGATCAAATCCAGCCAGGATTGATGCGGCAAGCTGAGCGGTTCTTCATCTTGCAGCAAATCGACACCCTCTGGCGAGAGCATCTACAGTCAATGGATGCCCTGCGTGAGTCGGTAGGTTTACGGGGTTATGGGCAAAAAGACCCACTGATTGAGTACAAGCAGGAAGGATACGAAACGTTCTTGGAGATGATGATCGACATCCGCCGGAATGTTGTTTACTCCTTGTTCCAGTTCCAACCTCAAAATCAATCGCAAGCGGCTTAAGACGCAAAAAGTCGGCGGATGGCGTTCCTCTCCACCTAAAGGGAGGAACGCCATCCGCCGACTTTGCTAATGCGTCAATTTAACTAGAGCCGATCTGACCGAAAGCTGACTGCTGATGGCTATAACTTGCATGATCGGACGGGCTTTTCGGCCCATCCCACAAGATTTTTGTCAACAATGCTAATGTTTGCCTAGATGGGGAGCAGCTTAATACTTAATAACAAACAACCAGCTTAATTAAACGTCAACGCTCGACCCCGTACAGCCGTATTGAGCTGCCCTTTCTCATAAACAACCTGTCCCCCAACAATCGTATATATGGGCCATCCAGTGAGATTCCAGCCTTCAAAGGGACTCCAACCGCATTTGGTTTGGAGTTCTTCTCGTAAGACAGGGTGATAATTGTCCAAATCTACCAGGATTAAATCCGCATCGTAGCCAGGAGCGATCGCAACGGTGGACCGGAAGTGTACCTGTGGAGCAATCACTCCAGGCAACAAAGTTAAACCAGTTGCGTCTATTTCTCTATCCCCCGCAACTGCCTCTGAGGCAGGGATTTCTGGTGCAATTTGAACAATCTCTCGACCACGAGTTTGGATATCTCCTTCAAAAAATTCACCCTCTGGCAAAAGAATACGAGCATGGCGGATAAACAGACAGGAGTCAGAAAACATAAGAGGATGCTAGAATTCGTCGGTACTTCAGTACTCTATTTAAGCTTGTACAGTTAATGTAAGAACTTTTCGTTTACATTTGAGGGAATTAGCGATTTCTCTGCTTTGTCCCTCCGCTCAACTTGTGACTCTATGGTGATTGAACGGCTATGACTCGTGTGCAGGATCAAGAGCCTGAAAAGCAGCCCCTACAACAGGCTGAAAATCCTTGGATAGAAGGACTCAAGACAATTGTTTTGAGTGGTGTCCTCGCCCTAGGGATTCGTAGCTTCGTAGCGGAAGCTCGTTACATTCCCTCAGGATCGATGCTGCCAACATTACAAATTAATGACCGCCTGATAATTGAAAAGGTAAGTTATCACTTCCAAAAACCGGAACGGGGCGACATTGTAGTGTTTATGCCCCCTAATGAAGCTAGTCTTTGCTTCGGCGCTCTCCCAAGCCCCCAGCCAGGTAATTTTGCCAATCCCTCGTCTACAGATGAGACAGAGCAGAAAAATCCCAAGCTCAAGGATGCATTTATCAAACGGGTAATCGGGCTACCTGGAGATAAAGTCGAGGTTAGGGAGAGACAAGTTTTCATCAATGATAAGCTCCTACAGGAGAAATATATTGAAGAGGCTCCCGACTACCAGTTTGGACCTGTTACTGTGGCTGCAAACTCTTATCTTGTCCTAGGCGACAACCGCAATAATAGCTGTGATAGTCACTATTGGGGCTATGTCCCTCGTGAAAATATTATCGGTCGAGCTGTAGTGCGATTTTGGCCGCTGAATCATATGGGTGAGTTGGACACAACGCCAGTTTATCCAGCCGCCTCTAAGTGAGGTGGGGGAATGGGGAATGGGGAATGGGAATCCCCCTTGAAATGGATGGCACTCCAGATAAGAAATTCTTGCGTCTCGGTACAAGGTGCAACTCAAGACCAAGTTTTTTGTTTACTAGTTGGCTTCTCGCCCCAAAAAAGCAAGTTTTGTTAGTTTTTCCTCCCTACTTGCTACTCCCCACTCTCTTCTTTTTCATAGGACACCAAGTTTTTACAACTCGACCTGTAAGCTGTTGACCTAAGCAAGGGGTATTTGCAGAGAGTGACTTGAGGGTGTGTCTTTCGACTTTCCAAGTTGCTTGGGGATTGAAGAGAACCAATTCAGCCGATTCCTCAGGTGCGATCGCTGCTGGAGTTTCCTGTAGACAAATTGCTGGATTTGTGCTAAGACGCTGCCAGAGTTCTAGGGCTGACCAGTCTCCTGTCTCAACTAAACTGTGCCAAAGCAGAGGTAGAGCGAGTTCTAAGCCAATTACACCGGATGGGGCTTCGGCAAAGGGTACGGTTTTTTCTTCGTAGGTGTAGGGGGTGTGGTCAATTGAGATCGCATCAATAATTCCTTCCCGTACTCCTCGAATCAGTTCCGCCTGATCCACTGGATTCCCTAAAGGTGGTTCTAGGCGAAAATTTGGGTCATAATTGCCCAAATCTTCAGTGTTGAACAGCAGGTGCATCCAAGTAGTACTTGCTGTTACGGGTAATCCCTTAGCTTTTGCTTCTTCGATTAATTGGACACCGCGACAGGTGGAGATACGCATCAGATGCACAGGTGTACCGATAGCTGCGATTACTTCCAAGAGGGCAGCTAAAGCCGCTGATTCTGCGATCCCAGGATTTCCTGGCAAGCCAAAGCGAATTGACTGCACACCCTCTCGCGCCACCCCATCACCCGCCAGTTTGTGATCCGAAGCCCATAAAGCCACTGGCTTACCTAAAGGTTGGAGATATTCTAGCGATCGCCGGATTAGTGCCAGATTCGATACCGGATGCCCATCGGCGAAGCCTACCACGCCAGAGAAGGCTAATTCAGCGAGTTCAGTCATTTGTTGCCCTTCAACTCCCAGCGTCAGGGCACCCCAACAAGACAACTGAGGAGGAGCAATTTTTTCCGCCTCTTCTAGAGTGTTTAGTTTTTGCCTAATCTGATTTAACTTTTGATTTAAAGCCGCCAATCCAGCAGGGTTATCCAAGGGCGGCAGAGTATCAGGTAAGACAGCAAGCCGTGTAAAGCCACCCGTTGCCGCTGCTTCTAAGAGTGACAACCAAGTTTCTCGTTCCTCAAATCCCGGTTCTCCAGAATGGCTGTAGAGGTCTACTAGCCCTGGAGCTAAAATTAGTCCTTGACAATCCCGTACCGCTGTATCGGCAGGTATTTCAGAGATTTCCGTTTCAACTGCCCTGATGATACCGTCAGTAATCAGAACATCAGCCAGTTGGTCAGTTCCAGAAACCGGGTCTAAAACCCGGACTTGTTGAAGCAGTTCACTATTCATAAGGGCTAGCCGTCTACCACATCAATGGATTTAACCTAGCAGTGTTGAGTGAGTAGCTGCGATAAATGTTGATTAAAGTTAGGGCAGAATCTCCTTACCCAATGCTTCATAACTTTCCCAAGCTGTTTGCGATCGCGGATCAGGATAATCCTTCACCAATATCCCCTTGACAGGTGCGCGTTCAAATGCAACCAGCCGAGGGATTTCTATATCAAACACTGGTAAACCCGACTCTTGTAGAGATGCCCTGATCTTACGCGCAACAGAACTACGGGGAGGGACTTGGGTCAAGAGGATTTTAAATTTAGCATTCAACCCATCCAGGAGTTCCACCGTTTTGCTAAGGGCATCTAAGTCTAGTGCCTTGGGGGTGCTAGGAAGAATCATCAAGTCGCATCCCTCCGCCAAATCCTTCAGTTCTTCAGGAGAGGGACGCGCTTGGGTGTCAATCACGATGTAGTTGTGCTGTTGGATAAATCTGGGCGCAGCTGCCTCACTAACAACCTTAAAGGGAAGCTGACTTTCCCTATCCCAAACCAAAGCCGACCGATTTTTATCGGCATCTATGAGGAGAGTTGAACCTTTCTGTTGAAGGTAAGCGGCAATGTGGATAGCTGAGGTGGTTTTCCCCACCCCTCCTTTTAAGCTGACTAATGTGACAATCATCTGCAACCCCAGAAGAAACTACGATGTACGAACGCGATTTCGTATCAAACATTTCATATTAGATTAGAGCTTAAAGTAGTGTCTAAACAAAAACCTTCACAGGGATATGCACTTCTAGCCCTAGTCGCACTTGCGATGATCTGGGGCTACAACTGGGTCGTCATGAAAGTGGGGTTAAGGTATTCTCCCCCTTTTGACTTCGCCGCGATGCGGGCATTCTTTGGGGCATTGAGTCTATTTTTGGTGATGATTGTGTTGCATAAACCCCTCAAACCCAAAGCAATTGCTGGAACGTTTTTGCTCGGTATCCTGCAAACAGGTGGTGTTCTTGGACTATCCATGTGGGCATTAGTCAGTGGTGGCGCAGGTAAAACAGCCGTACTCAACTACACCATGCCTTTTTGGGTGCTTCTATTTGCTTGGATTGTCCTTGGAGAACGATTACGAGGGTTGCAGTGGCTTGGTGTTGGTTTAGCGTTAGCTGGATTGCTGTTCATGCTGATGCCATTTAACCTGACGAGTGACTTGATGAGTAAAGGACTTGCCCTTCTATCAGGTATCACTTGGGCACTGAGTGTGATTGTTGCCAAGAAACTGCATCAGCAAGCATCATTGGATTTGCTTTCTCTTACCGCGTGGCAAATGCTGTTTGGTAGCATTCCCCTAATCTTAGTTGCTTTGGTTGTCCCTACCCCACCGATTGAGTGGTCTATACCGTTCATTGCTGCTTTGGTCTACAACATCATCCCAGGTAATGCGATCGCATGGTTACTCTGGCTTTATGCCTTAAGCCGATTATCGGCAGGTGCAGCAGGTTTAGGCACATTGATCATTCCGGCAATTGGTGTCTTGGCAGCTTGGGTACAACTGGGAGAGAAACCCGGACTCAATGAATCTGTAGCAATTGTTCTTATCGTTGTAGCGTTGGCTTGCAACTCTATTCAGTTAGCAAGACAGCAGCATCAAGCGCTTCTCTAGTTTTTCGCTTGTCTCAAAATTTAGCGATCGCTAATTTCGTAGTCTACAGATAACGCCGCAACAGATGGTTAACGAACTCAGCCGCCGTTGTGAAGGTTCGCTGTTCTGGTACATCATTCGTAGCAGGATGAACCCACCAACCTTTGCTAGAATTTGGCGATCGCCACAAATCCAAATGCTCAACGGCTGGATCAGCATAAAAATTCTCCTTCCCAGCACCCAAAAGGGCTGAACTCCAGTGCGTGAAATAATCATGGCTAATACGGTGAATCGGAAAATCACCATACAGAGGAACACCCCAGCCATCAAAAGCGATAAATGCTTTAACCTTCCCTCCCAACGTCTGCCACCCCAGCGCAGCACCAATCGCACCAGCAACACCAGCACTGAAGCTGATAAAAATTACAGGTGGAGTCATTGAACCCGTACAACGCTGCAAAAATTCCAAGATATGAATAGCAGAATAAGCAGGATAGTCTTGAGTGGGAAAAATCAAAACGTTCTGAAACCAGTGCTTGGATACAGTGTTAGTGTTGTCGCTATTTAACTCTGCTAAAAAGCTTTGTGTCAACTGCGCGTCGTGAACACCAGGGCAAATAATTACAGAAGTTTGGGGAAATCCATCATTCATGTTTTTACCAATGGGTTTGGTCGCTTTAGGGTAAAAGAGCGATCGCTTCGTCTTGCACTACCTGTGTTCTTAACTAGATAGCCACAAAGCCATATTACTGATGATAGGAATAGCCTGTGGTAGCTCAAAAAAATGTTTTAGCCCACATCCAACCGTTTAAGGCATGGGATGCAGGCTATAGTTTTCTAAAAACGTTACTAGTCAGCATCTAAAGATGCGTAACAGCTTATTGTAATAAAAGCTCAGTAAGCCCTACTTTATGCATGAATAACTGGCTCTCTTCATTCAACCCAACGATCATGACCTTCTTATTGAGCTTCCGGTATTTCTGAACTACCTTTGAAACTGCCGTTACAGCGGAATGATCCCACAGGTGAGAGTTGCTAAAGTCAATAATGATTTTTTCAGGGTCTTGATTGTAGTTAAACAACTCTATAAAGTGCGTCATTGAGCCGAAGAACAGTTGACCTGATATTTTATATAGTTTGGCTCCATTACTCTCTACCGATGTTGTTGTTTTAATCTGAGCAAGTTTCCAGCCAAAAATTAAAGTGCTAAGAATAACACCTGCTAAAACTCCTTTAGCAAGGTCATGAGTCCAGACGACAACAGCCACAGTCAGAGGCATAATCAAGGCTTCACTGACTGGCATTTTTTGCAAATGCTTTAGGGATTTCCAGTCAAAGGTTTCGATTGCCACCATAATCATCACACCGATAAGAGCCGCCATTGGGATTTGTACAACAACATCTTTCAAAATCATGATCGAGAAGAGAAGGAAGACTCCAGCCACAAATGTAGAGAAGCGGCTTCTTGCACCCGATCGCACATTAATGATCGATTGTCCTACCATCCCACAGCCAGCCATCCCACCAAAGAAACCTGTAACAATATTGGCTATACCTTGACCTTTAACTTCTTTATTTTTAGAACTTTTTGTGTCTGTCAACTCGTCTACAAGATCTGCCGTTAACAGAGATTCTAAAATACCCACAATCGCCAAAGGTAATGAATAAGGCAAAATAATTGCAAGGGTTTTCAGGGAAAAGTCTATGTTCGGGAAGTGAAATATCGGTAAAGCGCGAGTGATTTCTCCGATGTCTCCCACTCGTTGAACATCTAGTCCTGTCACCATTGCCACAATCGTCATAACAACAATGGCAACTAAAGGAGAAGGTATACTCTTATTTATACGAGGAAATAGATAAACAATTGCCAAGGTAGCAGCTACCATTACATACATTTGCCAAGGCTCTCCGACAAATTGTTGTAATTGAGCAGTAAAAATTAAAATAGCTAAGGCATTAACAAATCCAGCAATTACTGATGGTGGGATAAACGTAAAAAATCGCCCTAATTTTAAAACCCCCATTAAAAATTGAATAATTCCAGTTAGGATAGTAGCGGCAAATAAATATTCAATTCCATGCTTGGCGACCAAAGTTGTCATGAGTAACGCCATCGAGCCAGTTGCGGCGGAAACCATTGCCGGACGACCACCAGTGATAGAAATAACCGTCGCCATACAAAAAGAGGTATATAGCGCTACCATCGGATTTATCTTGACAATAGCAGCGAAGGCTAGAGATTCAGGAATCAGTGCAAGTGCTACCGTTATCCCAGCCAAAATCTCGGTTTGAATAGTGGTAAATCTTGGGAGCTTAATAGCTTTCAGCTTCCATTTTCGACCTCTTTTCATTTTGAAGGGTTGAGATCTAGCTTTAATGAAAGACATAATTACTCCTGATTGACAACAAATCTGTCTAAGTTAACTCATTTTTAACCAGTACTAAGCTTGATTTCAAGAATAATTTGATACCTATGAATATCTTGATAAATTCTTTATGGTATTTGAACAAATGTAAAATTATGATGAAGAATTTTTTCTTGAGTGTTTAATGTTACTTTTACTTCCTATAGGCTTCATAAAAGCATTAATACTCAATAAAGAAACAGCCAAAAAATTGGACGTTGATAGTTAGAAAATTCTAATAATAAGAATAGCTAAGTAGAAAGCGGAAACTCCCTCCCTATTTAGCACTGCCTAGTGCAAGAAGGCAGAAAATAGGAGGCTCCAGGGCAGAAAGACTATGGCTTGCACAGTAAGCTTTTCAACCTTTTTTAACGGGATAGTTATTTCCGCCGTGCTGCACTAGTAGAGACGCAATTAATTGCGTCTCTACTTTATTAAGGAGTCCAAATAAAAAAATATCCAGGTATTTTTTGTGGGGTGGCATCTTGCCTGCCCTAATTTAAATGGCAGGCGAGACGCCTGACCCACAAGACAAGATTGGATAATTTATTTCTTGAAAATCCCTTAGTAGGGCTAGAGCGGCAAAATTATAGCTTGCCAGTAAATACTTTCTCTGCGGGTCCGGTCATATATAGTCGTTGGTCTTGCTCTGACCATTCAATTTCTAGACAGCCACCAGGAAGTTCGACAGTACAAATGCGATCGCTTTTTCCCGTCAATACACCCGCCACGACAGAAGCACATGCTCCCGTACCACAAGCCAGCGTTATCCCAGCACCCCGCTCCCAAACCCGCATCTTCAAGTAATCTGGGCGTACCACTTGAATAAATTCTGTATTTGTCCGCTGCGGGAAAGCTGGATGATGCTCAAACTGAGGACCGATGGCTTCTAAAGGAATAGTGGCAACATCCTCAACAAAGGTAATGCAGTGAGGATTACCCATACTGACACAGGTAACTTGCCAGGATTGCCCTGCTGCTTCAATTGGGGTATTGATAACCTTGTGTTCAGCCGCCGCTAGAGTTGTGGGAATTTCGGCAGCACTCAGTTGGGGTAGCCCCATATCGACCCTAACTCTACCATTGCTTTCGAGTTTGAGCGTCATCACCCCCCCTAGGGTATGAATATGATATTGTGCCTTTGGCGCATCAGAGGTGCCATGAGTTTTGGCATCAGCCCTCTCTAAATCCGAGAGAAACTGCGCTAAACAGCGAATGCCATTACCACACATTTCTGGCTCAGAGCCATCGGAGTTAAAAATCCGCATTGCGTAGTCCGTGCCGTCTTGTCCTGGTAGGGCGAAGATGACACCATCAGCACCAATACCAAAATGGCGATCGCATAATTTTATCGCTTGCTCTGACGTAATAACGGGTTCGGTAGTGACGCGATTATCAATCAGAATGAAGTCATTACCCAGACCGTGGTACTTTGTAAATTCGATTTCCATAGATATATACCTCCACTTACTTAAGGATTTGCTGCATGGCTGAATTCGATCCGGGTCTACCCAGCTTTCGTCAAATTCAAGGCTTCATAAAAGAGGGACAAGAGGTAGAGATCAAACTTCTTACCCAAGATGTGCTACTCGGTCAGATTCGTTGGCAAGATCAGCACTGTATCTGTCTCAACTCGTCCGATGGTCAGCCAATGGTTGTTTGGCGTCATGCCATTGCTTATATCAAGCCACAAAATGGGGACTATGGGAGCCGCGCTCTACAAACAATTGAGTAACTAATATAGAGCTATCAGCTATCAGTGGTCAGCTTTCTAACGGTGGCTAGTTTTCTGAGGCTAATCGCCACTTCGCTGACTATCTAAAGGGAGAAACTCTTGCAGAGCTTCGCTTACAGGTGCCTTGAGTACCGGGAGTGAGATCACAGGGATCTCGGTTCCCTGGACAATCCACTGCCGTAATTGCTTGAGCGGATAACTACCACCGCATAAGAGCAAGTGGTCGCCGGAATGCACATCTGCGCCCCCATCGGGAAAGGCGATGAACTTTCCTTCCCGACGAATTGCTTGGACAGAAACGCCGTATTGCCGCCGGAAATGTAGCTCCCAAAGCGCTTTTCCAACGGCAGGACTTCCTGGGGGCACTTGCACCCACTGTACAGGTGTACTGGCTCCTGGGACTGCCACTCCCCCTTTTGCGAGTTCATTAAACGCCGCAATTTCCTCAGGTTCTCCTACTACTAATAAGCGATCGCCTTTTTTCAACCGAGTCTGTTCGTTAGGATAGTCAATTTCCTCACCTCCAGCACGACGAATCGCGACCAAACTCACACCTGTCAATTGGCGAGTATTTGCTTCTTTTAGCGTCATGCCAGTCAGCGGTGAATCATCTGGCAAGTTGTACCACTTGCTGTTCATTTCCTGCGCTGCCAACTTTAGTTCGCGTGCAATCTGAGATGAAGTTTGAGACGTGCGTAAGTCCAGGTAATGAGAATCGCGAATTTGCTGCATTTCTCGTTGAATGAGGGGTACGAATAAACCCATACCGCCGAGTAGATGGGTTGCCAATTCCAAACTCGCCTCAAACTCTGGTTGCACTACCTCTTTGGCTCCCAGTTGATAGAACAATTCAATGTCCCGGTCATTGTTAGCACGAACAACAATATCCAAATCAGGGTCTAGCTCTAATGCCCGTTTCAAGGAGAGTCGGCTACTCATCGGGTCAGGCAAGGTGATTGCTATCCCTTTTGCCTTATCTACCCCAGCCGTTTCTAACACATGTAAACTCGCCGCATTGCCATACACATAAGGTATACCCGCTTCTCTTAACTTTTGGATGCTACTTTCCGACTGATCAATTACCACAACTGGATAGTGATGCTCCTGTAACAGCCGCACAACATTACGTCCAACTTGACCATAGCCGCAAACCACAACATGATCTTGTATCGGCAAATCCCCCGACACTTCTTGCGGGATATCTGTTGTGTCGAGATAGCGCTTCAGCCCTTCCCATCCCTCAATCCAGGTAAAAAGTTTTGGAACTAGCTGCATTACAAACGGCGTAACCACTAGCGTTACTGCTGTTGTCCCCAAAATCAAGAGATAAACCCGTCGGGAAACAAGTCCCAAAGATTGCCCTTCACTAGCCAGGACAAACGAAAACTCCCCAATCTGAGCTAATCCTAAACCAGCAATTATTGCTGTCTTCAAGGGATAGCGGAAGACTTTGACCAACGGTGTGATAATCAAAAACTTGCCGACAAATACCAGTAAAACCAATCCCAGAATCAATTCCAGGTTGTTCCACAGGAAAATCGGGTCAATCAGCATCCCAATTGCGGCAAAAAATAGAGCGGCAAATACATCCCGCAGCGGTTCTACATAAGCCAGAGTTTGGTCGGCGTATTCCACCTCTGAAATCATCAAACCCGCGACAAAGGCTCCCATTTCAATCGAAAGCCCTAACTTATCCGTTAGTAATGCGATCGCCATACAGAGGGTAACGACACCAAGCAAAAATAGCTCTCGACTCTCTGTGCGAGCTAAGTGTCGCAGCAGAGGTGGAATTAACCAAATGCCAACAGCTACGGCACCAGCGGCAAATAATCCAATTTTTAATAAAGCGAGTCCCACCGCTATTCCGAGTGCTTCCGGTGGTTGATCGAGTGCTGGTAGTACTGCCAGCATCAATCCCAGTGCCAAATCCTGTACTACTAGAATCCCCAGCATCACTTGTCCGTGAGGGGTTCCGGCTTCATTACGCTCCATCAAGCACTTGAGGACAACCGCTGTCGAGGACAAGGACAAAATTGCTCCGAGGAAAACTCCCTGTGGGGGTGAACTCACCCACCCCATAACTAGAGACACCAAAGTTGTCACCAGGATAGTCAAAGCAATTTGTAGTCCACCACCTCCTAATGCGATCGCCTGGACTTTTTTGAGTTCTGCAAAGGAAAACTCAACGCCTAGGGCAAATAACAAAAAAGCCACCCCAAGCTGTGCCAGGGTTTCTATCTGAACCAGTTCTTTAATTAGACCAAGACCTGCGGGACCAACAATCATGCCTCCCAAGAGATAGCCCAACAAAGCAGGTTGACGGCAAAGAGATGCCAAGAGTCCACCGACAGCGGCGGCGGCGAGAACAGACACAAAGTCAACGATTAGTCGGAAGTCTTCTTGCACCTGTTTTATCTGAGAAAAGTATTAAGCTCTATTAACCTATAGAATACAAAGTTTTAATGCTCCTCTGTTACTCTGGGTCAGCTTAGAGCAAAAATTCAACGAGAAGCGTTGGAAACAGTTCGTGCGAGATGATAGTCTATCCGCTATTAGTAGCTAAACCGTTGTCAACAAACAGATAGAGGATTATTGACTGTGCCTTCAATGCCTACTTCGTCTCCATCACGCTCCCGCCGAAGCTGGCTTGCCAATGCTAGTTTGTGGGTTCGACGCCAACGCACTAATTGGTTACGAACCAGCCTGACTCTTGGCATCATTATTGCGATCGTTGCAGTAGCGGTGCCAGTACGAGCGGTGCAAGTGAGCTTATCACCGACTAACCTTCAGTTGGGTGATACATTATCCGTGGTCGTTCAACAAAGCCCGACCCTGAACAGCACTCCCACGATGAAAATGGGTGGGAAAACTTATCCAACTTTTATCACAAATTCAGGTAACTTCCGGGCGTTATTGCCGACTACACCTCTTGATCAACCAGGAACGCTGCAAATTCAGGTTGAAGGAGGGGGTGAAGTCAAAAAATTGTCAGTACCTTTGCGGAATCGCTCGTTTCCAACACAGCGTATCCGGCTTTCCGGAGCAGCTGGACAGTCTGCTACACAGCAGGAATTGGATCGGGTAGCCGCTTTCAAACAACTGGAGACACCAGAGAAATATTGGAAGGGGCCGTTCTTGAAACCTAATAGTGGTGCAATCTCGTCCGGTTACGGAATCCGCCGCTATTACAACGGTGTATTTGCTAAAGATTACTACCATCGTGGTGTAGACTACGCAGGAGGCATGGGTTCACCAGTGGTTGCCCCTGCGGCGGGTCGAGTCGCCTTGGTCGGAAGAGTCTCTGAAGGCTTCCGGGTGCATGGCAACACCGTGGGAATTGACCACGGTCAAGGCGTTACTAGTATCATGTTGCACCTGAGCCGCATTGATGTCCGAGAAGGGGAAATGGTACAAGCGGGTCAAAAAATCGGTGCTATTGGTTCTACGGGTGCTTCTACGGGTCCGCACTTACACTGGGGTCTGTATGTTCACGGTCTTTCTGTTGACCCAGTACCTTGGCGATTTGAGGGATTTGAGTAAAACTTGTTTTAAGTTTTGCTGAAATTTTCAACGATGACGCGGATCTTGTGTTCATTTGAAGAAAACTTATGGCAGGTTTCCTCTTCCTCGCTGAAAAAAGGGAAGCACACTCCAACATCATGAGTATTGAAAAAATCGTAGAACAAGCTCTACAAGATGGTTACTTGACCCCAGTAATGGAAACAGAGGTGGGGCGTATTTGTGACACAGCCTCGGAGCTTTCCATTGAAGAGTACATGGCGTTGGATCGGCTGATGGGGGCACTTCTAACGGGTGAAGTGGTTGCAGTGCCCCGCAAGCAGTTTATTAATGTGATGGAGGAGTTGGTGCTAACAGAAGCGATCGCACGAGTCGCTGAAATTGAAGCGACAAGCGATCGCGTCTTGGATGTCGGCGATATTGCCGCCTACGCGCTGAACCGACTGCCACCTCTATATGCCACAACCGAAGAAGGTGCAAAATACCAGCGTCAGCGAGCAAATGAGGAACTTCATGAGTTGATTACTCAACAAGTCGGTAATGCGATCTCCCGTAACTTGGATCGACCCAATTTTGGCTCTGAACGTCAAGCGATCGGGAAAAGCAGTGGAGGTGATGTCCTCAAGCAGGTGAGTAGCTTGCTACAGGTTTACGCACCCAGCTTTGAGCCAAAATCGCCAAGCAATAGCTTTGAGTAGCACTCGTTAGCCGTTGGTTGGAAAACTATAGTAAAAGGCAAAAGGCAGAAGGTTTATTACAAGTACGTGGTTGTTTGGGTTCTTAAATCTGTCCTAACCTTTATGGCTACAGCTATAACTACAAACAACCAACAACCAACAACCAACGACCAACAACATCCTATTTCTGAACAACAACTGGTGTTCCTACACTCACCTGCTCATACAAGGCTCGAATATCACTATTACGCATCCGCAAGCAGCCGTGGGAAACTGGCTGACCAATCAGTTGCTCTTTGTTGGTGCCATGGAACCCTATTTGATGCTGTCCATCAGACCAAAAACTGATCCAGCGATCGCCTAAAGGATTATCAGGCCCAGTAGTGATTAGTTCACCCGTGATCGGCTGCTGCCAGACTGGATTGCGTTGCTTTTGTATCACTTTAAAGGTGCCAGTAGGAGTCTCCCAACCGGGTTGACCAACAGCGACTGGGTAGCTTGAGAGGCGTTGCTTTCCCCAGTAGGTGTAGGCACGAGCATCACTCAAATCAACAACGACCTTAGTATGAAGCGAAGCGATCGCATGAGCCAGAAGGGGGATGGCTGGTGAAACCTGGATCAGCTTAGGTTTTGCTGGCAGAGGCTTTGGCTTTGGCTCTTGTCGTGCTGCTGAAAACAACACTGCCGCTCCTCCAAAGCAAAGCAGCATCACGCTTGTCTTGAATGAGTTTATGATGCCCATATTCACTCATGAGTGTTCGCAGGCGGCAACTCTACAATATCAAACCAGTACTCGGCTAGCGTATTCATTGCCTCAACTAGCAATTCAAATGTGCTTGGCTTAGTTAGGTAAGAACTTGCTCCTAGCTCATAACTACGACGAATGTCTTCCTCTGATGATGAGGATGTCAGCATGACAATCGGAATGCGCCGGAGCTTAGGGTTAGCTTTAATGATTTGTAGTGCCTCAATTCCATTAATTTTTGGTAGATACAAATCTAGCAAGATCAGATTAGGGTGTGGAGCGCTCACCAACTCGCTATACTGGCGGCGACGCTGTAGATAGTCCAGCAGCTCCTCACCATCTTTAACGATATACAACTTGTAACGTAGACGACTCTCACCGAGCGCCTGCTTGATCGAGATCTGGTCGTCAGGCGTATCTTCTGCTAGCAGAATGGTGATGCGATCTCTAGGATTCCTCACTCTCGTCCTGACTCCTTTGGGCTATTTGGCAATCAAGCAGTTTTTAACCAATAGTAAAGATAATTTTCCGGAAAAATTGCCTTATGAAGAGAATTCTGGTTATAGCTTCCAACGACGTAGACCTTCGACATTGAGTAGAGGTACATTGTACGCCTGGAATGGCAAAAGGCATAAATCCCGCCTGAGTGGTCACGCTTTGAGTTTACAGTTTTTTTAGAGTTATGAGTTAAGAGTAATGAGCAATAAATTTTTAAAGTCGTTGAGCCGTAATCCTTACCTAATAAAGGGTTGTGAATTTTTAACGTCTTTTTCACCTTACTACTCATTACGCTCAAGTAACTTTTTTTAGTAGAACTCACCCGATTGGGGGATGCTCTATGACTGTCATAAAAGAAATGATAGTTGCCTTGTGCTTGCTAATGCTTGCGTACTCACATCTAAAAGGCAATTACAAAGTCGCTGATTGATGCGGGAACTCTATGTGAAAGTTGTGCGTCTTTGGGAGGAAGGATGTTCTAGCACCCATTCCATCCATGAACCAATCGACTTCTGTAACTTGGTCAACCGTTGAGGCAACAGTCCCTCAAGTATCGGTGCAACCCGACAAACTCTCAAACTATGACTTGATTTTGCGCTGTCAGGACGGACTTCGCCCTGATCGGACTGCCTTTGCTGAACTTCTGCGTCGATATCAGTCCCATGTGGATAAGATTTTGTACCACTTGGCTCCCGACTGGCAGGATAGAGCTGACTTGGCGCAAGAAGTTTGGATTCGGGTTTACCGCAACATCAAGCGATTGCAAGAGCCAGTCAAGTTCCGGGGCTGGTTGAGCCGCATTGCTACGAATTTGTTCTATGATGAACTGCGTAAGCGCAAACGGGTCGCCAATCCTCTTTCGCTAGATGCTCCACGTCGTCTGGATGACGGAGAAATGGACTGGGAAATAGCCTCAGACAATCCCAATCCTGACGATGATATGACAACACGGGAGTTCTATGAACAGCTTCGTGAAGCCATCTCAGACTTGCCAGAGGTATTTCGGACAACTATTGTTCTGAGGGAAATTGAAGGCATGGCTTATGAGGAAATTGCTGAAATCACTGGCGTTTCCTTAGGTACCGTAAAGTCAAGAATTGCCAGAGCCAGATCTAGACTCCAATCCCAGCTTCAAACCTACTTAGAAGCCTAATTTGGGTTTCTTTCTTAAGGACGGTAAGCTGAGGTGGTTGTCAGTTTATTATGGAATCTATAAAATATCCTTGGTTGAGCGCTTGCTATGACTTGGTAGTAGACGGAAATGACCTCTAATTTTGACGCTCGTAAACATTCCAGGCAGGAAGCTGCTAAACAGATGGATAGCCTACAGCGCGATCGCTTTGAATTACTTAGTGCATTTATAGACGGTGAGGTAACAGCAGCAGAGCGTAGACAGGTGCAAGAGTTGTTGGCAACCGACGCGGATATGCAGCGTTTGCACTCCCGCCTTATGAAGCTACGCCAAGGTTTGCAAAAACTCCCAGTGCCAGCCGTTGATAACACGGCTCAAGATACGGCACAGGAAGTTTTCTCACGCATTGACCGTCGTCAGAATCGACGAACAGTCATGTGGGGTGGTGCTGCGATCGCAGCGATGGTTGTTGGTGCCTTATCAGGAATTCTTCCCGGAAGTGATTCACTGGTGCCACGGCTGGCTCAGTCTCTAAACCAAGAGGTGGCTCCAGAACCGCTAGAGATTGCGATTAACCGACCCGTGATTGAGATTCCTAAGGCAGCAGTAGCATTGCCTGAACAATCCCTGGATCTACCCGCAGTACCCCATGAGACTAACCAGAATGATCTCAATTAAATCACAGGTATAGGATGCAGGTGTTTGGCTAAGTTGAGACATCTGTAAAGCTCTCCTGGATCTATTACAAGCCGAAAATCCGCTGATGCTCACTACTTAGACCAGCGGATTTTCCGCATTGTTAAGCTCAACTCGTTCGGTTAGCCAAGTTTTAGAGACAAAGGGTGAAGGAAACAGTAGAGGTTCCGCTATTTGATATGAGTTCCAAACCTTACGCCACTGATCTCAACGTTCAAGTTCAAGGAAAGGGTTTCCCTATCCTCTGCTTACACGGGCATCCTGGTGCAGGCAGTAGTATGTCAGTTTTTACCCGACATCTATCACAACGGTTCCAGACTATTGCCCCTGATTTACGGGGATATGGCAAGAGTAGAACTCAATTAGACTTTAAAATGACCGACCACCTGATTGACTTGGAAGCGCTTCTAGACAACTTCCGGGTTGACCGTTGTCTTGTACTAGGTTGGTCTTTAGGCGGAATTCTTGCGATAGAGTTGGCGCTAAGACTACCAGAGCGAGTCACAGGTTTAATTTTAGTGGCTACAGCGGCTCGACCCAGAGGAAGTCATCCGCCAATTAGCTGGGAAGATAATTTCTACACTGGGCTTGCTTCGATTGTGAACCGACTACAACCTGGTTGGCAGTGGAATATTGAAAGGTTTGGAAAGCGATCGCTTTATCGCTACCTCATCCAACAACACACTCCGGCTGCCTACCAGTACCTTGCCCTCGAAGCCATGCCCGCTTATCTACAAACCTCTACGGCTGCCACCCGTGCCCTCAATACGGCTCTAAAAGCTGGCTATAACCGACTTGCAGACTTAGAGAAAATTCAATGTCCTTCCCTTGTATTGACAGGAGAAGCTGACCGACACATCACCGTCGAGTCAAGTCAAGAGACTGCTCAGCATCTCAAAAATTGTCAATGGCACTGCTACCCGAATACAGCTCACCTATTTCCTTGGGAGATTCCCGATCAGGTATTAGGCGATATCGACCACTGGATAGAAGATAATCCTCAGGCCGTCGGGTTAACTGGGAAATAACCAAGAAGGTGTAGAGCTAGCAAGAGGATTTTGGGGCAGTAGAAAGTTTGGGAGATGAGAAGAGTAGTTATGATGGCTGTCTACTAAGAGAATGTATTTTCTCGCGCTCACTCGGCTCGCCCAATTCATCAAAAAGTGTTAGTTTGCTCGGTTTACAGCGCCTGACACTAACAACAATGCCTTGAGCGCCTTCATTTTCCAAATCTTCAACATACCCAGTCTTCGCGACCTGAGCATCTTTATCACTGAAGAAAGGGCCAAAGTAGTAGGTGCAACGAGGGTTGTCCGTAATAATTTCAACCCAAAAAGCCAATCCTAAGAACTGGAGAATCTTGATCAACACTTCTTTCATGCTGTTTGCCTGGAATATAAGATTCTAATCGGTCTTTTAATACCGTTATTTTTACATTTTGTTATACAACTTCACGTTACTTTTTTCAAAGTATTCTTAGAAAGACTGCCAAGATACAAGAAATTTGACCAACGTTGTCGATAAGCTTCGTATAACACCATAGCGGCAGCAACCGAGGCATTTAAGCTCGGAGTTTTGCCTTGGAGGGGAATTGAGACTAGTTCATCACAACCACGTTCGGTTAGCAAGCTCAAACCATTGCCTTCTGAACCTACTACTAATGCTACTGGACCTTTAAATTCAACACTGTGTAGTACTTTACCGCTACTAGATGTTGTGCCATAAATCCAAAAGCCAGCCGATTTCAATTCCTCTAAAGCACGACCAAGATTGACAACCCGTGCGATTGAAAACGTTTCTAGAGCGCCCGCTGCAACTTTCATGACGGTGGAAGTCACTCCCACAGCACGACGTTGAGGGATAACTAAGCCCTGAGCGCCCATTGCTTCGGCTGTGCGAATAATTGCCCCTAAGTTGTGGGGGTCGGTGATGCTATCACAAACCAATATCACTGGCTGCTCAGCCGTGGCTTTTGCCTTATCAATTAAATCTCCTAAATCCACGTAAGGATATGGAGCAACTTGAGCGGCAATACCTTGATGGTTAGCGCCCTCTGTGATTTGGCTGAGGCGGCGAGGTTCTACTTCATCAATCACCGTACCATTTGCCTTGGCTTGGAGAAGTAAGGAGTGAAAGCGGGGATCGTAACGCAGTTGGGGAATAATCCAAATCCGGTTTAGCTGGCGCTGATTCTCTAGCGCCGCAATAACAGGATGACGCCCATAGATTAAGTCAGTATCCTCCTCTTCCTGCTGGGGGGCAACAGGTGGCTCGGTTGTTGTTGGCTTAAAATGTTGAGGTTCTTGATTGTTTTTGCGTATCGGCTTGGACACGGCAACAGGGTTGCGAGGTTTGAATGTCCTACTGTTCTTCTCCTGAGAGTGAACAGGCTTCCCCAGTTTCGGCTTCCTCGGATAGCGTTGCTCAAGTCGCTCAGTTTTGTCTTCTGAGGAATGGCGCAGCTTCGGCTCTGAGTTTTGGGAACGAACAGGCTTTCCTGGCTTCGGCTTCCCTGTAGAGCGAGGCTTGTAGCGGTCAGTGTTTTCGTCCTGAGAACGGGAGAATTTGCGATTTTCACGCGCCTCATGCATCGGCTTCCCTCGCTTTGGCTTACCAGGAGTGTGAGGGCGGCGGTTTTGATTAGCCATATTGTTAATAGTTGATGATTTAATGGGGATCGAGTGGTAAATGCGCTAACAACTGGGTTAGACGTTGGGGATTAGTCAGGTACAGGTATCCAATTAAGGTTTCTAAGCTAGTTGCTTGCTGATAGATTTCCGGATCGAGACGCCGAGGGATTCCTGCCGTGGCATTGCGCCCACGCCGCAAGATTTCGAGTTCGCCTTCAGTGAGGTGGGGAGTGATTAATCGCAGAGTATTGGCTTGACTCTCTGCTCGGACTTGATCCACTACATGATCATGATAGTTATTAAGGCGCTTAGGGGGGAGCAGATAGCAGGTTCGGATATAAAGTTCATAAACAGCATCTCCTAGATACGCCAAAGACGCTGGTGAAACTTGTTGAATTTTAAAGTTGGAATCAGCGACATTACTCAAGAGCTTAAACCGAGCTTCCGCCCATGAGAGTGCTGATTCAGTTTCTAAGATATTTGAAGGCTCTTCCTCCTGTGATGTCACAAACTCTGCCGACCTCAACCTTCTAAATTTTAGCGTTGCCAGGAATTTTTCATGGCATTAATAAGACTCAAAGACAAGCCACTGAGGTTCCCGATAGAATAAGGGCGAGCTTGAAAGCCCGCCCTGACATTTGTGTACAGTTTTGTCAGCTACCCTTTACATTTTCCAAGGCTTCTTCAACAGAAGGTTGCAGCGAGAGAAATTTTTCTAGGCGAACCAGCTTGACTGTTTGAGTCACACGGGGATTCGTTACAATTTGCAATGTTCCCTCAGCTGTTTGAGCCTTCTTCACTAACTGCACTAAAGCGCCCAATCCAGAGCTATCGACAAAGTCGATCTTGGAAAGATCCAAAATAACGTTCGTCGGGCCATCATCAATATGTTTGCTAACGACCTTGCGGAATGTAGCTTCCGAAAAGGCATCTAGCAATCCAGTGAGGCGGAAAAGTTGGCAATTTTCCCTAACTTCGCGAGTGCCCCTTAAGCTGACTGTCAGGGTTAGTGGCTCAGGAATAACACCCTCCTACTGTAGCGTACTAACATTTTTATTTTTGACATTCCCCTTGGCAACAAGACTAAGGCTATAACCGGGGATTCTTGGGCTGATCTTACCTCTGGCAAACAGATGATTTGTCATCCAGATTTTAGATCAAGAAGTTTCCTTTGGTCGTTGCCGACCCAGCCTCAAGCTTAAATTTCGGTGTGCCCCACCGTATCTGCCTATTGTTATAAATAGGCTCATACGGCGCTTTACACGTTCCAAATCAGCTTAAGGCTTTCTTCGGAGGTACTCCAACACCGTATGCAATAGTATAGCGAGAAGTTCCCGTCTACTTTAAAGTAACCTGCTATTTTTGGCAAGGCTTTATATTACCTTTAAGTCGCACTTTATAAAAGCCGTTTTAGTTTTGGCTCCCTTGAACTGCGGTTTGACGATGCGATCAGCTTTGCTGGTGCGCTTTGCGCGATCGCATTGATTGGACAAACTGCTCGAATAGATAGTCAGCATCGTGAGGTCCCGGACTTGCCTCTGGGTGGTACTGCACCGAGAAGAAGGGCAACGTTTTGTGACGCAACCCGGCTACTGTATGGTCATTCAGGTTGAAGTGAGTAATTTCTACTTCAGGATTTAAAGTATCAGCATTAATTGCAAAACCGTGATTCTGGCTAGTAATTTCTACCTGCCGCTGTAACCCTGCTGGGTGATTTAAGCCCCGGTGACCAAATTTGAGCTTAAAGGTTTCCGCACCCAAGGAAAGACCGAGAATTTGGTGACCCATGCAAATGCCAAATATGGGTCGCTGACGCTCTAATAAGGCTCTTGTCGTGGCAATTCCTTCACTAACAGCGGCTGGGTCGCCTGGGCCATTGGAGAGAAAAATTCCGTCAGGGTTGTAATTGATAATTTCCTCAGGCGGTGTATCGGCAGGAACCACAATCACGCGGCAACCATAGCTTGCCAAACGCCGCAGGATGTTGCGTTTCATGCCAAAATCAATCGCTACAACTGTCAGGGGTTTATCCGGAGTCTCATCCAGTACGGGGCGAAACTCCCAGATTTCATCTGTGGGGTCAGACCACTCATAGACCTCTTTCGTTGTGACTTCCCGAACCAGATTTAATCCTGCCATGCTGGGTGCCGCCTGAACCTTTTTGAGCAACTCGGCAGGGTCGAGAATGTCTGTGGAAATGCCACCGTTCATGGCACCGGAGGATCGAAGTTTAATGGTTAAGGCTCTAGTATCGATCCCGTAAATTCCTGGGATGTTATGTTCCTTGAAGTAGTCAGGCAAGGACTGTGTTGAGCGCCAATTACTAGGACGACGAGCAATGTTACGTGCGATCGCACCCCGGATTTGAGGGTGTGCGGATTCTTCATCCTCTGGGTTAACACCCGTATTGCCCAATTCGGGATACGTGAAGGTGACAATCTGACCACAGTAGCTAGGATCGGTTGCTACCTCTTGGTAACCCGTCATCGCAGTGTTAAACACTACTTCTCCAATGGCAGTACCAGTAGCACCGAAAGACCAGCCTTGGTACGATGTTCCATCTGCTAGCACGAGCAGAGCAGGTGAAGCCGCTAAAACAGGCATAAGCAGTTGATAATTGTGAGTTGTTAGTTTTTAGTTGTTGGTGGTCGATGGAAGGACATGAGGAACAACTAATCACTGACGTGTTATTATCTCATGGCTTTAAGGAGACTGGCAGGTTTTTAAGCCATCAATTGTTAGCAGATGATAACAGCGATAACGTAGTACAACTCGACTGTCTCCTCTCAAAGGAGGAGAGTTTAAAAGGCAAGTGTATTACCTCAGTCTGTATGTTTAAACTGGAATATAGATAGATAGCTCATGAGTAATTTTAAAGTGCATGTCTTCTCATGAACGTGCGGCAATTGTGCTGCTTTCAGGTACCCTAGCCTTGCTCAATGTGGCTTGCAGCCGCATCACGGCTGTATCAAAGCCCCATGAACCATCACCAGTTGCCGTCTCTTCAACTTCAAGTCCTGTTGCGAAGCCATCGGCTAAGCCCAAACCAGCAGCGACACCGACAAGTCAATCCCCACTTGCGGCAAAAGAAGCTTATGAACGGGCATTGGATGTTGCCTACAGTGCAGCAACCATTAGTCAATCCGCTGAGTCTTCCGGCGATTGGCAACTGGTGAGTAGTCGCTGGCAAGAAGCGATCGCGTTATTGGGCAGCTTGCCCCCTTCTAGTTCTTATCAGGCGATCGCTAAGCAGAAAATTTCGGAATATCAACGTAATTTGCGTATCGCTCAACAACTCGCGACTCGTCCGCTTCCTGATTCTCCAGCAAGAACTACAGTAGCAACAGCTCCCCGAACTGTTGTTGAGCAAGCGACTCCCCCCACCTCGCCAATCACTAACACGCCAACACCCAAGACGAACTTAATCCCCGCTTCTGCTAAGTCGCAGGTGATTACAGTTCCAATTAAACGTCGCGCTGGTCGAACACCAGTTATCGAGGTGATGTTTAATGGTGGTCAGAGGTTTGAGATGATTGTCGATACTGGCGCTAGTGGTACTGTAATTACACAAGCTATGGCTGATAGCCTTGGTATTGAGCCAGAGGGTGAAGTGATAGCGGATACAGCTAGTGCTAAAGCCGTAAAGTTTCCCATTGGTAAAGTTCAATCAATTGCTGTTGAGGACGCAGTGGAAACGAATGTTCCTGTTGCGATTGGTGGATCTGAGCTGGATTTAGGACTGCTTGGTCAAGACTTCTATGGGAAGTATGATGTCTGGATTAAAAAAGATGTTGTTGAATTTCACCCTCGTTGATTTTATCCAATCAGCTCTTAACTAGTCCTCATTAACTGCGTACACCAAAACGATAGGTAAGTTGCTGAGTGCAGCGTGGCGGAAATAACTATCCAGTTGGACATTAGCTATAAGGCTACTGTACAAGTAATGTTGCTTCTGCCTTCTGCCTTCTGTCTTCTGTCTTCTTGCACTGAGCGAGTTGCCCCAGACCCATGTTCTGCGTACTTGCTGCCATCATCGCGAGAACTGGGACTGGGTCTAATCGAGACTGCCTCGAAGGTGCGATCGCTTCACCTAAAACACGTTTGGTGTCCAGCTACCATGTAGACCGTAAGGGACGTGATGCTTCAGGTGGAGTCGTGCCACTGGTCCTCGATTGAAGTCACGACCATCTAAAATCACGACATCAGACCGATGGCGGCTAGCATCATAAACTAATGAAAGCACCCAACCGTCATCTTCTTCGTTGCCATCAGGTCGAGGAACGAAAATAGGCTCACTGACATAACCTTGGGGTGCAGCACTCCAGAGTTGTTGTTCGCCTGTTACTGCATCCAGTTTGAGAAGTGCTTGTAGGGGTGCATTCCCGGTTGGATTATGAGCAGCCCCCATGAACAAGTAGCGGTAGGGGTGTCCGACATGGTTGGGATGAACGTAGGGAAACTCGCAGCAACGCTCTTCTAGTAGGCGACGTTGTACAGTTTTGTCATTCAAGTTTAGGGTAAACCGCCACAGTTGTCCTGGTGCGATCGCATCAAAATCAACCTGTCGGAAATCGCTATTCGCTTCAACTTCCGGAAAAGACTCGTAGCAAATCGAGTCAATGCAAATCTTGTCATCTTGTTCAAACGCATTCGCATGGTGGAAGACAAAACCCGATTGCGTCTCTAGTATTTGGACTGGTTCTTTGGAATTACGGGGAATCACCAAAATACGGGTAGGCTTTTTCGGTTCAAACTTCACGCACTCCCCCGCACCCCTGAGTCCCAACGCGAAGGGAATTGGATTGAAGCTAACAGGATTTTGGAAGAACAGGCAGTAATTTGGCGTAATCGCAAAGTCGTGAATGAAAGCAAACCCAGGAACACTTCTAGCCTGACTCCGCAGAAGTTTACCTTGTGGGTCTAACTCATAGATGGTAATTGTGGTGGAAAGACCTGGTTTAATCGCAAAATTAACCAGAATAGGGGAACCATCATCTTGTTCACAATTCGGGTCAATCCTGGGGTGGGCAGCAAAGGCGTTACCCTCTTCCAAAACACCATCCAAGTAATCTTTTCCTAGTGTTTCTAGAGTTTTTGGGTTTAAGCCGTGAGGTTCTGCTGCTTCCCACAAGGCAAGGAGTTTGCCCCCCCAGTAGATGATGTTGGTATTGGCAATATTTTTGTGTTGGAAGTCAAAGGCATTAGCTAGCCAGCCTCCTGGCTTTTGGGTGCCAAAAACGCCTCGATAGAGAATTTTTCCCGCTTGCTGTTCTTTAAGGTAGCCTTCGGTCCGAATAAAGCGATTGCGGAAGTGGGCGCGACCATTATCAAAAGCGATCGCACAGATCATTCCATCTCCATCAAAGGGATGATGAATACGCTGACCATTTACTTCCAATAATCCAGGCCCATTACGAAACAAGGTCCCCTGTAACGATGAAGGAATCTCCCCTTCTACCTCATCAATCCAATAGTCATATTCATTCGGCTGCGATAGATAGCCTTTTTTCCAGTCATTGCGCTCATAAGGCACCGAAGAGACAGGTACCGAAAAACGTTCTTTAATCGGTAAGTTTTGCATGATTTTTTTATCAGTGAGAATAGTGCTTAATTATTCAACAGGTTCTTCTAGGGGCTGTGAGGCTACGGGAGTCCTCATGAAATCTGGCACCAAGTCAGGCAGGAAGGGTTGTTCTGCCTGGGAGCCTAGGGCATGATGTTCAAAAACTTCAACTTGGGGCATTGCCCGTCGAGGGTCTACAGATTCAATTTCAATTTGTGGGTCAGCAGCAGGTAGCCAGCCCAAAAATGGTAATGGTAATAAACTTGAAGCGTTTGTAATTACCACTAACAGCCAAAGCTTGTCAAAGTTTGTTTCTGTAATACCCAGCCAGTGGGTTAGTAAGGCTCCCAGTTCGTGAGATAAAAGCCCTGAAAGGTTCCAGACTGACATCAACAGGGCAAACAAGGTCGCTTCTACCCCCGCAGGACACAATCGTGCTGAAAGTATCAGAACTGGCATAAAGGCAATTTGTCCCATCACGGTGAGGATGAGGCTATCTCCCAAACTGAACCAGTGGTCGTCTATGCCCAAAGACCGATTTGTGTGGGTAACAAGGATTAGAGCCGTCATTCCTAACAGCGAGGAGATTACCGTAGTCCAACCCATGAGAAGGCGGAAAGGAATGTTCTTTAGAAAGCGCTGAAATAACCAAATGCCACATAGGGACGCAAGGCTGGTTACCAAGCGCACACGTCCTAAAAATTCCGGTTCAAAGCCCAACTCATTGGTTGTGAAATAGAAAAATGCTGAATCCGCCGATGGTGTCGCTTGCCAGATGAAGATGAAGGCGGTAGGCAACCAAATTGCTTTTTGGGTAATTGCACCACGTAATTGTTGGATTTGGTTCCAAACAGTGGAGGCATGGGGGCGTGAGTTTATGGGTTCTTCGGCAATAAACCAGGCAACGGCTGAAACCAAGAGAGGGAACGTTGCGGTGATAGCGAAGACCGTTTGAGTACTGAAGTGTTGTAGTAGTAAACCACTCAAGTAAGCAGTGATTAAGCCGCCAACGGCTGAAGCACCCCAAGTCAGTGATTGCAAAGAACCAGAGTCGCTGAGTGATTCTTCCCGCGCTCGTTCCACAACCAGTGAGTCTACAATCACATCACTAATGGCAACAGACAAAGAACTCAGGAGAATTGCCCCGGTTGCCGCCCAAGCGGTATCAACGACAGTCGCTAGACTCAGCCAAGCGGCTGTCCCCAATAGTCCAGATAAAACGAGGTAAGGGCGTCGTCTGTAACCGAATATGGGCAGTCCATCTGAGAGAAAGCCAAAGACTGGCTTAATCACCCACGGTAAAGCCGCAATACCCATTAGGGCAGCGACTTGGGCTGGACTGAGGGAAAGTTCATCTTTAAGGAAAAAGCTAACCGCTAGACGTGCTAAGCCAAGGATTCCTTGGACAAAATAGACGATTAAGATAGCAACTAACTCAGTCGTTGGTTCGTTACCAAAGAATACTTTCTCTTTAAATGATTCTTTAATTTTCTCCAATCCGGAGGGGGAAACAATCATGTAGTTTTTTTAAGAATTGTCGCCATTCATAATCATACACGCAGCCTTATGGAGGTTGTAATCGCTAGAAAGTCAGAGGTTGGTAGAGAAAGGCTACAACAAGAGCTATGAGCGTTACGAATGTTAAGGAATAGTAACCCAGTAACTAGCAGAAGTATTTAGAGCGATCTGCACTGCCTGGTTATTGCCCCCCATACCTCAGATGTAATAATGTGGTATGTAATTTTGCCAACATCTTTTTTGTTGAGTGAGCAACTGGGTAGATTAACCCCTAGCATCAGCCCTCAAGCATTTGACCTGATAGCGTTGTCACAGTTGCGAATAGTGAAGAAACAACATTAGGGTTATCTGCTGTCATTAGACTTGCCCAAAACTTTTGTAGAGAGCCATCTTTTTCCAGCCCGCTCAAAACTTGTTTTTGCTTCAGTGCTGTCAATCAGGTTAGTGAGACATTAAAACATTTATGATCTTCAGCATCGCTCGAAAGATTGGTATCTACTTACCTGACCTGACTAGTATGCGAGTCGTTGCAGCCGCAACAATCACTGTAACGGCAGGTCTTTTGGGAGTAAGGCATCTCGGTGGACTTCAGCATTTAGAACTCGTCGCTTTTGACCAACTCGTGCGCTTACGGTCTCCGGAAACAGCACCAGACCCTCGAATCCTGGTCGTTGAAATCACAGAAGATGATATCCAGCGTCAAAACGCTTGGCCGATCTCTGACGAAGTTTTAGCGAAGCTGTTGAGGAAGTTACAGGCCTCGCAACCAGAAGTCATTGGTTTAGATCTGTACCGCAATATTCCAATAGAACCGGGACATCAAGAACTAGTTACCCAACTCAAGCAACCGAACTTAATTGCCATCCAAAACATCGATACCCTGGCAGGAACACCAGCACCGAAGGTTGTTTCTCCTGAGCGAGTTGGTTTCAATGACCTAGCGATTGATCCAGATAATGCTGTTCGCCGCAATATTTTGTTTGCTGGAAGTGACGGTGGTACTCTTTATTCCTTTTCCCTGCGTCTTGCGCTTGCCTACTTGCAACAGCAAGGTATACAACCTCAAGGTAGCAAGAGCAATTCTGAACACCTCCAATTAGGGCTATCAGTCTTTGTACCCATCAAGCAAGATTTTGGTGGATATCAATCAATAGAAGCAGAGGGCTACCAAGTTTTGCTCAATTACCGTTCCGCTAAAAATGCGGTGCGGGAAGTCTCATTGAGCGATGTATTGTCCGGGAAGGTCGATCCCAGTTGGGTGAAAGACAAAATAGTGATTATTGGCTCCACAGCACCCAGCCTGAAGGATATGTTCATCACTCCTTACAGCCCTAGCCTCAAAGAAAGCTACAAGATGCCAGGGGTGTTGATTCACGCTCAGATGGTGAGCCAATTCCTCGATGCAGCCACAGGTAAGCGATCGCTATTTTGGTCGTGGTCGGAATCACAGGAAGTCTTATGGATTATCGGCTGGATTGCCACTGGTGGGATATTAGGCCGGATAGCGAGTCATCCCCTGACGCTGAGTATTGGCTTTGTTCTATGTTTAGGTACGTTATTTGGCAGTGGCTTCTATTCGTTTACTAGTGCTGGATGGATACCACTCGCCGCCCCTGCCTTAGGATTTGTCTTGACAGTGGGTACAGTTGTCAGCTTCCGGTCATATCAGGCACAACAAAAACAACAAATTGTGATGAAGTTGTTGGGGCAGAACACCTCACCGGAAATTGCTCAAGCCCTTTGGCAAGGACGCGATCGCCTACTCAAATCGGGTAAGCTTCCGGGAATCCGCCTCACAGCAACAATGCTCTTTGCTGACATCAAAGACTTCAGCACTATCTCCGAACAAATGACTCCTGAAGCCTTGCTAGAGTGGCTCAACGAACTCTTAGAGGTAATCACCCAGGAAATATTAAACCATCAAGGAATCGTCAACAAGTTTACAGGTGATGGTGTCATGGCGGTGTTTGGTGTACCCACCTCTCGCCTTCTCAAGACTGAAGTTGAAGCAGACGCCAAAGGGGCAGTTGCTTGCGCCTTAGGGATTAGCGATCGCCTTGAGAAAATGAACCAAAATTGGCAACGTGTTGGCTTACCAGTGGTTCAGATGCGGATCGGAATTTTCACAGGCCCCGTTGTTGTTGGCAGTTTGGGGGGTAAAGACCGCTTGGAATATGGTGTAATTGGCGACAGCGTGAATATTGCCGCCCGTCTCGAAAGCTGCGAAAAACATCGCCAACCTACCAACTGCCGCATCCTCATCGGCTACGAAACTCTGGTTCATCTCCAAGAGCAATTTGAGGTTGAACCATGGGGATTATTAGCTCTCAAGGGCAAACAACAAATGGTAGATGTTTACCGGGTTTTGGAACCACAACGGAATAAACCGTTACCTGTTATCGCGAATGAAAGCAAATTTTAGCCAGACAAGCTTTAACAAAGTAAGTCTCTACCTCAATTTAAAACTTTCATCCAGTTGTTGATGCGAGTAGAAATTGATTTTGTAAGCTGGTATTTACGATACCACTTTTGAAAAGCTTCTTCATACTCTTCACCTTGTAATTGGTAGGTGTTCCAAGTATTTAATCCAAGGGATAGGCTCCAAAACAATAAAATATATAAAGACCAAGAAATCTGACCATTGCTGAGGAAGTTCAGCCCCACCAAAAAGCTATTGATGATTAAATATTTGCCAAAACGTCTTTTTAATTTGCTTTGTCGGTAAAGATTAAAGTCGTTACGCTTCTGTTGCTCTCCTTTCTGAAGTAGCCAGTCCCGTTCTGCTTCTAGGAGGGTTGCTGTAGAAATACCTAATTCATTAGCAATCTCTACAAGCTGCTCATGGGAAAATTCTTCGACATTATCCTGACGCGCGATCGCCAAGTTTAGGATTTGCTGGATATCTTCTTGCTGGTAAGAGCGTATGATTTTTGTTTCAAAAACAGACATAATTTAGTTATCAATAGGAGAAGACATTTCGCTCTAGAGATCTAATGCGGCTAAGGCACAAAAAGCAGAGCTTATCTTAATTATGCCGATGCTAGCAGGGATACCACAGGTAATTGGAATTCCCAAAACCGAACCGCAGCGGACGGATTTTACGACAGATGATAGATGAGAGCATCTTTTACATTTCGTTACGATGGAAATAAGAGATGAAAGAAATAAAACGTCTCAGATATAAGGAGAGGTAGTCCATATGAATGGCAGTATTCGTGTTGGTAATTTATTCGGGATTCCTTTTTATGTGCATCCTTCCTGGTTTTTAGTCCTAGGCTTGGTGGCATTCAGCTACGGAGGTGAATTGGCATCTCTCTTCCCAGGATTAGGCGCTGGACTACCTTTGCTTCTGGGATTTGTTGCTGCTTTATTGTTGTTTGCCTCAGTTTTGGCACATGAACTGGGACATAGCTTTGTCGCGATCCGACAAGGAATTGAGGTTAAATCGATTACACTGTTTCTCTTCGGTGGAATGGCAAACCTCGATAACGAGTCAAAAACGCCTGGTGAAGCATTCTGGGTTGCGATCGCCGGCCCAGCCGTTAGCATCGTCTTGTTTGGTCTCTTAACAGCCATCAGTATGGGGGCAAATCTCTCAGGACCATTGGCAGCAATGGTACAACTGGTTGCTTACATCAACTTAGTTCTGGCACTATTCAACCTGATTCCGGGCTTACCCCTAGATGGCGGTAACATCCTCAAATCGCTGGTTTGGAAGATTACAGGTAATCCTTACAAAGGTGTAGTCTTTGCCAGCCGCGTTGGTCAGGTTTTGGGGTGGATTGGAATCGCGATTGGACTACAAGCGATTTTGGGTATCAGCACTTTCGGTAGCTTCTGGACACTGTTGATTGGTTGGTTCTTGCTACAAAATGCGGGTCGATCTGCTCAATCTGCTTCTATTCAAGAAAAGCTAACAGGTCTGAAAGCTGAAGATGCTGTGGCTCCCAACAGCCCGATTGTATCTGCTGACTTGTCATTAAGAGAGTTTGCCAACAACTACATCATTGGTAAGGCGGAGTGGCGCAGGTTCTTAGTCACCGACGAACAAGGTCAACTCCTAGGTGCGATCGCTGTTGATGACTTGAAAACAGTTCCTACCTCCAACTGGCCGATTACTCCAGTCAGAGAATTGATGCAGCCTGTAGATCTGTCTACAACCGTTCAATCTGACCAGTCACTCTTAGACGCGATCGTGCTTTTGGAAAAAGCCAAACTCAATGAAGTGCCTGTAGTTCGCGACAACGGTGTGCTTGTAGGAATGCTGGAAAAAGCTTCGATCATCCGCCTCATTGAGCAACAAAGATCGCAAGCTAAACCTGCTTGATGAGCAATCTTTGAGTAACCTTTAACTAGCTTTCCTTGGACAAAACATCTTTGCAAATGTCCAGGGAAATTTTTTGTGCCTAAGTTGTCCGTTATATCAATTTCATTAAAACTTGCGCTAAATACTGAAACCTTGACCCGTCAATGTTTCCCTTCTGCCTTCTGCTATCTGTTTAGACGGGATACAGTCGATCCAGTTTCAGAAAAGTTTGCAGCAGCATATTCGATCCTTGAATACATTGCTCAGGTGAGGTGTACTCATCTTCAGCATGGCTAATTCCAGCACGACTGGGAACAAAGATCATTCCCATGTCAGTGAAGCGTCCTATTTCTTGAGCATCGTGTCCTGCACGACTCGGCAGATGGCAATAGCTCAAGCCCAATTCTTCACAAACTTGAACAATGGTATCTATGATTTTGGGCGCTGATAGCGTCGGCAGCACATGCAACACTTGGTGCATGACAATTTCGGTTTGGGTAGCAGTTGCGATCGCATTAAACTCCTGCTCCATCTGGCGAATCAAATCCTCCAAATGCTCTTGGGAAAGGTCGCGCAGGTCAATTTTTAGATCGACTTGTCCAGGTACAATGTTCACTGCATTGGGTGACACATTAAAATAACCTACGGTTGCAACTTGTTCCCCTGGCGTTTCAACACCCAATTTATTGACAGCCAACACCACTTGAGAGGCAGCAACGAGCGCATCTTTTCGCATATTCATTGGCGTGGTTCCCGCGTGGTTGGGTCGCCCTGTTACAGTTACAGCGAAACGATACTGTCCGACAATGCCTTTGACAACACCAATCTGAGCCTCTGTAGTTTCTAAGACACCCCCTTGCTCAACGTGCAACTCGACAAAGGCAGCAATCTCAGTGCGATCGCGTTTGGCAGTTGCAATCTTTGACCAATCGCCACCAATCTTTTCCAGACAAGTCTGAATCGGCGTACCATCATTGCGACGGTAGTATCCTGGGTCATTGACAACCTCACCCGCCATCGCTTTACAGCCAAGTACAGTACACTCTTCATCAGTGAAAACGATAACCTCAATTGGGTGATCTAGTCGCAGGTGATTGTCATGCAACACCCGCACCACCTCAATCCCTGCCAATACTCCCAAACAGCCATCATAGCGCCCTGCCACTGGAACGGTATCAATATGTGAGCCAGTTGCCAGTGCCGCCCTACCTTCGCGCCGTCCGGCATACTTGCCGATAATATTACCAGCGGCATCCGTGCGAACCGTCATGCCTGCTTCAATCATCCAGGACTGAACAAGCTGACGAGCGAGTAAATCTTCAGTGGTGAAGGCAACTCGACTCACACCCCCATGGGGTAATTTGCCAATTTCTGCGAGTTGGGCAAGGCTACGGTTAAGGCGATCGCCATTTATACTCAGTAAGGGAAGCACTTCCATAGATGAACTCCTGATATTTCTATTTATCATCTGGCTGGATCGAGAAGCTGGCATTGTGTTCGGATGTTACTCACTCTACTAATTCCAGCAGACGGAACTTAGCAATTTGGGCAATCTCGGTGAGGGCAAGTTCCATTTCAACATCTACTGGATTTTTCAATCTGCACTCAAACGCTTCTATAAGCGTTGCTTTCGTGTGGTTCTTCACAGCAATGATGAACGGAAAGCCAAACTTGTCTTTGTAGGCTTGATTGAGCAATAGAACGCGATCGTATTCTTCAGGCGTTAACTGATTCAATCCAATACCCGCCTGCTCTTTCACCGAAGCTTCTGCCATTTTTGCCTTACTCCCTAAATCCGGATGGGCACGAATTAACGCTAGTTGCTCCGATTGACTCATCCCTTGCACCACCTCCACCATCTTTTGATGCAGAGTATTGACATCAAAGAAAGGGCGTTGAGTCCAGGCTTGTTGTGCGATCGAAGGCGTATGCTCAAACACTGCTCCTAATGCTTCAACAAAAGCCTCTTCATTCATCTGGTTGAGTTCAGTAATCGTGTAGGACATTCATTAATAAAGGAATAGTTCTAGCAGTCGCCAAGGCAATTAGGACAAAGTCAATTACTGAAACATGACCAGTTAATCTTTTTCCTTAATGCGAGCTAAGCAGGCATTTAGACCAACCGCAAACTCATAGCGGCTTAAGCTTCGATTACCACGATACGTTTGGTCAGGGTAGCCAGCAATACAACCATACTGTTCGACAAGAGATAGTAGTGCCTGGTACGCCCAATCACTCGGTTGCACATCTGCAAGTTGAGAAACAGAGGTCACTTGTCCCATGACTGGTTCAACAACTAGAGAGGACTCATCTGGTTGTGAGATAGGCTCATAGCGAGTTTCAAATGAATCGACCACACGCAGACCTCTCTCCAAACCTCTCTCCTGCAAGGAGAGAGGCTTTGATTTCTCCCCTTCCCTACGAGGGAAGGGGCTGGGGGTTAGGTTCTCATATTCGGATCTAATTACCTGAAAACTGCTGTCAACGCCTGTTTCTGGCTCTAAGGAAGTTTCTGAATCCTGGACAACCTCGATATGAATTGGCGATCGCTCTTTAGTAACCGTATCTAATTCCTCTATCTGTGCGGGTTCGGCTGTTGCACGTTGGGTAATCCCAAGACCCCCGATAATTAAGACGGCTAACAAAGGTTTCCACAGGTTAAATTGCACCACAAATTTCCTCACACTTAATCGACAAAAAGAACGGGATGAAAAGTTATCGATCACGCCTATCTCATAAGGCGCAATCGGAAGAAATCAACTGCCGCGATAGGTACTGTACGACCACGGTGAAGCGAGTAGCGGTACATGGTAGTGAGCAGTGGGATCGGCAATACCAAACTGAATGGGAACGCGATCGAGAAATGGCGGATTGGGGAGATTGGGCATCTTCTGAGCAAAATACTCACCCACGACAAACACCAGTTCGTAAACCCCCACATTAAATTCATCATTGATGAGTAAGGGTGCATCGGTACGCCCATCGGCATTAGTTGTAGTGGTTTTTAGCAAGGTTTTCTGACCGGATTTGGAATCCACAGACCACAGTTCAATTGCCAAATTAGCTGCCGGACAACCGTGAACTGTATCAAGGACATGAGTTGTGAGTTTGCCCATATTTTGAGTTCTCCAGTTAGCTTGGCTCAGCCTTTATCAATGCAAGGGTCCTGCAAGAATCGTTTTCGAGATGGCAGCAATAATGTCGCTTCCATCTTCATCTTTCAGTGCGCTATACCATTGCTGGGTCTTTTCGGGGTCTTTGCCGTGAGTCATATCCGATCGCTTCCGTGCGCCGAGAATCACTTGAGCGGTTCGCTCCTTACGCGCTGCTTCGTAACGCTTGAGCGCATCTTCAACGCTGAGATTCGTAGTTAGCAGACAGTTAGCCAAGACCAATGCATCTTCCATCGCCTGACAACCACCTTGTCCTAAATCTGGCGCGGTGCTGTGTCCGGCATCTCCTAACAGAGCAACTCGACCCTGAGCCAATTTCTCCAAGGGTTCAATGTCGTGAATTTCCACACGATTAGTTTTTAACGGATCGAGGCGCTGGATTAGAGTTTGGACGGGTTCAGCCCAACCTTTGAAGAATCCAGCGAGTTCTTCCCGACGCTGTTCGGGTTCACTGACAGTGCCTTTGGGTAGGGGAACATCAAAAAAGAAATAAAAGCGATCGCCTCCTACTGGCATCATTGAGGCACGCTTGTGTTCGCCGACATAAATCACCCAGCTATCTTTTGGAGCGAGATCGTCGCTGATGGGAACTAGACCATTCCAGTTGACATAGCCAACATAGCGGCGTTCGGAAGCATATCCCAGCAGATAACGACGCACCGTTGAGTGAGTGCCATCTGCCCCAATTAGAACATCACCTGTTGCTTTGTGTCCGTCTTCAAAAATCGCTGTGACGCTATTTGCATCTTGTTCCACGGCCACACATTTTGAGTTGAGTTGAACATTCTCTGTCCCAAATGCATCCAGCAACATTTGCTGCAAATCAGTTCGAGAAACCGGATACGGGCGCTGCCCTACCTGCTCAACTAAAGGTGAAAGACTAAAATCAGTCAGTTTTTCCCCAGTATTGCTGTAGTACGCAATACGCTCCATTTTGCCACCAATACTGGCAATTTCCTTACCCAAGCCCAGCCTGTTGAGAACCTTCACCCCATTTGACCAAAGAGAAATTCCGGCTCCTGCGGGGCGTAATTCACTAACCTTGTCGTAAATTTCCACCTCGTAGCCAGCCTGACGCAACGCAATGCCAGTCGCTAAACCGCCCATTCCGGCACCGATAATCACGACTTTTAGGTTGTCCATGGGTGTTTCTTCCTCCTTAGTTATTGATGAAACCCTGACAATTACTTGAACTAGAATTTCAATGCCAGTAAACTGTATAAATTGGTACAGAAATTAATTCAACGGCTTATTCTTTTATTACTGAATTAATTCCTGACCGAGCGATCGCAGAAACGGTAGTAGAGAAAAATGCGATCGCTAAGCGTTTCTACTGAATCGAAACGTAACTCGCTACACGATTACGAAGTAATGACCAATGAAATTTCAACATCACAACTCGGCTAAAAAATCCCACTGGCAAACCTACAAAGCTTTAGAACTCATTCCTGACTCAACACCAAATCCTCAAGCTAACAAACGAAGCTTTGCATTTGGACTCAATCATCTCTGGCGAGTCGTTCTCATCACACTCACGGAAGAGATGCTTGAGGAACAACAAGTCGAGCATTTAGAACGGTGTTGGGCGCTGAATGCTGATGAACTGGTTACAACCTCGACCGCGAACAGTTGGCGTAGACTCTGGTGGGATGTCCTGACACAATAACGTCACAAGCCATTTATTGAAACTCGGTGCAGCGCGGCGGAAATAACTATCCAGTTGGACATTGGCTAAAAGGTTTACTATAAAAGCGATATTACTTCTGCCTCCTGCCTCCTGCCTCCTGCCTTCTTGCACTCAGCTATCGAGTTCCGATTCAGCGGATTGCTCAACGATAGGACTATCCATCTGCTTAGGCAGGAACGCATTTAAAAGAATCGCCGTTAGTCCACCCGTAGAGATGCCGGACGAGAAGATGTTCTTGATGAGTGCTGGTTTATCATTCAGAATTTCAGGGACGTAAACAACGCCTAAGCCCAAAGCGAGGGAAGCCGCTACGATAATCAAGGCGCGACGATCGATTTCTGTTGACGCAATAATATTGATTCCGGCGACGGCAATGGAACCGAACATGATGATGGTTGCACCACCAAGTACGGGTTGAGGAAGGGCTTGAAAAATTCCGCCCACGATGGGTAGTAAACCTAAAACGGCAAAGATACCCGCCACGTAGAAGCCAACATAGCGGCTTCCCACTCCAGTCATTTGAATCACGCCGTTGTTCTGGCTGAATGTTGTGTTGGGAAAGGTGTTGAACACGGCAGCGAGGAGCGAGTTTATCCCATCCCCCAATACACCTCCTTTGATGCGACGGAAGTAGAGGCTTCCTTTAATCGGTTGTTTTGAGACAGCAGAAGTTGCTGTTAAGTCACCAATCGTTTCAATGGCGGTAATGAGGTAAAGCAAGATAAAGGGAACAAACGCGGCGAAGTCAAACCTCATCCCATAACGAAATGGAATAGGCAGACTAAATAAGGGCAGCCGACCCAAAACACTGAAGTCTACAAGTCCCAAAAATATTGAGATGATATAGCCGACAAATAAACCAATTGCGATCGCGCCCATTCTCAAGTATCGATTTCCCAAGACGTTGAGCAGGATGATGATCGCAAGAACTAATCCTCCCAACGCTAGGTTTTGACTACTCCCAAACGTCCCATTCTGCTGAGCAACAACGCCTCCTGCCATGCTGATAATTCCGGTTTTAATCAAGCTCAAACCAATAACCATTACCACCGTGCCGGATACAACTGGGGTGATGATTTTTTGTGCAAGGTGAAGGAAGCGACTCAGAATGATTTCAATAAACGAACCAAAGAAACATACACCAAAAATTAGGGCTAAGGCTTCTTGGGGAGAACTTCCAGCTTGTACTGCCGCTGTTCCAATTCCGATGATCGGCCCTAAAAAGGAAAAGCTGGTTCCTTGCAGACTCAGCAACCCAGAGCCAACCACACCAATTCGTTTGCACTGAATGAATGTGGAGACACCTGAAATGAACAACGACATACTGACGATGTAGCTGGTTTGTGCCGGATCTAACCCCAGCGCATTGCAGATGATTAACGGTGGAGTGATGATGCCAACGAACGCTGCAAGGACGTGCTGAAGTGCGACAAAAAAGGCTTCAACTACTGGTGGTCTATCATCTAAGCCATAAATGAGTTCAACATAGACTTTTGCTTTGTTCGGATCTGGAGCTTCGTCTACAGCTAATTCATGATTGGACTGCGCCATATCTCCTCCTTTGAAGGTGCAAGTTTCTAACTTTCGGAATCACAAACTTGTTGCTCAGTGACCTGGATTGTGTTCTACAATCCATTAGTTATGTATGCTGTATACAGGCTGATGTTGTATGCTGTATACAATGAACGCTGAGATTGAAAAATAAAGTATTTGAGGATACAAATTGCCAAATTGATCAACATCTTGCGATCGCTCTTTAGTTGTACCAACCGCATCTGGCAAAGTGGCAGTTCTGTTTACGCAAATGCCCTTTGGGCCGTGCCTAAGGCAATCGTGCTTTAAGACTCGTTTAGAGCGATCGAAATAACCTTGATCTTCGTAACACGATGCATGGGTTTACTGGGTTTCTCAGTCGTTATCAGTTCCTCAGCATTCACCGACATCATTTTGCCCACGGGCTGCTGCAATCAACACACCTGTATCAATGAAAGTACGCTTCATGGAATGTTCTAGCCGTTTTCGCCTCAACGTTCAGCTACTTCCCGATTGACTTCTTCCCAACCTAGAAGGGGTTCACCCGTAGCAACAATTTGCTGACGAATTCGAGAGAGTTTCCTACCTAAGGGTGTTTGCCCTACTTCTACTGTGTTAGCTGAGAGCAAACGCTCGTATTCAGCGATGGAAAGCATAACCACCTGAGGCTTCCCCTCAGATTCGATAATGAGAGGCTGCTGCTGTTCAACAACCTGCTGGATCAATTCACTAATGTGGTTACCGACTTCTGTTGCGTCAATTGCTCGTGACATTGCTAACTTCCTGATTGCTCTGTTCTCAAGGTTAACTTGTTGGAATGGCAGGACAGCACTTCTTGCTTTACAAAGGCGATCGCTCTTTAGTCGTACCAACCGCATATTCAATGCTTGAGGTTGATTGTGTTTTTGACGGCGAAACCGAGTTCCCGCCTAGTCCCTACGAACCCAAACATGAGAGGGAGGAATAACTTGTGAAAAGATGGATTGTCTTCAAAACTGAATCCGCTTCATCGAAGGAGTGGAAGGAACGCAAGTTGCAACCTGCTGGACACTTAACCCGGATGCTGGCTGAATATTTGGATTGTTCTGACAAGGTATTGCCAGAACCAGGCTATCGTCCGCGTGAGTTTGCCCGCTTTGAAGAGTCCGTCGATCCAAACTTTCCAGATGCTAGTACTCATGTTCGTTGGTCTGACTGGGAAGTGAGTCGGGTTGAGCGGTTCAAGTCCGTTGATTCGGCTGAGTATGATGAGATCGTTGTGTGCTATTGCCGCTACTCACCGATTGAACCGGAGTGGAAGGAGTTACCCAAGATTGGTGTTTTGCAAGAGGGTAACTTTAATCCAATCACTTGATGAGCAGGACGCTGCCTGGAATAAACCAGAACGAAGAGATTAGGAATAATATGATAAATAAATGCATTAGATTAGCAACAAACAAATTTCTATGATTAACGATATTCCATCAGATATTTGGTTTTGGAAAGCTCAGCACAAATTTGTGTGGGATAGTGACACTTTTCTTGATTATATTGAGCTGATGAAAGAAGTTATGAATAGATTGATTAAAGAATATTCTTCTACTCCTAAAAACGCTGAGATATGGGTTTCGCCAGAAATAGGATTTTTATACTGTAACGCTCCTCAAAATACCACTCAATTACATTTTTTTTTAATTTACATTGACAAAGTTAAGATAAGAGAGCTAAATACTACACTTTTCAGTGAATTTAAACGTCGTTATAGGGTTCACAGAGATCTATTCTCAGAAGAACTAGCCAGAGAACTTAGAGAAATACATGGAGATAAGGCTGAGATTATTATCACGAGATTAAGAAAACGAAAACAACTAAACAAGCATTTTAAGAGCCTAGCCAATAAATCATTAAACCATCGACGAGAAATAAGCCCCCAACTTCGATATCAGGTATTATTACGAGATAAATCTACTTGTCAAATGTGTAGACGAAGCGCTCCATCTGTTGAGGTAGAAGTTGACCACAAGATTCCAGTCGCATGGGAAAAAGATTGGAAAGCTAGTAGCAATATTGATGATTATCAAGTGTTATGTAGAGAATGTAATGTAGGTAAGGGCGATATGTCTTGGCTATGGAGCCTGTTACAACCGCTCAAATAATCATAGTTTTTAAGGCTATAGTGTGTAGTGGTTGGTGCGGAAGAATGTAAAGCTACCGCTGATTGCGATCGCACCACTAACCCTATCATCCTCTACTCAACAGAGACACAATGTACTGATTGAGACTCACATTTTCTCCGTCTGCCTTCTCAGCTAAACGACGATGCAAAGATTTAGGCATCCGCAGGAGTAGCTTACCGTTGTAGGTATCATCAGTACTGGGTAAAGGAATCTCATCTCCAGCTTCGTAAGCAGTTTCAATCCACAACTCCCGCGCCTCATTAATGTTTGCGATCGCTTCATCCAGCGTTTCACCTTGAGTTAGACATCCAGGCAAGTCTTTAATCTGAACCACATATCCCCCCTCTGGATCGAGGTAAAGTGTTACTGGATACTGAAGATTCAAATAATATTCCAGTAGCTGCTTCTCAATCTGCTTGTTCTTCTGATTCAGTGTCGTCATCGCTCCATTCTTCCAAGTTCAATAGTTCAACAATTTGCTGGACATAAATTCCCTTAACGAGAAGCGGTAAGCGAAGCCATGCCGTAGGCTTATCGCACATAAACTGCAAGCATGAGGATACTGAAGTAGAGAGCGATCGCAACCTAGAAGCCACTGCTCACGCAATTCGAGAACACTTGATTGCCAGTAAAGAACGAGTCATTCGAGGGATTGGACAACTGGATCAAAAAGCTAGCATCATTATCAAGTTGAGGGATTTATGTTGTAATTGTTATTGATGTGTAATTTCGCGAAACTCCTTCAAAAATTGGCGAAATAGTGGATGATTCCACGAGTCATACCGATAGTTATCAATTGTTTCCAAGGGTCTTAACTCCATCATTGTTGCGGCTAAAAAAGCACCATCAAAATTCCCAAGTTCATCAGGTCTTATATCGCGTTCAACCACCTCAATTCCCAAAGATTGGGCAATATCAAGCACTGTGTCGCGGGTAATACCGGGGAAAATATTTGGAGTCAGCGCTGGCGTAATTACAGTGTCTTTTTGAAGGAGAAAAAGATTAGCGGCAGTTGCTTCGGTGATTCGACCTTCTTGGTCAAGCAGAATTGCATCATCGAATCCACTCAGTTGGGCTGCACGACGGCTTAAGTAACTGTTGACATAGGTTCCACATATCTTCCAAGTAATTGGAATCGCATGACCTGAAACGCGCTCAAAGCTTGAAATGTGGCTTTTAATCGGTTTGTCTACATCCCGTGCGATGGTAACCCCCAAAATTGTCACATCCACGGGCATTGTTTCACTAAAGTTTAGGTAAGCTCCAGCACGGTAAACAATGGGTCTGATGTAGTAATTAGTTTGAGGTAGTTGATCCAGGAGTGACTTAATCCCTAATGTTAGGTCTTCATTCGACCAGGAGAAGGCAAGCCCCATCTGCGTAGCCGCGTGACGAAGGCGGGTTAGATGCGCTTCTAGACGATGAATGTAATAGCGATCGCCATTCCAGTAAGCCATGATGCCATCAAAGACACCGATGCCAAGGTGCAGTGAATGGCTAGCAATGGAAGGTGCAGCTTGTTCGCGTTGAACCAGCTTGCCGTTATGCCAAACAATTGGCGTAGGTTCAAAAAACATTCAGCAAATAATAGGCTAGTTTTGGATCAGTAGGACTTAGACAAAATATGAACGGCAGATAGCTTAGAAAGACACAAATCAAAGTCAATAGAGGACAACCAAAAACCAACAACTAACTAACAACCTCTACCTTTTGCCAAGCCAATTTTGCCGCACCCACCATCCCAGCTTGATTACCCAACTCAGCCGTGAGTAGTTGTAAACCAGCACGGGAACTGTAAAGAACTCGTCGCTCAATTTCTGCTAATGCCGCCGGGAAGAAAAATTCGGCACTCGCACTCACTCCACCACCAATGACAATGGCTTCTGGCGTTAGGACATAGATGAGACTCGCCAAACCAGCACCGAGATTGCGCCCGTAACTTTCCCAAAATTCGAGAGCAAATTTGTTGCCTTCTCTTGCCATGACACCGAGTACATTCGGTTCTTTGCCAGTACAACGGCGAATTGCTTGAACGGAGGCGTATTGCTCTAGAGAACCCTGATTGCCGCTATTACACATTGGTCCATCTGGGTTCAAGGTAATTAACCCCAACTCACCAGCCGCACCCTGATGACCTGTGAAGAGTTTCCCATCTAAAATAATTGCGCCTCCAACACCCGTGCCTAAAGTCAGCAAAATTAGATTGCGAAATTGACGACCCGCACCTAGCCAAGCCTCTCCTAAGCCTGCACAATTGGCATCATTAGCAAGAACAGTCGGGTAACCCGTCTTTGCTTCTAACCAATCCGCAAGGGGGACATCCTGCCAATTTGCCAAGTTGATAGCAACTCTAGCAATCCGACCCTCGGCATCAGCCGGCCCAGGAGTGCCAACACCAATAGCGGCTACCTGATGACTAGCCTCTTCAGAATTTAATGAATTGATTGCCTCCACCAGTGCCTCGACAACAGCCGTAGGCGTTGCTGGTTGGGGTGTTGGTACGCTCAAAGACTGGCAGCAAGTTCCATCCTGACGAAATCGCCCCAGTTTAATTGCTGTTCCCCCTAAATCAATGCCAATTACTTCCGGCTCCATCACACCCGCCAACCCAAAACTGCTTGCTAAATTGCTACAGCATCTTAGCGCCACTTCTGCAAGAAGTCTAATTTTCCCGCCGCCATCGGGGATTGATAAACTCGCTCAAGCCCTCTCCGACGAGAGATAATCCCACTACCATTAATGTCATGGCTAAACCAGGGAAAAGCGCTGTCCACCAAATACCTGTCGGTAAAGCATCGAGTGCTTGACGTAAGTCATGTCCCCATTCGGGTGTCTGTTCTGGTAATCCCAAGCCTAAGAATCCCAAACCGCCTAAGAGCAAAATCGCGTCAGCCGCATTGAGGGTAAAGATTACTGGCACACTCTGAATCACATTGAGAAATAGGTAGCGAGACAAAACTGTTTTCGTCGAAGCGCCCATCGCTTGTGCTGCTTCGATGAATAGTTCGTTTTTGACGCTAGTTGTGTGGTTACGGACTACTCGAAAGTACTGGGGAATGTAGGAAATACTAAGTGCGATCGCGGCATTCAAAACCCCTCGTCCTACCACAAATGCTAGCGTGACCGATAGCAAAAACCCAGGCAGGGTGTAGATAGTATCCATCAAAAACAGCAACGCCCTATCCAGGTTGCCACCCAGATAACCACTCACCAAGCCCAAAGGAACGCCAATAATTAGACTCAGGGTTGTGGCAAGAATTACCACTTGCAATGCCGCTTGAGAACCAAACAAGGTACGGGAAAAGACATCATACCCCTGGCGATTGGTGCCGAACCAGTACTTCCCTCCAGGCGGTTCATGAATCGGGTTAATTAGAGATGCTGTCGGGTCTTGCAGCCATCCCCAAGCCTGAAACGTGGAAGCGAGAAGTGCAACTGCTATGAAGGAAACTGTAATCACAATTCCCACGAGCATCAACTGCATCGAGAGACTGCGACGTTCAGAAAGGCGTAAAGACTTGGGTAATCGGAGTCTGGTTAAGGTCATTAGTGTCTGCCGTAGTCACTTGCTATCGGCAAATAATAACAGGACGCATCACTACTGTGTGCGCCCTCTGATTGCTACCCCAGATTAAAAGCATCTGGATTAGCTTAATTTTCTCGTGTCAGCCAAGCTTACCTAGCGCCTGAAACACCTGCTGGTAAGTAGCGCTCAATCACCTTGCGGAATTCGCTCTTTTGCTTAACGCCTTGAAGTTGCGCCACTAATTCTTTGTCCTTAAAGAACTGCACAGTGGGTGTCCCTGTAACCTGGGCATTCTCAGCAATATCCCGGTCTTTATCAATGTCAATTTCGATAAAGTGTATCTTGCCATCAAACTCATCCACCACTTTGTTGAGAATCGGCTTGAGGGTGTGGCAAGGTCCACAGTTGGGTGAGACATACTTTACCATCAGAAGGCGATCGCTTTCATGGAACAACTTCCGCAGTGCGTATCCCCCTTCATGGCGAGTGTTGTTGATATAAAATACCTCTTCCGGTGTTGCTGCTGTCTTCTCTTCAATGACCTCAGTTGTCGGTGGCGTTTCTGAGGAGTGTATCTGAGGAAGATGATACTCCTGAATCAAACCATGCACTGAAAGCCAGCGCTCTGCCAACATTGCTGCCATACAGCCAGTACCAGCAGCAGTAATTGCCTGACGATATTCATGGTCTTGAACATCTCCAGCCGCGTAGACACCTTCCACACTAGTTTCTACTGACCCAGGCTTCGTCACAATGTAACCAACCTCATCCAGTTCTAGCTGTCCCTCAAACAAAGAGGTATTGGGTTTGTGACCGATCGCGTAAAATAGCCCTTTAACATGAAGGTCACGCTCCTCACCTGTCTTCGTATCGCGGAGTTTCACGCCCGTCATCCGACCATTCTCACCGAACACATCCACTGGCTCAGTGTTCCAATGAAGCGTAATTCTAGGGTTATTCAAAACCCGGTCTTGCATCGCTTTACTTGCCCGCATCTTATCAGTACGCACCAGCATATGCACATGGTCACCATACTTCGTCAAGTAAACCGCTTCCTCAGCCGCCGAGTCACCACCCCCAACTACAGCCAGTTCAGCACCGTGGAAAATCGGTGTCGCCCCATCACAAATCGCACAAGCTGAGATACCGTGACTCCAGAACTCACCTTCACAGGGTAGCCCTAACCGTTTCGCCGTAGCACCTGTCGCAATCACAATACTGTTGGTTCTAACTTCCCGTTCCTCAGAGCGGACAACAAACGGACGCTGGCTCAAATCAACAAAGGTAACATCCTCTGTGTACAGTTCTGCTCCCCAACGCTCTGCCTGCGCTTTCATCCGATCCATTAGCTGCGGTCCAGTAATCCCCTCTGGGAAGCCTGGAAAGTTCTCCACCTCCGTCGTGGTCATCAACTGCCCGCCAGGTAGTCCGCCAGCTTGAAAGCCTTCAAACACAAGCGGCTTCAGATTTGCCCGTGCCCCATAGATAGCAGCAGTGTATCCAGCAGGCCCAGAGCCAATGATTACGAGATTCTCTACAGTTGGGTTGGACATAAGCTAAATGAACTCATAACGACTACGCATAGAAACCAGTATAGCGGTTTTTGAGCAGATAATATAGCCTCTTCTCTGTTAATGTAGTCTGCCAGCCTGGTCTAGCCTTACCAGTACTGCCACAACCCACGTTTATGTGTTCCTCTCCAGACTTTAGTCTCAGACTGGCTGACCGATGGAGGCAAAGTAACTTTTACTTGTCAGTTTACTTTTAATTGCAGAAGGGGAATACTTGTATCTAGCTAGATACCCTTCCAGCTCGACTCTCACGAATACCAAAAAAGTTTCTGCATTTGGAGATAGCACTCATGGATGAAAAATCGGCTGAAATAATCGAAAAAATTCGTCAACAATTTGACTTTGGTCCTTACCCAAGAATCGAAATAGACAAATCTCCTAAAGAAGATAAAAATAAACTTTATTTTCACGATATAGTAACATCTTACTATTTGAGAAATCATCAAGTTATTGATACCAAAGATAAACTGATTCTTGATGCTGGATGTGGCACAGGATATAAATCCTTAGTCCTAGCTGAAGCTAATCCTGGTGCAAAAATTATTGGTATTGACCTTTCAGAACAGTCTTTAGAGCTAGCCCGCAAGCGCTTTCAGCATCATGGTATTGAAAACGGAGAATTCCAACAACTCTCTATAGATGAATTACCCAATCTTGGTTTAGAGTTTGACTACATCAATTGTGATGATGTTCTTTACCTAGTTCCTGAACCAGTTGTTGCTCTAGAGGCAATGAAGTCGGTTCTTAAGCCACAGGGAATTATTCGCAGCAATCTACACAGTTCACTTCAACGAGCTGCCTTTTTTCGCGCTCAAGAATTATTCCGGCTAATGGGATTGATGGATAGCAATCCCGAAGATGTAGAGATAGAAATTACGCTAGAAACACTGAAGGCTTTGAAGGACGATATTGACCTTAAAATCAAAGTTTGGAGTCCTGGTTGTGAGGGAGAAAAGGGAAAACAGACAGTTTTGTCAAACTATTTAATCCAAAATGATAAGGGATACAATATTTCTGAGGTATTTTCTGCTTTGAGAGCAGCAGATCTAGAATTCATTAGCATGGTGAACTGGCGGCAATGGAATTTAATGAATTTATTCAAAGAGCCAGACAATTTACCTGTGTTTCTGTCAATGAGCCTGCCAGACATTTCCGTAGAACAGCAACTGCGTTTATTCGAGCTTTTACATCCCATCCACCGACTGCTGGACTTCTGGTGTGGGCATCCCAATCAAGCGCAACCTCATGCACCTATTGCCGAGTGGACAACTTCTGACTGGCAAGGAGCAAAGGCGCATTTGCATCCTCAGTTGAGAACGCCAGCCGTGAAAGAAGAAGTAGTCAGGTGTACCACCCAACTCAACCCGTTTGAAATCAGTAAGTATCTTCCGGTTACTGGAAAGCAATTCCTAGTAGACAGTACCATTGCGGCTTGCCTTTTACCTCTGATGGAATCCGCTCAGTCAATACAGGCGCTGGTGGAGCGCTGGCAGAAGTTGCGTCCTGTGCATCCTGTTACCCTAAAGCCAACGGCTGAGATAGAGGCTTTTGAAATCGTGATACAAGCACTGACTGGGCTGGAGGCAAATGGATATGTGCTTCTGGAGCGTTAACCCTGAGTGACTTCCGGCACTCCGGAAGAATTTTTTAATGGGGTGATAGGAAAGGGAGTACAACTGGGTAAGTTACACCCAGGAGTAAGAAGTTAAGCATCCCGCACCTCAAGGAGAAATCTCTTTATGAAGCTCGATTTACAAGCAAAGTTCCTGCAACACCTCAACAAGAAAAAGCAGGATGAAGGTTTTACACTAATTGAACTGCTCGTTGTTATCATCATCATTGGTATTTTGGCAGCTATTGCTCTCCCTTCCTTCCTGAACCAAGCGAACAAGGCAAAGCAGTCTGAAGCAAAAACCTATGTAGGTTCAATGAATAGAGCTCAGCAAGCTTTCTTCCTAGAAAACAATTACATGACTGAATTCGATGGTGGTAAAGGCTTCGCTGCATTAGGTCTTGGCGTTGCCACTCAGACCACTAATTATACTTACAACATTGACGGTGGTGCTACTGAGGCACCACCTACGGTTACAGTTGGTGATCCGTCTGCTCAGGTAACAAACCAGGCACAACCAAGAGCAGCATCAATCAAAGCTTACATTGGGGGTGTAGCCCTAGGTGAGATAGCAGATACAAGTGAGGCAACTACGCTAGCTGTATTGTGCGAAGCTAAGATTGCTAGTGGAATTCAGGGTGGTGTAGATGGGTCGCAACCCGCCACGTTTGATGCTGCTGGAGGTCCACCAACGTGCCCAGATCCCGACTATAAACCAGTAGGCGGCAAATAAGCCAACTGATAACTATTGGGAGTAGGTGGGTAGAGTGATCTACCCACTACTTTTAATAACCTTCTCCTAAGACGAATGGCACTAACTCAAAAGAAAATTGCAATAGTTCTATCTTTAAAACAGGACTCCTTGCTTCAAGGTTTACTAAATTCAGTTTGATTCTTTACCACGTAAACAGATAAAAACTAGGTTGTGAAGTCACCGGAAAAAATAAATCTTACAACGGCTGAATCTGCTTTGCGAAATTTGGTTAACTGGCAGCAGCAAGCCCATCAACATCTGGTTTTGGGAGACTACAGTAAGGCGGAAAATCTGTATGAGGAAGCAATTACAGCCGAACCTGAGGTCAGGTCTCACTACTGGAATTTAGGCTTGATGCTGCTGCTGCAAGGGCAAGAATTAGAAGCTCAGACAACCTGGCTGTTGGCTATGGCGGAGGGTGAGCCGGAACAGGTTGACCTTTGGACAGCAGAACTCATACAGGTTCTGCAAAAAGAAGCGACTAGGCAGGAAGAGCTAGGAAGTTATTCAGTCGCTTGGGCACTCCGACAGCACATAAGAGAAATTAGCCCAACGGAGGCTAACAATTTGCTGCATTTGCTTGAGCTAGCGTTTAAGCAAGAAATTTTCTCTGAGGAGCAGTTAGTTTCTCTAGGTGTTATAGAACTTCTTAAATTGGAGGAATCACTTAGTCTTGATTCTGATTTACTACTAAAGGTATTACAAAATGTCTTGGATAACGCTTTTGTAGCTCCATCATCTCTGGAATTGGTTGAAGTTTGTTTACCTCATGTCCAAGATGTTAGAGGCTTTTTAGTTGTTGTGTTACCCGCATCACTTAAAATTGCTTACTCTGTAGGACATCCGGGGTTAGCAGCACGCTTCCTTGAATTGTATTTAAGTTTAGATCCAGATAATGTTGAAGTTCTACGGCATTTAGCCTGTTTTTATCAAAACGCGAAGGATTATTCCAAAGGAATAGACACAGCAAAACTATGCCATTCTCTATCAAAAACATTACCAGATCAAATTTTTAGCAGTTATCTAGTGCTACGTGGGTTCATGAGCGCTGGTGGATATTGGCAAGAAGCTGATGAAGTCTCGCAGCATCAAGAGTCTCTGATTTTGTCATTAATCAAAGAACAACCACTACTGTCAGAGCAAGCAACAGTCCAACGGTTATTTACTAGCGCTTATTTTCTACCCTACTTACGAGACGAGCCAGAACATAACAGATATATCTATAATCAACTTGCTCAACTTTGCCAATTCAATATTCAAAGTTATGCAAAAGAGCAGGCAGAGAGATACACTCAGAGAGTAGTAAAGAATCAAACGAAATTACTTAAGATTGGATATATTTCTCATTGTTTGAGAAACCATTCTGTAGGTTGGTTAGCTCGTTGGATTTTCAAATATCATGATCGTGAGCGTTTTCATGTTTATTCTTATCTGGTTAACTACAGTCAACGCAATGACGAATTACAAGCGTGGTATGTTAACCAAGGAGATCAGGTTTACAAAGCAGGTAGCAATGGCTTAGAGATTGCTGAAAAAATTCATAAAGATGAAATTGATATATTAATTGATCTTGATAGCATTACTTTAGATACTACCTGTCAGATCACGTCGTTGAAACCAGCACCTATTCAAGCGACTTGGCTAGGCTGGGATGCGTCGGGAGTACCGGCAGTAGATTACTTCATTGCTGACCCTTATGTTTTACCGGAGTCAGCCCAAGATTACTATACAGAAAAAATCTGGAGACTTCCTCAGACTTATATAGCTGTTGACGGTTTTGAGGTAGCTGTGCCTACCCTCCGTCGAGATCACTTAGATATTCCTAGTGATGGTGTAGTGTATCTTTGCTCTCAAAGAGGATACAAGCGTCATCCAGATACCGCACGACTACAACTAAAAATCCTTAAGGAAGTGCCAAATAGTTACTTCCTAATTAAAGGTTTAGCGGACAAAGACTCAATTACAAGCTTCTTTAGCCAAATTGCTGAAGAGGAAGGCGTAAATTGCGATCGCCTACGATTTCTGCCACAGGTGACTTCAGAAGCAGTACACCGGGCTAACTTGGGTATTGTTGATGTAGTCTTAGATACCTACCCCTATAACGGCGCTACCACAACTCTAGAAGTTCTCTGGATGGGTATTCCATTAGTAACGCGAGTTGGACAACAATTTGCTGCTCGTAATAGCTACACCATGATGATGAATGCAGGTATCACAGAAGGAATCGCGTGGACTGATGAAGAGTATGTAGAGTGGGGAATTCGCTTAGGCAAAGATTCCGATCTCAGACAGCAGATATCCTGGCGACTACGACAATCCAGGCAAACAGCACCGCTATGGAATGCGAAGCAGTTTACTCGTGATATGGAAGATGCTTACGAGAAAATGTGGTCAAATTATGTTATGAATAATATCTCTTAGTCACTAACTTTTTTCCTGGTACTTATGCTCATTTTCGGTACAAACTTATGTGATTCATTACTCAAAAGCCCATAGGTTTGCTCAATATAGTTTCAATCGTCTTCTAAAGTTTAACTATAAGTAACAATGAAACCTCTCAAACTCCATATTGGTGGTAAGGAGTCTCATCCTGAATGGAAGATTTTAGATGTCGAACCTCGTCCTGAAGTAGATTATGTAGCTAATGCTAATGACTTGAGTCTATTTGAAAGTAATTCTATCGAGTCGATTTACGCTAGTCACGTCTTAGAACACTTCTACTACGGTCTGAATAATCAACTCATAAATACCTTAAAAGAATGGCATCGCGTGCTTAAACCAGGAGGTAAACTTTTAATTAGTGTACCTGATTTGAAAACCTTATGCTGGCTTTATCTAAATCCGAATTTAATGCCTCTTGAACGGCATCACCTAATGCGAATTATATTTGGTGGTCAGACAAATATCTATGATGTTCATAAAGTTGGTTTTGATTTTGAAATCTTAGCACTTTACCTAGAAGAAGCAGGTTTTCAAGAATATGAGCAATTCTCAGAGTTTAAGATTTTTAATGACTGTAGTAGTCTACGGATATTAGACACTTTGATTAGCCTGAATGTTATTGCAAAAAAATCCCTAGAAAACATCTAGCGAAATCTTTTCATGGCTCAGGTTATGATATCTTTCCTATCTCGTCCTAATGTAGGTCAATCAATCGGGCTATCCTTTATCGCCCTCTTATCTATTTTTGCACTTGGGGCGCTACAGATGCCTCAACTGGCTCAAATAAGAGGCGGAGCCAAAAACGCTTCACCAGAAGCTCTTCAAACGGAAGTCAAGGCAGAAAAAGTGCGCCTCAATCTGCTCCAGAAAGTTCCTGCCTTTGGTTTTGATAATTTGCTTGCAGATTGGGCATTTCTAAATTTCATACAGTATTTTGGTGATGATGAAGCTCGCGCAGCGACTGGCTATCGGCTTGGTCCAGATTATTTTGATGTAATCATCGATCGCGACCCCAAATTCTTGCAGGCGTATTTTTTCCTTTCTGGGAGTGGTTCTTTATACGCAGGAATGCCAGAACGCTCTGTAGCGCTGATGGACAAAGGGCTAAAGTCGCTTGCTCCTCAATCACCACCTAAGTCCTACTATGTTTGGCGTTATAAAGCCACAGATGAGTTGTTGTTTTTAGGCGATGCTCAAGCAGCAAGACAATCCTATGAGAAGGCAGCCGAATGGGCAAGTACCTATTCTGATGAAGAAAGTAAGAATATAGTAGCAATTTCTCGCCGAAGCGCTGGGTCTCTTGCCCGTAATCCCCTGAGCAAATCAGCCCAAGTCAATGCTTGGTCAATGGTTTTAAGTAATGCGCTAGACGATCGCACCCGTCAACTTGCGATCAGTCGCATTGAGGCACTCGGTGGCAAAGTCATTGTTACGCCACAGGGAGCGAGGATTCAATTGCCGAAAACCGATTGAGTTCTAAGCTAAACACTTAAGGCTTCATCGCTTTAAGTCTTCCATACTTCTAGCGCCCGTCAGCTTAAATTAGCTGATGCATAATCACCCCTAAACTAAAGCCACCCAAGGAAACGGCAGAGATAATCCCAAAGGCTTGCCATTCCCCGTAATCTGCTGTCTGAAGATCTAACCTGACCAAGGCACCAGCAGCAAGCAAAACCAATATGCGAACAACAACCTCAAGCCAGCTAAGGATGATTACCGCAAAAAAAGCTCCAAAAATCACTGAAAAAAACGCTCTAGTATCCGATTGCAGCCAACCCGTGTAAAAGTTTCTAATTAACGTCAAAGGAGCCGCCAAAGCGAAAGCAATGAGAAAACTATAAATAGCTCCCATTAGCCAGAGCAACCAAGCAGTATTCCCCAACGTTAATGTTGTGCTAGTAAGTTTTCGAGCATCAACATTAGCGAGTCTTTCTGCGTCAGTAGATAGCAACCAGCCAAAGACACCGTAGGTAAAAAGAAGGAGCAAGAGTGAAACCCAAGGCAGTTTTTTCACAAACACCATTGATCTAAGGGAACATGACGTGCTTAACACTTTTCAGAGCTAAAGCCAGTGATTTCTCCTTTCGCTAGCCATCTCACTTAGCGGAACTCAGAAGCAGAAGTAATGCTTTTGAGCGTTTTCTGAACAGTGATCAGATTCACAGCACTTAGCTGATCAAGATCGTCATCCTCAGGCTGCTAACTTTTGCATACTAAATCATGACTGAACTCTAGCCGAGTCATCAATAGGGAACACACAACCAGCCGACAGGTTCTGAGTAGAGACTGTCGGTTTTTTATTCGATTAAGAACGACCTCTCCCGATACTAAGCCGTTTACCCAGCTAGAATTAAATTTTAAGGACTTAATACCCCATTAAGAGCTACTTCAACTAGGAAAAAGTGCCTCCAGCACCTTTGCTGGAGGTTATATTAGGCAAAAAATATACTTAGCCCAAAAATCAAGACATAGCTTGAATGATGTAATCAAAGTAGGGAGCTGCTGCCGAGACATCCTCTTGGCTAAGCAATCCTAGAGAAGCATTTTTTAAGCAACGGATTGATTCAGCCATCCCTGAAACTGGCACACCAAGAGAGTTGTACATTTCTCGCACCCCAATTAGACCGATTTTTTCAATGGGTTCCTTGTCACCGGACAGGACTCCGTAGGTAATCAGTCGCAAGTACCAGCCGTAGTCGCGTAAGCATAGCGCCCGTTGACGCTCCCCGTAAGCATTGCCACCTGGAGCAATAAAGTCAGGACGTTTCTGCCAAAGCTGCTTGCTAGCTTCCTGAACAATCTTTTTTTCATTTTCAGCGAGAGTGGTAGCAATCCGCACCCGTTGTTCACCTGTTTTCAAAAACTCATTGATACTGTTGAGTTCTCCGGAGCTAGGATATCGGAGTTGGTCGTCTGCTTGGAGAATAACTTGGCTAACTACGCTCATCTTATTGGTTTAACTTAGGTAACATTTGTAGTTTAGCGACTCTAGGCTACACAAATAAAGAGAGGAAAATACTGTGTCTACGACTCAACTGCCTGGTAGTGCAGATAAAAAAAACGATGATCCCCGCCTAGACCAATGGCAACAAGGTCAGTTGGTTGAGGTAAGGATTACAGATTTGAATGATACTGGCGAGGGTGTTGGACGTTTGGGCAGTCGAGTAATCTTTGTTCCAGATACGGTCACGGGCGATCGCATTCTAGTTCGGCTGGTACATGTCAAAGCCAACTATGCCAATGGCAAACTTCACCAAATCTTAGAACCATCTCCCCATCGCATTCGACCCAACTGCATCGTCGCAGACAAATGCGGTGGTTGCCAGTGGCAGCACATTGACTACGGGTATCAGCAATCAACGAAACATAATCTAGTCGTTCAAGCCTTAGAACGCATTGGTGGCTTTACTCAACCTCCTGTCGCACCCATCTTGATCAGTGACTCATTCCTTGCCTACCGCAACAAAGTGACCTATCCCTTAAAACGATCCGCAACGGGTCAAGTTCAGGCAGGCTACTACCAAAAAGGAAGTCACCAGCTAATTAATCTAAATCAATGCCCTGTGCAAGATTCGCGCTTAAATCCGCTGTTAGCCGAAGTTAAGCAGGATATTGAGCGAATGGGGTGGTCAGTATATGACGAACGCCGTCATCAAGGACGCATCCGTCACCTGTCGCTGCGGATTGGGCGCCGTACCGGAGAGATGCTGCTGACGTTGATCGCAACTGATTGGAAGCTAGGAGATCTTGATGTTCAAGCGGAAAAGTGGATGACTCGCTACCCCAAACTGGTGGGGGTTTCGGTGAATCGTAACCCAAACCGCACCAATGCGATTTTTGGTGATGAAACTCGCTGTATTACGGGTCAGCCTTATTTGAAAGAAGAGTTTGCTGGTCTTGAGTTCCAACTATCGCCTGAAACCTTCTTCCAGGTCAATACAGAGGCAGCAGAGGCACTATTAAATGCGATCGCACAACAACTAGCGCTTAAGGGGGATGAAGTACTAGTCGATGCTTACTGTGGCATTGGTACCTTTACTCTGCCCCTAGCGCAACGAGTGCAGCAGGCAATTGGTTTAGAAGTACAACCTGCCTCCGTAGAACAAGCCCAAAGCAATGCCCAGCTTAACGGGATCAGCAATGTAATCTTTAAAACTGGAACGGTGGAAACCTTGCTGCCAAAACTGGGGATCACACCCGATATTGTTTTACTTGACCCACCTCGTAAGGGATGCGATCGCCAGGTCATCGAAACCCTTCTTCAAATCTTACCCAGGCGTATCGTTTACATTAGCTGTAAGCCAGCTACTCTGGCACGGGATCTCAAGCTCATCAGCCAGACTGGTAGCTATCAGTTAGATCACATACAACCTGCTGATTTCTTTCCTCAAACACCCCACGTTGAATGTGCAGCCTTCCTAACACGACAAGGCTGAAGCAAGGCAAGGGAAATGTCTATGAGTACATCTCTTAGAGGCTGAAACCGTACTGACATTTCTCTACTTTATCCAGATAAAAAAGTAAGAGTAGAACATCCTTTAAAAACAGAGGAATCCAGATGGGGCGGTTATTTGAAGCCACGATCTGGTGTTTAAGAGAGTGTTTCGTTACAATGGTATGTAAAGGTTCCTCTCTAAACCGATGAGAGAAAACCGATCCTCTCTAGAGGCAAGAAGTTAGCGCACTTCACCCCGATCCGTTGGTAAGCGAGCAATAGCTCCAAGCAATTCAACGGAAAAGGTCAAAGACCAAACTCTAAACTGAGTGTTAAAGTTTCGCGCTAGCCTTGCGGAACTCAACCCCTGTAGAGTCAGCGTCGAAAGCCTGGACACTTACTAAGATTCATATAAACAGCCTGAGCCAGGGAGATCTGGTTTTAGGAAAGATGAGAGAAGAAACATGGCAGCTAGCTGTGTAACGTATCAAGTCCACCACATGAAAGCTAGAGGTTTTTTGAGTGATTGCTATATCTTTGCGTCCGGTTGGACGCGACTGGGGAACGATTAGCTTCGCTTCTACCCTCTATCTTTGCCCCATCCTCGATTTGCTTCTTGAACAGATTCCCCGTAGATGGCAACCGGAACTTCGGCTGGGGTTGCAAGAAGCATTGGTAAATGCGGCAAAGCATGGTAACAATTTAGACCCAAGTAAGACGGTAGTGGTTCACTTTTCAGTCATAAATGACGAATACTGGTGGATAATCTCGGACGAAGGTTCCGGCTTTTCTCCTCCTTGTAGTCATCAGATCGATGATTGTAGTTTGCCGAGTGATGAATCAGAAAATGGCAGAGGCTTATGTCTCCTCCACCAGATTTTTGATCAGGTTCAGTGGAATCGCCAGGGAACAGAACTGAGACTTTGTAAGCAGGTCAACAGTCGTTCCCGTCTACCCTTGGTTCCTTGAGGGGCGCTGATCCCCGTGAGTTGGACAAGGAGGGGCGGAAATTGATCGGTCTAACCATCCTGAGGCTTGGCGAAATCTCGCAAGTGCTTCTTCTGGCTGTTCCTTCAGGAGAAATACTAGGGCAGCGGCAGCTTGTTCGCTAGCGCGTGCTTTTCGATTAGACTTTAATCGGTGCCACTCAGTCGGTGTGATGGCTAGACGCTCCGCCAGCGCTTGAGCTAGCTCAAGGGTACTAAATTCAGTTAGGGGATTAGTCTTAGTGGATTGGGTTGGTTCAGGCATGATGGCAAGCACACTCGCATTTACTCTTACTCTAAGGCATTAGAAGATGCCGCAAAAACCGTCATCCTCATCGTCCCCTGGTTCAGAACCCAACCAGCCGGATACGGGTGCAGACGAGTTTCAGGAAGCTTTGTCAGAGGTAGAGCGCTCTCTTCAAGCACTCAAAGAGCGTTATGCTCAGGTGCAGCGCGATCGCCAACGGCAAGCTGAACTTCAGCAACGTCGAGAGCAAGTCAGGAGAGAATTGCGTCAGTCTAGCAATCGACAAGCGCTGCAAGCTGAATTAAAGCAAATAAAAGAACAACTGGAAACAATAGAACTAAACTTAGAAAGCCAATTATTTTCCTGGGGTAGTCTCAAAGAACCTTTTTGGCAAGCCGTCCGTTTTGGGGGACTGGGTATTGTTATTGGCTGGATACTGAAATCCTGTGCTAGCTAACCTTTCAGAACAGAGGTTAGGAGTTTAGTTGTTGCCTAGCAGAGGTGGACTGAGGGACGAAGTAGAAATTGTTGAATCCGACCCATACTGGTCAATTCTATTTGAACAGGAGTCTACACGAATTCTTAATGCATTAGGTAGTGACAAGGTTATTGCCATCGAACACTTTGGTAGCACAGCGGTTCCAGGTCTGGCAGCAAAGCCTATTATTGATTTGATGGTCGGGGTACATTCCCTAGAAGCCGCACAATCACTTATCCCGTTATTAAAAGCTCTTGAATATGTTTACTGGCGAGATGATCCCCGACCAGGGCGGATGTTTTTCGTTAAAGGAATGCCTCCCTATGGTTTGCGAAGAACGCATCACGTTCACGTCGTTGAGGCATATGGTGAGTTTTGGGAGCGTCTGTTGTTTCATGACTACCTGCGATCACATCCAGAAGAGGCAAAACGCTACGAGGTGCTAAAACGTGATTTGGCAGTGCGTTTTCGTACAGACCGTGAGGGATATACGAAAGGAAAGAGCGCTTACATTCAAATAGTTATGGAGAAAGCACGTCGCAGCCAAAGGTAGTAAATTGGGAGCGGCAAAGCTAAAGGAAGAATGAAGGATGCCATACAGTTCCAGCCCGAACCCAGTGGCATAACCATTAAACTGAAGTTAATATCTATTAGTTCTCCTGGTCTTTGTATTGTAAGCGTGACTGAAAGCGTGGCTATTTGAAACATGATGACTCAACGGATTGCGGAAATATTACGAAATGGTCAGCCTGATGAGTCGGTGACAATCAAAGGCTGGGTACGCACGAAGCGGGAATTGAAGGGATTTGCCTTTATAGAAGTTAACGATGGCTCATTTCTCGCTAATCTACAAGCCGTATTGAATGCTGACTTGCCAGACTATGAAGAGGTTCTCAAGCGACTGAATACGGGTGCTTCTGTTGAAGTGACGGGTGTGCTGGTGCCATCTCAGGGGAAAGGACAGCGAATTGAACTGAAGGTATCCTCGATAAAGGTATACGGGGAAGCTGATCCTGAAACCTACCCATTGCAGAAGAAACGCCATTCCTTTGAATTTTTGCGGGAGATTGGGCATTTGCGATCGCGTACCAATACTCTTGGTGCTGTCTTCCGAGTCCGCAATGCTTGTGCAAACGCCATCCATCAATTTTTTCAGGAACGAGATTTTTTGTGGGTTCATACCCCGATGATCACGGCGAATGACTGTGAAGGCGCAGGTGAGTTGTTCACCGTCACCAACCTAGACTTGAAGGATATTCCTAAGACAGACTCCCAAGACGTTGATTTTAGCCAAGACTTTTTTGGACGCCGTGCTTACCTTACCGTTAGTGGTCAACTGCAAGCTGAGGTGATGGCACTAGCGTTTCGGGATGTCTATACTTTTGGCCCCACGTTCCGCGCCGAAAATTCCAATACCTCGCGACATTTGGCAGAGTTCTGGATGGTGGAACCAGAGATAGCATTCTGCGATTTGAAAGGGAACATGGACTTGGCAGAAGCGTTTCTCAAGTACATCTTCAAGTCAGTGTTGGAGAAGTGTCCAGAGGACATGGAGTTCTTCAACCAGCGGATTGACAATTCGGTTCTCGCCACGGCTGACAATATTATCAACAACGAGTTTGAGCGGATTACCTACACAGATGCGATCGCCCTTTTGGAAAAAAGCGATCGCAAGTTTGAGTACCCCGTTAACTGGGGCTTAGATTTGCAGTCAGAACATGAGCGGTATCTCGCTGAAGAACTATTCAAAAAACCCGTTATCGTTAGCGATTACCCAGTAGGGATCAAAGCATTCTATATGCGTTTGAACGATGATGAGAAAACCGTAGCCGCAATGGACGTTCTCGCTCCCAAGATTGGTGAAATTATCGGCGGTTCCCAACGGGAAGAGCGACTTGATGTTCTGGAGCAGCGAATTAAAAACCAGGGAATGAATCCAGACGATTTATGGTGGTACCTAGATTTGCGCCGCTATGGTACTGTTCCTCATGCAGGGTTTGGCTTGGGATTTGAGCGTGTGGTGCAGTTTATGACAGGTATGGGAAATATCCGTGATGTGATCCCATTCCCTCGGACACCGTTGAATGCAGAATTTTAAAGACAACACAACTTGCCTGGAACGATACTAGGCTGATGTGCCTTTAAATTTCATTGTTCAGATTCGGGAGATGGACTTGGTTCAGGAGGCTCAATATCAGGCACAAGCTTAATAGTTTCTCCATTTCCAAATAGGCAAGAGTCTATCTCTTCCTCGTCTAATACAACCTCCCGGTGTACCCAAGCTAAGGTATTGTTAGGGAGTTTAACCTCCATCCAGCCTCCTTTTGTCTGCTTTCCAGTAACAGGTAGCTGTTCCCTAAAAACAGACTTGACAATGTTATCCCGAAAAGGAGCAGGCTCAGAGCGTAAGTTTCCACTAACAACAGCCGAGCAACCTTCACGCTTGGGTGAAGCGGTAGGGTTAGGAGATGGAGCAGTGGTAGAACTAGAGTTTTTGTTAGAATTTGTCGCCGTGGGAGATTGCGTTGGTGAAGGATTCAGTGACGACAATTCGGTATTTTCTGACTTGGATAGAGGCGAGTTTGGTGAGCGAGTAAAGATGCTAATCGTTAGTGCTAAAGCTGCTAAGCCTCCTCCAATTCCCAGCAAGAGAAGAAACTTGTTAGGAAACCTAGAAACAGAAGCGGGACTGGTTTGTGATTCGGCTAACCCTGATGATGAATTTATGGGAAGAGGGGGGTTTGTTAGTTGTATAGATTGGTTTGGTATGTACCCCGGCGAAATTGCACTAGGCGTTGAAGGCAACCAGTTTGCTTGGCTCCCAAGTCTTAATTGCGTTAGCTCATTCGCCTTATTGTCAGATTGAGAGTTATTCGCTAACTTTGGAGCACTTTCTTCTTCGATTGGGATGACATCTTCATCTCTGAGTCCCAGAAACTGTTGAAGACAGGTTAACTCCTCACGAGCTTGAGCGTTGAGAGGGTAGCATCTTTGGAGGGATTGCATATACACCCGCCGATATCGCTGTAATTTTTCTTGGTACTCTTGATAAGGTTTTAGGACTTCAGCTTCAATATTTGCACGCTCTTCAGAGGTTAGCCCCAAGCCCCACGCCAATGAGTTCAAAATATAACGTCCTGATGGCGAAATCTCGCCGCGACTTACCCGCCGTTCAGCTTCTTTGCGATATTTCAGTTTTGGGTCATTAGTTTGTGCTTTAGCTAAGAGAATTTTATTTTCTTCCTTCAGGAAATAAAATTCTGGCTTCATCGCTGGAGCCGCTTCTTGAACCTTGCGGCTGGCATATTCATGTAACTCATTCACCGCAATCCAGCTATCACCATCTAAATCGGCGGCTCCCGTTTCAATTCCTTCAACCAAGTAACGGGTGTAAACCGAAAGCTCAGAACCTCTCTGGCTAGAGGAATATTGCGTGGAAGTAAAGGATGTGAGGAGTGCTCGTCCTTGGCGACTCAGTTGAGCTTTAATATCTACACTAGTATCACCTGTTGTTGTGATTTCTGGAGGAGAGGTGTTACTGAAGCAACAGTCAAGGATTATGACTTGATGCTTACAGCTACTGTTACTCATAAGGTCATGAATAAAACTAGCAGACACAGTGCTTGACTTGACCAGTTCTCCTGTGGAGGTTCTGCCAGTATCGCGAGTGGCAAAATGGAGTGTACCACTATCATCCTTGACACTATGACCGGAGAAAAACAGTAGGATTAAATCATTTTCAGTAAGGCTTGCAAGCAAAACTTCAAGGGTTTCCTGCATCAACAACGAGTTAGGATTTGTCAGAGTTTTTACCTCATCAAAACCACCCATCTCTATATGCTGCAAAACTTGTTGCATTGCCTTAATATCTCTGATAGCGCCAGGGAGTGGATCTAAACCAGGCTCGTACTCACTGACCCCAATCAGCAGTGCTACCTTCGCCATATTTAATTCCCTAGACTGCTACAAATTTTTGTACTACCTGAATCGCTACCATGCGCTACTTAAATTTACAGGTTCCTTCTGTTATATCCGGGTAAAAATTCAGGCGCCACAGAAACGTTAAATCTTTAGCGCTTCTTCGCAAAAGAATTGAGTCTTTAGAGATGAACTTCATGCCTTATCTACAATGTTTGCGATCGCAAAGCGCAGGTTATGAACTCTACTTGGATAAAGTTCAAGCCATTTTTCAAGATAAAACAGTCATTCTACAACGCCTCAACGAGCTTAGATGAAAGTGAGATCGCGCTTCTAGCCTAATGTCGTGCTTTTTGCTTTCTAGAGCTTTTGTCTTCCAACTTAAATCTGTTAAGACTATTTCGCAGCAGTCGTTCCTGTCGCTTGAGTTGTGCAATCAATTTAGCATTCTGGAAAGCGTCAGCCTGATTGACCCCTGCATTGTTTCTCACTTTCAATGACAGTTGGTAACAAAACTGAGATTTTTCTAAGAGTTTGAGGATCGAAGGTGCAAATTTAGCAAACCTTGCTTCATCCTCTTTCGTAAAGCCAGTCCTATCAATTCTTCTAGACAAGTCGTCTTCAGGATCATGATTCGCCTTCAACTTGTTGATTAATTGCACAACAGCAACTAAATCTTTTTGCTTATTCAATACAGGCCAAGCCAGAAGCGAGTAAGTACGGTATCCCGTTTTCTGATCTGTATTCTTCGCCGCTTCAGAACGTGGATCGTCATAGACATCAAAAGGAACATTGATGACTTGTGAGGACGTGGCAGCTAGACCAGCAATCCCTTTACCAACAGGGATATCAATCACTAGCCCACCCCCCTCGCCATCGTCAGCAACAACCGTGCCCAGTACTCTTCTGTGCTGATCGAGTAAAAAAATGCTGGTGCGATCGGCCCTTACCAAATCCCCCGCTTTTCGGGTAAGGCGATGCAACATCTCACACAGAGTGCTAACTAGCTCATTTATCGCCTGATCAACGTCATTAACATCTCCAGTTGTATTAGAGACAACAATAGGAGGACGGGATGCGCTACTAGCGTTTGCCTTACTAGGATTTTCCCCTACCCTTGGGGATGAGATCGGCTTCTCCTGCTCCTCTACACCAGCAATTTCTCGCCAGTTTAGCCCTAAGAACTGACAAATTTCTATAAAATTTACACGATTAACAGGTTCGCCTTTGAGAAAAAGCTTATCAATAACCAGACACAGAGACAGCCCTAATCTTTCGGCAAGGTCTTTCTTGCGTCCTTCACTCTTACGCTTCCAAGCCAAGTTGACTTCTTGGAGGTACTTTGGATGTACTCTATACGACCTTGCCATGTCTAAGCATTAGAAAACAGTCCATGCTCCAATCTTAGACGAGGAATGATTATTGTTGATTATTGTAACAAAGCTGAAAAAACGAGGATAAAGCTCAGGGCAATTCTCGCAGTACCCCTGCGAGAATCTCAAACATTTCCTTAATGTGGTATTTCTGAATAATTAAAGGCGGAGACAAAGCAATAATGTCCCCTGTCGTGCGGATGAGTAACCCGTTGTCATAACAGCGTTGGAGACATTCCACAGCCCGTGCTGTCGGTTTCCCTGGAATGGGTTCCAACTCAATCGCCCCAATAAGCCCTAAGTTACGAATATCAATGACATGAGGTAAATCTCGCAGGGAATGCAGACACTCTTCCCAGTAGCTAGCGAGATGGTGGGCATTAGCAAATAACCCTTCCTCTTCATAAATAGCAAGGGTTGCCAGTGCCGCTGCACACGCAGCCGGATGACCTGAATAGGTGTAGCCGTGAAATAATTCGATCGCACCTTCTGCCGACGCTTCCATAAACGTGTCGTAAATACCTTGGCGGGTAAACACTGCCCCCATCGGAATCGTACCGCTAGTAATTCCTTTCGCCACCGTTACCAAATCAGGAACGACACCAAAGTACTCCGTTGCAAAACTTGTACCTAAGCGTCCAAAACCAGTAATGACTTCATCAAATATTAAGAGAATGCCGTACTTGTCACAAATGGCACGTAGACCTTCCAGATAACCCACTGGCGGAATCAGAACCCCTGTCGAACCTGCAACGGGTTCAACAATTACTGCCGCTATTGTTGAAGCATCATGCAGCGTGACAATTCGTTCCAGTTCATCGGCTAGATGTGCGCCCCACTGAGGTTGACCATGACTGAAGGCATTGTGTTCAAGATTATGAGTGTGGGGGAGATGATCGACACCCGGAATTAAGCTACCAAAAAACTTGCGATTGCTGACAATCCCACCGACAGAAATTCCGCCAAAACCAACACCGTGGTAGCCACGTTCCCGTCCAATCAAACGCTGACGAGTCCCTTCGCCTCGCACTCGATGATAAGCGATCGCAATTTTCAGCGCTGTATCTACCGACTCTGAACCCGAATTCGTGAAAAACACATGGTCAAACTTCCCACCTGGCATCAGCTTAACCAAACGTTCCGCCAGTTCAAAAGGACCAGGATGCCCCATTTGGAACGTAGGCGCAAAGTCAAGGGTTGCTACCTGTTTCTGAATCGCTTCAACAATTTTTGGGCGACAATGACCCGCATTTACACACCACAACCCAGCGATTCCATCAAGGATTTGACGACCATCAGCCGTCGTGTAGTGCATATCTTTTGCTGCAACCAACATCCGTGGTTTAGCTTTGAACTGTCGGTTAGCAGTAAATGGCATCCAGAAGGCTTCGAGTTGGCTTTGCACAGGTCTTGCTCCGGTGACAGCGGCTCTATTAACAATGATTGTTTGCTTATTATGAACCGAGTTGAGAGTGTCGCGCTTTCGCTAGAGTAAAATCTTAAGTTTTTAGCCTATCTGACTAGACTCTCTCTTCTACCCAAAGCCAGGATTTTGGGTGACAGTCATCAGGAAGTCAAAAGTCAAAAGGAAGATGTCTTGCTTTCTGATTACCATGAGAGATACTTAGGGTGCGTTCTAAGGGTAGCCGCTTGAGAATCAGGGGAACGAGAGAGCATGGACAGCTTGTACACCTTTAAATTCAACCACTCCAGTGCCCTACAAGCACTTGCTGATGGGCAATCCGACGAGATTAACTACTACGAAGCCCGGAAAAAGCTGTTCAGCTTATCCGTGATGGCAGATTACGACCAACTTGTCTGCCTCCCCACCCTAACTGCAATAGACAAGCACTGGTATCAAATCGAAACCGCCCGAAAAGTCCTCAGACAACTGGGAGGACGTGCCCTCCTCGCCGATGAAGTAGGACTGGGAAAAACCATCGAAGCTGGACTCATCTTAAGCGAGTACCTAGCGCGAGGCATGATTCAATCCCTGTTGATTCTCACCCCAGCGTCCCTCGTCTCTCAGTGGCAACAGGAATTGCAAACGAAATTTGGTATCGACACCGTTACTAGCGACGACAAACAACTCCAACTCAACCCCGGTGAATTTTGGAGTACAAATAATCGACTGATTGCCTCCCTCAATACGGCTAAATCAGCAAAGCACTTCAACTTAGTCACAACTCGTTCCTGGGATTTAGTCATCGTTGATGAAGCGCACCACCTGAAGAACCGCAGCACCCTCAACTGGAAACTCGTCAACGCCCTAAATAAACGATTCATCTTAATGCTCACCGCCACCCCCGTCCAGAACTCCCTGGTGGAACTATTCAATCTCTTAACCCTCCTCAAACCAGGATTGTTGAAGACAGAAGCCGCGTTTAAAAAAGAGTACGTTTCCTCAAAAAATGGACGAGTGCCCAAAAATCCAGAAAAGCTGCGGCAGTTAATGCGGGAGGTGATGGTACGCAATACCCGTTCTTTAGTTGATGTTCAACTCCCCAAACGCTTCGCTACCACCATCACTGTTAGTCCTTCCAAGAGTGAAGAGAAACTCTATCAAGACTTGACTGAGTATGTGCGTTCTCTTGAAATCGGTGAATCCGACTCTGCCAAAACACAGAAGTTAGACAAATTTTCCCGTACCAATCTCTTAATGCGGGCAGGTTCTTCGCCTCAAGCCTTAGCCGATTCTCTCAAGAACCTTGCAAAAAAATTCCCCAGTGATGAACTAAAAACGTTAACTCGACGCGCCTCACAGGTTAAACAAGTTGAAAAAGCTCTAGCTTTAGTAGACTTACTCAAAAAGTCAACGCAAAAAACCATCGTTTTTACTACCCATCGAGCAACAAGTGCCTACTTAGCCAAAACACTCGAAGAAGCGGGTATCACGTTTGCTCAGTTTCTGGGGGATATGTCGTTAAAAGAGAAAGATGCGGCAATTGAAGCGTTTCGCGATCGCGTTCCTGTCTTACTAGCTTCTGAGACTGGTGGAGAAGGACGAAATATCCAATTTGCAAATGCGATCGTCAACTACGACTTACCCTGGAACCCGATGAAAATTGAACAACGCATTGGGAGAATCCACCGCATCGGACAGACACAGGATGTCTTTATCTTCAACTTTTGTCTCAAGGACAGTATTGAAGAATATATCCTGAAAATCTTGCACGATAAAATCAATATGTTTGAACTAGTGGTAGGAGAAATCGAAACTATCTTAGGAAACGTTGACGAAGAGTTTGATTTCAGCGAAGTAGTGATAGACATTTGGTTAAAGCATCAAGCCAAACCCGAATTAGATACAGCGTTTGAAAATCTAGCTACCGAGTTGATAAAAGCTAAAGATAAGTATCGGGAAACAAGTGAACTTGATGAACAGATTTTTGGAGAAGACTTTGAAGCATAATTTAGGCAGATGGCAGATGGCAGAAGGGAACTAATGAAGGTAGAGGGTAAAGAACAGGAGCTAGGAGCTAGGAGCGAGTTACTATTTACTCATTTGCTGCAAAAGTCAGGAAGTAGATTAAATTCTCATAACAGCCTCCTGCCTTCTGCCTTCTATCTTCTGCCTTCTTTTGTGTATTCCTTATCTCAAAATGGTTTCTGATCCAATTCTGTCTACCCTGGCACAACTCATCTCTTTACACGAAGGAATCGCTGAACCGGATGGTGAACAGGTGTTGAATGTCCTGTTAGCGACTAATATCGCGAAAGCTCTCGACTTGCCTGAAGAAGTTACTTTAACCACCAGAGCGGATATTCCTGAGAGCCATTTTGTCACCTATCACTCGACTCTACTCAATAAGTTTTCTGAACTGCTAAGTGATAGAGGATGTGTGGCAGCAGTCGGGGTGAAGTATGATAGCTATCTAAAAACTACAGGATTTGAGAAACTCCTACAACAAAATATTGTTCCTCAAAATGGCTTAATTCGATTTCTGGAAGCTAAACCCGAAACGACTCGTTATATCTGGTGCAATGTTGCTTACACAGCGGAAGCCGATGAACGAAGAATCGGGATGGTTTCCTTTATCATCAATGAGCTAACCGGAGTGACACCCATAGACATTGGAGATGCTTTGTTTTGGGAAGCTGACCGAATTGATGTCAACGATTCTCCAGACTTAATAACAAAGCCCTTTGAGGAGTTATCGAGTTTAATCGAACAGACAGCCGCGAAATTAATTAAAGCTGAACTAGAGAATTGGAGCGCTAAGTTAACACGAACTCTAACGAGAGATTCTGAACGACTTCACGCTTATTACGGTACGATAGCGACTGAGATTGCTTCAAGGATTGAGTATAAAGGTTTAATAGGTGAGGAAAAAGAAAAGGAGTTAGCTCGTATTGAAGCAACTCAAAGGGAATTAGAGAGGAAGCTGGCGGATATCAAGGAACGTTATACCCTAGTAGTAGATGCTTTTTTACACAGTGCTATGGTCATCCATTTACCCACAGTCCATATCAACTGTGAATTGGTTAGAAAGAAAGCCAAACGGACAGTAACAGCGGTTTGGAATCCCTTCACGAAAATTCTTGAACCTTTACGTTGTGAATTAGGCGGAGAACCTGTCTATGAATTTTATTTAGATGATAGGACGGCTAAAATTATCTCACCCAGTTGTTGGAATAAGTGAAGCCATGCCCCATCCGTCGATTGAGTCTTCAATTACCTTTTTTTACACCCATGACCTTGAAATCTCGGCACAGTTCTACGAAGATGTATTGGGATTGAAGTTATGGCTCGATCAAGGTAGTTGTCGGATTTATCGGGTCAGTGGTGATGGGTACGTGGGCTTATGCCAAAGTAGCGAGACAAAAACTCCGCCCACTGAGAAGCAATCGAATGTGATTTTTACCCTCGTAACGCAGTAGGTGGACGAGTGGTTTAACTATCTTACTCTGCGGGGTGTCGAATTTGAAAAGCCGCCGGATCTGAATGAAAAGTACAACATTTACCACGGCTTCTTGCGCGATCCAAATGGCTACCTAATTGAGATTCAACGCTTTGAAAACGCTTCGGGGAGAGAGTGAAAACTATAATGTATCCGACGGTGACTGTAAGCCTAGAAATTCGCGGATTTCCTGGGGGATAGTGGCTTGTCCCTCAGTGATAATGTATTGCAGTAACCATCCCAATATTTCACAAAGTCTTTAGAGTGCGATCGCATCCCAGTAAGGCGGATTACCAAACCGCTTCATCAGGAACTCGATCAACGTTTTAACCCGCAGCGAATGCCTGCAATTCGGCATATTCTGTATATCTGATAACTCGACTATTCGCCCCTCATCGTTAAAACCTCGTTCAGTTTCCTTCATTGCAATGCAGTGCTATGCTGCTTTTCCCTGCCAATCTCTACGCAAAATTGCTAGTAATGCCACATCCTCAAACACCCCCCACTTCCTCACTCGTTGGTGTAGCAAACCTTCTTGGACAAACCCGTTTTTCTGCAATACCTTCCCTGAAGCTGGATTTCTGACCATGTGGTAAGCGCAGAGTCTATTGAGTCCTAAATCTTCAAAGGCAAAACGAAGCACAGGTTTCAATGCTTCACTCATGTAACCTTGTCCCCGTGCTTCAACGGCTAACCAGAAACTCAGTTCAGCCTGAGAATGTTCCCGTTCAATATCTCGAATCTCAATGAGTCCGCTAAATACTCTGTCAAACTTACGCTCGATTACAAATGTGACAGAATGACCATTTTCAAACTCTGCAAGTTGTTTGGAGATGTATCGCTCAGCCTCACCATCCGGGTATGGATGAGGAATGGAAATCATAGTGTCAGCAATCTCACGAATACTCGCAACTGTCTGGATTGATGGTGCATCCGCACGAGTGAGTGGGCGCAAGATTAACCTACTTGTCTCTAGCGTGGATTGAGTAAGCATGAACTGTATCTTATCGCGCTCTACGCCTGCGGCTTAACACCATTTGCCAGCAGGACTTACACAAATTGCTCATCTAAAGACTATTCGTAGTAGTAGTAGGTGACACTGCCCACCCTACATGTAGAGGTTCTGCGTAAGCCCTGCCTAGAAAAACTTTAATGCTATTTACAAATCTTTACAGATTGACACATAATATATGTATCCTTGCAAAATTTTCTGAGATAATTACTTTTGGTGATCTATATCACCTTGTGTCAAAGGCTTCGTCACATTTCTTTTCCGGGTCTTATCACTAGCCGTGAACCTGTCGATCACTGAGAATTTCCGTGAAATCGCTGATAGTAGAATTACAGAGCGTGCCAAGAAGTTATGAAACCGACACAAGTTTGCTTCCCTAAATTTCCAGTTCAACAAGTTGCCAATCGGATTATTTACCTACGCAAGATTACTCGCGTTGACCAGCACTTATTTATGTCAGCAGTATTGTCTAAAAAATTACTTTCGCTAGAGGAAAAAAACCTAGTTGAACAGGTTTATCAAGGCTTAAATAAAGGCTGGATTAGAGTAGTGGATTAGTAATCCAGTTCTAATAATCATTCATGGCTCTGTTTTCGATGAATCTTTGGCAGTGGAGTGGCTTTGCAGATGAGGAAAGTTTAATTCTCAAAGTCTCCCACTGTCTTTCTTTAGGTAGTTAAGGTTTTAAGAATAAAGACTTAGGTAACGGTAACTCTTAAATAGACAAGAATTATTTTCTTGGATTTGTGATGTAGTGCGATCGCATTCCTTGGAGGCTAAAAGGGCGATCGCTTTTTTCTTAAACTAAGTGCTGGTAAGCAATCCTAGACAAAATATAACCGTAGCTGCGAGAGAAAATCCCATCATCAACCCCGCAGGCATAAAAGTCCGAGTACGGAGAAAGCGTGTTACAAAGACCACAAACAGCACTAATCCAATCAATGCTGCTAGCCCTAACCCTACTATGGGTATCTGACGACAAAGCAACCAAGCAACCAGCAAGACTACTCCACTGCCTATCCCAGAAAATAGCGAGACTTTACTTTTTGCTTTGAGGTATCCCATTATGCCCCCAACTAGGACTAATAAGGCATATACAGGAATAGACCAGATAGCAATTTGAAATAAATTGTTCATTTTGAGGAAGTCGTCGATGTAGCGCGTTAGCGTAAAAATGAGAAGTTAGGAGATTTAGGGTTATGACCCAGCACGATTTGTTAATGTTAGTACTGCTACTGAGTCCTGGTCTTTTGCTGTCAGTAATTCTTATGCTGACCTTTGCGGCAGGCGGCTAAGCTTGTCGGTTCCACTCTCAAGTACAGCAAGTCTAACCAGGAAAAACAATGCTCATAAAAGAGCGGGGCGGTCACAGCAAGGGCGGAACCGACTAAAAGAAGACGACAGCAACAATCCCCCGTACCCGATTTAAGTGTAGCGGGGGTGTGTATGCGTATCAAAAAGCACGGCGTTTACAGCTCCGTTTGCCTAGAGGAGTCATTGGGCTTTTCACCGTGATGCGGTTTTGGCTTAGAAGGTTCACTGCGACGCAATGAAATTGAGTCAACTAAGGTTTCTTCTAGTTCCATGCGTTGTTCCATCTGGCGCAGAAAGTAGCCAGTCATCATTGCTGAAGCTAGCAATCCTGCTAAGTTTTCCCGATCAGTTGTGATTTGCACGTTAAAGTTTTCTGAAGGGAGCATCCCCACTAGTCCCTGAACGTTTTGAGAAATGATTTGTTGAATTTCTGGACTTGCCGACTTGGCAACTCGCGACAAAACATCTGGGGATTGGTGCTGGAGATAGTTCAGAAGTTGATTTACTTGCTCATCTTCAGGTTGGGAATTGAGAAAGTCAGGATTAAATACCATTAGTAATCTTCGGTTTGACTTGCTTAGTTTCTACTCTAAACGATTGTGATGTCTGGCGACTCCTACCTTGTATGATGATTTCTCGCTCTTTAGGAAGAGATTTTAGGAGAAATCCACGTTTGAAGAAAGGTTCAAAGCGCTGTCAGGATTGGGACTGCTTCTCCAGTGGTGGCAGTAGTTGATCAAGTTCAAAATGTTGATGAAATTTGTCGGTAACTTGTAACCAGTAGGAACGACCATCAGTTTGTCGGCGTCTCTGGACAAACCCCAAATTGATAAGCTCCTGAATATGTTGATAAGCACCACTACCACGCAGGTTAATCAGGTCAGGTTGTGCAATTGGGTCTTTTAGTGCGATCGCAGCCAGTGTTCTCAAGGCACCTGTACCCAATTCAGCAGGCACTAAACTTTGTAGTAAGTTTTGAAAGGATGAGCGTAACTGTAAGCTATAGCCAGATGGAGTTTCGACAACTTCTAGGGCACTATCCCGATGAGCATAGTCTGCCATTAGTTCAATCAGGGCATCTTCGGCATTATCGCGATCGCATCCTGCATATTCAGAAATTTCTGTAATTGAAAGGGGTTGTCCCTTCAGGTAAAGAATCGCTTCTATCTGGGCTGCTAAACAAGGCATGTATGATTCTTGAGTTTGGACTTTGGAATGGAAGGTTATTACAAAAGGCAGAAGGCAGAAGGCAGACGGCAGACGGCAGAGGACAAAGGAGACATAAGGAAGAAGTCCTTTAACATTTACCCATAAATCCACCTTGACGCTCTACTAGGGCGAGCTAATGCCTACTTACTATTACTACTACAACGGTTAGTTTTTCCCAATTCCCAATTCCCAATTCCCAATTCCCAATTCCCAATTCCCGACTCCTCAATCAAGTTGCCGTCCTGTAAGTTCAACGAAGATATCTTCTAAGTTGGCGGGACGTGCCATCATACCAGTTTTATTAGGTAAGCTGTCGAGGTAGGCGTTTGCTTGTGCCAAATCGGGGAAGAACTTGTACTCAAAGCGGTCGTCCACTTGCTTCATCACCAAACCTTCTCCATGTTGCTGCCGTAATTGTTGGAGGGTGCCAAGTTCAATTAGCTGACCAGTATCCATGATGCCAATACGGTCGCATAAAAATTCCACCTCGTCCATGTAGTGAGTTGTCAGCAACATTGTCATGCCCTGCTTGTTCAAATCCCGAATAATTTCCCAAAGGCGACAGCGGGTTTGAGGGTCTAGTCCTACAGTTGGTTCATCCAAAAATAGAATCTTGGGTTGATGCAACAGCGCCCTAGCAATTTGTAATCGACGCTTCATCCCACCAGACAGGGTTTTGACCAAATTGTCGCGTCGATCTGCCAATTCTACATACTCTAACCACTGATTAATCAGCCGTTGACGCCCAGGATTAGGAATGTGATGCAAGCGTCCATGCAGTTCCATATTCTCCCAAACAGAAAGGTCAGCATCTACACTTGTTTGTTGCAATACGACACCAATGTTCTGCTTAACCTGGGTAGATTGTCGCACAACATCATAGCCAGCAACCTCAATTTGACCCTGTGTCGGTTGAGTAAGAGTCGTTAGCATCCGGATTGTTGTAGATTTTCCTGCCCCATTAGGGCCAAGCAAACCAAACATTTCTCCTGATGCGATCGCAAATGAGAGGTCATTAACCACTGGAACGTTATTAAAAGTCTTGTAAACGTTTTGAAGAGAAACGGCAACTGACATAAAGGCATTAATAAAAAGGGTAAGGTTCAATCAAATTGGCTACCGTGTTCTTCTTGTTCAACTTGAGCGATGCACATGGGTTGATTCAAAAATCCGGTCAGCACTGGCAGCGACAAAGCCTTGATAAACAGTCCCATCAGCATCACGATAACGCCGTGCAAATTCGTAATAGCAGGTGGGAATTTCATGCACTTCACCTCCAGCAAACTCAACAGGCATCCGTTCGGCTAGAGTTGAGGCTTGTTCTAGCAAGACGGTTGATGAACCCTTAATCCGTCCACCTGACGTGTTGAGTGCCATACCTTGCAATTCCACAATCTCCAGCACACCCTCCAAGCTGGGAGTATGTACAAGATGATTGACGCTGAGGGTGAAGTGGTTCGGGCGCAGTCCTAATGCTGCCACCCAATCCGCATACTCACTCTCTTTTAGCAAGGTTTGATAATCAGCCCAACTGATTGGTGACCACAATCGTCCTGCCCAAAATATATCAATCTCCTGCACACGTTCTGGCTCTACCTGTACACATAGTTGGCGGAGGATTTCCTGCACACTAACGCTAAAGGCACTGCAATCGAGTTCGCTGAGGAAGATACGGGGTAAGGTATCGTGAGGTGGGATATAGCCCCAAGCTTGTAGCTTCTTTTCGGGAAACTGATAAGGAGCAAATCGACGGTAGCCCATTGCCAGAAAATGAGGTTCTAAGGCAGTCAGTTGGATGGGTTCTAGATTGAAGGTACGCAAGGCAATATGGTCGTTGACTACCTGCTCACCACGCTCAAGGAATACCTGCTGTAGTTGTGCCGCTGCTGGTGCCATCTGGATGTAGTCTTGCCAGAGGTGTTCAAAAAAGGCTTCGGTATTTAAGGAAGCAACTTGAGCCATCATCCTTAGTCAGAATCTTGATACCGCAAGGATACATCTTTTTCTTTTGTTGCTTTCATGGCAAAGTGCTTAAATAATTCGTGGAGAGATTCCTGACTTCTCAAAGAAGTCGGGAATCTGAACTTCTGATATCTTACAAGTCAAATCGGGTTGCTATATCTACTCAAACAAGGCGTATCAATCAGTCTTGAGATTACCCTGCCTGAAGGGTTTTAATGCAAGTACAAAACTTTCTCGATCGCTATCGACAAGGAGAACGTGATTTCTCCCATGTTGACCTCAGTGGTGCAAGTCTAACAGGGGCGAATCTTCGCCACATCAATTTAACGGGTGCTAACCTGACTAACACTAACCTCAGTTGGGCTTGTTTAAGCAATGCCAAGCTGACGGGGGCTTGTCTACATCAAGCTGATTTACGCAATGCTGCACTCAACAACACTAACTTTAACCAAGCTACTTTAAGTCGAGCCAAGCTTAGTAAAGTGGATTTGCGGGGGGCACTGCTTGAAGGCGTTGACTTAAATTGGGCAGATTTGACTGATGCTGATTTGAGTGGAGCAAATCTTCAAGGGGCAAAGCTAGATCAGAGTAATCTCGAACAAGCGAAGCTTAACAACGCGGTGCTAGTTGGTGCCGAGTTAATGGAAGCCAATCTCCGCCGCACGATGCTGATTGGAGCTAACCTCACAAGTGCTAATCTGCGGGAGGCTCAGTTAGACAAAGCGAATTTGCGAGACGTAATTTTAGTTGATGCCAACTTGACAGAAGCGAACCTTAATGCTGTCTACCTGCGTGGCTCAAATCTCAGTGGGGCAGACTTCCATCGAGCAATTTTAACAGGTGCAGACTTGAGTGAAGCGATCTGCGATCGCACGGACTTCAGTCGGGCAAATCTCACGGGTGCTTATTTACTCAAAGCCAGCTTGCATAAAGCGGATTTGCTGCGAACAATTCTCCACGATGTTTATTTATTGCATAGTGACTTGAGTGAAGCGAATCTACGAGGGGCAGATTTGCGACGGGCAGACTTAAGTGGCGCTTACCTGAAGGATACAACCTTGAGTGAGGCGAATTTGAGTGAAGCCTATTTCTTGGAGACTTATTTGATTCGTACCAAGCTTGAGGGGGCAGAACTAACAGGCTGCTGCATTCACGGCTGGCACCTTGAAGAGGTTGATCTATCAACAGTTAACTGTCGTTACTTATTTACCCAGTTTAACTATGCGACGAAAAGCCCTAGCTATCGCTATCCGGCTAGTGGTGATTTACAACCCGGAGAACTGGCGCTTAGAAACACGAAAGATATTGGCATCGAAGTTCGCTTTCCCAAAGCCCCAAATTGGGAGGCATTAGTGTTTACGCTAACTCAGGTAAAACTGGAGTGCCCAGACATCCTGTTGGCGATTAAATCTTATGAATTTAATGACGGAAACTACGTGCTGCGGTTGTCGGCTAATCAGTTGGTGAATACCAAACTCGTGAGTCAACGCATCCTGCAACTCTACCCAAAAATCTTGGAGCGTTTCCTAATTCAACGCCAAACCCTCCTGAACTTACTAAACATTAAGGAAAATCCAGAGTCGAAGATCAAACCTCTATCCCGGAGTTCAGTCTTACCCCCTCCTCCAGGTTTCGCTGAGCGCCGACGGCGGATGTATCAAGAAGTCATCAATCAGATAGAACGAATTATCATCTCCCAAGCCCCAGAGCAGTTTGTGGAGAGTGTACAGCGACTGCTGGACTTTTTGAGACAACAGAATCTTTCTACTGAAGAAATCCAGAAGAAAGTTATTGTTCAGGCAATTATGAGGCGAGCGGAACAAGACGAAATATTCCAAAAGCTGCTACTACATTGGGAAGGAACGGCAAATGAGGCAGCACGGTTTTCGATAGTGGGACAGGCAGTACGTTTAGCGATCGCGCTAATCTTATCCCAAGGTCAGCCTAGCTAAATCATCATTTGGGTGTGGCGTTTGTCAGCAAAAGAAACCTAGGAGAACTGGCAAGAACCTTTAGTATCTTAACAAAGTCATTAATCGAATTGCATAGCACAACCATTATTAAATCGGCAAGGAATTTGATAGTTCTACATACAAATCTTGGCTAAGTGAGTACGGTATCAAGTTAAATTACTTTAAATCCAACTAAAGAATAAAAACAAATTAACGTTCTGTCTTAAATCTCAGCTAAAATCAAACGCGAATAAGGTGTTTCGAGGAGTAATAGCACCGTGAAATCCTGTCCAGATTATCAAAAGGCAGCATCTTCAGCATTGGTATTTGCAACCCTTAGTTGCTTTGCTGCCACTATCTCAACCGCTCAAGCTGCACCAGAGATTAGTGCAACAGCAGTGACATCGGCTGAGGCTTCAACTCAGGAATTCCCGGCATCTACAGGTTTATCGATAGCAGAAGAAGCGGAGGTAGCCTCAGCTACGAACCAGCCAACGGTAGCAGAACTGACCAATCCAGTAACTGAGTTAGAACTCGCGCCTAACCTTGTATCGGAGGAAAAGCGATCGCAATCGGAACAAGAAGGACAAGGAGAAATTCTCAATTCTCCCTCTCCTGTGTCTCCCCAACAGGCTGCGACTGACAACACTCCAGTACAGGCAACAGAAACAGCCACTGGTGAGTTAGCCTTAGCTGCACCAACTGGTTCCCCAGCTTTGCCCAAAATTCTCCTTCCCGAATCAGAAGCGGCTTCTGACTCAACGGAGGCAGTTAAAACGAATGTCAAAGACTTAGCGCAAGCCTTGCCTACAGAGGGAGATACCAGTGAACCAATCGCTCCGGCAGAGGGGCAATTGGACTCTCTAGATCCAATGCAAGCCGATGACCCAATGGGTCAAGTCACCAATGTTACCCAACTGTCTGATGTCTCCCCAGGTGAGTGGGCGTATGAGGCACTACGAAATCTTGTAGAGCGCTATGGCTGTATTGCGGGTTATCCAGATGGCACATTCCGAGGTAGTCGTGCCCTCACCCGTTATGAATTTGCCGCAGGCTTAAATTCTTGCCTACAGCAGGTTGAACGGTTGATTGCCGCTTCTAGTGAAGGCTTTGTCGTCCGTGAAGACTTAGAAACACTGCAACGCTTAGTGCGTGAGTTTGAAACAGAACTGGCGAACTTAGGCACACGAGTGGACGAGTTAGAAGGTCGCACAGCCGCTTTGGAAGATAATCAATTCTCCACCACCACAAAGCTCTTTGGACAAGCAATCTTTGGGGTTCAAGGACGCAGTGAAAATGAATTTGATTTCTTCTTAGACCGATTCGAGGACGACTCCACCAATGTTAATGTCATCGACAATGTGCAGTTGAGTCTGTTCACTCAGTTTAGTCCTCGCAGTCTTCTACTAACTGGACTCCAAGCAGGTGAAGGCTCAGGCACAGGTGTCTTTTTAGAGAACTATGTCGGCTTGGGTTATGAAGGAGACAACAACAACGACTTTGAGTTGAGTGACCTCAACTACCGTCAATTGTTTGGTAATAACTTTGCCCTCATCGTTGGTCCAGTAGGTGTTAACCCAGTTAACGTTTTCCGGGGAGTAAATCGTGTAGAAAGTGCTGGGGCTGGACCACTTTCCCGCTTTGCCCAACGTAATCCGATTATCAGTATTGGTGGAAACGGCGGCGGTGTCGGTTTTGACTGGCAACTCGGAACCCGGTTTAGCTTGCAAGGTGTCTACTCAGCCAACAGAACCAACGATTCCATTAATGGTGGCTTATTTGGTGGAGATGAAGGGACAACGACAGCAGGTGCCCAGTTAGTCATTTCTCCTACCAATACAATTGATATCTCCCTTCAATACATCAACTCCTACTCACCCTCTGGTCAATTGGGCACAGGTGTTGGTGATGACATCTTGGCAATCCAAATCCCGAATGCTAACGGGTTCCTCAGAGCGCCGATGTTAACAAATGCCTTTGGTGCAACCTTAGAGTGGCGACTTACACCAGGCTTCACTGTTGGAGGTTGGGGTGGTTACACAACATCTGACTTCACGGGTGGGGATGGAACTGTGGAGACATTCAACTGGATGGCTTTCCTCAATTTCCCTGATTTATTGGGTGAAGGGAACTTAGCTGGCATCTATGTCGGACAGCCTCCCAAAATTACCAGTAGTGACATCTCTGATGACAATGGTGGGAGAAATATTCCTAGCTTCGTAAATCGAGGTGACTTCACATTCAGTGAAGGGGGTCAACCGGATACAGCCACTCATGTAGAAGGCTTCTTTCGTTTCCAGGTGACAGACAACATCAGCATCACCCCTGGAGTTATTGTGATTTTCAATCCGAATCACAACGATAACAACGACACGATTACAATTGGAGCAATTCGGACAACCTTTAACTTCTAGAGGTTTCAGCACTATTGCTTTTCTCAATTCCAACGAATAGACCGGAAAGCTTATCGGTCTGTTCTCTTTAAAAATTTCAGGGTGAAAATTGCTAACGCTTCCTCAAAGTCAACTGCAAGCTCAGCGAGTGGACAATCTAGAAAAATTTCGCTTAGTCAGGAACTTCCAACCGCATGACAGCGTCCTTGACTCCAAAGCCGTGTATGGCTTTAGGTAGGTCTGTGTTGTTCAGGCGCGACCCTAATTTTTATGCCTAACAATTTGTAAGAGTCAGGACACTCTATACCACTTTTCGTAATACGTCTCGGTGGAACCGCGTTCGGGATAAATTAGTGAAAAAAGTACTGTGACCTGTTGAGCTTCCAGTTGATCAAAATCTCTTAGTTTCCTCTCTCCTTCGTTCATTCACTTACGGAGTCTTAACATGATTGCCAAATCAACTCGTTATGCTATTTGCCTAGGTTTAGCTGGAGGTTTAGCAGTTGCGATCGCTCCTGCTGTTCGTGCCCAGATTCAAGTGACAGGCGGCAGCACTGCTGGACAAGCTGCTTTTTTTGTACCTGTACCAGGAGGCAGTGGCACAGGAGTAGAACTATTTGATGTTGGAATCAACAGACTCCGATTAGAAACTCCAAATGGCAATACAAGCACAGCAATCTTTACACCAACTGCTGCTAGCTTCGACGCTGGAGCAGATAATCAGCCTAATGCGGGTGATATAGGCACACTACAAGGTGGTTTAGCGGGTATAGCCTTCTCTGCAAATGGTGGTACTCCTACTCCGTTCCTAAACCGGGATACAGTCCTGAACTTTACCTTAACAAGCTTTCAGTCCAACTTGGGTGTAGTTGACGGGACATTGATTAGCCCTCAGACAGCGGGTGATGCTCCGTTAGTTTTCCTGCCAGCCGTAGAAGCTACAGTTGCTAATGGTTCTAGCTTTCAAGCCACACTTGGAGAATTACAACTAGGTGACTTCGAGGCTGACATCAATGATGGTGTAATTAATCTAGCTTCAAATCTTCAGTTCCGCGAATCGGGTAGCACTTCCACAAGTACAACATCATCAGCTAATTTGCAGCGACGAATCAAATTTACGTTTGAAGGGGAAAACGTCACACCGGAAGATGGTACTGACTTCGCCGTAGATGGCAACGGCAACAGTATGGGTGATGATGACGATAACGGTATCGGTGATGATGATGACGATAACGGTATCGGTATGGGTGATGATGACGATAACGGTATCGGTATGGGTGATGATGACGACGATAACGGTATCGGTGATGATGATGACGACGATAACGGTATCGGTGATGATGACACTGGCAGCATCAGATTTGTTGGTGAAGTCAATAAAAAACTCCAGATTCAGAGCGTTGGGACTCAAGGAGAGCGCGAGTTCCAGATTGAAGCGGATTTGGCTGCTGTAGATATTGCTATCGACGGACCTTTTAACATTCAGACCGATGATGGATTAAATGAAAACAACATCATCACCAAGTACAAGATCGAAGGTGAAAGTGAAGGCATTATTTCAGACTATGCTAATGCCTTCGGCTTCAGTGGTACTGCCCGCCGGGATACACAGTTCACATTTGAGCAAGGAACAAACAAATTAGACGGTCGCAGTAGTGGTGATGTAGACTTCTACGCTGCTGCTGGGGTGACTAGCATCAACAGAGATATACAATTCACTGACATCCAAGACGACGACTTTAATAGCGGTTCTGGCAATTCTGGCGGTTCTGGTAATTCTGATGATTCTAGTGAATTCTCTTTCTGTAATATCTGTGGCGTTACACTTGTCAGAAATAGCAGCCTAGTAGTTGGGGGCACCGATATTACAGTTGGTAGCCCAATAATTGTCGTTACAAATAGTGGGAATGCTGGTGGTAGTAGCAGTAGCAGCACTTCAGCTAGCAGCAGCGTCTCAAACACAAACACCACATTCGCTAATTCAGTCAACGTCAATGTTTTCAGCTTAGCAACAGCTTTTACGTCTAGCACAGCTCGCGCTCAGTATCAAATCCTCGCATCTAGCAACATCCGGATTGTTACAGACATTGATGCTGATTTTGGTGATGATGTTGCTACTGGCAATGATGATGAAGATCGTCGTCGGACTCGTGTACGGTTAGTTCAACGGGGAGGAAGACGCTATTACGTCGTTGTACGCGAAGGCAGTAGTGGCGGGGATGATGATGATCAGCAGACTGCCAATGATGATGACCAGGATGATGACCAGCAGACTGCCAATGATGATGACCAGGATGATGACCAGCAGACTGCCAATGATGATGACCAGCAGACTGCCAATGATGATGACCAGGATGATGACCAGCAGACTGCCAATGATGATGACCAGGATGATGACCAGCAGACTGCCAATGATGATGACCAGGATGATGACCAGCAGACTGCCAATGATGATGACCAGGATGATGACCAGCAGACTG
>JAHHIF010000017.1 GCA_019358875.1 Symplocastrum torsivum CPER-KK1
CCAATGATGATAACCAGGATGATGACCAGCAGACTGCCAATGATGATGACCAGGATGATGACCAGCAGACTGCCAATGATGATAACCAGGATGATGACCAGCAGACTGCCAATAATGATGACCAGGATGATGATGAGACAGTCGCTGCTTATGAGCTAGTTGGTCCATCTAGTCGGTGTTTCCCTGGTTTAGTCGGTTTGCAGCAAATTCCTGATTCTGAAGTTAACAATATCGAGCAGTAAAACTTTGACAATCCAACGGGATGACGAGCCAGTCTAAGCCTAGCCAGCTCAGGATTGAAGTAAGTTGTAGTAGAAGATGGGTTGGGTTTAATCAACAAGACCCATCTTCATAACAAAGCTTCTCTATTTGTGTTCGACATCAGCGATCGCACCCTTCCCCAGACCGTAATTGGAAGTTGTTCCAGGTCTTGTTGATGAAGGTGAAGCGATCGCTTTTTCTTGCACAGGTATAGCAACCAGACAAAGACCCAGAAGAAAAAACCCGCAACAGACAGCTTCTGCGGGTTTTTCGTTCATTCGATATGATGAAGAGGCTTTCCTCAAATCCTCTTGGTCTAAGCCTAATCAACCCATGTGACGAGCGCGTGACAACCAGATAACAATGTAGCGATCGCTTTTTACCAAGCTAAGTCAGAAAGAGAGAGGAACACTTATCACCCTTTTAGGGAGTCAAGTGAGTAAGCTTTAAATATTGTTGCTCCTTAAGGATTTCTACTCCTCGCTTCATCACTTTCCTGAATCTCACGACGAACATCGTCTAAACTTTCACCATCTTCTAAAGCGCCAGTCCAGGTTTTAAGACCTTCAGGCTCAGCATCTCGACCTAGTACATCCCGATAGATGTCGTTAATCCGATTTTTCGCCTCGTCACTATTAGCAATGCCTTCACGGACATCATCAAGTGAATTACCTTGGCGTATTACCGTCCTTGACCAGTCTCTGAGTCCTCGCCTGTCTGCATCACGACCTAGCACATCTTCATAAACGTCTCTGACTTCCTGACGTACTCCTACCCTTACGCGAATAGGTTGCCTTACGCGAAGAGGTCGTCGATTGTACCGATAATCATCTCTGTTTGTACAACTAACTTGGTTGTAACGAGTCACAACACAAACTCTCTGTGCTTGTGCAGGAGCAGCCAAGGACATTAAACCAGAAACAGTGAGAACACTAAGAAGCACTGAAGTTCTCAGGGTAGTTTTCATAGATTGTTCCTCTCTTTCTTTGACTTATACGGCCTGTTGAACAATTATTAAGGTAAAAGATATATCAGCAAGAGACTTCGCCTCATTAGCTCACCTAATTGGATGAATCGAGGGATATGAATATAGGGTAGTCATTTCCTTCAATTAGCTCGTGGTGGTAGATATTATCCAGTTATTTTCAAAGACGTTAATCGGTACTAAATAGTTGCAAGCTATTCAAGCGGTCTTTCCTTCGCTACTGAATTGATACTTGAGTACAATCTAGGCGATCGCTCTGTTGAAATGAAAATACATTCATTAGTTGTATATGTAGTTTATGATAACGAATCTAAGTCTATTGATAATTAATTCATTTAGATTTTCGATTTTTGTCATATCCTTAGTCAAAGTTAAATAGGCGATCGCTTAATTATGTTGCGCTGCACTACCTTTAGAAGACAGTGCAGCACTAGTTTGTATGGTTTTCTGGAAAACCCCTATAAAAACCAACTGTGAACTGCGAAGATTATCAATCAGCATCCTCATTTGCTCTAGTTGGGGAAGCTCTACTCAGTAAAAACCACCATAGCTCTAATCCGATGAGTGCAGCCCCTCCCAAAGTAACACCAAGTTTTAGCCCCCAAGGCTGCTCAATTTGCCGAAATTGACTTGTTTGTCTAGGCGCTTCTGCTGCGGTAGCTGCCTTTACTGGAATACTGGAAGTGATTGAAATTAATAAGCTTAGCCCAATCAGGCGACCCAAAAATTGACTTTTTTTGAACATGATTTTTACTCCTAGAATTATCTACTGAAGGAAGGTTTAAAGTTTCGCAGTCGTAAGGCATTAGTAACAACCGAAACTGAACTAAATGCCATTGCTCCACCTGCAATAATTGGGTTCAGTAACCAACCTGTAAAAGGAAATAAAATTCCAGCAGCCAGAGGAATTCCGGCAACGTTGTAGATAAAGGCAAAGAAGAGATTTTGGCGAATGTTGTTAATTGTGGCGCGACTGAGTTGTATCGCTGTGACAATACCACGCAGATCGCCAGAAATTAGAGTGATGTCACTGGCTGCGATCGCAACATCTGTCCCTGTCCCAATCGCTATCCCAACATCAGCTTGAGCAAGTGCTGGGGCATCATTGATTCCATCCCCCACCATCGCAACAATTGATTTTTGATTGGATTTCTCCTTCTTCTCCTTCCTTCCTCGTTTCTGTGCCTGAAGAGATTGGATAATTGCTGCCTTTTGATCGGGACGAACCTCAGCAAAAACACGCTTGATGCCAACTTCACTTGCGATCGCATCTGCGGTTTGCTGATTGTCACCTGTTAGCATCACCACCTCTAAACCTAACCGTTGCAATGCTCTCACTGCCTCAGTTGAGGAAGATTTGAGGGCATCAGCAATTCCTACTATTCCCTCAAGTTCTCCATTCACCGCAATCAAGGCTGTTGTTTTACTCGCCGCCTCCCACGTACCTTGATAACGGTTTAATGCTTCAGTACGAATCCCCAGTTGCTGCATCCAGCGAGAGGTTCCAATTTGCACGAATTGGTCATTTACAATACCCTGAACACCAGCACCAGCAACGGCTTCAAAGTCTTTTGCTTCTGGTAATGGAAAATCGACACCTTGCGCTTTGGCGTACTGCACAACAGCTTCAGCAAGAGGATGTTCAGAGTTGCGTTCAATCGCTGCCGCAAGTCGCAGGAGATTGATTTCATTACTGTAGGCGGTTCCTCTAATCGTCACATAGTCCGTTACAACAGGCTTGCCCTCAGTCAAAGTCCCGGTTTTATCCAAAACAATCACTTGAAGATTGTGAGCAATTTCCAGACTGTCCGCCCCTTTAATCAGAATGCCGTTTTGAGCGCCAATCCCCGTACCTACCATTACGGAAGTGGGTGTTGCTAAACCCAAGGCACAGGGACAGGCGATAATTAGCACCTCTACTGTGGTAATCATTGCCAGAGTTAGATTACCTGTAAAGTTAAACCAAATCACGAAAGTTGCGATCGCGATCGCGATTACTACTGGCACAAACCATCCCGTTACCCGATCAGCTAATCGTTGAATCGGCGCTTTCGCACCCTGCGCCTGTTGTACCAACTGAACAATCTGCGCCAATACAGTATCTTTGCCTACCCGTGAGGCTTGGAACTTAAAACTGCCAGACTTGTTAATCGTCGCGCCAATTACCTCATCCCCTGCCTGCTTTTTCACGGGTATACTCTCACCCGTCACCATGGATTCATCGATTGTGGAGGAACCGTCTAGCACTTCGCCATCAACAGGAATTTTCTCTCCCGGACGTACCAGCACGACATCACCAACTTGGACTTCTTGTAGCGGTACATCGACTTCTTTACCCTTGCGAATCAGACGCGCCGTTTTCGCTTGCAACCCAATAAGTTTACGAATTGCTTCAGAAGTCTGTCCCTTTGCCCGACTTTCAAACAGTCGCCCTAGCAGAATCAAGGTAATAACAATTGCAGCCGTTTCATAGTAAACCGCTGGTTCCAACCCTTGCGCTCTAAAAAATCCCGGAAAAAGTGTAACAAAAATTGAGTAAAAATACGCCGCACTGGTACCTAGTGCAATTAATGTATTCATATCAGCCGCACGGCGTTTCACTGACTTAATCGCACCCTGATAAAACGACTGTCCACACCAGAACTGTACAGGTGTCGTCAAAATTAACTGCAACCAAGGGTTATGCAGCCACATAGGAATAAAGGGAATATGCAGCCCTGTCATCATCGGTAGTGAACCCACGAACAAAACTAGACTGATGATGCCTCCCACAATTAGCTTGGTTGTCAGGATTTGCTGTTCGGCGCGACGGGTAGCTTGTTCAGCCTCGTCTTCATTCGTACCGATTTCCTGAAGTGGCGATGCACCGTATCCCGCATCAGTAACCGCTTTTTGAATAGCTTCTAAGTGCGTTTTTTTGGGATTGTATTGAACAGTTGCTTGCTCTGCCCCAAAATTGACATTGCACTCCTCCACACCAGGAACACCTTGAATTGCTTTCTCTACGTTGGACGCACAGGAAGCACAAGACATCCCTCGTAGCTTAAGAGTCAGAGTATCCATATTGACTAGCTCCGGATCGTAGTTACCCTATCTGTAAGGTAAAGTATCTAGTTGACTGGAGAGTCAAGGGGCTAAGCAAAACAGAGTGTACTATTTTCCAGAACTAAGGGTTTCGTCTCGTTCATCGGTCAAGATAAATTGCGATATGTGGGTTAGATAGTGAAGAGCGATCGCTTTCGCTTATTGATCGCTATTCCACGAGTGCAACAGCATCAGGGTTGGCGGCCAAGCGACCATCTTCCATATAAACAATGCGGTCGGCAATATCCAAAATCCGATTATCATGCGTCACTAGCAAAATAGTGGCGCCCTGTTCCTTTGCCAATTTCTGCATCATTTCTACCACATCTCGACCTGATTTTTTATCCAGTGCAGCGGTAGGTTCGTCTGCTAGAACAATTTTCGGATGACTCACCAAAGCACGCGCGATCGCAACCCGTTGCTTTTGTCCTCCAGATAGATTATCGGTGTAGTAATCCACACGATTTCCTAAACCGACTGTCTTAAGAATATCGGTTGCTATCTCATCCATATTTTGGTCTAGATAGCGATCATGTAATTCTAGAGACATTCGCACGTTCTGCTTAGCTGTAAGGAAAGTCAACAGGTTGTGTGCCTGGAAAATATAGCCAATTTGCTGTCGCACTACCCTCATCTCGTTTTTACTCGCTCCATTCATTTCTTGCCCCAGGATTTTCAGGCTACCTTCTTGTGCAGAACGCAAGCCTCCCATTAGTGTTAGTAATGTCGTTTTGCCAGAACCCGATGGACCAGTCATAATTACAATTTCTCCAGAATGGATGTCGAGATTGATGTCAAATAGCGCTTGTTTTCGTAGTTCTCCTTCACCAAAATAGTGATTGAATTGATGGATAGAAATAACAGGTTGAGTGCTTGAAAACTGAGTAGAATTTGAGGAATTTAAAGTATGCATAGCAGCTTAGTTGGAGTTACGGTAATCGTTTGAACTACAAAAGCAAAAGTTGTATGAGGGGTTAAGGGTATTGAGCGTGTGAAGTTAGAAAATATCAGCTGGGTCAGCAGACTGTAATTTCCTCATTGCGATCGCTCCCGATGCAATGCACATCACAAGCGTCAAAGACAGCACGAGTACCAGACGCTCAAGCGACATTTTGACGGGAAGTAGCGTCGCTTGTGCTATTAGTCCGTAAAGCCCAAGTGAAATCCCAAATCCCGGAATAAAACCCAGTATTGCTAGAATCAAAGCTTCTTGAAGCAGAATTCCAACTAGGTAACTATCGCCATAGCCCATTGCTTTGAGGGTGGCGTATTCAGGTAAGTGATCGGAAACATCAGAGTAAAGAATCTGATAAACAATTACCGTCCCCACCAAAAAGCCGACGACAGTTCCGAAGCCAAAGATAACGCCGATAGGACTAACTTGACTCCAATAGTTTCTCTCCCGTTGGATAAATTCTTCTTTTGTCAGAACCAGCACATCATCCGGCAATTTGGCTTTTATATTTGCTTGCACTTGCTTGATGTCTGCACCTGGCTTCAACGTAATTAGACCGACATCGATATCATCGGCTTGGCGTTCTGGAAACAGACGCAAGAAAGTAGAGTCACTCACAATCAAATTGCCATCAGCCGAGAAAGAGGCTCCCATTGTGAAGACACCAGTGACTTGAATTTGTAAGTCATTCAGTTGAGCTGGAAGCGGTTTAGATTGCTGAAGTTGACTAGCAACATTACCCAGATCGGGTCGCGCCGCCTGGTCATAAAGTACATAATTCAACATCTTGAGTTTATTCAATTCAGGTGCAGCATCTGGCACATCCATTGCTGGGTCACTGGGGTTGAAACCATAGATTTGTACTTGCCAGAAGGTTCGATTAGCAGGATTACGCCATCTTCCAATTCCTAGATAGAGAGAGTTGATAGAAGCTACACCATCTGTACCTGCTGCTTGAAATAGCCTAGAACGTGAGAAGGGTTTGATGGTCTGCACGTTATCAGATAGAGAATTTAGCAAGAACAGGTCGCTCCGCAATCTGTAGTGCATTCCCGTAGCAGAAGCGTAGGCAGATTCCATCAGTCCAAGCTGGAAAAACATAAGGATATCGGCGAAGCCAATTCCAGCTAAGGCAACAAAGAGGCGAGTTTTTTCTCGCTTCACCTGAAGCCATGCCAGTGGTGTTTTGCGAAGTAGTTTACGTAGCATAGGTTTCACCAGAGGTGTCACAAAAAAAAATGATATCGGGCAACCGTTATCTTTTACTTCAAACTCATTTCCGGTTGAATGGCTACCTGTACCTGCAAGTTGGTTAGGCTTGCCACTTGTTGACTATCCTTTGAATTGAGGCGAATTCTGACTTCAACGACGCGGCGATCAAGGTTCTGTCCAGGCTGATTGCTGAAGACTTTTTGCTGGCTGACTTGCAACCCAAGTTGACGAACGGTTCCCCGCAGTTCTCCAGAAATCCCCTCACCAGTAACGATCGCTGATTGACCGCTGCGAATCTTGCCAATGTCGCTCTGGTAAATTTCTGCAACCACTTCCATTGGGTCAGTCTTTCCCAGGTCAACAATACCTTCGTCTGCGATCGCCTCGCCGGATTGGGTGTAAACTTCCAAAACTTGCCCTGTGATCGGTGCGCGAATGCTTGCCTCTTTCAACTCAGCCTCAGCGCGTTTAACGGCTGCAATTGCCTGATTAATCTCGGTTTGCGCCACTCGGACATCTTCAGGGCGAACTTCGACAATCTGGTTTAGAGTAGCTCTGGCTCGATTGATTTGGGCACGCAATGGGCCAGCCGTGCGATTCCGATTAGATTTGACTTCGTTGAGTTGTGCTTGAGCAGTTTCCAATGTAAGCCGCCTTTGGTCGAGGTTGGAAGCTGCGATCGCTCCTTCCCGATACAAGATTAGGTAGCGGTTATAGTCGGCTTGTGCGACGTTAACCTCGGATTGCCGACGAGCAATGATGGCGGTTTGACTCGCAATTTCGCCCTGCAACTCTTCTTCAAGATGAGTAATTTCGGCTTCTTGAGCTGCAATTTCCCCAGATTGCCATTAGACAGAAATGACTTTATACTCGGCTACTATGGCAACGACCTTCTCAAGGGTTCGTATGACGATGATGCCCTTTTCGGGGAAGAAGGCAGTGACTGGCTCGTTGGCAGCGATGGGAATGACTACATCAATGGCGGTGGCTCTAGCTACAACAGCAATGAGTACGACATGTTAATTGGAGGCACTGGCGCAGACACGTTTGTCTTAGGTAATAACGCTCCTTTGTCTTCAGGACAGTCCTGTTTGTCCTAGACAATTGGCTCAAGAGACGTGATCTGTGCTTCGCCGCAGCGCTTCGCTATCGCCTTTTTAGTGTCTCTTGTTAGTCTTATCTCAGAACTGAATAGCAGAAGAGATGATCATGGTCAAAATCAGTTGGTGATGGAGAGGGCAAGGGAAACAAGGGGACAAGGAGGAGTTTTCCTTCCAACCAACTACTGATGACCACACCCTGCTGCAAACCGCTTTATTCCCAAAGTTTGATTTATGCCACCCTTCAAGAGCAAACCCCAGAAAGTTTCCTACTATTAAAGAATAGCCTTTCAATTTTTCAAAATCTTTTTTTTATCCTCACTCTCAATACTTTTTACAATTATGTCTCTTAACCCTCAACAAGAAAAAATCCTTACAGCTTTTGTGACCGCCCTTGAAAAGATAGATGAATCTTTGCCACTGGGACTACAAAAGCAGCTCAATGCCATCGGTCAGAACTTGGAAGCTAGGGTTGTGGAACTACCTACCATCGCAGCCAGCCTGCCTTCTTTAAATCAGGCTTACCAGGTAGCTCTAGGAGATACACAAACGGACAAAGGCGGGCATGGCGCAACACTCGTTTCTATGAATCAGGATGGCAGCGCCAAACTTCGCGAACACGCTGCCCAAATTCTCACAGATTCAGACCCAGTTCAAGCTGCTCAGCGAAACCCATATCGAGGGTTAGGGCAAATTGCTACAAACCCACTCAAGCGCTTCTTTGGCAGGGGTTAGGAAAGCAACAACAGAGTTTGCCACTTTGGCTCTCGCAAACTCTTCAATTGGCGGCAGAAATCTTACTAATCAATCCAGAATCCCTCAAATCGCGGGAAGACAGCGCTGTGTACTTAACTGTGTGATGAATATTCACATGACCCAACTACTGATGAAGCTAATTATCGCGGAACTGGTAACGAAGAGTATGGTTTGTCAGGTTCTTAGGGACGAGAACCTTTAGGAGAATACCGTGAAGAAACTACTCCTGTAGATCATTTTGGCATAGCCAATGCGTTTGGCTTATGTGATATGCACGAAAATGTGTGAGTTTTGGCTTGTCGCCACACGATGCTCGATGACTCAGACATCAACGATCCTCGCATGGCAAGAGCCGTTGTAGGAGCTGTTGTGGCATCAGTGGTGCAGAACCCGATGGTTTATGTATCGGGTGGAAGTGAGCATCAAGGTCCACCCGGAGGCGGTTCTGTAGTTGCGATCGCACAATGCAACACAACAGCCTCCTTCGCTTCTACGAATGGAAGTAATTAATTAATGGGGTTGGGATTAAAGTTTGTCGCCAATCTGGTGCAAGAGACTCTATGAACTGCCGTACACAACTCTCTATATGAAAGTCTCTTTGCCCCAATCACCAATCACCAGCCCCCACTCTCAAAACAGATCTCGCATTCTAATTGCGTCCGTCTCGAATTCTCAAGGAGAACATCTCATTACGCATACTCATCATTCGCTCAGTCATTTCATTGGTATTTCTAAGCATCTCCATTGCCATTCTTCTAATTTCAGGATTATCAGACTGAAGTAATGGTAAGGCGGCATCCATCATCTCCATTTGTTGTATGACCATTCGATTGAGTGAGCGCAACTCCTCAAATTGCTTGGCATCAATTTCTCCAGTATCTTCTGCAATCAGGAGCGGCTGGGACTGGACTTGACGAGTCTTCAATTCATTAGACTCAATCGGTTCGACCGCTTTGGCATTGGTCACTAAGGCAAGAGTGAAAAGAGTAGCTAATGCAGAGCTTTTTAGAAGTAAGTTCATGGTAGATTATTCTCTCAATTAGGGTGTTTTGGAAGAGACGGATTCTTGGAAATCTTTCGACTTCTGCTTTAATGTTTAGATTAGGCAGCAAATCTGAGAAATTCCTGAAGATTAGGCTATAAACTTCCTGAGAAAATAGTTAGCTTTAATCCGGCTAAGTTAAAGTGAAATACGAGAAAGCTCTACAGTCCAAAGCGGATGGCAGTAGGTCATTATGGTTGCTTGAGGTATCTCACAACCTTCCTTTTGGGCGAAATAACCCATCCCTCAACTAAGTTACTGGGAGAAAGACGGCTCTTCAATTGACATCAAAAAATATTTGTACCCAAAGGACTATTATGTACATCTCGAACTAACTGGAATGCAATTATCTGCCTATCCTTTAGAGAAAGCTGAACAGGTAGTGCAACTTATAAACTAATCAACAGATGAAAAGTCTAAAAGGGTATGTTGCCAGTCTATTTGATAAAGAATTCATCTCAACAGGTTTAAAGACTTCTTTTTTTGTAGGTTCTCTGCTCTTTTTAATCAATCATGGTTTTGCCTTTTTGCGAGGGGAGATGAATTATGAGCGTTGGATTTCTGTATTGATGACTTACATCATGCCTTACCTGGTCAATGTTTATGGTCAATATTCTTATCGTCGTAAGCTGAGTAAGCGCAATTGAGCTTAACACCTTGACGATAATCTCCCTAATTTGAAAGTGAGGTGAGTTCCTTATCCCTTTAGGTGGAACGGGAGAATATGCTGAATGCTGTACTTTCCGTTGTGACCTTGCCTAAAATGCGATCGCGTCCAACGAAGAGAGGAAAATTGATAGCGCGATCGCACTCATCATTCAACAGCATTCAGCAACTATTCGCAGCTCTACAAAAACTTTGATTTAAGTTACTGAGCGCTAGCATTACTAGAAGGACGCAGGGGGGCGTAGCCAAAAGTGGCATTAGCCATACGGCACCAAATAACGACAGATTTGAAGGAACTCAAATCGACATTGTCAGGAATTGGGTAACGTTGAGCACCATTGTAATCGTGTAAGCTACCTAGGTTGATCGCACTACCTAGATTTTGATAAGTCTGCGGTGGTTGTTCAGGAGTATCCAGGAGAACGTGCAGATCTGGACCCTGATCACTTGTGCTAAAAGCCGCATCAATCTCTAAATAGCGATGCCCATTTTCTGTAACAATCCGAGCCTCGCCAGTAGTAGGCTTTTCCCCAGCCACAAAAGTTCCGGACGCTAGGGCTACAGGCTGACTCTGCACCACAGTCGTACCAGAGTTACTTTGGGTAGAAGTTGGACTAACGGCTCTTGAAGGTGAATTGGCTGACACTCCTGCTACATAGTCTGAGACGGATAAAGCACAGACGGCAAATGAAGTAGTTCCCAGTAGTAGCAATTGATTAAGCTTCATGCTTTCTAACTCGCTTAAGATAATCTTTCTTGAACTCAGTTATGAGGTGAGTTTCTAGGTTCCAAACAAGTTTGAATGAATAAACGTGGTAGAAAATGATTTTTATCTGAGAGTTTTAGTGAAAATCCTGAGAGGAAGCTGAGTTTTTCTTATCTAAAATGTGTATTAAAAGCTTTCTTAAAGCCGTTCAATAAGTTCTTTTCAAAGTTATGTAGGTAAGGTGATTGTAAAGGTACTGCCTTCACCAGGTTTGGATCTCACCGTAATACTACCGCTCATGCCTTCTACCAGAGTCTTCACAATGGCTAAACCCAAACCCTGACCCCCCGTAGAACTGGAACGAGCTTCATCCACTCGGTAGAAGCGGTCAAAAATGCGGCTCTGGTTCTGTAGCCCAATCCCAACGCCGCGATCACACACTTGAATGATTGCCTGTTTATCAACACGCTCTAATTTCAAAACAATTGGCTGTTCGGGAGCTGAGTATTTTACGGCATTATCAATGAGGTTAATCAACACTTGTTTGAGACGATCGCGATCGGCAATCGCCTCAACATCAGTGGTTGTCGTAACTGTAAGCAATCGATTGCTAAACTTTTGTGCCATGCCTGCTACTTCTGCAACCAAATCGTTGAGTAGCACTGATTCCAGATGGAAGTGCATATAACCACTATCGGCACGCGCCAAATCTAGCAAGTCTTCTAGCAAACGCACGGTGCGTTCAGCTTCGGAGGCGGCAGTCTCCAAGGCTTCTCGTTGATAGTCGTTAAAGTTTGTCCCTCGTCGCAGCAAGCTTTGCAAATAGCCTAGTACGACCGTCAACGGCGTTCGCAATTCATGAGAGACATTACTAACAAACTGGCGTTGCTGTTCCCAGGCATCGGAAAGTCGAGACAGCATCATGTTGAAGGTTTGAGCTAGTTCTTTCACTTCACTAGGGGCATGGCTTAATTGCAGCTTAGCCTTGCTTAAACCTTCTGCCGAGATTGCCCCGGCCATCTGGCTCATCTCCTGTAAAGGTTGGAGTGAACGCCGAATCCGAAATGCGATCGCACCCATCGTTACAATCGTTACCAAGATACAAACAATAGCAAGGCTGCGAGTGGCTGCAATTAACTGACGCTGATCGTTCGTCACATCTTGAGCCATGTACACCTTACCGAGGAGTGTTCCCTTGATGATTACCGAACCTTGGCGCAACACTAGGTACTGCTCACCCACTTGGTAGACTTGGGGCTTAAGTGGCATCTCGGCAAGGGACATTAATTGAGCCTTTGGGACAAAGGAAGCATTTAATCCTACTGATTGAGCCAGTAGCTGACCGTCTGAATCTTTGACCCAGATGAGCAAACCCGGCACCGATACATTATCAATCGTCTTTTGCAGTCCGGTTTTTATGGATAGCATTTCGCTATAAAGCTCCACATCGCGGGGAAAGCGAACCGCAATGTATTCAACACTTTGCGTATGCGTCGCAATCAAGATCTGCTGCATTTTCCAGCTTGTCCAAACAGCAACACTCCCTAAGCTCAAAACTGAAACAGCCGCAATTTCTAGCGTTAGACGAAGCTGTAGCGAAGATGGGTCGAGATGTCTTCGCTTGATTTGATTGATTGCTTCCCAGAGTTTGCGGCTTAGTTGCACATGATGCCTTCAGAAGCTAGCAGTCATTTAGCATAAACAGGTTTCGCCCATTCGTTCAATTTTATGTATGAATTCTGTTGAGGCGATATATCCACTCTAGTTGAAGTGCTTTATTGCAGAATGATGTAGCTCTAATGGAAGCCTGAGTTTTTACTGAGAAAACTGAGAGCAGATACGTTCTATCATTTTGTCTCAGCCTACATTCAAGATTCTCTCAACCTAATCTCATCTGCCATCTGTTACAGATTGGTAAGCTCAGAGAGATTAATCACGTCTGTACACAGGAACATTGTGACTCGCCAAGGAAAACTGCATCATTTAACTAACAGAATTCCAGGGCAAATCTATCTCTGGCTTGCCATCCCGATCTTTGGTGCTTCCAGTGCAGTAACGCGAAGACTTACAGAGATTGGTGCCCAAAATTTTGTGAATGGGCAAAATCCAATTTCTCTATGTAATGTTTTATTTGTGGGCAATCTCTGCGCTTTGATGGTTTTGATGTTACTTTACGGGCGAGAGTGGCAGCGGAGAACCTTAAGGCAACTGTCGAGGCAGGATTGGCTCAGTTTAGTTATCGTGGCAATTTTATCTGGCGCACTTGCCCCTGGCTTAATTTTTCAGGCGCTGGCATTAACACAGGTCAACAATGTAGTTTTGATTGGCAGGTTAGAACCCCCACTGACGCTTGCCTTGTCTATTTGGTTCTTAGGAGAACGGGTGAATAGGTGGGAAATTGTGGGTGCGATCGCTTCTTTTATTGGTGTTGTCCTGACCATCTTCCTGCAACCGCCTGAAACAAACATGATGCAGGTGGGAGGATTCAGCATCGGGGTTGGTGAATTGTTAGTTGCGATCGCAGCGCTGGCGCTTGCCGTCTCTACGATTATTGGCAAAAAACGGCTCTCCAAAGTACCGTTAGGAATCTACAGTATTGTTCGGACTGGCTTGGGAACGGCAGTCTTCTTCGTGTCTGCTCTGGTACTTTACGGCAGTCACCATTTTATGGATGTCCTTTCACCGTTTCTGTGGCAGTGGATGCTAGCGTATGGTGTAGTAATTGTCGTCGTCGGTCAATCGTTGTGGACGGCTGGCTTGAGAGCCTCTACGGTTTCTACCGCATCGATCGTTAGCTCCTTTACGCCAGTTGCAGGTATCGTAGCTGCTTATCTCGTTTTGGGAGAAGTCCCAAGCGCCGCTCAATATCTTGGCGGTAGTGTAATTTTAATCGGCATCATTGTGAGTCAAGTTGGTATTCATAAAAAGACCTCACGTAGAGTTACCGAAACAGTGAACTCTATGCAAGCGGAGCAAGCGATCGCAGGTAAAGTTGGATTCAAGGGTATTTGAACCACTCTTATGTTTTTATCAGTGTTGATGAGGCATGAACACTGATAAAAATCAGTTGCCTAGCCTCGGTAGCTGAACGCTGACAATAGTTCCGATGCCTACTTCAGACTGAATTATTAACTCACCAGCATGGGCTTTGACAATTCGTTTAACAATCGCCAATCCTAATCCGTTACCACAGGGCTTGGTGGTAAAAAACGGCGTACCGAGCTGGGAGAGGATGTCCATGGGAATGGGAGTGCCTGCGTTGTGAATGCTGATGCAGACTCGATCAGGACTTATGCCAAAATCAGTACGCCAAGTGATAACTTCGTCGTCAGCAACAGCTTCGCAAGCGTTTTCGATTAGGTTGATAAATACTTGTTTGAGTTTGTCGCAATCACCGAAAATCCAGGCTGAAGGCAACATTGAAACAAGTTCAATTCTTCGTCCTTTAGCGGCGGGAAGTGTACGGATCGAATCAAGCATCCCAGCTACAAAATCGTTTACCTCCAGTGCCTGACATTCAAGTACCTGGCGTTTGGCGTAGAGCAAAATTTCATCCAGTAAACGCTTCAGTCGATCTGCTTCTTCAAGAGCTAGTACCAGACGGAGTTGGGCGTGTTCCGGGAGTTCTATCCGTCCTAAAGCACTCAGCCCCATCAGCACAGTCGTCAAGGGATTGCGAACCTCATGCACGATCATCGCCGCCAGCTCTCCAATTTCAGCTAAACGGGCAATCTCTTGCTCAGCCTGTTTGCGCTCATTCATTTCCGCTTGCAATTGCTCATTCGTCTGCCGAAGTTCAGCCGTTCTCTGTTCGACTTGAGCCTCCAATCGATTATTGGCTTCAATCAGTTGCGCCTGAGCCATCTGTAGTTCTTTGGTTCGTTGGGCAACTTCTGCCTCCAAGATTTGATTGAACTGACGCTGCTGCTGATAAAGCTGATAGTTGTCGATTGCCATCGCTGCTCGCTCAGCAAAGATTTCAGCTATTCGTACTTCTTGGTCTGTGAAACAGCGGGGCTGTCGCTGGAACGAGCAAATTGTCCCAATGACTTCTCCTATAGATGTCCGCAAAGGTACACCTAAATACGCTCGGTAGCCCTCTGGAGCTTGCCCATAATCTGTGCAGGCTTTGGCATCTTCAACGACCAGAGGAGCGCCAGTTGCAATGACAGTCCCTGTAAGCGTACCGTGCAGATTATAAGCCCGATCTCCGGCTTCACCCAAATCGAGCGTACTGGATAGGATTCGTTCTTGCCCGTCCTGACAAAGCGTTACCACAGACCAATCTAGCCCAATTAGTTCACTCACTCCTCGCGCCACGGCTTGGAGGTAATCCTTGAGTTCATCTGTCCGGTAACTCAGAGAGGACAGAACCTCTAATGCGTGCTGCTCTTGCTGCCAACGAAATGTATCTAGAGACACGACAACTCACTCCTCGACAAACTCGCGGCAATAGAACTCTGGGAAGTCGTTCACTCACTTTCACTTTCCCACATCGGCTATCGATACTTTAAACATGAATTTGTTAGGCAGTTTGTCAAACTGCTAACCAGACTGCAACAAACATGGCTACCGATGTACCAATAAAGTTGAAGCTCAGATTAATGTTGGTTTAAGTCTGTAGAATGCCTAGCGGCTTCTGTTTGTTGTTCCTGTTTTACTCTACGAGAAAGTTGGGCAAATGTGGCTTCTAACAATTCGAGTTGTTGAGTAATTTGCTTGAGGCGTTGAATGAGCAGGTCGAGAGGCGGTTTCATGTTAATAATTGTTCCAAAGTTACTTCATCGTTGAGAGAACGGTTTTTGTTGGCATAGTTCTAGGATGTACCTCAAATTTTAAGATTCTCCGATTAATAACTGACAATCTTCTCAATGAGAACCGCTATAGGTACTTTACCTATTTGGGCAGTTGGCTAATTTTCTACAGAAATTATGTATCTTGAGTCTTAAGTAATAGACTTGTCTTGAAAATAAAGGCTGAAACGACGGAAAATAGTTCTCATTTGGAACTATTTTTATCCTTGTGTAGTGGTTAACTAAGGTGCTTTATGAACAGCAGGTGCCTGAATGGTGCAAGGCTTCATCTCACACTGCTGTTCATAAAGCTTCTGCACGTAAGGCTCCTGCCAACTCAGTGGAACTTCCAACAAATCTCGTGTTCCAGTGATACCTTGTCCAAGAAATAGTAAGAGGGCAAGACAACTCACAGCGATGTGAACGCTGCGCCAGCGATTTTTCCGGTCTTGGTAAATGTTTTGTACGATTGCTAGGGAAAAAATCATCAAGAGCGCAGCTATCATACCGTAATAGTAGTGAGAAATGTACCACTGATCGGTTTTACGATAGATTCCATCTTGACAGCCAAGCACAACTAAAGCTATCCCAGTTAGTGTGGCAAAGATTCCCCGCCATAGTGCTGGCTTTGCTTGGTAGAGCAGGACAAGGGAGGAAATCGCCACGGCAAAGATTAGTCCGATCAAGGCTACTTTGAAGGGTTCTTTACTCCAAACTTGGTTGTCTAAAATACTGCCACTAATATCGACAGCTAATGCCACTAAAACAATACCAACAACAGCACCTGTGAGCCAACGACCAAGCTGGACATGATCCTGTCCCACAACTGGCGGAATCTTACTTTTTCCTTGGAGGGTTTGCAATCGCCGCTGTCGAACTTGCCAAGCGCGGTTCACGACAACTCCAATCAATGGAAAGACTACAACTACGGCAAAGAACGGATGCAGTAATACAAGCAAATCTTTGTTCATCTGAAACCTCTAGCAGAAGTGGGGACTCAAGGCAGCATGAACTAGGCAAAGATTAGGAATGTTGAACCTAGAAAATGAAGCAGATCGTGTGACAAATCTGCTGAGTAGTCGTGGAACTGAGCAAAATTTACGAGCTAAGCGCAGCGTATCCAAAGGTGGCATTGAATTGGCGGCACCAGATGGACACAGACTTGTAATCCTCTAGTTTGACATCGTCAGGAATGAGGTAGCTCTGAGCACCATTGAACTTCTGTAAGCGGCCCAAACTTACATAATCTCCCTCTTCAATGGAAGCGGGTGGTGCTTCGGTGCGATACAAGATCACGTATAAATCGGGTCCTTGACTAGAAGTTTCAAAGACTTGATCAAGCTCCAAAACCTGCTTACCATCGCGAGTCACGATTTGCGCTGTGCCAGTAGTCGGATGCTCAGCTTTGACGAAAGTCCCAGATCTTATTGCATTCTGATTCTGTGCAATCGGTTCAGCCGCTGTGGGTTGTTCCGCCTGAGTCAAGGGCTGATTGGTCAGTGTTGCTCCACAGCTACTCAAAGTCAACACCAAGACAGCACCAAGCATTGTGAAATAGTTCAATCTCATTAAGACACCATCTAGAAGTCATCCACTTATTTGTCATCATGAGCGCTGTCACTGAAGTGCATCTGAAACTAAACTAGACTTTCTCTGAATTTAATCCTTAAGAAGATTTAGCCTAATCTCAGGATTCTCTCAGGCAACTGTGGTGTTGTCATGTGACATTAAGTGCATTTCTCGAAAAAGTTAGAGTCGTTTATTGTTATGACTGCACATATTCTCTTGGTCGAAGATGAAGTCAAGTTGGCTCGGTTCATAGAGTTGGAACTGCACAGCGAAGGCTACCGCGTCAGTGTAGCGCACGATGGGATGGCAGGGTTGACGCTAGCGCGAGAGTCAGCGCCGGAGTTGATGATTCTTGATTGGATGCTGCCAGGGTTATCTGGAATAGAAGTGTGCCGTCGCCTTCGAGCAACCGGAAACAACGTCCCTGTGATTTTGCTAACGGCAAGAGATGAAGTGAGCGATCGCGTGGCGGGTTTGGATGCTGGTGCTGATGATTATCTGGTTAAACCTTTCAGCATTGAAGAACTGTTAGCCAGAGTCCGCGCTCATCTGCGTCGCACTCAGGAAGTTGACTTGGATGTGTTGCAGTTTGAAGACTTGAGCTTAAATCGCCGCACCCGTGAAGTTTTTCGAGGCAAACGGGCGATCGAGTTAACTGCAAAAGAATTTGACTTACTCGATTACTTACTCTCGCATCCCCGGCAAGTGTACACGCGAGACCAAATTTTGGAACGGGTCTGGGGTTACGACTTTGGAGGTGATTCCAATATCATTGAAGTCTATGTTCGCTACCTGCGCCTCAAGCTCGAAGAAAACAACGAAAAGCGCTTAATTCACACTGTGCGTAGTGTTGGATATGTATTAAGGGAGTAGTAATATATCCTTTGCATAGAGTGATGAAAGAGGGTTAGTCTTCAATTCAATTTCTCAGTAATCGCAAACCACTTAAGGTTACGAGTACTGTAGACCCTTCATGTCCAATTACACCTAAAGGCATGGTGATACTACCAGCAAAATTAGCTATCAATAGTAAGACAATAAAACTCAAAGCAAAGGTAATATTTTGTTTGACAATGCTTTGTGAACGTCGTCCTAAGCGAATTGCGTGTTCTAGTTTTTCCAAACGATCTGCCATTAAAACAATATCAGCCGTTTCTAAAGCAACATCACTACCCGCTACTCCCATTGCAATGCCGACAGAGGCTTGAGCGAGAGCTGGTGCGTCGTTGATACCATCTCCTACCATGGCAACAGTTTGATATTGCCGTTGTAAGCGTCGAATCACACTGACTTTATCTTCAGGCAGGAGTTCAGCATAAACTTGGTCAACTCCTAGTTGTTGGGCAACGCTTTCGGCTGTACGCTGATTGTCACCTGTTAGCATGACAATCTGTTCAATACCTAGCTGTTTTAAGCGCTTAAGGGTAGTGGCAGCACTAGGTCGAATTGTATCTGCGATCGCAATAATTCCGAGCAGTTGTCCTGCATAAGCGACCCAAATAACCGTTTTTCCTTCTGCTTCTAGTTGCTGTGCATGAGTGTGGAGAGTTGAAGACGGTAGATTTTGTTGAGAAGTAATTTGTTTTCCAGTAAGAGTATTTTCTAAACCTGCTCCTACATGAATTTTCTGCTTCTCTACAAAAGCCGCTTTCCCTGCTAGAACTAGTTGCCCCTCAACCTCACCACTAATCCCTTGACCAATTTCGGCTTTGACGTTGGCAACTGGTGGTAATTCTAGCTTTGAAAGCTGAGCCGCTTGGGCGATCGCTTGTCCGATAGGATGTTCTGAATATGATTCCAACGCTGCCCCAATTTGCAAGACACGATTTTCTGTTTGCCCTGCGGCTGGGATAATTTGAACGACTTGGAGATTGCCAGTTGTCAGCGTACCAGTTTTATCAAATGCGATCGCTTTTACTCGACCCATCATCTCCAACTGAGCGCCTGTTTTAAATAAAATCCCTTGTCGTGCGCCATTGGCAATTCCCGATAGCAGTGTCGGCATAATCGAAGCCATCAACGCGCAAGGTGACGCGACTACCAGAAAAATTAAGGCTCGATAAATAGTCGTTTCCCAATCCCAATTCAGCAAAAGTGGCGGTAGAGTTGCTAGCAGTATCCCAGCAATTACAATAACCTGAGCATAGCCTCGCTCAAAGCGTTCTATAAACAATTGAGAAGGAGGCGCTTCAGTTTGCGCTTGCTTCACTAGTTGAATTACCCGTTGAATTAAGCTACTTTCTGGTGGTTGATGCACCCTCAGCCGTAAAGCACCAGTACCGTTAATCGTGCCAGCAAAGACTTCATCTCCTACCGTCTTCTCCACAGGTAGAGACTCACCCGTAATTGATGCCTCGTTCAAAGCGCTGTACCCTTCTACAACAATCGCATCTGTAGGAATCAGTTCTCCTGGCTTGACTAATACTTCGTCTCCCACTTGGAGTTTTTCAACAGGAATCATCTGTTCAGTCCCAGGCAGCAATACCCTTGCGGTATCGGGCGTTACCGCCATCAAGCTGCGGATATTGCGCTCCGTTCGCTGCATTGCGTAGCCTTCTAATGCACCACTAAAGGCGAAGATTAAAATTAGCACTGCGCCATCAACGATTAAATAGTATTCCTTTCGCCACAATCCTAAAGAAGCTGCTCCCAGTGCAGCGACAATCATTAATAGGTCAACATCAAGTTGTTTTTCTTCAAAAAGGGTAGTGAGTCCCTCGCGAGTGCTTTCATAGCCTCCGATGACGTAAGCGGCTGGGAGAACTAGCAACGCCAGTCCAACCCAATTTAGGTGTAGTGCAAGCCAGCCAAGGAGGACAAGAATTCCACAAATAGCGGCGGCTACAGCATCGGGATGTTCTTTGAGCAGTTGGCTGAGGTGGGGGGTTGAGACAGAACGTTGAGCCATCGGAGGAGTAGGTGCAATCTGACGACTCCCTCAGCCTAAACCTTGACATCAGTGTTAATGTCAAGGCATGAGCGTCATTTGTAGGGGCGCACAGCTGTGCGCCCCTACAAGATCTGGCGGTAGTGCGTAGTCCTGAGGGAAAACCCTTTCCCTTTTCCCTAAAACCGATTCGTTGAATAGGCGACTTAAATGCACAACAGCTTAGCCCATGCAAAATCAGTACTTAACGATTAAAGAACTTACCGAAGCGGTTGGTGACGGGATTACTCCTAGAATGGTGCGGCATTATCATGCGTCTGGATTGTTGCCTCCAGCCGTGCGATCGCAAAGTAACTACCGTCTTTATTCCCAAGATGATGTCAGACGCCTGCAACGGATTGTTGCCTTGAAAAAGCAAGGCTTTCAGTTATCGCATATTGGGAATTTACTTGATGCAGATTCAGATACTGCTGTTGACACCCTGACTACTCAACTACAGCAGCAATATCACTTAGTGATTCAGAAACTCGGACGACTGCGGCGCACCGCCTCAGCGCTGGAAGGATTGCTAGGACGCGATCGCCATTGCCAAGAGGTTCAAGCGGAAGCACTGGCTCAACTACGACACCTTGATGTTGAGAGTAAAGATGCCTCTCTAGAAGATGGATTAGATGCATTAGAGCAACTTTGGGATGGCTTGGATGCAGCGACTGACGCTCACCCGGAAGCCTTTACCGAATCGTTGCAACAGCTTTTACCTGATTTATCCGACCGTTCGGAGATTGAAGTAGACTTGCTCTCAAAACTGGTATTAGCGACGGGAGATGTAAGTTTAGTGCAGTTTGTACGAATTGGCGAAGGTGCGATCGCCGCCTCGCGTGAAGCTCTCAAAGCGGGTTGCCAAGTTATTGCTGATGTTCCAGCAGTCGGGAGTGCCATTGACCAAACTCGCCTCGCTCATTTAGGCTGCAAGCTAGAAACCCTAATTGCTAATCCTCACATCACTACAGCAGCAGAAGCCGAAACTACCTTCTGGCATCATGACCAATGGCAAGAACGATTGCAACACTTACCATCAGGCTGTGTTTTGGTAGTTGGGTATGCTCCTTCTGTTCTCATGTCAGTAGTTGTTGCAATTGAAAAAGGTCAACTACAACCCGCCTTGGTGATTGGGATGCCAATTGGGTTTAGCCATGCACCAGCCGCAAAGCGACGGTTGATGCGTTCAGGCGTTCCTTTTATCACGATTGAAGGAAGCTTAGGTGGCGGATTGCTTGCAGCGGTTTCCCTAAATGCTTTAGCTGAATCTTTGATCGAGAAACCAGACTGTCATTGTTATTTAAAGTGAGTTTGACGCGAGGCTCATGATATTAGACTTCTTGCTGTCTTTTTCCCCAATCCCTCTCCCCTACCACCTACCACTTATTTTCTAGATAGATCTACCAAAGGGTGATGCATCACCTTTACCTAAAGTCTAATTATTATGAATGTCTAGAGTTTAGATATCAGGCAGGTTATCAAGTCAAAAATCTGCTTTCCTCCAGCATCTAGAGAATAGACAAAAATAGGCGTGAGCATTTGTGAATCAGGAGGGGGTCGTGGAGTGGATAGAGCCACTAAAGAAAGCACACCAGACGCATATGTTGAGGACACAGTTAATTCCGCAGGAGCAACAGGATAGTCCGAGTATCAGTCGTGGAGACTGGTCATGGCGTTTTTGGCTGGCTGTGCCACTCTACCCATACAATAGGCGGCGGACAGTTCGCAAAGAAGTAGTTAAGGACACAATCTGGACGTTCGACCAGTTGCAGGGCATCCTCTACACTGTTGTACCAATTCGCATGAGTGTCGTGAAGCTCGAAAAAGGAGGACTCCTTGTCTATGCGCCAGTTGCGCCGACAAAAGAGTGTATCCGGCTGGTTAAGGAGTTGGAAGCGAAGCATGGTGAGGTGAAGTACATCATCCTGCCAACTGCCTCTGGCTTAGAACACAAGGTCTTCGTTGGCCCTTTCGCCAGACAGTTTCCTGCTTCACAGGTTTTCGTGACGGCAAACCAGTGGAGCTTTCCGCTAAATCTGCCACTTAGTTGGCTCGGTTTCCCCACTAAACGGACTCAGATACTCCCGGAGGCTAGCGGTGATACCCCTTTTGGTGATGAGTTTGACTACGAGGTGCTGAGCATCAATCTCGGACGGGGTTCTTTTGAAGAAGTGGCATTATTTCATAAGCGATCGCGCACTCTACTAGTAACAGATTCCGTGCTTTCTGTGCCGGAGAAACCACCAGAGATTGTCCAAGTTGACCCATACCCCTTACTCTTCCACGCCAGAGACAATGCATTCGAGGTGGTTGAAGACACTGAGGCAAACCGCCGCAAGGGATGGCAGCGCATTTCACTGTTTGCTTTGTACTTCGGCCCAAGCAGGTTGGAGACGATTGGGCTGGGGCAGGCATTTCGGGAGGCTCTCAAAGCGCCAGATCGATCTAGAAGGGCGTATTTTGGTTTGTATCCATTCCGATGGAAGAGCGACTGGAAGCAGTCATTCCAGGCGCTGCGAGGAGGCGGTCGTCCCTTTGTCGCACCGATTCTCCAGATGTTCATTTTCACCCAAGGACAGAGGGAAGTACTCGACTGGGCGGATAAGGTGGCGAAGTGGTATTTCAATCGGATTATCCCCTGCCACTTTGATGCGCCCATTGAGGCAGGACCGCATCACTTCCGGCAGGCGTTCACTTTTCTTGAGAAGAAGCCCTCCGGTGAGGACACGTTGGGAAGTGGAAGTCAGCCTCTACCTGAGGAGGACTTAGAATTTATAAGGAAACTCGAAGAGAACCTGACCAAGAGGGGCATCACGTCGCCAGCGAAGGACAATGTATGAGGCGGTGATTTTTTGCGATCGCTTTCCTGCTCGTCTAATAATGGCATGAAAGACAGCTTTAGGGAACCCTTAAGTTAGGATATGCCCGGTCTTGCGCTTAATGTAATCTAGGAGTTTTTGGTAAGTATCTGGGTCTTTTTGCTCATTAATAATGATTGGGATCGAACTATCTGGCAACCAAAATGTTAATCGACCACTAGCAGAGTGACAAAAACTACTGATGCGGTTGAGGTCAATGACATAATCATTGCGCTCATAACTCACTTGTAGCCAAGACCCCGATAGTGCGTGTGCTGATACATTTTGGATGTAGTCAAAAACTTGTTGATAATCCTCTGGGTCAGTTTGCTGGTTGATGATAATCGGGATTCCACTGTTGGGCAACCAGAACGTTATCTTGCCATTTGGGGCGCACACAAACGCACTGAGACGGTCAAGATCAACGACATATTCTTTGCGATCGTAATTAACTCTTATCCAGTACGCCACAAAACCTCCTCACTTACAAAGTGAGTTCTGGCAGAACAAACGCTTTTGGTTGCCCAATCACAGGAACAAGCATGGTTCAAGATACCTCTGCTGGAGATGGTTGTGTTGAGACGGTGCTAGAGTGGGCAACACTCTCATCCATAAGCGACTTCTGTGCCTCTTCGCCATGTGCTGTGCCTGACGACACCCCTTCGGCAAGGCGAATTGCGGCTTGCACAAACCCCTGGAACAAAGGATGGGGAGTACTAGGGCGAGAGCGAAACTCTGGGTGGAACTGAGTCGCAATGAAGAAGGGATGACTAGGAAGTTCAATCATCTCTACTAAGCGACCATCCGGTGATGTTCCACTAATCACATAGCCAGTATCCAAAAACAGATTGCGATAAGCGTTATTAAATTCATAGCGGTGGCGGTGACGTTCGTAAACCACCTCATCCTGATACAGCGAGAACGCCAGCGTATTCGGCGCTACACGGCAAGGGTATAGACCTAATCGCATTGTGCCGCCTAAATCCACGACATCTTGCTGTTCTGGTAACAGGTTAATCACCGGATTTGCCGCATTAGGAGCAAACTCTGCACTGTTTGCCTCTTCCAGTCTCGCGACGTGCTGTGCCCATTCAATCACAGAACACTGCATCCCCAAACACAAGCCAAGGAAAGGAATTTGATTTTCACGGGCATATTGAATCGCTGCAATCTTACCATCAACCCCACGGACACCGAAGCCACCAGGGACAACAATACCACTTACACCAGCCAGAAAATGTTCAGCCCCGTAAGATTCAAGCTCTTCAGAACTTACCCAACGCACGTTTAGGTCACTTCCCATTGCGATCGCAGCATGGCGTAAAGCTTCCACAACCGAAAGATAGGCATCACTTAACCTTATATATTTACCAACCAGCGCAATCTCAATCTGGCGCGTTGGAGAATAAAGACGCTCTACCAGCGTTTGCCACTGCCTCAAGTTGGGTTCGCGTTGCGGTAGATGTAATAACTGTAGGGCTTGCTGTGCCAGTCCTTCTCGCTCCAAAATTAGGGGGACTTCATATATACTCCTGGCATCCGGAGACGTAATCACTGACTCGACGGGGACATCACAGAATTCTGAAAGTTTCTCTTTTAATCCAGGATGTAAGGGGCGATCGCATCGGCAAACTAAAATATCTGGTTGAATACCAATTGAACGCAGTTCCTTCACCGAGTGCTGCGTCGGCTTGGTTTTCATCTCACCTGCTGCCGGAATCCAGGGAAGCAGCGTCACATGGGTATAAAGCACATTATCACGCCCAACATCCTTACGAAACTGACGAATCGCCTCCAAGAACGGCAAGGATTCAATATCACCCACCGTTCCGCCAATTTCTGTAATCACCACATCTGGATTCGTATTCCTCGCAACCCGATGGATACGCTCTTTAATTTCATTTGTAATATGGGGAATGACTTGTACCGTACCCCCCCTGTAGTCGCCGCGACGCTCTTTATTGATTACCGCCTGATAAATCGAGCCTGTAGTAACACTATTGAGGCGCGACATGGATGTATCTGTAAAGCGCTCATAATGCCCTAAATCCAAATCTGTCTCCGCACCATCTGCCGTCACAAACACTTCCCCGTGCTGAAAGGGACTCATGGTACCGGGATCGACATTAATATAGGGGTCTAGCTTAAGAATCGAAACCGAATAGTCCCGTGACTTGAGCAAACGTCCTAAGCTGGCGGCAACGATCCCCTTACCGATGCTAGAGACAACGCCCCCTGTTACAAAGACAAACTTAGTCATAAAATTTTTAAGAATACAAGACTTTTAGAGATTCACCCCGTCAATTGTGCCACACTCTTCAAGAATTGTTGGTTGCTGGTGGTACGCTCTGCCCTAGCAATTGGGCAAAAGGGCAATTTTATGCTTCTCCCTTTTACGTTCGACGGCAGACAGACGATAATCACCGCTATTCTGAACGTTAACAAATCGCTGCTGACTTTTACGAAAGTATTACATTCTTTTTAAGCAGGTTACACAATGGCTAAGTTTTACCCAGATATCACTGCACCGTTGCAAGATTTCATCAAAGACCAAAAGGTTTTTTTTACAGCAACAGCACCGCGACAAGGTCGCATCAACTTATCACCTAAAGGTATCGATACATTCCGCTGCATTGATAACAAAACAGTCGCTTATCTTGATTTAACGGGCAGTGGTAATGAAACAGCCGCTCACTTAAATGAAGATAGTCGAATGACTATTATGTTTTGTAGCTTTTCAGAAAAGCCTTTAATTCTACGTCTTTATGGTCAAGGGAAAGTAATTCATCCAAGAAATGAAGATTGGCAATCCTTCTATCCACTATTTAACCCTGTGCCAGGAGAACGCCAAATTATTGTCATGGACGTTGATTCGGCACAAACGTCTTGCGGATTTGGTGTACCGCTTTATGAGTTTAAAGAAGAACGAGAAACTCTTATCCAATGGGCGGATAACAAAGGAGAACAGGGAATTCATGAGTATTGGAAAACTAAAAATCTGAAAAGTATTGATGGTCTACCGACTAAACTTTTGGAAGATTAAGGATAAGTTCCAAATACATCGAATTTGTCTAATTAATTAATAGATTTTTGTTGATATTTGACGTTAAGTGTTGACTGATGAATGATTAACATTTAACCTAAAACAACTGAATCTATAAATTTAGAAGAAGTTATCTGGATTTTAAATAATTTGTCGGGTTAAGAATGAGAACTATTCTGGGATTGGCGTTGTTAGGAACTTTCATTACCTCTCCGGCTTGGGCAGAACAACCGCTTTATGTTGCCTATCCTCCCACTAAACATCAGACAACTGCCGATCGCATTTTCCTAATTGGCACAGCACCAGCAGCAGGAGAAGTGTTGATCAATGGTTCTCGTGTTTCCCGGAGTGCAGCAGGAAATTTCGCACCGAGTTTCCCGTTGCAACTGGGAGAAAATTTGTTCACGGTACGCTATCAAAACCAGGAGATTCAGCTTCGAGTCACGCGGCAATCCACTCAACCAGAAGTACCAGTTGGCTTGACATTTGGTAAAGATTCGCTGACACCAACGGTAGATATTGCCAGACTACCAGGAGAACTGATTTGTTTTGGCGCGATCGCACCTCCAAATGCTACGGTATCCGTCAAGTTAGGTGAACAAACAATTCCCTTGCCGCAACAATCCCAAGCGGTTCAGCTACCACCTAATTCAGCAATATTGACAGCACAAAATCGACCAACTGAAACGTCAGCAAGTGGTCAATATCAGGGTTGCGCCACAGCTTCGGCAGCCGTTAACTTAGGACAACCGCAATTTCAGCTCACATTGAATGGTAAAACAACAACCCAACCTGCACCAGGAAACGTGTCGATTCTCTCTCCGGCAAAACTAGAGGTTGCAGAAGTAATTGCCGAAGCGGGTGCAGCCCGAACAGGCCCAAGTACAGATTACTCTCGCCTAACACCCTTACCAAAAGGTGTTCGGGCAACGGTTACAGGACGAGAAGGGGAATGGGTACGCCTTGACTATGGTGCTTGGATCAAGGCATCAGAAGTCCGTATTCTGCCAGGTGCGGTGCCGCCGTTGTCACTGATTCGCAGTATCAGCGCCCGTCGGGTTGAAGGGGCAACAGAAGTCGTGTTTCCGCTACAAACACCTGTACCCGTAAGTGTCCAGCAAGGCGATCGCACGTTTACCCTAACGCTTTACAACACGACTGCCCAAACCGATACAATTCGCCTAGATGATGACCCTGTAATTTCCCGTCTGGATTGGCAACAGGTGAACCCGACGCAGTTGCAATACACCTTTAACCTTAAATCACAACAACAGTGGGGTTATAGCCTCAGATACGAAGGAACCAGCCTAATCCTGTCTCTTCGTCATCCGCCAAGAATGGGACGTGGGGGAAGACTCACTCAGGCAAATCAGCCGCTAAGGGGAATGAAAATATTGGTCGATCCAGGGCATGGCGGCACAGAAACGGGTTCGATTGGGCCAAATGGTTATCCAGAAAAAGATGTCAACCTTGTGGTGTCTAAGCTGCTGCAAGAACAGCTAATTGCACGAGGGGCAACAGTATATATGACACGGGAGGAGGATAAAGAGGTATCGCTTGCCGATCGCATGAAGATGATCGATCAACTACAACCTGCGATCGCTCTTTCAATTCACTACAATGCCCTACCTGATAGTGGTGATGCGATAAATACGAAAGGTATTGGTACCTTCTGGTATCACCCCCAAGCCCATAATCTAGCGATGTTTCTGCACAACTACTTAGTTGAAGAGTTAAAGCGTCCGTCATACGGTGTGTTTTGGAATAACCTGGCTTTGACTCGTCCTTACAGTACCCCATCAGTGTTGCTGGAACTGGGTTTTATGATCAATCCAGAAGAATTTGAGTGGGTGATCAATCCGCAAGAACAAGAAAAATTGGCAAATGCGATCGCAGATGGCGTTACACAATGGATGACAACTCAAGCCAAGTAGAGGGAAAGGGGAATGGGGAATGGGGAAATTTTCCTTTTCCCCTTTCTCCTTTAAGATATAGCTGTCGCCATAAAGGTTAGGACAGATTTAAAGGTCTAAACAACCACGTACTAGTAATAAACCTTCTGCCCTCTGCCTTTTGCTATAAGAAGCCTTACCTATCAGTCTTTGACAAATGTCCACTCTAGTATCTTGAGTGGTGCGGTTTGCAGGGCTTGCCTGAGGCTAGCGTTATCCTCAAATTTCACTTGCGAGAGGTAGCAGGCTTCAACGTTGACGGTAAACGGTTCCTCTTGAAACGGCCAAGGTTTGACAGTGACTTTTTCATCTTTGAGTTGAACTACGTCATAGCGTGTGCCGTCTGCGCCTTTGCAAATTTCTAAAGCCCGCTCACCCATCGGTAAAGCGTCCTGGCAGAGGATAAGAGAAAGGCGATCGCAAAATTGCATAAAAGCATAGGCAGATTCAACCTCTTCCTTTTTCAACTTCAACTCTTTCTGCCAGCGCTTTTGATTCTCAAGTTGCTCGTCAAGAAACTGATCCATTTCCTTTGACTCTCCGCGTTTGCCTTCATTGAGAAAGCTCATATGCTTCGAGATGAGTAAGGCAACCCACCGTCCTCGGTATTGGGAATTCTTGGTCATTTCTCTCAACTTGTCGAGCGAAGTCGATTTGTCGAGGGTAAAGTCAAGGGGTGTACCCGCAGGTGTAAGTTCGTTACTTTCCCATTCACGTTCTAAATCGTCGTGGTGGGAGATTGCCGCGATTGTTTCATATAAGCGAACTGGAGAATCTTCTTTCTTCCAATGTCCCGCTAGTTGAGCAGCAAGCAAGGCGTGGGCGCGATGGTAAATCACTTCCCAACCATTTTCATCTTGGTTGACAATCACGAAATGATTATTCTCCTTATTTTTGTAATCCTTTAGCCGATTCAGTAATCGCCGTCCTCAGGTGATTCGATTAGTGGTTAGTTGCTAGAGATGTTGCTTCCTAATCACGCTTCGGGTTTATCACCAGGGAAACGAGAACTATGAATCGCTGTTACAGGTTACCTAGAGAATTGAGCGTTTCCTACTGCATCAAGACAGAGATGATGAACCTGTCCAAATTTCCCTTTACTTTGTAGGAATTCGGAAAACCTAACCCCCTAGCCCCCTTCCCTATTATGGAAGGGGGAGCCGGAAAGCCTCTCCCCGTTTCAGGGAGGGGGCACACACGAGAACTAATTGACCAACAGCATCCTTCCAGTCGTCGTTAGGGCTGATGTTGACACTAATGGCAAGACGCAGCGTCCCTACAATGCTGCACTAAGGGATACGAGGTTTAGCGCATTGTGACGAACTCTTCCGCGATCGAAGGATGAAGTCCGACGGTAGCATCGAAGTCTTTTTTCGTTGCTCCCATTTTGATCGCGATCGCAACTCCTTGAATGATTTCTGCTGCCTGTTCGCCGACCATGTGGGCACCGAGTACCTTTTCGGTATCCTCCTCAACGACTAACTTCATCATGATTCGTTCGTCCCGACCACTGAGGCTATGGTACGTGGGTTTAAACTTGGCGCGATACACCTTCACCGCCTCAGCGTACTGTTCCCGTGCTTGGGCTTCTGTTAACCCTACTGTTGCCGCTTCCGGTGTCGAAAAAACGGCAGTGGGTATATTGTCGTAAGCCATTGTCCGGGATTTACCGCCAAACTGCGTATCGGCAAAGGCACGACCTTCGTTAATCGCTACAGGTGTTAGATTCATGCGGTCAGTGCAATCGCCTACGGCAAAAATATTTTCTTGCGAAGTTTGGCTGTATTGATCAACTGCGATCGCACCATTGTTAATTTCTACACCAGCATTCTCTATCCCTAGGTTCTTGAGCTTCGGCTTACGACCTGTAGCTGCAAGAATGGTATCTACAATTATGGTTTCGTTGTGCTTACCTCCGAGCGTTACCTTCAGCCCTTCTGCTGTCTTTTCAATGATTGGAGGGTCAGTAATCATCAGCATCCGGATTCCATGCTTTTGCATCCCCTGTTGAATCTCAGCACGAATATCGTCGTCAAATCCTCGCAAAATCAGGTCATTCCGGATAATCTGTGTCACATCGGAACCCAAGCCATTCATAATGCAGGCAAATTCCACACCGATGTAGCCACCACCCATAATTAAGAGTCTCTTGGGTTGCTCTTCGAGGAGGAACATCTCATCCGAGGTAATCGCATATTCCATGCCTGGAATATCTGGCTTAACTGGATATCCCCCGACAGCAATCAAAATCTTATCCGCTGTCACTTTACGGTCTCCGATTTCCAGGGTATGGGGGTCGAGGAACTTCGCATAACCCCGAAACAGTTCCACGCTTGCTTTATCCAGCATGTTTTGATACACCCCGTTGAGGCGTTCCAGTTCCTTATGAACGCCAGTAATCATCTTTTTCCAATCAAGGGTACTTTGTACGGGACTCCAGCCAAAGCCTTGAGCATCCTCAAACAGGTCAGGGAAATGGGAGGCGTAAACCATCATTTTTTTGGGAATACAGCCCCGATTGACACAAGTACCACCCAAGTCCTTGAATTCTGCGATCGCAACCTTAGCTCCATATTGAGCCGCCCGTCTTGCCGCCGCAATTCCCCCAGAACCCGCCCCAATCACAAATAAGTCGTAATCGTATGTCATTTGGTAACCTCCCTCTACTCTTCAAGTGTAAGAACTAGGGCAGTAGTATGACACACCCTTACTAGCACAAGAGGGGTGATGAGGCGATAAGTGAAAAACTCCAAAATTTTATGTGTATGAACTTCCGACCGCCCCATCTTCCCCATCTCCCCTCACTTCTTAGGCGGAGGTACCGAGCTTCTTGGTACTGAGTTACCAGAATCTGTCTGGCTTGGATAGTCGTCCTCCGGTTGTAACTGCTGTCGTCCGTTCCGAATCACCCGAAGCATATCAGTAAGCTGCTGCTCGATACTAAGCAATACTGAATCGGCGTATTCGTCAGCACCGTTTTGAATATCCTCACAATCGGCAAGCGTTAATTGGCGCATTTGCTCCAATTCTTGTTGAGATTGTAGGCGCATCCGCTCAATCTCAGCCAGAGTTTGCTCTTGAACTGCCTCACACTCTTGCTGAACCCGTTGTCGGATTTGACTCGCTTCGAGTTCTGCCTGCTGAATAATGCCCATTTCATCCAAAAGCTGATCAGCCCTTCGCTCAGCAGCTTCCATAATTTCTTGGGCATATTCTTCCGCTTGCAAGAGAATTTCTTCACGCTGGCGGACAATCTTTTGGGCCGTGTCAAAGGCGTCCGGCAGATTCTCCCGAATCAAATCCAGTTGAGCCAGCAATACCTCTTCATCCACCAACGTGCGCTTAGTGAAGGGGATATGAGGGCTATCAAAAAGAATCTCCTCAATCCGGTTGAGTTCCTGCTGTATGTCTACACCTCCTGATCGACTCGGAGGCGGGTCGTTGGGGTTGCTGGGTTCGTCGCGGTCGGGGGGGTCGATCCTGGATGAGTCTCGGCGTAACATCGGTAAATATCTAGGGCAACAGCATGGGGAACAAGATGATCGACAGAGCCGCCAAACCTGGCAACCTCTTTAACCACGCTACTGCTTAAGAAGCTGTACTCGTTAGACGTGGCGAGAAAAACGGTTTCGATCTCATCCCAGAGGGTTTCATTGGTATGAGCCATCTGGAGTTCTTTTTCAAAATCTGAAAGTACCCGTAGCCCCCGCAACAGCACTTTAGCATTCCTCAGTCTTGCATATTCCACGGTCAAACCAGCAAAACTGTCAACTTCTACATTAGGTAGATCTATTGTGCATTTACGAATCTGCTCAACTCGTTCCTGCACTGTAAATAAGGGAGATTTGTCGGGGTTACGAAGTACGGCAACAATCACCTGCTCGAAGAGCTTAGAGCCACGCTCTATGATGTCGAGGTGACCTAAGGTGATGGGATCGAAGCTACCCGGATAAATTGCAATCACGAGAAAAGAGCATCAGGGAAGTTACTCAGGTGATTATACCGATACCAGTCAACCTCAACACGATTATTGGAAGACGATTAGTAATGAGATTTTCCTATCGCTGGTGTCTATACGGCTAGGAAAGCCGTTGCCGTGCTTGTTGATGAAAAAATGCTTAAACAACATTTAGCGATCGCTTCTTAACTATCAACGTTAACGGCTGGTAAAGATTTCCTGTCATATTTGATGACTCAACACCATCCTCTATCCATCCGTGCTTGGTCAAAACTCCATCAAAGTAGGTTAAACAAAGAGTATTGACTGCAACTAAATCGAGAGGGCACCCAATGTCATCATCACTGGCAGAACGTCTCAGTGAGGCAAGGCATAGTCGGTTTGTTGGGCGTGCTTTGGAGCTGAAGCTATTTGAGTCGGTAATTCTCCCAACCAGACACAACGCTGACACCGTTGATTTACCGTTTCAAGTCCTGCACGTCTTTGGGCCGGGTGGTGTTGGTAAGACAACTTTGCTGAGTGAGTTTACTCGGATTTGTGAAAAAGCCCAAACCCCGACTGTATCCATAGACGCTCGTAATGTCGAACCGGCTCCTGAGTCTTTTTTAAGTGCATTGCGGTTCGCCATGAACCTGAATCCCAACGACTCACTTCCGGTTCTCGCTGCCGAATTGGAACATAAAGTTCTTCTAATCGACACCTACGAAACCTTTGCACCCCTTGATGACTGGCTACGAGAAGTCTTCTTACCTCAATTGCCAGCCACAACCTTAATTGTTCTCGCTGGACGGCACTCTCCCTCCTCAACTTGGAGAGCTGACCCAGGTTGGCAAGCTTTAATCCATATCTTGCCATTGCGTAACCTCAGCCCAGAGGAAAGCCGCACCTATTTGAGCAAACGAGCTGTCCCACCTGTCCAACACCGCTCAGTTCTAGATTTTACCCATGGTTATCCTCTAGCTCTTTCCCTAGTGGCTGATGTATTTGCTCAGAAAGGGGATATCCAATTTCAGCCTGATGCTGTACCGGATGTAATTAAGGCGTTGTTGGAAAAATTTGTACAACAGGTTCCAAGCACCTCTCACCGCATGGCATTGGAGGCTTGTGCTTTGGTGCGCCTGACGACAGAAGCCTTACTTGCCAGAATGTTAGGGATGCCTGATGTTCATGAGTTATTTGATTGGCTGCGAGAGCTATCATTTATTGAACCGGGTCAACAAGGACTATTTCCTCATGACTTGGCGCGTGAAGTCTTAATTGCGGATTTGCGTTGGCGTAATCCTGACTGGTATGCCGAACTTCACGGACGTGCTCGAACCTACTACACCAGCCGTTTGGAGCAGACTCAAGGTCAGGAGCAGCATCGGATTCTATTCGACTACATTTTCTTACATCGGGATAATCCAGCCGTTAGACCGCGTTTCACTTGGCAGGAAAATAGCACTCTCTTGACGGATTCCTTTCGGGAAACAGACAAACCAGCACTGCTACAGATGGTTACTGAGTATGAAGGAGAGGAATCAGCGCGTCTGGCGGCTTACTGGCTAGGACGGCAGCCGCAAGGGGTGTTGGTGTTTCGGGACGCTCAACAGCAGCCAGCTGGGTTTGTGATGATGGTGGCGCTACATCAGGCGAGTAACGAGGACTTAACTGTAGATCCAGCGGCACGTTCAACATGGCATTACCTACAAAACCAAGCACCGTTGAGAACTGGGGAAGGGGCAACCCTGTTTCGCTTCTGGATGGCGCGGGAGACTTACCAAACAACGTCACCAACTCAAAGCCTGATTTTTATTAACTTTGTGCAACATCATCGCCTCACAGCAGGACTTGCGTTTACCTTCTTTCCTTGTGCGGAACCGGAGGATTGGGCGGCAATGTTTGCCTATGCTGACTTGGCACGTCTTCCGGAAGCAGATTTTGAGGTAGGAGGGCGACGCTATGGAGTATATGGGCATGACTGGCGAGTGTTACCCATGAAGGCGTGGCAAGCGTTGCTGGCACAACGGGAGATTGCAGCTTCGGCACAAGCGATCGCATCATCTCAAGTAAGTGAACCGTTGGTGGTTCTCTCGCAAGCTGATTTTATGGGGGCGGTACGCGATGCCCTGCGAGATTTTTCTCGTCCGGATGCGCTACAGAATAATCCGTTGTTGCGATCGCGTTTAGTAATGGAGAAAGTGGCTGTCACCGCTGAAGGGACTGAGGCAATTGCAGCTTTACAGGGTTTGCTACGAGAATCGGCTGAATCATTAGAGGCATCCCCTCGTGATGCTAAATGCTATCGGGCGCTTTATCACACCTATCTACACCCAGCACCAACTCAGGAACAAGCGGCTGAGTTACTCAATTTACCCTTTAGTACGTTTAGGCGTCACTTAAAGAATGGCATAACGCGAGTAGCAGAAATCCTCTGGCATCAAGAAATTAACTGATTAATCTATTGGGTTATGTCAGTGAGAAGGCTTGCTGCAATAGCTAAGTATCAGGACACTCGATAAAGCGATCGCTTTTTCTCATCTATACCAATTGGCAGAGGGCAACAGACAATCAGTTTGAGAGCTTGGTAAGGACTGGCTTAATGCCTCTTAATTCTCTAAGAAAATGATGAAACTCAAATTCTTACCATTAATAGTTGGGCTAATTGCAGCCGCCGCTATTTCTGCGACTCCCCTCACCGCTTTTGCTCAAGATACCGCGCCACAATCTCAGCCAACAAGAACTCGCATTCAACTAAGCGACCAACAACAAGCTCAATTTCAGCAACTTGAGGCAAACGCTATTACCGCGATTGAAAATATCCTCACCCCAGATCAAAAAACTCAGTTTGCTCAGGCAAGACAGAATGGTCAAGGACTGAATGCGATCCAAGGTCTTACGGACGAGCAGAAACAGGGCATTGTTGGGGTTATTGAAAACTTGAACACCCAAATCGGAAATCTCCTGACACCAGAGCAAATTCAGCAAATTGAACAGGGTCAGTAGTTCAGGATAATCTTGAACTCCTGAACTTCTGTATTCTTTTTGTTGAATTCAAAGAACAGCTATATAAAACCCGCCCTCTTCTCAGTCGGCTGAGTGGGGCGGGTTTTAGGTGTTGAGTTTTCTGTGGTTCAAAATTATTCGCTACACTCGTCCCTACAATCATCTGCCATCTGGTTAACCAACAAGGACTTCATTCAGTCTGTAGGCGCACGAGAACAGCTAATTGCGTGAGGCTGCAACAAAACCTAGCGTTAAGCTGTCATGAGCCAGGAAGTGGGCAAGATGATAAGCTCTTTCCTCAGTTTTCAAGAGAATTGTTTCGTATAGATAGCGAGTAGCGCGATCGCCTAAACTCTCTGCTTGTCCAGCTTGACGCCGAATCAATTGAATAACTGCTTGTTCAGCGGCTAAGTCATTTTCTACCATCTGGCGGCAAGGAAAGACACCATCCGCTTCGGGTGAAAAGCAGCACAATTGCGCCAAGGCACTAAAGCTAGCAGCGGGTACTCCACCGAGTCCATCCAAGCGCTCTCCAATGTCATGAACATGACCTTGTACTTGTTCGTAGCCCTCATTAAAAAACTCATGTAAAGAGTAAAATTCGCTGCCCTCTACAACAAAGTGATGTTTCTGATATTGCAGGTAAAGCCCTTGAAAACTGGCTAAAGCAATGTTTAATCCTTCACAAACAGGTGCCGTGACACTGTGATCGAGTAAGACAGGATTGTCGTAGACTTCGCCAAATGTGCGTAGTAAACCCTGAGTTTCTGACATAAGCGTAGTTTCCTTTCATTAAGGAAGTTTTATTGCAATGAAAGTCTAACACGCCCTCTTCAGAAATTTCAGCAGGTTTCGCCTTTACCTTAATAAAGGTTATGTGCTGGCTTCTGGGTTTTTGCGCGAGTTGGGTGTAATCCCGGATATATTTAGTTGTATTAGTTGAGAATCTATAGCATTTGCATTATATCTATTTATGAGGGGTAATTAGAAAAAACTCTTTTCCAGCTAAGCTTCCTGGAAAAGCCGGAAGCTTTATTGAAGCGACTAATGATAAAATATTGCATTTTTTGAAACGCATGAATTCATCTAGTTCCAACCCAGAAGTCGAGCAAGTGATTGAAATAGCTTTTGCAGATCGGTGGCAAGTTTATAGACGCCTACAAGAGCTAGGAATTTCTTGTCAGTGCAGGACAAACCAGCCTTTAAGCGTAAAGGCTGATAACGTTGTTGAGGCGATTCAACTCTGGAGCGTTGTTCGGCAACTGACGCTTGGACGTCGTGAATTAGCTTCCTGGTTGGAAAGCTGCTGGCAAATTCATGATTAGGGAATGGGGAAGAAGACAAGGAAAAATCTTTCTTGTCTCTACGAGTCTCTGGTCTACTGAAAGGTAAAAAAACTACACCCGTAAGTTCCCTACTCTCCATCCCGCCCCAGAGGGACTGTCTTACTAACCTTTATCCAAAACCAAACATACTTCATGGCACAATCGGCAATTCTGCATTTAGAGGGTATTACCAAGCAGTTTGAGCAAGCAGCTTCCCCAGCCGTTGCAAATGTTACGTTGACGTTGCAACGGGGGGATTTGCTAGGGTTACTCGGTCCCTCTGGCTGCGGTAAGACCACGCTGTTGCGGATTGTAGCGGGTTTTGAGCAACCTCAGTTAGGAACCGTGGAATTGGCTGAGCGTTTGGTGGCGGGTGCAGGTTGTTGGGTACCGCCAGAACAACGGGATACGGGTATGGTGTTTCAGGACTATGCTTTGTTCCCTCACCTGAATGTCGCCCAGAATGTTGCCTTTGGGTTGAAAAAGAGTCGGGGTAAAACTACTGGGGTATCTATCAAGGAACGCAGTGCAGAAGCGATCGCACTGGTTGGATTAACAGGGCTGGAAAAACGCTACCCTCACGAACTTTCAGGGGGTCAGCAGCAGCGTGTTGCCCTTGCCCGTGCCTTAGCCCCACGACCCGCTTTAATTTTGCTGGATGAACCCTTGAGCAACCTTGACGTTCAAGTGCGTTTACGACTACGCCACGAAGTACGCTCAATCCTCAAGGAAACAGGGACTTCGGCGATTTTTGTCACCCACGACCAGGAAGAAGCACTTTCCATCTCAGATCAAGTGGGTGTGATGCGACAGGGACATTTAGAGCAGTTGGGTACACCAGAAGATATCTATACTCATCCCAAGTCGCGCTTTGTTGCAGAATTTGTGACTCAGGCAAACTTCCTTCCCGCCCAACGTCGAGGACACCTTTGGGAAACGGAGGTGGGGTTATTTGAAGTTGGGAGACTCGACACACAAGACACTTCATTGGATGCGGGTGAATTAATGCTGCGTGAAGAAGACGTGAGCCTAGTGCCCGATGATGATGCTAATGTTACTGTTTGCGATCGCCACTTTTTAGGCCGTGAGTACCGTTACTTTTTAGAAACTCCCTCTGGTAAAAAATTGCAAGTTCGCACAACACTAAACACTCAGATTCTAGTAGGAACACGGGTAAAGCTGAGTGTCGCTAGCTCATCAATACAAATTTTTTCAACCACTGCGCCAATTTCCGAAAATACCCCAGCACTGCCTTCAAAAATCGCCTAACTCGTCCTGAACTTCTGTATTCTTTCTGTTCAAAATTTAACAATGAAGCAGAATAAAAGCAATGCTCCTACGGGTTCGTTACGCTAATACACGAACTACAATGTGGAAACATCTGGGTTCCTCTGTCAGTTGCTTGTAAAAAAATCCTCTATGGAAACTGCTATGCCTTCTCCAAAGGTCGATCTCCAAACTCCATATGAATCAGATTACCTGCAATGGATAGAAACGACTGTAGAAAAATTGCGGAGTCAGGACTATGCAAGTGTGGATTGGGAGAATCTGATTGAGGAAATCGAGGACATGGGGAGGAGTGAACGGAGAAGTTAATAGATGATGAGTTTTTACCAGAGTCAAGCACGCACCAGATGTGAGCATTACTGTGAAAGGGAAACACTGACAATTGCTAGATGGATATTGAGGCTCAAGATAGGAAAGTAGCGAAGACAAGGTTGAGGGAAGCACTTGCTGCTTACGGGGGTGAGACTAAGCACGAATCTGTAGCCGTAGCAATTGAGAAACTTGTACACCTCAACCCAACAGCAGCACCTACTCGCAGTGACGCGCTAATGGATGGGCAATGGCTATTGATTAGTGCGCCCAACTTTCCCAATGGAGAACTGCGAAGTGATGGAAAGTATGTTTATACCCTCGGTCGGCTTGCCTTTAATCTGTTTCAACCCACCAGCTTAAAAATTGTAATTGATCGGGTACTGCAACCTGTAGTTCCGGTAGGCGAGGGTCAACAACGGACTCATGACATCATTGTTGAATTCACGACAGTAGACGAGAATACTCCTACGCTACAAGGCATCGTTCACAACCAAGGGATTTGCTCTCCTAGTGATGACAACACTCTGCAAGTGCAGTTCACAGGGGGAGAACTGGCACCGAAGGAGCCAAATGAGATAGAAGCATGGAAAGCCGTATTTGGAGAGCAGTCCAAACCTTCAACAACAGGTCTAAAAGAAAGGCTGATGACCAGCGTTTTGAGGATGATGTTCGGGATTGTTCCACCACAAGGAATGGATCGAAACACGGGGCGAGTTTCTTTCAAAATGCGGAGGTCTCCTAAAGGTAATCTCGAAGTGCTTTATCTCGATGAAGAGTTGCGTATCACACGAGGGGAGCGAGGTACTGTTCTGGTGTGTGAGCGCCTTCTTGAGTAGGTTTGCAGGAGACTTCTAAAATGAATGAACCCTCTTCCCAAAGTATTGTGGAACAACTGCTTGCCGATCTCAGGCAAGAGCAACAATTGGTGAATTCAATAATTAGAGGATGTATTGAGCATCGCTGGGCACTGGGAGAGGAAGAAACAGAGCTTACTGAAGCGATGATTTACAATGCCTTTGAGGCATATGCTGTCGCTAGAGGTATGCCTCTTTCAGAGGCAGAGAGATTTTGTGAACAGTATCTAGATGAATTAATTGAGCGTGTTCAAGCTATACTTTAGTTCGCTTAATGTTGCATTCCTCCATAATGAAGTTCATCGTATTTTCCTGATAAGCGATCGCTTTCCCCATAATCGCTGAGTTGATGGAAAGCTCTCGTCCAGAACGGCCAACTGACTCACGGGCGTTGCACAAACAGATTACCTGTTGCACCTCGTCCTACCCTGATTTCTGGGTATTTGCCAGTTACCGAGTAGAGAAGGGAGATAATCAAGGTGGAGTGAGTGTGGGAGGCGAAATAGCGCGAACAATTTTTAGGGCTTGCTCTAGTAACTTTACAGCTTCCTCAGTCTGCTCGGCTTGAGCGTATTCACGAGCGATCGCACTGAGAGCCTTAACCCTCCTATAGTTACCAAATTCATCCGAACTCATCATATCAACAGCTTCAATCGCACGGTCGAACTGCCTTAACTCAGCGTACTCACGAGCAATTCCCAGCAGCAATTTATTGCGATAGAAACGAGTCTCATTCGTCGCTCCATCGATTGTTTGACCAATTGCTTGAGTTGTCTGCTTTGTCCAATCCATTGTCTGAGTTGCTTGCACCGCCCAGTTTAGTTCTCCTGCGTTAATAGCCTGTTCGATGATGCTGTAAATAACGTTGGTTTTATTTTGAACTTCCAGACCCTTAATCATTAGAGCCGTTTTAAGTGCTTGGGCATACTGCCCTTTTGATGCATATTGTTCGGCAATGCGAAGAAGCGCCTCGTCTCGATGACCTCTACCAAGGGTATTAGCAAGCTGGAGTGCCTGTTCAAACTGCCCATTTTGTGCATAGAAGGCGACAATAGGTGGCATCAAACTTTGGTAGGCAAAGTTGGAGTCTACTGGAACTTGAGAAAAGTCGGAGGCGGCAAGATTCAGTTTGCCAGTTTGAACGAGTTGAGCCACTTCGAGTGCCCGATCGATTTGTCCAATTCTTAAGTACCCAGCAATAATTTCTTCAAGCGCACGACTCGCCTCAAAAGGAGCATCCGAGCGTAAATTTTCTGCACCTGCTCGTAAATCCGATAGTGCTTTATCCAAAAGCTTGGCTGCTTCTGCATCCTTCTCCACATTTGCATACAGATTGGCAACTGCGGTAAATGTACGCGATCGCGAAATAGGATTGGCAATCTTTTGTGCAGCTACAACTGTTTGTTCAAGAGCCTTAAAAGCCAGTGGAGGAACATCTGCTTGTTCAGCTAGTTCTACTTCCTTGCAAATGTTGAGAATTTGCCTTAGCTGCTCTCGATCTAGAGTTTCTACAATTGTTCTTATTGACAAAAGGGTGTTGGTTTCTTTTTGTGCAAAGCAGCGAAAAAGCTCTGTTTGTGCTTGAGTTTGTGGAGATTGGGTGCTTGAGGAGCTACTCTCGAAGGTTCGCTCAACCTTTGAAGCTAAACTCTGAAGCTCGGCTGCTCGGTCAGGCTGACCTGTCTCGTTATAGTAGTTGACTAGGGAAAGCCATATTTGAACAGCTTTGTCAGATTGCCCTATTCTGTTATAGTAGTCAGCTAATTTTAGCTGTATTTCAGCCGCTCGATCGGGTTGTCGTGAGTCAGTAGTGTATGCATAGAGCAGCCCTTGCAGCATACCTTCAAGATACTTGTCTCCAAAACTCGTTGCGATTCTCAGGGCTATGTCATGGCGACCATCTATAGCGTGTCTTCCCGCCGCTACAAGTACCCAATTCTGTGGATCGTTACGAGCGGATGCAGACGGTTCTGGTCCGCAGTATTGAGTCGTCTCAAGAATCTCTTGAGCTTGAGCAAAAAGTGCAGAACTTTTGGTTTCTTGCCCCGCGAAGGCGTAGTTACCCGCAACATTGGTTAAAATTTCGAGCCTGTGGCAGGGGTTTGCAAGGGTTTGATTGAAAGACAACGCTTCTTCTAGAAGCTGAATGGCTCGGTCAGGCTGCTTAATGGTAGTGTAGCCTCCTGCAAGGGAAGCTAATAATTCTGCTTCAGTTAGAACCTGCTCCGGCTCAGCAGCTAGAACCTGCTCCTGCTTAGTATCTTGTCCAATCACTGCGCTGGCTGGATGAGCGATAGCCAGCAGTAACGCAGCCAACAAAAGTTTGAGATTCACCCCTGTAAACTCCTGCCAGAACTGTAAATATAAGTTGTTATTAACTTGCGAGAAACTTCACTGGATTACTTTGTGAATGCTCTTAATCTGAGCCAATCAGGTTGTCCATAAGCATCATCTTACTCGAACGCGATCGCTTTCCCCATAATCACTGAGTTGATGGAACGCTCTCGCCCAGAACGCCCAGCTTACTCACGACGAAACACAAACAGATTGCCTGTTGCACCTCGTCCTACCCTGATTTCTTGGTCTAAGTAGGAGGTTGTCCACTCTGCCTCATTGCGGAGGAATTCCAACACGGGGATTGTCAGCTCAGGAAAACTCCAGCTTTCCATGCCAAAGAGCTTTGTTGCTTGCATAGAAAAACTGTCAAACGTCACCTTAGCCATCTGCTCAGAAGCACCCCACGTCCAAACGCCATCAGCTCGTAACTGCCATTCTCCTAGTAGGGGTAAGTCAAGCAAAGCACTGTTAGAGGCAGAAATCTTCCCCGTACCGCCTGCCACCAACCTTTGCCACACTCGTTTGATTGTTATTGTTCCCCCAAAATCTGGAATTGATGCGACCTGACGGGTAACGACTGTTCCTTTTGAGGCGTACACTAATTGCCAGTTACCGAGTAGAAAAGGGAGATGGTCGGGGTGGAGTGGGTTTGGGATGGGATTGATGCTTTCTAGCTGTTGCACAATTTCATCGATTGGCTCTCCATCTGATGGAAATAGCGCTTGCTGTAGCCCTAATGCTTCTACTCGTTGCAAGAGTTCAGTTTTTAGGGCAAATCTTGTTGCGTCATTTTCTACCATGTACTGAAATATCCATTGTTTTCTTCTTATTATTATCTCGGTTAGTGACGATGCAAATAGGCTTGTCGTTGTGCGTGAATCTCCCGCAGACGGTTGAACGCTTCTTCTATGTACCTTTTAGCTTCTCGCTCAATGGCTGACCAGACTAGTTTCAGTGCTTTCAAGTCTTGGCAGGCGCGAATTAAGGTGCAGCAAGCGGCTACCCACTGCTCTAACTGGCGGTAGCTGATGAAGTAGCCACCAATGTCTTGAATATGCACCCAAAGTACGTGCTTCCATTTTTCCCAACGCCAAACTCGGCTAGGGTCAGTTTTTAGATAGTTGGCGAGTTGTCTTTTGGTGATGACAAAGGTTTCGGGGTTGATGCGACGGCGCAGGACGTTCATGGTTGTTGTGGAGTTGGTGCAGTCTGTGCTGAATCTGGGAAGAACCCCTCCCCAGCCCTTCCCGAAGCGGGACTATTGTGTATGTACAAGTGACTTGTTTTGCTCAAAGCTCTCCCAGACCTAACCCCCAGCCCCTTCCCTGCAAGGGAAGGGGAGCCATCTTCAAAGCCCCTCTCCGCTTCGGAGAGCCGGAGATGAGAGTGAGGATTTGGGGAGAGGTCTGCCGACTTGTGTGTACGCGGTAGCCCGTTTCGGGGGGATTGAGGGGGTCATTCCGGGGACTTTTGTACGCAGGTTTCTAGCTCATCTGGCATTACGTCAAAAACAATTTCAAAGGGGACGGTTGGCATCATTTGCTTGAGGATTCGCAGATGTCCCTCGGCATCAACTCGGCGGCGAAAGCGTCCGACGATGAGGGTACGCATATTCGGGAAGGGGCGGATGATGCACCAGGGATGCAGGCGTTGTAAGTAGGTCATGATGCTGTCCTAATCAGGTTTGCGGGTTGCTTTTTTATGGCGTGTTGAATGATGACTTCGATAGTTTGGTAGCGGGTATCGTTGTCTTGGGGGTGAAATACCCAAGTGCTGATTGGAGCAGGTTGATAGGTCAGCTTGTAGAAGTAGTCAGGGGTGATGATGACTTTCCAGACTGGCTGTTTGGGTTGTTTGCGAAGTCGATAGCCGCGTTTGTGGAGTGCTGCTTTTATGGCAGCAATGTCTGTGGCGACTCGGAGTGCTTCCGTCGCTTTGGATTTTTTCATTGGTATTCTATTAGTGGAAACTACAGCGATTGCCCAGCAAGCGGTTTACGCTCTAGGCAATTGCTTTTTTTGTTCGGGTCAAACAACAATCAGACAGGTGACGACTCAGAAAGTGGTTTTCTGAGCAGCCTGCCTTTTTAGTGTGTCTGTAGTAAACAGGTTATATACACGTACCGTGTAAACGTATCTATAATATGGCAAAAAATAAAGATGAGCAACCAAAAAATAAGGATGAGCTACTCACGCTGGCACAGCTAAGACAGCGTGCTAATCTCACACAGCGCAAGCTAGCTGATATTCTTGACGTGACGATTAAGACAGTTAGTGCTTGGGAGAGAGGAGAACACGAGCCATATTTGACTTTGACTCAGACTAAAAAGCTGGTGGATGGGTTGCAATGCTCTCTTAATGAACTGATTGCCGCAACGGGAAAGCAATCTTCAACAGGAGAAGATGAGCCACGCCTAAGCTTTACTCAAACTAAGCGTCTGATGGAAATTCTTCAATGCAGTCTTGATGAACTGGTTGCTGCTATGGAGAAGAACCCTCCTCAAGAGGGGAATTAATGTGGCGATCGCTCTCAAGGCTTGAGAATAATCACGTAAACCCTAGAGTGAATCAAGTACAGTCTTTTGGGATAAAACATGATGTACTAGGGAGGTAGCTGCTGCTGCCGCCAAGGGCTGCTCCTTTTTATGCTTTTTCCCGTCTCCCCAGTCACAGATAGACTTGACTAAGATCCAAGGTGTGCCTACACGCCCAGATGCTGCACAAAGTCCCGCTCCTTCCATCTCACCTCCAATTGCTTGTGGAAACTCCTGAAAGAGTTTTGCTTTAAAGTCTGGATCATCGACTAATTTTTCCCCTGATAAAATAGGTCCAACTCTAATACTGCAATATGTTCCGTTTGGGCGAGTGAATTCCCAGTTATGCACATTTTCAAATCGATTCAGTAAAGTTGTATTGCTGGGCGGAATAGGGTCGCGATAGATAATTTTTTCTCCAATACGTTGCTTCTCGTAAGGGATAATCTGTGATGCAACAAGTACATCTGCGAGCTTCTGCTTTGTTGGGTTTCTACCAAAGGCAATACCGACCATGATAATTGCTTTAGGATTCCACAAACGCTGAGCTTGTTCTGTTGCTAGAGTGGCAGCCCCCTCTCCACCAGCCCCCATACGGCATTTAGTCACAACTGTTTTATATTCCCCAAATTTTCCCAGGTAGTATGTCTCTGGTCCAACAAATGCTAGTAAGATGTTTTTTCTTCTAGGAAAAGGTTTTAGTAGGCGCATTACCGCTTTTATTTCAACATCGGTTGCAGTAACAATGGCAATATCAACTTCATTTTTTAGTCGTTCGGTTTCTTCTTTTCCAATTTCCTTGGTTACTGGAAGGCTCGGTGCATACCAATCTTGCTCTTCAATTTGGTACTCCAATTCCTCATCAGGCTCCAACAAGTCAGTTTCAGCCCTCAAACTGAATAACAGCTCATGAGTGTAGTCTTTTGCCATTTTTTCACCAAAAGGAGTAGAGCGTTTATTAATTGGAGTCAAACCAATTAACATTCTTGTTTCGATCTCTAATCTTCTCCTCGAATTCTCGCGCTGTTCAGCGTAGTACCTGCAAGGCTGAGGTGTTTGCACAATATTAATCTCTTTAATATGGCTTGAGTTCCTAATTACTAATCCTCCTACGTTGAATGCTCTATTTTGTATCCAAGGTTCAACAATTTGCTCCCGAATCTGTTGGATAGTGGCATCGTTGAGAAAAGCGTATTCATTGTTTTTAGCACCATTGAGCTGTATTCTACAGTGCCAGAATTTCCCAGGATACTCGACCCATTTCATACCTGTTTTAGTAGCTAATGCGGCGTACTTTACGCTCTAAGGCTAACATATGCTACCGCAGACCTTCACGCCACACCGAAATTAGTATATTGACGTAACTCGGCTGGATGAAAAGCCAAAATGAGTTGAATTTGCAATCGGCTGAGAATTAGTAGAATTAGTAGAATTAGTAGCCTTTGCAGTGAGTTCTTGGGAACGAGCGCCAAGCGCATCAAAGAACCAAGAAGGCGATGTCAAAGTCGTTGATGATTAACTGACAGTCATGGTCAAACATTGATCGCCAAACCGTATTTCCTACCGCACCACCTGCCAACCACCAGTTAGGGAGATTGAGAAGAGCGATCAAGCTGAGCGAATGGCACTATCCAGGTTTTATCTGTCCAATGCTGCCGTCGATTGTCTGTTCGCTGAAGCAAAAGCCTCCTCACTGGCACAATAAACCTAATTCATAATGGCTATAAGCAGCCGAATCACTATGCCAATTGAGGTTAACACTCGTGTCAGTCAGTTCCCAAGAGATTGAAGTCAAGTTCACGATCGCGATTCCTGAAATCGATGAGGCTCAAAGGTTAGAAGCGGAGCGCAAAGCACGGGAAGCCTTTATCATGGAATTGCTCAGACAGGGAAACATCAGTGCTGGACGAGCAGCAGAACTATTAAGCATCGATCGCTGGCAGTTGTCCGATCTCATGGGACTTTATCGAATCTCACCCTTCGCACCCCAAACTTCGGAAGAACTAGAACGCGAAGTTGCTGAAACTGCCCGTCTGTTGGAGCAATCTTCGCAGTGATAATCGTCTCAGACACAACACCCTTGAGCGAACTGGCAAAAGTGGGACAGGTGGCTCTTTTACAGGGTGTCTTTGGGCAAGTTATTATTCCCAAAGAAGTTCATGATGAGTTGACCAAAGGCAACCATCCAGCCATAGTCGCCCTACAGGCAGTTGATTGGATTGAGGTGCGATCAGTCAGCGATTCCCAGAAAGTATCAACGCTTAGAAAACAGACTCAACTTGGCTTGGGTGAGTGTGGAGCTATTATCCTTGCTGAAGAGTTGGGTGCTGTTCGGCTACTGCTAGACGACCAGGAAGCACGCACAGAAGCACTATCTCGCAACTTACCTGTTATTGGTACGGTGGGTGTTCTGCTACTTGCCAAACGGCGAGGACTGATTCCTAGCGTCAGACAAATACTTGATGATCTGATTGCTCAGGGAACATACATTAGTCAAAAACTATATCAAGATGTTCTAACTCAAGCGCAAGAGTAACATGAGTAGTTTAGCCGAAGTCACAAGGCTGCATGGTTCGATATAGCAACCTTAGTCTCTTACTTTGCGATCGCCAATCGTATTTCGCACCGCACCACCTGCCAACCACCAGTTGGGGAAATTGAGAAGAGCGATCGCAGGCAATACAGATCCAACAGGCGAATCAACCAAAATCGTCTGGAGGCGAGTGGCACTATCCATGTTTTGCTCCAGTTTTTCCAGTCATTGAGCCAGTTGTATTTTCAGTCGCGCAGCAAGCGATCGCCAACAGTTCAAATCCCGGACTTCTTTAAGAAGTCCGGGATCTCGCCTTCACTAGGCGGCAATCGCCGAGGGATTAAGCCGTGTGGAGGCGTTTGCGAGGGCGATTCCCTGCTTTTGTGGGCTTTTGGGTGCGGGTTGGTGCCGATGGTGTCTGGGGCTTTGCCCGGTTACTGCGACGTTGATTCGAGCGCTGAGGCTTCGGTTGCTCTGCCTGAGGTTGGGCAATTGATGTTGGCTCGTATCCTGGAATCACTTCTTTAGCAAGGGTTTGATTGAGCAACCGTTCGATGTCCTTCAGAAGTGGATATTCATCGCTACAGACCAGGGAAACAGCTCGTCCTTCGTTGCCAGCGCGACCTGTGCGACCAATGCGATGCACGTAATCTTCTGGTACGTTAGGAAGTTCAAAGTTGACGACGTGAGGAAGCTGATCGATATCTAGACCCCGTGATGCTACATCGGTTGCGACTAATACACGCACTTTCCCTTGCTTAAAGTCTTGCAGGGCACGGGTGCGGGCTGCCTGACTTTTGTTGCCATGAATTGCAGCAGTTTTCAGTCCATCTTTAGCAAGCTGCTCGGCGAGACGATTGGCACCATGTTTTGTGCGGGTGAAGACCAGCACCTGTTTCCAATTGTGGAACCCGATCATATAAGAAAGCAGTTCTCGCTTGCGATCGCGATCGACAGGATGAACCACCTGTTCTACCTGTTCTGCGGCAGTATTGCGGCGAGCCACTTCGATCTGGGTTGGAGACTTTAGCAAAGTGTTGGCAAGTTGCTGGATTTCTTTAGAGAAGGTGGCAGAAAACATCAGCGTTTGCCGAGATGGAGGTAGTTTCGCCAAAATTTTGCGGATGTCGTGGATGAAGCCCATGTCTAACATGCGATCGCATTCATCCAGCACCAGTATCTCTATCTGGGAGAGATCGACAGTCTTTTGCCCAAGGTGGTCGAGCAAGCGTCCGGGTGTGGCGACTAGAATATCAATCCCCCGACGCAGCATTTGAATTTGCGGTCCAATTCCGACACCGCCATAGACCACTGCCGAACGCAGGGACAGGTATTTGCCATAGGTTTTGACGCTATCGTTGACCTGATCTGCTAGTTCGCGAGTGGGGGTGAGGATGAGGGCGCGAGGCGTGCGATGCACCTTGTTGGGGTTGGTGGTGCCCAAAAGTTGCAGTAGAGGCAGAGTAAAGCCAGCCGTCTTTCCCGTTCCCGTTTGGGCACTGGCAAAAACGTCTTGTCCTTGCAGGACGGCGGGAATTGCCTGCTGCTGAATGGGGGTTGGCTCAGTGTAGCCATGGTCAGCAACAGCACGAAGTAGGTCGGTCGAAAGACCGAGGTTACGAAATGTCATGGATGTAATTACTCCTAGTGGTGCCCCTATCCCAAATCAAGTGCCTGGGGCCAGTCTAAGAGCAGGAAATTTGTAATTCAGTTGGATAGCTTGAATGAGCTTTTTCCAATGCGCCAGCAACAGACCGGAATGTACTGGCTTTCGATTCATCTTAACAGAAATTATGGCTCTTCATCTAGAGAAGGTTGGCGATCGCCTAGCATTTGCCCATACATTCGCCCTTTCGCCCTCACCTTAGTCCTTGTAGGATACTGCTGGCGAATGGTGAGTTTGACCCTTCACCCAAACGAATTTACAGGGTTTACTAGGCAAGCTAAATAAGGTGATCGCCAGCCGAAAGCATTAATTTTTCGTTGAAGTGAGGGGTGTTACTCCTGATTCGCAAGCAATATCCTTGTAGGAAAGAGGTTAAAACTGTACCACGCACAAGTGAGAAAGAACCGCTATGTTCGATTAAAGGGTGATGTCAACAGAGATTTGAGAGCATTCCCTGCTTCTTTCACCTTCTGAGCAATTGGCTGCTCAGTATTTAGGAATACACGCGCACAGTTACGCCCTGGCATTCCAGAAATTGAACCACCTGGATGAGTACCTGCACCTGTTAGGTATAAGTTATCAATCGGTGTTTTGTAATTCGCAATTTCCGGTAAAGGACGGAAGAAGACCATCTGATCGAGCGTCATGTCAATGTGGTAGTAGTTACCTTTATAGGCTCCCAACCGCTCTCCCAATTCGGCTGGACTTTCCACACGACGGGCAGTAATCGCATTTTTAACATTCGGTGCGTAATCTGCCAATTTATCAATCACGCGGTCAGCGACTTTGTTCTTCAACTCATCGGTCCAACCTGTCCCCTTCAATCCTGTTCCTTCTGCCCCAGCAATTTGATAAGGCGCAAAGAACTCAATCCAGAGTGTATGCTTCCCGTCTGGAGCCATTGATGGGTCTAGAACTGTTGGCACATCTAGATACATTGAAGGGTTAGAGTCAGGAATCTGCCCCATTGTTGCTAAAGAGTGTGATTCTTCAACATGAGCCACAGAATCAGCAATCAGTACAGAACCAATCAGGTACTCATCTTTGTGGTCGAAGCCTTCAAAGCGCGGTATCTCTGATAATGCACAGTCAATCTTGAGGATTGTTTCATTGTTGTTGACGATACGTCGCTCTACGCGATCGCGTAGATTGGGGTCTGCTGAATCCAGATCAGCTGGATCAACCATTTGGAGGAATAAGCGTCTGGCATCAATATTGGAAATTACGCCTTTGTTAGCGCGATACTCCTTCCCTCCAGCTACCCTCACCCCGACAGCACGACCATCATCTACTAAAACTTGCTCGACGTGTTGGTCTGTTAAGACAACACCACCTTTGCTCTTAACCAGCTTTAATAAGGCTTGAACAAGTGCGCCAGTGCCGCCACGAGGTCGCGCCATACCAGGGTTGTGACGTAGCGCCATCATCATTGCTCCAATCGCAATGGTTTTTTGGGAAGGCGGTGCGCCTAATTCAGCGGCGAGTCTTGCTAGTGGGGCTTTGACAAACTCGGAATCAAACCACTCGTTCAGGATATCTTCTGGACTGGTTAGCATCGTGCGTATCAAGTCCAGTGCCTTATCAACGCCACCCATGAGTGACAAAAGGTCTTGAATGTTTTTCAAGCCATAGTTGCCTGCGATATCGAAAATTGACTTGGGTGGGGCATTAAAGACAGGAGTAATACCTTTAATGACACGCTCCCAGTAATCACTAAATTCGGCGTATTTTTTGGCATCACGTTCGTTAAATCTTGCAATCTCAGCGCAAGTCTTTTCCACCGACTTGTGAGCAAAGAAATAAGTCCCATCTGGATGAGGGCAAAAAGTAACAGGGTCACAGAACAGGTACTCTAACCCGTACTTTTCCAGTTCGAGTTCCTCAACAACAGGTCCTAAGTGAATAAATTCGTGGTCAATCGCACAGAGGTTGAACTTATAACCCGGTGCTTCCTCTGGCATGACTTCTTCGGTCGTTGCTGCCCCGCCAGGGACAGAACGCTTTTCGAGTAACAGGACACTATAACCTGCCTTCAGCAGGTAGGAAGCACAGACCAGACCATTATGACCCGCGCCAATAATAATGACATCGTAAGCTTGCATGTATCTAATAAAGTTCTACTATCTACAACCTAGTAACTTCCTGCATTGTAAAGAAATGAAAACGGACATCTGGTCTATCAGGGGAAGGAGATTGTATTTAGGGAGACTAGGCGAGGGGTAGAAACACTGAGTCTTCACTAATGCTAGGGCTATGATGCGATCGCCATTTTTGGAGCCATGCCAAAAACAGCCAGCTTTGGCAAGCCTTTAAGTTAAATTTATAAAATTATCTCGATAAACATATTGATGTCAAAATCCTAAAATACACTCTGTATCCGCCATCCACCTATTTCATTACCTAAAAGCTAATATAAAATTGCTGTCAAATAAGCCCAATCAGTCTGGCTGAAACTAATTGCCACAGCTATACTGGCAAAGTCTAGACGTTCTGTGTAACTAGCAAGCCTATAGTAGTATGAATCCTGTTGTTGAAGTTGTTCGACCCTCTGGCATCTTAGACGGAACAAAAGCTGGTCAATTTCGTCAAGAGATTAGTAATCTTGTGGAATCTAATGTCGATATCGTATTGATTGATTTCCAAGATGTTACGTTCATGGATAGCTCAGGTTTAGGGGCGCTTGTCCTGGCACTGAAGACAGTTCGTGCTGCCGGAGGCAAGCTTTTTGTTTGCTCAGTCAATGAACAAATAAAAATGTTATTTGAATTGACGAGCATGGATCGTGTTTTTGAAATTTTTCCAACGCGAGAAGACTTCGATAACACTGTTATTGCCAAAAGTTAAGGCAAGATTCCTCTTGCCTAAGGAAGATAATTAATCGAAGTTGATTTCTAGCAAGGACAAATCATCATCAAAATAGTCTTTGGGATTCACAGATTTGAGGGAATGCAACACTTGTTCTAGATTAGAGCTACTTTTATTTCGACAGTCTACTAGTAGCTGAATAAATGGATCGAGTCCCCAGATGGTGCCATCCGCTTGATTAATCTCGTAAATCCCATCACTAAAAATATACAGGGTGCTAGATTTTGCGACTTCGCAGCATTGATCAACATAACTGGCATCCGGAAACATGCCAACGGGTAAACTCATCGTTCTCAAGCGTTGCACTTCCAGGGACGACGTTGTTGTTGGACTTCCACTCAGCAATACAGCGGGTGGATGTCCAGCACTAGAATAGACGAGTTCACGCTTAACCCGGTTATATACCCCGTACCAGATGGTGAAGTACTTATCATTGCGCTGAGTCATCTGGAACGTTTCATTTAATCCCCTCAGCACATCGCTGGGTTGATAGTAATTAATCTTCGGAAGCGCTCGCGACCTCAGCAAATTCAACACCGAAAGTGTTGGCAGCGCGGCCCTCAAACCATGTCCAGCCGCATCCAAGAGATAAATTGCTAAATGCTCTGGATCAAGCCAATAATAATCAAAACCATCACCTCCTAGCTGCCGTGACGGAATGAAGCGCGCATCAATCGTCACTGGCGGTTCGGTCATTTCGTCGGGCAGAATTGAACGCACATATTCAGCCGCTTCAGCGAGTTCCGCCTCCAACAACTGTTTCTGGGCTTGCAACTCGTGGCTAGCTTCATGCAACCGCAAGTTTGCACGCACTCGTGCCTTCAACTCAGGCATTTCAATAGGCTTGCACAGAAAGTCGTCTGCGCCAGCATCCAACCCCTTCACCCGATCTTCAACTGAACCCAGAGAGGTCAGTAAAATAAATATCGTCGTTGAAAGTTCAGGCGTTGCTTTAACTTGGCGACAGACCTCCAGTCCGTTCATGCGTGGCATAATCCAATCGCAAATCACTAGCCCTGGACGTAACTGTCGTGCCTGTTCTAGACCTTCTTCACCGTCGCTGGCAACGGCAACCTCATAACCCTGGTTATGAAGTGTTCGTTTTAACAACATCTGAATAGCTGGGTCGTCATCAATAATCAGAATTTGGTTCATGGTCGATGAGGTACTACAAGTCACTCTTGGAGATTGCAGATGCACTCTGGTTACAACGAGGGCGGTAACTGGATTCAGTTGCGTGTAGTTTAATGAATAGGAAGTGGTACAAGTCTCTAGGTTAAGGTATCAATCCTAGAACAGGGGTGAAATTCAGGCTAGACTGAGATGCTCTACAGTGTATGGGTGCATTTATGACTAGGTTTTAGTGTTGTTGATGTAAAAGGCTTTGAACAGTTGAAGGACCTGAAGAAATCGAGAAAGCAAGTTCTCACAGACCTTACAGCGTTAGACGAGGTTTTATCCTGGTTTAACCAACTCGAACAACCGTCTATTCCCAAAAAGGTTTGGTTACAGTGCCAACTCGCCTTGGCGGAAGGTTTTACCAACGCGGTTCGCCATGCCCATAAAAACCTCTCACCTGATGTTCCCATCGATCTCGAAGTCACTCTATTTCCTGAACATTTAGAGATATGCATCTGGGATCAAGGACAACCCTTTGATTTAGAACAGCATCTTCAGAAATTGGATCGACTTGTCGATGAGCAGGCGGGAGGCGGTCGCGGTATCGCCATTTTGCAGAAAATCGCCGACAAGATCAGTTATACCCGTACAAATAACAACCGCAATTGTCTGTTGATTGTGAAGCGCTATCAGGAGATTTGATGGGAAAAGGGCGTTAAAACTTCAAATCTTTATGGTAGGTGTTTTAATTTTTAATTATTGCTTCTCACTCCTTACCTCGCACAGGCTGAACAGTTTTGGCTGGATGCTCGCCAGTCATAACAACTGAGACACCTCCAGAAGGAACAATCGTAATCCCTCGACGTACTGGTCGCACGGGATGTTGCGTTGTCAAGGCAAGTTGACAACGGGACAATATTGTGCCTATTACTAGTTTCATCTCAAACATTGAAAATGCGGCTCCAATGCAGCCTCGATAACCACCACCAAAGGGGAAATACTCATAGGGCGAAAATTTTTCATTGAGGAAGCGCTCTGGCTTAAACTCTTTGGGATTAGGAAACGTCTCTGAACGTTGGTGAGCAAGATAAATACAAGGAATCAGAATTACACCTGCATCAAAATGGTAACCTGCCAACGGCAAAGGTTCCAAAGTCCTCCGAGGTGTACAAATTAAAGCAATTGGGTTGATACGCAAGGTTTCGGCACAAACAGCAGTGAGGTAAGGCAGTTGCGCTAAAGCGTCTGGATTTAAGGGATTTCCTAGAGAATTCAGTTCTTCTTGCAGCGTCTTGAGTACAGACGGTGAGGAGTGAATCCAGTAAAACGCCCACGCCAGGACAGCGGCTGTAGTTTCGTAACCGAGTAGTAGCAGGGAGACTAACTGATCGCGTAACTCAACATCACTCATCTGCTGACCGTTCTCGTCATGGGCTGACATGAGCAGTGAGAGGATATCTGTACGAGACTCATCGTAGGTTGATCGGCGATCGCTAATTTCAGCATAAATCAGAGCATCAATTTCTTGACGACGCCGTAGGAACTGCCCCCAAGGACTCCATGCGCCTAAATCTCGTTGTAGAGGCGGAAAGAAAAACAGACTGGAATATAAAGGACTGGTAACGTCTTCCAGAAGTGAACTCAGGAGTTTTTCTAACTGCTGATAGCGCGGACCTGGATTGATACCAAAGACAACCCGCAGAATAATCTGGAGGGTAATCTCTGGCATCACCTTATGCATAGAAAAAGAGGAACCTATTGTCCAGGGTGCTGTTGCCTGCTTAGTAATCTCACAAATTAGCTGACCATAACTTCTCATGCGATCGCCATGAAAGGACGGCATCATCAACTGACGCTGACGCTGATGGCTTCGTCCTTCCTGCAAAATGATTGACTGTTCTCCCATTAGTGGCTCAAAGACATGAGTCGCCTTACGAAAGTCTAACTTTGATGAAGGAACAGCAAAAATCTCTTGAATCGCCTGAGGTTGACTGAAAAAAACTACTGGTGGCGAATTTAAACCGAGTACCCGCAAGGTAAAGGGGTCTCCATAGCGCTCGTAACAAGCGTCTAGAAACTCAGTGGGTTGAGCAATTAATTGAATCGTCTGTAGCAAAGACGGTGTCTGAGGGCCGTCGGGCAGTCTCATGAGGGCCTAATAAAACGTTTGCAAGAGTAGCAGAATGCTCTTCTCAGCATAGCGATCTCCCTCTCGAAGCGCACTCATCTTCATACACGCTTTAAACAGAACTAGTTATGCCTTGGGGCGATCGCTTTTTATATTGAGCGGTCAAAACCATCTGCATTCCTGATGGTGGTCCCAAGGTAACGCCACGGCGGACAGGTCGAACAGGACGAGTGTCAGCCATTGCTAGTCCCCAATGAGACAAAATTGTTACGAGTACCAGTTTCATTTCAAACATGGCAAAAGCGGCACCAATACAGCGACGGTTGCTGCCCCCAAAGGGTAAAAACTCAAACGAAGAAAATTGCCGTTCTAAAAAGCGCTCTGGCTTGAAACACTTGGGTTCCGGGTAGATATCTTCGCGGTGGTGGGTGAGATAGATACAGCCAACAATCGAAGATATCGTCATAGCTTTGGGCAGAATTCTCCATGTATTGTAGAGGGCGAGCAATCCATTGAAGCAGTTGCAGAAATTGTGGAGTCTTTGGACCATCTGGCAGTTTGACATTAGTCATAGGAGTTGCAGCAACAAAGGTTGTTCAATTAAATCAATCTAATGAATAAGATATTTCATTGCTAATAATCTCTACTAATGCTCTTGGAAGTGCCCTTTCTCGCCTTGCTCTTCCTGTAGGATCTACCTAATTGAAGCTAACCCTTGCAGGGACGCCGTTATTTGAAGAGGTATCTGAGATTATGACCACTGTTACCCAAGCCCCTAGCTTTTGTGAGGGAATTCAGTATTTTGGTGAAGCATTGCCGGGATTTGAGACGTTTGGCAAGGAAAGTGCGATCGCACAAGGACAAAACGCGATCGCAAACCCTAATGACGAAAGTGCTGTATTCCAAACCCTGCTAGCGGCTGATGCCCTACGCTACTTGATATTGCACGTTACCGCTAGTAAGTCATCAGGACATCCGGGAGGCTTTGCTAGTCAGGCGGAAGCTTACGCAGCTCTAGTAATGCTGGGTTACAAAAATATCTTGACAGAAGTCGGACATCATGCTCCTGGCTTCTATAGTGCCATGTTCCTCGACCGTTCCTTAGAGGATATGGGAATTTCAACAGTACAGCAATTGTGCGATCGCTTCCGGGAACAAGATGGGCTTTTGGGTCATCTTTCCGGTCAAATCCCTGGACTTCTCTCCCCTGCTGGTCCCTTAGGACAAGGACAGCACTTCGCGATGTCGGCGGCTTTACTCAACAACGGCACCCTCTTCCCCTTCACTATTGGTGATGGTGGGATTGGCGAACCCTATGTGATGAGTAGCATGGCTCACTTCCACACAGCGTTTCCCAGTGTGACGAACTTCTTACCCGTGCTGGTGTGGAACGGCTTTAGCCAAGAACATCACAGCATGGTTTCCACCCAGTCCAATGAACGGATGATCGAGTACTGGCGGGGTAACGGGTTTGAAAATGTCATCTTAGTTAATGCTAAGGACTATGATGATGCCAATCAGCCAGGTGATTACGTTGATAGCACGGCTTTCTCCTTTGAACAGCGGCTTGCCTTCACCAAAGCGGTTCTCAATGCGGCTGATGAAGCGGCGAAGTCTGCCCTAGGTGGCACCTTGACTGTGATGATTATCAAACAACTCAAAGGTGCAGGTGTCCATGATCGGGGGGCAAAATCTCACAACCTCTATGCTCACCATACGCTGGAGAGTGAAGATATCGTTGGGGCGCTAAAAGCCCGTGCGCTGACTCCTGAGGCGTGGGAACTGGTACGGACTAACTTTGAACGTGCTGGTGGTGGTTCCGCTAGTCGGGTTGCGGTTACGGAAAAAGTGCGATCGCTTCCAGAACTCGGTAAACTTCCTCTGGAAGAATTCACAGTCGGAGGTGAGAAAAAAGTCGCAACTACAGCAATGGGTGCGATCGTTGGGGCAGTGGGACTGCATGACACCTCGTTTATTGTCACCAACGCTGATGGGAACGAAGCTTCTGGGATTTCCAACATCAACAAAGCGCTGCAAATTCTCCACCCCACCACAGACGATCGCTACTTCCAAAGTCCAGCAGGACGAGTATATGAACCGCTAAGTGAAGATGCCTGTGCGGGTTTAGCCTCTGGGATTGCCCTGATGGGAGGGCGCAGTCTCTGGTGTTCCTACGAAGCCTTTGCAATTAACGGCTTACCCATTTGGCAGACTGTTACTCAAGCAATGGCAGAATTGCGTCGCTCAACGCCATCTAATATTTGTTTGTTCACCGCAGGTGCTTTGGAACAGGGACGTAACGGTTGGACGCACCAACGTCCGGAAATTGAAGCCTATCTTGCCGCGATGATGCGTAACGGCAATATCTTCCCCATCTTTCCCCCTGATGCCAATAGCATCCAAGTAGCGTATGAGTGGGCATTAGGTACCAAGAACAAAGGCATCATCATCACTGCCAGCAAATCTCCTTTACCCATCCATACCACCTTTGAGCAAGTCCGTCAGGGACTTCAGGATGGTGGCATTGTCTTGCATGAGGCAGCAGGTGAGAAAACGGTTGTCTTTGCCGTAGTGGGAGATATGAGTCTCCTCCCAGTGTTTGAAGCGGCTAAACAGCTTGCCTCTCAAGGCATTGGTGTTCGGATTGTCTCTGTAATCAGTCCTCGTCGCCTGTATCGTCCCTCTGATGTCTTGTGGGAAGCGGCTTCCGAATCGGATGGTGATTTCCTGGATGATGCTGGGTTTGAAACGATGTTTGGCGGTGATGCCCTCATTGGTGTAACAGGTGGTGCGGCTGGGATGCTGGAACCGTTGATGCTGCGGAGTACTGCGAAACGTGATGTCTTCGCTTGGAAACGAGGCGAAACGACTGCTACTCCTACTCAAATTATGGAGTTTAATGGCTTGTCACCTGAGGCTTTGGCGAAACGTGCGATCAATTTAGTACATTAAGCTGGAGGTGATGCCCCTGCCTAGTTTCGGCTGGGTGGGGGCTAGTCATCAGAAAGTAGGAGCGCTACACCTATGACGGCACAATCTATAGAAGAAATTATCTTTGTTAACGCACAACGTTTTGTCTTACCGGGTCGTCACAGTTGGCAGCAATTCAAGGCGATTCAAGCCTTGATGGCAGAGGTGCCAGGTGTACGAGTATCTTGTCTTGATGGGTGTGTGGAACTGATGACGATTGGTGAAGACCATGAAATTATTAAAACTATTATTGGTTTGTTGCTAGGACTCTACTTTCTAGAAAGGCGAATTGAGTTTATTCCTGTAGGCAGTGCAACTCGTGAGTCAGAAGTTAAAGGGACTTCATTTGAGCCAGATCAGTCGTATTACATCGGAGAAAGAAAAGAACATCCCGATCTTGCTATCGAAGTAGCTTTTACTAGTGGCAATACTAAGAAACTAGAAAAATATAAGCGATTGAAGATTGCTGAAGTTTGGTTTTGGGAAAATAACAAACTTTCTATCCACTATTTTCGCGGAGAAGATTACGAACCTATTTCCCGTAGTGAGTTTCTGCCAGATTTAGATTTGGACTTGCTAGTAAGCTGTGTATTAATGCCCTCACAGCTTGAGGCGATGACACAGTTTCTCTCTTGCATTCGACAGCAAGAAAGATAGATGAGTATTAATGTTTTCTGCTAGCGTCCTATCTAAACTAATGCTAATGGTTTAATTGGTAGCTAACAGCTTACGGGTTTCTACGTGTTCCAGTAATCGCGTCTCTCATTGCTTGGTATTATTCTTAAGTAAAAACCCTTGCTCTATGCAGATTATGAGCTAGGTAATTGATTGAGTAGTTCTTCGGCTTGACGTGCCCACTGAGCATTGCCCTGACTACTGTAGAGTTCTTTGGCATATTGCAAAACTTCTTGGGCATCACTCCAACGATTCTGGCGTAGAAATACCAACCCAGCACCGTAGTAAGCATTGGCATAATTAGAGTTACTTTGCGCCGCTTTGCGGAAGGATTCAAGTGCTGCATCAAAGTTTCCCTCATTGAATAAAATTGAGCCAATATTGTAGTGAGCTTCTGGATATTTAGAGTTAATTTTAATGGCTTGTTCAAATGACTTTTTTGCTTCATCTACTTTGCTTCGTTGCAGATAAATCAACCCTAAATGATATGCCGGTTCTGGTGCATTTGTGCTGAACTGCATCGCACTTTTGAAAGCTGCGATCGCTTTTTCTTGTTCTCCCAATTGCGAAAGCACTAAACCATAGTTGTAATGAGCAACACCAAGGTTAGGTTCCAGTTCCAGTGCCCGTGATAGGTACTCTCGTGCCTGCGGTAAGTTATTCCCTTCCAAAAGCGCTGCCCCCAAATTGGCATACGCCATCGCGAAGCTGGAATCTATCTGGGTGGCGCGGTAAAAGGCATCGGCTGAGGCTTGCAATTGCCCTGCTTGCCGTAGGGCTAAGCCAAGGTTGTAATGGGCTGGGGCGAGTTGTGGGTTCAGTTCAGCCGCCCGTTGAAAAGCTGCGATCGCATCTGGCAACTTACCCTGTTCAATTAGCGCCAGTCCTTGATTAAGCTGCTCAAGCGCAGCAGGTTGTGTCGGTTTTAATGCCGGGAGTGACTGTGCCAAGGGTTCGATAGCAACAGCACTAAAGGTCGCTCCATTAAACAACAGTAAACTCAACCCAATGGTGAAGATGGGGAGATGGCGGGATGGGGAGATGGCGGGATGGGACAAGCGGAGATTGAGTCGCTTTCTGTTGAAAAATGTTAAGCTTGTTTGGAGAAAATCTTGCTTTATTTTGAAACAAATTCGTTTCCAGTTGTTGCTTAAATTCATAAAAGTTAGAAGTCATTCATTCCAAGTAATCTAACTTAATTTTTGAAGAAGTTTCCCTTACAAGACATTGCAAGAATTGTTGTATTGAGGTGAGAACGCGCTAATCTCACAGGCAGATAGTTTTGATCCCATATAAATATTGGCATCGGCAACTCGTAGTCGGGCATTTAGTCGCTATGGCGTAAGCTTATGCCAAGCCACTCAACATTAGATTATTCTGGGGGCGAATCATGAACGAAAATGTCAGTTCTGCCACACGTAATGTAGCAATTGTTGGTCCGTATTTAAGTGGTAAAACAACCCTTTTAGAAAGTTTGCTGTCCGTCACAGGTGCGATTTCTCGCAAAGGCAGCATTAAGGACGGTAACACAGTAGGCGATGGTGCAGCGGAGGCACGCGATCGCTCGATGAGTGTAGAAGTATCAGCGGCGAGTACCGAGTACGAAGGTATCCGCTTCAACTTTTTAGATTGTCCCGGTTCTGTAGAGTTTACTCAAGAAACCTACAACGCTTTGATTGGTGTCGATGCGGCTGTAGTCGTTTGTGAACCTGTAAGCGATCGCGTCCTCACACTTGCCCCTTTATTCAAATTCCTCGACGATTGGGAAATCCCGCACCTCGTATTTATCAACAAAATGGATCGGCTCACTTGTGATGGTGATGCCTGTGGTAGCCCTTACCGAGAAGTTCTGGAGGCACTAAAATCTGTCTCAACACGCCCCCTGATACCGCACCAGTACCCCATTGGTAAAGGGGAACACCTAATAGGCTTTATTGATTTAGTCAGTGAGCAAGCCTATCATTACCATCCTGGAGCTGCCGCTGACCCTGTGCCACTGCCAGAATCCTTGCAAGAGCAGGAAAAGGCGGCACGAGCCGAAATGTTAGAAGAGTTAGCCAATTTTGACGACCACCTGCTAGAAGAACTATTAGAGGAAATTGAACCACCAACAGAAGAGATACTCCAAGACCTGAAGATGGAATTGGGGGCAGACTTAATTGTGCCTGTATTTATTGGTGCGGCTGAGCAAGATTATGGAGTCAGACCCCTGATTGAGGCGCTGTTACGGGAAGCGCCAACGCCAGAGACAACGGCTGAGCGACGAGGATTGGCTGGAGACACCAACACCGCTGTTGCCCAGGTGCTAAAAACCTATTACACGCCCCAAGGTGGCAAACTCTCACTGGTGCGTGTCTGGCAAGGTCAGCTAACAGATGGCATTATCCTCAATGGTGTTCGTGTTGGTGGCTTGTACCGTATGCTCGGTCAGCAACAACAGTCAATCTCGGAAGCCTCTGCGGGTGAAATTGTTGCACTTGGACGCTTGGAAGATATTCCAACCAGTACAACCCTAACCACGAATGGAAATGCGATTACATTACCCAAAGCTGAATCACTTGTACATGTCTATGCATTAGCGATCGCACCAGAGAAACGCAAAGATGAAGTGAAGCTCAGTGGGGCATTAACTAAGCTTCAGGAAGAAGACCCCTCTCTTGCCTGGGAACAACATGGCGACACCCACGAAATTATCCTCTGGGGACAGGGTGAAATTCATCTCCAGGTTGCACTAGACCGACTGCGGCGCAAATATAACTTGCCGATGAGTACTCACCTACCACGAGTACCCTACAAAGAAACAATCCGCAAAGCCACCTCTTCTCACGGACGCTACAAGCACCAAAGTGGCGGTCATGGACAGTTTGGTGATGTTCACCTCGACATCAAACCATTGTCCCGTGGAGAGGGCTTTAACTTCTCGCAATCGATTGTGGGTGGTGTTGTTCCGAAGCAGTACATCCCTGGTGTCGAGATAGGAGTTCGGGAGTATTTGGTGCATGGCCCTCTAGGCTTCCCAGTCGTTGATGTTGCGGTGACGTTGACGAATGGCTCTTACCATAGCGTCGATAGCTCTGAACAGGCGTTTAAGCAGGCAGCACGGCTAGCGATGACGGAAGGAATGCTCAATTGTGAGCCAACCCTTCTGGAACCGATTATGTCGATTCAGGTATGTGCGCCTAAGGAATATACCTCGAAAGTCCTGCAACTCGTTACTGGGCGCCGTGGGCAAATTCTCGGCTATGAAGGTCGTTCTGATTGGCCCGGTTGGGACTGTGTATCTGGCTATCTCCCGCAGGCAGAGATGCACGACTTTATTGTGGAATTGCGATCGCTCACGCTAGGGGTGGGCTTCTTTCACTGGCAATACGACCATCTTCAGGAAGTTCCAGGTAAGTTGGCGGAAAACGTACTGGCAACCATGAGCCACAGCAATGGTAACGGTAACGGTTAATCTGCTTTATATCGGGCACTAGATAACTGGTGCCCTAGTTGTTCCTACGCTTAACCTGCTTCGAGTTAGGAATAAAGCTGCATAACGCTAGTGAGGGGGAGACGCGACTGCACTCCTAATGTGAGTCCAGAAGTATGTCCTCGACTGAGATGATCAGCCGCCGCACAGCCAATCATCGCCGCGTTGTCGGTGCAGTATTTGAGGGGAGGGAAAAGTACCCGCAAGTTGTGACTGGCAGCCGCCGCTTGTAGGTGCTTTCTCAATCCGCTGTTAGCAGCAACACCACCGCCAACGGCAATCGTATTTAGACCATAATCCAAAGCACAGGCGATCGCGCGTTTGGTAAGCGATCGCGCTACGGTTTCCTGGAAGCTAGCGGCAATGTCATTGACAGGTAACTCAAATGTATCCTGTTCTAGTTTCTGTACCAAGCGCAGTACCGCTGTCTTCAAGCCGCTAAAACTGGAGTCATAGCGGTGATAGCCGCCATCAGGACGGGAAATCTTGCCGTCTGGTAGGGGAAACGCTGCCGGATTACCAACTTTTGCTAAGCGGTCAATCACTGGGCCGCCGGGATACCCTAGCTTCAACAATCGCGCTACCTTATCAAACGCTTCACCTGCTGCATCATCACGGGTTTCTCCTAGCGTTTCGTAATGACCACAGTCTTTGACATAAATTAAGCTGGTGTGACCGCCAGAAACCAGTAGACACAAGAAGGGTGGCTCTAACTCTGGTTCAGTGAGATAGGTCGCGTAGATGTGACCTTCTAGATGATGAACGCCGAGAAATGGCTTTTGGTGGACAACGGCAAGGGTTTTAGCGGCTGTTAAACCGACTAGCAAGGCACCGACTAATCCAGGGGCGCAAGTAGCGGCAATTCCATCAATCGCATCCCAGTCGAGTTCAGCTTCAACGAACGCTTGTGCGATCGCCTGATTAATCGTCTCGACGTGACTGCGCGAAGCCACTTCCGGTACGACTCCACCATACTGTTGATGAACCGGAATTTGAGAAGCAACGACACTACTACAACAGATACGATTTTTAACAATCGCTACTGCTGTTTCATCACAACTAGTTTCTATCGCTAACACGCAAGTCATTTGCGAATGACCTTGATAAAAAGGCTACTTTTATTTAATTAAACTTTACTAGGCTAACCCATCGGAGTAATATTGCTTGGATGTACAGAGAGTTCCATCTTCTCTTGTACATAGAACTTTTTGTTTTGTAACAAAAGGAAATATTTCATGCGTCGATTGTTAGCTTTGATTTTTGCCGTTAGTCTGTGGTTTACCTATACAACCGCAGCCTCAGCAAACACATCGGAACCGAAAGCGGGACTTGTGCCATGCAGTGAATCCCCAGCTTTTCAGCAACGGGCTAAGGATGCTAAAGATACCATTGGCGATCCCCGTTCAGGAGAAAACCGATTTGACTATTACAGCAAAAACTTCCTTTGCGGCCCCGATGGTTTACCTCGCATCATCGCGGATGGTAGCCTGAGTCATGCTGATGAATTTATCATCCCTGGCTTACTATTTCTTTACATCGCTGGTTGGATTGGTTGGGTTGGTCGTTCTTACCTGATATCGGTCAGAAAAGAACCTAATCCAGAAATGAAAGAAATCATCATTGATGTGCCCCGTGCCCTCAAATTCATGTTAACTGGCTTTACTTGGCCCTTAGCAGCGATCAAAGAATTTCTTTCTGGTGAACTAACCGCTAAGGAAGAGGAAATTCCAGTTTCACCTCGTTAATCTTGTTTAACTTACTTACTGAATTTTGGGAGAATAGTTCATGGCAGCAAAACAAAATGATTTTCTTACCTGGCTTTCCCTGGCACCAGTCCAGCTTATCCTTCTACTCTCAGGTCATGCTGTGCTGTTAATCGCAATAAATATCCTTTACCCAGATCTACTCTCTTTGGGCTAAGGTTCTGACAGTAGTCGTTGAGAAAAGCCATCTTTCAAGGTTTTCTAATTAGAGTTGGTTGAAACCCGTGATTGTTGAAAAGCGATCGCGGGTTTCATGTATTACAAATGTCGGTCTAAGATAGCATAGTCATGAGGAGCTTAAGTTGCTTCTGTAGCTTGCTTTTTATTGGAATATCCAGAAGTGAGAAAAAGATGACTGGAAAGAAGATTTTAATGCTTGTAGGTGACTTTGTTGAAGACTATGAGGTGATGGTACCTTTCCAAGCATTACAAATGGTAGGACATACCGTTCATGCTGTTTGCCCTGATAAAAAAGCGGGAGAAACAGTAAGAACAGCCGTTCACAACTTTGAAGGTGACCAAACCTACAGCGAAAAACCAGGTCACAACTTCAAATTAAACGCGACATTTGATGAAGTAACCGCTGATTCCTACGATGCCTTGGTAATTCCTGGAGGTCGTGCCCCGGAATATATTCGCCTCAATGACAAGGTACTCGAAATTACCCGTCACTTTGCCGAGACAAAGAAGCCCATTGCATCCATTTGCCACGGATTGCAGGTTTTAGCGGCAGCGGGTGTACTCGAAGGCAAGAGTTGCACCGCTTACCCCGCTTGTGGCCCCGATGTCACCCGTGCGGGTGGACTCTATGTTCATATTCCACCGGATGAGGCGATGGTTGATGGCAACCTGGTAACCGCACCCGCATGGCTTGCACATCCTAACTGGTTAGCGGAATTCTTGAAGCTTTTGGGAACCAAAATTGAGCAACAAGAAATGGTTACCGCTTAATACCATATTCCTGTTAGATGGACGTTCTGGGAGGATTGTTGAACTCAATCTATAGACTTTCAGGTGTTAGGTCGTAGGTGGTAGGTTTTAGGGGAAATCTCAACTCCACGACTTGAGGAACGGGTGATTATGGTGCTATCGCCTGATAGTCGTATTACTTTGCTACGAAACAGCGATCGCTTACCTGTCCCGCAGAATATCCCCTTGAATCTGACGGTTGAGCAAGTGTTTGCCTAGTTGCGAACGTCCAGATGAATTGAACAGAAAGTGCGATCGCCTTTTAATTGAAGAGAATGATTGCTACAACACGCCGCACTAACGCCCCTTAAAAAAAGAAATGACCTCTGTTCGTAAACCAACAAAAGACGAGATTCGTGCTGCAGTTGGTAGGACTATTCCAGACATCATTGCGCCTGACTTGCACATCTTGTTTTGCGGCATCAATCCCAGCCTGTATAGTGCAGCCGTGGGACATCACTTTGCACGTCCAGGGAATCGCTTCTGGCCAACCTTACATGGGGCAGGCTTCAGTGAGCGATTGCTGACACCATTTGAAGATCGCAACCTCCTGCAACGGGGATATGGTCTTACAAATATTGTGGAACGGGCAACAGCAAGGGCTGATGAATTAAACCCGGAAGAACTCCTTACAGGTCAACAACAGTTGGCAGCCAAAGTGCAGCACTATCGACCCCGGTTTCTTGCTGTGCTGGGGATTGGGGCATATCGCACAGCATTCAATCAACCGAAGGCAGTGATGGGACGACAGGGCGATTCGCTGCCTGGTGCAACCATTTGGGTACTGCCCAACCCCAGTGGGTTGAATGCCCACTATCAACTTGATGCTCTCAAACAGACCTATCGAGAACTCCTATTGGCTGTTGAACAATAGGATTGATTCAAGTTAAGTAGGGAGGAACACCACGATTATGATGAAGAGAGTAGCGATCGCAATCCTTATCAATGTCTTCAGGCTATTCTCCTCTCGATCTTTCATTCCAACGCCTTCGCGAGGTACGTGCTGCACTGCTCCGTCTTCATAAGGCACTCCTCGACTCAGAACGAGATGTGTACGAGCAGTTTCATGGACGTATTCGGTCAAACGGAGAGTTTTTTCAGCTTGTTCTCGAAGATGAATGGTTTAGCTGGCTGCGCCCATTCTCTCAATTCATCGTTGAGATTGATGAAGCCCTAAGTGCAAAGGAACCCATAACATTGGACAGAGCCAACGAGTTGTTAGACGCAGTGCGCTCCTTGGTTTCTCCCGCAGAAGAAGGGACGAATCGAGAGCAGCGTTACTATCAAGCTATTCAACGCGATCCAGACATTGCGCTCATGCACGCAGAAGTGTCAAGGTGGCTAACGACTGGGCGTTAACTGAGTGACTCGCCCAAAGAAGCAAAGGCAGCTTACTATTCATCTCAAAATCAGCAGGGGCGCACTGCTGTACGCCCCACCATACCAATATGCTTGCCTTGGGATGCTCACATCATGCCTGAAACCACAGCATTTTAAGCTGAAGTAGCTGTGTCAGCATGATTTAGGGCTGAACGCGCATTCAACGACAGCATCACCCGTGAAACGCCAGTGAAGAGAACGCTGACACCAACCAAAGTGCCAATCAGCCAAGGTGCATTAAACGGCCACTGAAACCCAATCATTCCACCCAATAGCAGGGTAATGATGCCATTACCCAGTGCCCATGTCCAGTTTTGTTGTGGACGTAACCGGAAGGCAAGAATCAACTCAAACACACCTTCAGTTAGCAAAAAGCTACCGAGCAACAAAGTCAGCGTCAGGACACCCGTTAAGGGGTAAACAAACAGCATCACACCCGTTGCAATGTACAGAACACTCAACAACAGCTTCCAGATGAAGCCTTGATCATTATTACGAGTTTGAAACGCATAGACCAGCTTGCTAGCTCCCGCAGAGACAAGGATAAAAGCAATCCAAGTCTCAGCAACGATTGTAGAGAAAGCAGGAGATGCGATCGCAACAATCCCCAAAATCATTAAAAGAGCGCCAATCAGGAGCGACCCATTAATCCCCTTCTTGATGTCACTAGACTTAACCTCGGTAGAAACGTCGGTTGTCATACAAATCTTTTCCTTATGCTTAAATAAACCCTATCTTCAGGCTAGAAAAATTATCAAAAACTGGATAGAACCCTAAGGTAGACCCTGCCTGAATAAGCTTCTCTTCCCTACTGATTCAGTATGGTAGGAGAAATATTAAGCTTGCGGAGGATTGTAAACGCTCCAATCTTGAATACCCTGCACAGCTTTTACGTTATCGTTTAACAGTCTTGCCAATATAGCAAACTGAAGTGTCTTCATTAATTTGGATTTTAAAGGGTTCAGGTTTCTCACCCTGTCTTTGATTGCTTAAACCCCTCGCAACAATCTTTTTAAGAGTTTCAAAGTTAGTACCATCCGTAACATCAAACCCTTTGATGACGACATCTGAAAAGCCACTGCTTTCCATTAGTTCAATCAATTCATCGGGCTTAATAAACTTATTCCAGTCATGAAGACCTTGTGGTAGTTGCTTTAGAATGTATTCTAGAAGCCAAATCATTATTACCTTGGATTTAAAAGTTCTATTGATTGTATCAAATAAAAAAATCCCATTTTTATTTAAAACTCTATAAGCTTCTGAAAGAACTTTTTCCAAATCCGCAACATGCTCTAAAACATCAAAGCATAAAACAACGTCAAAAGTATTATTGTAGTAAGGAAGGTCTTCAGCCGCTCCACACTGATAATCAATTCTTAAACCACTATTCCTAGCATGTTCTTGTGCAGCTTTAATTGAATTTAAAGATAAATCAATCCCCGACACTTTAGCCCCTAATTTAGCTAGTACCTCACAGGCTAATCCACCTCCGCAACCAATGTCTAAAGCCTTGATTCCTCTCCAATTCGGAATATAATTCTTAAAGAATTCAAACCTTGTTTTGTTAAAGTGGTCAGATAGATTTAAAGCTTCACCTTCCTTCCACCAGCTCTCAGCATTTAACTCATAGTATTCTAAATCATTCCTTTTCATTTTTTAGCCTGCATGTAAATGTAGGATTTAGCTGTTTTTTTCTTTGCAGGATTTTCCCGCTCTTATTAAAGAGAATAATTTTTACAGCTTTACCCAACTTCTACCGAAAGCATAGATCTAGTGTTAAGGCAGTTTGTAATTAAAAACACTAATGATTTTCCAGCGCCCTCCTATTACCCAATCACTCTTTTGAAAGTAGGTGGTAGGTGGTAGGTGGTAGGGGAGAAAATTTTTCATCCTTTTTTGTGAAGGCAATTCCTGGAAAGTCTTGTACCTAGGGTATCAATTTGCTTAACGTTAACCCCTTCCTTTAGCTAGAAGATCAGACAAAATAGCTATGATTGAAACCTTGATTGTTTCTAAGGCTGATGAGTCAATAGCCAGATGGCAAGTTGACGAGAAGAAGCGTTAAAAGTAATGAGTTGTTAGCTGTTGTTGGGAACTCCGACATCAGCGCAGCAAGTTGGAGCAGTTTATCCGATTGTTATCTCTGCTCAAAGAAATGCTGGAGTGCTTCTTCACTAGGGTTGTCGCCAAAGGTTCTAACAATCTCTAAGGCTTGTTGATAACACCGCTCTCCTTGAGCCTGTAGATTGAGACGGTCATAAGCGGTTACTAGATGCTGGAGAAATCTTTCACTCTCAGCAATGTCATCCAGAAGCATCGTACTGCTGGTTGTGTAGTGGTGGGCTTGCAAAATTCCTAAAGCTTGGAAGTGATACCCCAATGCTTGAGGTAAGTAGCCTAGCTTATAGTGAACTGCGCCCATGTAATCCAGGCATCTTGCTTTAGCGTTCGCTGACGTGCCAACTACCTTGCGAATTGCCAAGGCTTGCTGATACAACTTCAAAGCTTGCCGTTCTTGGTTCAGCCTGACATAGGCTGTGCCCATACTCTCAAGCGTGATTGCCTCACCCTTGTAGTTGCTGACTTTTTGGCAAATTGCTAAGCCTTGCTCGAAGAAAGCCAGTGCCTGACGAGGGCGATTGAGTTGTAAATAAATTTCCCCAATCGTGTAAAGAGTAGCGCTTTCGTCGGTTTGTGAATTACCTAAGCTTTGAAACCTGCTCAGCGCTTGACGAGAGCAAAAGAGTGCTTGCTCTAATTGACCTAAACAGCTATAAACTGACCCAAGCTGATTAAAGGTTCTCGCAACACTATGCTCATCACGGGTTTCTTTGAAAATCACTAAGGCTTGTAAATAAGCCTTCAGCGCTTTGCGTTCTTGGCTAGTCTGACGATAAGCCGCCCCCAGACAATTGAGAATGACAGCCGTGCTAGAGCGATTTTTGTTCGCTTGGGCAATCTGCAACGCTTGCTCAAGGCACTTAACACCCCAAGCATACTCTCCAAGATTGCAATGAACTAAGCCTATACCCCTGAGACTATTGATTTGGCTCTCACGGTCGTTGTTCGCTTGAGCATTTGCCAGAGTTCGATGCAGTTCCTTCAACGCAGACTGTAGCTGGCTTTCGTGGCTGACTTTGCCTTGATGCCGCCTAGTACAACAACAGCCACAAGGCGGTACCGTGCTACCTTCTTCTCCCTGCTCATGCAGCCGCTCTAATTCAGCTTTAGGATTCAGATAAGTTTGCATGGTGCGAGTTCTCCCTCTACAGACTTCAGAGATTCTGTACTCTAAATGGTTATACCTCTCAAGCCTTCAAGGGATATGCAGATGCAATGTGCTAAATCTGACCTGATGACTACTAGACTTTTTGCAAAAGTCAATTAAAGCGAGGTAGCTTTAGTCTTATCACTCCTTTTTTCTCTATTTACGCAAAAATACTAAGCTTGCTCGGCATGAAGCCTTGCCTTGGTTAGATACTGTTAACCAATAACCGTCAACCCTCAACAAGCATCGACTTGCCATCCGTTTTTTCTACCTTTTCAAGAAAGTCCAGCAGAATACGTTGGTGAGGATGCCCTAAAGGTCGCACCTGACCGGCTTTTTCTGAATAACAACTTCCTGCCCTAATCTCATCAGGCGTTAGCAAACCCATATCCCAGCCTTCTCCTAGCACCAGTTGATTTAGCTCTACTGTTAGGGGAGCGTGGAAAACATGACGAGTCACGTCTGAATCCAGATAACAATGAAACTTTGAAATCCAAGGAGGGCTATAGCTAATTTCTTCTAATAATTCTCGCTTGACGGCTTCTTCGGGTGTCTCACCGGGGTCGATATGACCACCAAAAAAGCCCCAACAACCGGGATAGATGATGCCAGGAATATTATCTCGTAGCTGCATCAAAAAGCGGTCTGGGGTGTGAATGATTGCGATCGCTACTTCAAGGGGTTTGCTGTTCATTACGCTCCTCTGGGAGTGGTGATGGCTTCAGTTGTCCGGCTCTTCGTTCTAGTTGTTGCTGCTCTTGGACAAAGACTTCGCCTAAATCTTGTCCACCGACAGGAATGCTTTGAAATTGCACCTGACCTTGGATCAAAACTTGATCACCAATGTTGGGAGGAGCTTGACTAGTGAGTACCCAGATGGTGCCAGTATCATCCTCAAGTTTATAAGCACCGTTTTCCACAAATGGGGCGCGATTGCTGACTTGACCTTGGAGGTAAACTGTAGCAACAGCATTCTGATCTTTCGGGATTTCTCCAATCTTTGTGATGTTCCCTCTAAAACCGCCGAGACTAATCCCACCCATACTCAGGGGAGCTGAGTTCCCACAGCTAATTAGCCCTCCGCCAAAGAAAACAAAGCACAACGGCAGAAGATAAAACACTATTGATTTTGACATTCCCCCCGTTGACAAGAAAGAGTGGGAGGGGTTATTTTTTGCCTCTCTATGTTGCATCGCTGTGACTACTCCCAACGCTAAACAGCTTACACGGTTATAGCGTGAGCTTTGAGAATTTGAATACCCAACGCTGCCAGTTTCTGACGAATGACTCGTTTGTTAATCATTTTTGACCAATGAGCGAAATCTGAGAAACTGTTATGGTTTAATGTCTAGCTGCTGAACGTGAACAACACCAAGTACCTCAGAAAACGCTCCTTCAACTGCAATGGACTCATCACACTCCTACTTACTCGATGGTAAAGCCCTTGCTCAACGAATTCAGACACAACTGCAAGAACAGATAAAACCCCTGCTCTCGGCAACTGGTCGCCCTCCTGGATTAGCCGTGCTGATGGTGGGTGATAACCCTGGCAGCCTCGCCTATGTGCGAGGGAAAGAACGTGCCTGCGCCAAGGTTGGGATCGCCTCTTTTGGTCGCCATTTTCCGGCTAATACGTCCCAGGTAGAACTAGAGCAAACGATTCAAGCTCTCAATCAAGATGAGCGCGTGGATGGGATTCTTGTTCAACTCCCGTTACCTGACCATTTAGATTCTGTTTCCCTACTGCACCAAATTCATCCAGATAAAGATGCTGATGGACTGCATCCCGTTAATCTAGGGCGCTTAGTCCGAGGGGAAACTGGATTACGCAGCTGTACGCCTGCTGGTGTAATGCGCCTGTTGCGAGAGTACCAAATTGACTTAAAAGGCAAACAGGTAGTTGTTGTCGGACGCAGCATCTTGGTCGGAAAGCCATTGGCGCTGATGCTTTTGGAAGCCGATGCGACGGTGACAATCGCCCACTCGCGATCGCAAAATCTCCCTGAGATTACCCGGAATGCTGACATCCTAATTGCTGCTGTCGGACGCCCTCAATTAATTACGGTTGATATGGTTAAGCCGAAAGCGGTAGTGATTGATGTTGGGATCAATCGCGTTACCGATGAAGATGGGAAATCACGCCTGGTTGGGGATGTTGACTTTGACGCAGTTCGGGAAGTCGCCCAATTTATTACCCCTGTGCCTGGTGGTGTCGGAGCGATGACCGTTGCCATGCTGTTACAAAATACTGTGCTTAGCTATACGCGATCGCACTTTGTACACTAGTGCGAGAGTTAATCGCACGCATAAAGACCCCAAGCCCCGTAGAATTGTTAGGACAGTGACAAAACATCAAGGAACTAAGGCATGGTAGCGACGGATGGGCGACCTGCCCCCAAAGGGGAATCCCCTGCTTTTGACTTATCAACTTACCTAAAAGAGCGGTGTATCCAAGTCGAGGCAGCTCTCGACCTTTCGCTCCCGCTCACCTACCCTGAAAAGATTTACGAGGCAATGCGCTATTCCCTACTCGCTGGGGGTAAGCGGTTGCGCCCGATTCTTTGCCTTGCGACGTGTGAGTTAGTGGGTGGCACCGTTGAAATGGCGATGCCTACTGCCTGTGCGTTGGAAATGATCCATACCATGTCATTAATTCATGATGACCTCCCGGCAATGGATAATGACGATTATCGTCGGGGGAAACTCACCAATCACAAGGTTTATGGTGAAGACATTGCGATTCTGGCAGGAGATGGCTTGTTAGCTTATGCCTTTGAGTATATTGCTACTCAAACCCAGGATGTCACAGCAGGGCGAGTATTACAGGTAATTGCTCGGCTAGGTAGGGCGGTGAGCGCTTCAGGATTAGTGGGAGGTCAAGTGGTTGACCTGGAATCGGAAGGAAAGCCAGATATTCAGGAAGAAACCCTTACTTATATTCATACTCACAAAACTGGCGCGTTGTTAGAAGCCTGTGTAGTTTGTGGGGGAATTTTAGGGGGAGCAACAGAGTCAGAGGTTGAACGACTCTCTCGCTATGCCCAAAATATTGGGTTAGCGTTTCAAATTGTTGATGACATCCTGGATATTACTGCCACCCAGGAAGAACTGGGGAAAACCGCAGGTAAAGACCTTGTGGCGCAAAAGGCAACCTATCCAAGCCTCTGGGGACTAGAAGCCTCAAAAGCCAAAGCCAATGAGTTGGTAGAGGCAGCAAAAGCCGAGTTGGAACCCTTTAAAGAGAAGGCACAACCCCTTAATGCGATCGCTGATTTTATTACAACACGAACTCATTAGGAGATTGGGAATTGGGAATTGGGAATTGGGACAAGGAGGATTCTTTACTATACTATGCCCCTTGTCCGTTGTCTCCCTAATCGCTAATCCCCAATCCCTAATTCTCACCTGCTTTAATTAACACTTATCGTTTCAATTTCAAGTAAAATCCTATGCAGGACTTTGGCGACATCCTAGATAATCAGGTGCTGCTGGTTGCAATCATTGCTTGTCTGGTTGCTCAACTCTCCAAGCTTCTTGTCGAACTCACCAAAAACCGCAAATTTAATCTCCGTGTCCTTGTAACCACGGGTGGAATGCCCAGCGCCCACTCGGCACTAGTTGCTGCATTAGCGACTGGGGTGGGGCAAACTTTAGGATGGGCTAGTCCTGAATTTGCGATCGCGGTACTTTTTGCCGTAATTGTTATGTATGATGCCGCTGGTGTTCGTCAGGCAGCGGGTAAACAAGCTCGCATCCTTAACCAAATCATTGATGAACTGTTCACCGAAGGCAAACAATTTAACGAAGACCGTTTGAAGGAATTACTAGGACATACACCCTTTCAAGTCATTGTCGGCTTGGCACTGGGCATTACCATTTCCTGTTTAGCCTCTCCGGCTTATCAGTTTTGAAAACTTCCCAATTGGGATTAACGAGTGGAGGGGTAGGGCGAACGGTTAAGGGAGAAAGGGGAAGGGTGAAAGGTAATCGCCCTTAACCTTTCCCTTTGTCCTGTGAGCTAGAACGATAAACTCATTTTGCAATTTCAAGCCTCTGAGAGCTTAAATGCCACGACTCAACTTGCTGAACGTACTAAGCTAATGGGCATTCAAGTTGCAGCTTATCCTGGGCAGACTGGATTCGAGTTGAAGAAAGTCTTGCGTGAGTCACCATCAGTCACTACGGCATCAGCTAGGGAAATCGCCGCAGGTGTTGGTGTCCGATGCTTGCTAGAGTCTTCTAAAATCTCTATGACCAATGTTTTTTGCTTGGGAGTAAGCCTATCGAGCCAGCGTTTGACCCATTCTTCTTGCATAATATTGTTGGAAGCAGTGAGCATCTTGGTTTTCCTAGATTGTTCAGCTATCCCCAGTTTATAAAAAAAATATTAAGCTGGCTGTGAGTAAAGGCACATCTAATGTGAATATTTCAAAAAGTTTGAAAGACTTAGCATTTATCCGCTAAACTGTCTACACAATGCAACTACTGGAGTTGAGTCTTCCGGTATTTTTGCCAGTTTTAAAAATTGACAACTGGGCTAAGTAAGGTGACTCGGCGACTATCAACAACCATACTCCAGAAACCGCGATCGCTTAGTTCCCGTAAGGTCGAGTTTGCCTCTCTCTGACTCTTGGTATACACAGCTAATAAGTAAGGGCGTTGACCATAGGAAACCAAGCCTACATCACTGCCAATTAGCTGCCGTACCTGCGAGGCAACTTCCGGCTGATTGAAGTAATCAACCAACACAGCATATCCCTCACCTAGAGGCTGAGGATTGTAAGCACGGGAACTCGTCGTTGGCATTGCGGCAGTCGGTCGAACTACATACGCGGATAATCCGACGACCTCATTAACATAGCGTGCCCAAGTGTTTGCATCCTCAAGCTGCCGGAACCCTCCAATGCGTGTCACCGTATCGTCTAAATATTGACAAAAGGTAGACTGAGTGTTCGGCGGCAAGGTTTGTTGAATGACTTGATGCCTCTCTGATGTCTGGCTAAGTACTAATAAAAGATACTCATCTGACTGGGGCGGCTGGCAAGAAGAAACGGGTTGTTGCGCCATTGCCAAGTGTGCACCACTCATTAAACTGCTAAGTGCTAAGTAGGTAGACACAATTAAGCGTAAGATGCTGACCTCTCCCCTAACCCCTCTCCTGCAAGGAGAGGGGAACCGAAGTTCTCCTACGCTGCTAGGGAAGGGGGCTGGAGGGTTAGGTTTTTTGTTGTGCTTAATTATGTCCACCTACTTAGCAAGACCTAACTGAATAAGAATAAGGCTATATAGCAAAAGGCAAAAGGCAGAAGGCAGAAGGTTTATTACTAGTACGTGGTCGTTTGAACCGTTAAATCTGTCCTAACCTTTATGACGACAGCTATCTCTTTCACGACGCTTAACTCGTTATGTCCTCTCAAGATACGGCTGCCAAAGAACCAAGGGGGTCAGGTATCGTATCAGATGGGGCTTGAAATTCGCCAGTTTTGACAAATTCTAAGCGCAGCTTTAACCAGGTGATGAACTGAGGATTGGTAGAAATTATCGCGGCTGCGGGTTGGGGGCATTCTTGCTTGGCTTGTGTCATCTGGGGTGCCTCCAGGAAAGCAGGTTGTTTGACTAGCCAAAAGTCAATTTCTTTTTCCTGTTCGTGGTAGTGCCTTGTGCGTTCTTTAAGCACTTCATCAATGGGTTCTTCTTCCATCAGGAAGTGTTGACTTGCTAAAACGTAGTAGTAGGTTTGCATTGGCAAAAGTTGTTGGTTGTTGGTTGTTGGTTGTCATTCAGGTACATCTAAAAGTTGTGAAACAGCGTTGGAGTCAGGAAAGCAAAAAAGCTGATGGCTGATAGCTGAAAGCTTTCTGCTATAACTTTCCCCACATCGCTTGTTTCATTTCTCGGACAGCCCGTTCTAGACCAACAAGTACGGATCTAGAAATAATGCTATGACCAATGTTGAGTTCTTCCATGCCTTCGAGGCAAGCTACAGGATAGACGTTCCAGTAAGTAAGACCGTGACCCGCATTGACTCGTATGTCTGATGCGATCGCGTGTTCACATCCTTTTGCGAGTATTGCTAGTTCCTTCTTGCGACTTCCCTCATCTGTTGCCTCAGCATAGGAACCTGTATGCAGTTCAATGAATTTGGCTTTCATTTGAGCGGCTGCATCAATTTGTGCTAGGTCAGCATCAATAAACAAGCTAACGGGAATATCGGCTTCTTGCAATTTAGTAACCATCTCACTTAGTCGGTGGCTTTGACTCGCAACATCTAGTCCTCCTTCCGTTGTTACCTCCTCCCGTTTTTCAGGAACAAGGGTAACGTAGTCGGGTTTAATATCAAGCGCGATCGCTACCATTTCATCAGTCGGTGCCATCTCCAAATTCAAGTGAGTTCGCACCGTCTGTCGCAATAGGCGAACATCCCGGTCTTGGATGTGGCGCCGATCTTCCCGCAGATGTACGGTAATACCATCGGCACCAGCTAGTTCTGCCAACACAGCCGCCGCAACTGGATCGGGTTCCACTGTACGCCTTGCTTGCCGAATTGTGGCGATGTGGTCAATATTGACACCAAGTGTCAGCACTTACGTTCTTCCCCTAAACTCTTCTGGAGTCTACAGCCCTCTATCTTACCTGAAAGACGACCGTTGCCGAGGTTTGTTGTGACTTGCTAACTTCAGACTAAAAAAGAGCGATCGCAACCCACCTAGTTCACGGGTTCTGTCCGCTTGGACATCTCCGTTCCTACTAGAAACCACGCATTTCATCCCACGCTCACCAAGAGAGGGTTGAGACGTGAGGCTTCTGCTGATTCAGCTAAATCTGATAAATTAGACAAGAATAAAGCTTTCAGTTTCTAAGTATATTTTCTCGTGATTAGTATCACTACTACACTGAAACACTAGCCCACAATTCAGTAGACTGTAGCATTAACCGAAAATTCAATGATGCATTCTTAGATACAAAACTTAAAATAAACCCTTAGTTATTTGCGAGGTTACCTGAATCGTGCGTTCCCAAAGCATCACCAAACGAGAAGTTCAACCAAAAACCATCAGTCGCCGGACAGGAGCATTTGCCTTAATCGACAGTCTCATACGCCATGGTGTAGAGCATATTTTTGGCTATCCCGGTGGGGCAATTCTGCCAATTTACGACGAACTTTACCAGTGGGAAGCCGCTGGTGAAATCCAACATATTCTAGTGAGGCATGAGCAGGGAGGTGCCCATGCGGCTGATGCTTATGCTCGTGCGACAGGTAAGGTCGGTGTTTGTTTTGGGACATCGGGTCCCGGAGCGACTAATCTGGTTACGGGTATTGCTACCGCTCACATGGACTCGATTCCTATGGTGATTGTGACGGGTCAGGTGCCTCGTACTGTGATTGGTAGTGACGGCTTTCAGGAAACGGATATCTATGGCATCACGCTGCCTATTGTGAAGCACTCTTATGTCGTGCGTGACCCAAGGGATATGGCGCGAATTGTAGCGGAAGCCTTCCACATCGCTAGCTCAGGACGTCCGGGGCCAGTTTTGGTTGATGTTCCCAAGGATGTCGGTTTAGAAGAATTTGACTACGAGCCAGTCGAACCAGATACGGTTAGATTAACAGGCTATCGTCCAACGGTGAAGGGAAATCCTCGCCAAATTAACCAAGCATTGAATTTAATTCGTCAAGCACGACGGCCACTACTTTATGTAGGCGGTGGTGCGATCGCAGCGAATGCGTACAGCGAATTGCGTCAACTGGCAGAGATTTTCCAAATTCCGGTGACGACAACCTTAATGGGAAAGGGTTCTTTTGAGGAGTCTCATCCCCTAGCTGTCGGGATGTTGGGAATGCATGGTACGGCTTACGCCAACTTTGCCGTGAGTGAGTGTGACTTACTGATTGCTGTCGGCGCACGTTTTGATGACCGAGTAACAGGTAAATTAGATGAATTTGCCTCCCGTGCGAAGGTGATTCACATCGACATTGACCCCGCTGAAGTAGGCAAAAACCGCGCACCCGAAGTGCCAATTGTAGGTGATGTGCGGCAGGTATTGCTTGACCTGTTGCGTCGGTACGAGGAAGTGGATATTCCCGCAGAACCAAACCAAACGAGGGAGTGGTTGCAACGAATCAACCGTTGGCGTGAGGATTATCCTCTACAAGTGCCTCAATATCCCGATCGCTTGTCGCCCCAAGAGGTGATTGTCGAGTTGGCTTGTCAGGCACCGGATGCTTACTACACAACCGATGTGGGTCAGCATCAGATGTGGTCAGCACAGTTCCTCAAGAATGGTCCACGCCGTTGGATTTCCAGTGCTGGTTTGGGAACGATGGGCTTTGGTTTACCAGCCGCTATGGGAGTCAAGGTAGCGCTACCAGATGAACAAGTGATCTGTATTGCTGGTGATTCCAGTATCCAGATGAATATCCAGGAATTGGGTACGCTTGCACAGTTCGGTATCAACGTGAAGACGGTAATTATCAACAACGCTTGGCAGGGAATGGTGCGCCAGTGGCAGGAGGCATTCCACGGAGAGCGTTATTCTTCCTCAAATATGGAAGTTGGGATGCCAGACTTTGTGAAACTAGCAGAGGCGTATGGCATTAAGGGGATGTTGATTGAGAACCGGGATGAACTCAAGGATGCGATTGCCGAAATCCTCGCTCATGATGGCCCAGTACTAGCAGATATCCGAGTCAACAGAAACGAGAACTGTTACCCAATGGTGGCTCCCGGCAAGAGCAATGCTCAGATGATAGGACTTCCAGAACGTAACAAAATTGAAGTCACAGAGCTAGTCTATTGCAGTAGCTGTGGAGCAAAAAATATTGCGAGTAACAAGTTCTGTCCTGACTGCGGCACAAAACTGTGACTTGACCAAGCTTAAGTGAGCTGTTCTCACGTTAAAAAAGCCCCTGCCAATGGTAGGGGCTTTTTTATGCTCAAGTTTCTCTATGACAACCATCAATATTACTCATGGAATAAGTCCTGCAATTAACTCAATCTTTAGTAAATATAAATACCTGGATGAATAATTCATTTCATCATCCAGATAAGCGATCGCCTCTTGGGCTATGCCAACGGCAATCGCGTGGTAGGATAACTCCTTGATCATTCAAGCCTATGAAATTGCGTTTTATGCCCAGAGGTTGGTGGCGATTCCTTAAGTATCTTTCCTTACTCTTGCTGGGATTATTTATAACAGTATTGTTCGCTAGCACCCCTACCTCTGCGATCGCACAAAGCACAGTGCCAGAAGCAACAACACGGCAACCTCTTCAAGAAATTCGCGGGGTTTGGATGACTGAAAATGACCATGACATCCTCAGAGATCGCTCCAAAATGCAAGAGGCTGTGAGTCAACTTGCACGGTTGAACCTCAATACGATCTATCCAGTCGTATGGAATTCTGGCTACGTGCTGTATCCGAGTGCTGTAGCCCAACGGGCAGAGATTCAACCGTTTGTCCGCAAAGGCTTACAAGGGCAAGATATCCTCGCTGATCTGATTACTCAAGCCCATCGCCAAAGGCTACTCGTAATTCCCTGGTTTGAGTTCGGCTTCATGGCACCTCCGACATCGGAACTAGCATTAAATCATCCGGAGTGGCTGACGCAACAGCGGGATGGTAACCAAACTTGGATTAGTGCGGCGGGTGAGGTGGTGTGGCTCAATCCCTTCCTGCCAGAGGTGCAGAAGTTCATCACCGATCTCGTGCTAGAAGCCGTTACCAAATATGATGTTGATGGCATTCAGTTTGACGATCACACCAGCTTACCCAATGTATTTGGCTATGATCGCTACACGCTGGCTTTGTATACACAGGAAACCAAGAAAGATGCACCTGCCAATCCTCAAGATCCAGAATGGGTGCGCTGGCGGGCTGATAAAATTACGGCGTTCATGAGCCAACTCAACCAAGCTGTAAAACAGAGAAAGCCCAATGCAATATTCTCTGTTTCCCCCAATCCCTATGTCACTGCTTACAACACTTACCTACAAGACTGGCTGGCTTGGGTGCGGCAGGATATTGTAGATGAGCTAATTGTGCAAGTTTATCGTCCTGATTTGCAAAGTTTTCTCAACCAGATTACCCGCCCTGAAATTCAAGAGGTGCAACAAAAGATTCCAACCGGAGTCGGTGTGCTAACAGGCTTAAGGAATAAGCCTGTTCCGATGCCACTGATTCAGAGCAAGGTTCTGACAGCACGCGATCGCGGATTGGGTGTATCGTTCTTCTACTATGAAAGCCTTTGGGAGAATTCACCAGAACCCATTACGGAGCGGCAATCTAACTTTCAATCTCTCTTCAACTTACCGGCTTCCCGCTTAGCAATGAAATAATATCGATTTCGTGACATACTCCAGACGCTCACCCTAAACGGGTAAAGCACTGGCTTCTCTTAGAGTTTAGTCCAAGAGCGCTTTTAAGTGAGGCGATGTCCATCCACACTATTCCAAAAAATCTAGGATGCTCAATCATTTCACCTGTTGAGAGTGCTACATAATTCTCCACACCTAAATCAATCCCAATAGTGTTTTCTTCAGTCGGTTGGATTTCTGCAACCGTTACAGGTACATTTTTATCTTCAAGAGTCAGAGAGATGTGAAATCCGTCTGCTTTACTCCCCCTGCTTCCTCTGTTCGATCACTACATCAAAAACACAAAGAATAATGCGATCGCAATTACTAGGCTCAAACCTCCCAAAACAACAAAGATAAAAGGCTGAGCAGGGGGATTGTCTGGATTCTGCAATCTTTCTGTACTACTGGGTTGGGGCGCTTCCAGACCCTTAACTGAGTGTAGCCACTCTGCCACTCGTTTCGCCTTTGGCAAGTCTAAAGGTAATTTGGCTAAAGCTTCCTGCCAGAGAAGGATCGCGTTGTTGCGATCGCTTTGCTGCATCGAGAGAATTCCCATATTCGCTAGCGTCTGAGCTTCTCCATAACGGTCTTTTAGCTCCCGAAAAATTTCTAGGCTTTGCTGGTAGCACTCACTCGCTTTACCCCAATAATCCTGCCGAGAATACACATTACCCAGATTACCTAATGTCCTTGCTACTCCAGGGCGGTCTTCTAGCTCCTGAAAAATATTCAAGCTCTGCTTATAGCACTCACTCGCTTTACCCCAGTTACTCTGAAGAGAGTGAACATTACCCAAATTAATCAGGGTTTGAGCTTCCTGTAAGCGAGAATCCAAGTGATTATCGTCAAATGAATTACCTAAACTGCGGATTGCCTCCAACGCTACGAGATGAGTTTGTTCCCAGTCAAGCCAGTAGGCATAGGTATTAAAAAAGTTAACTAAGTTTCTTGCCAGTGGTACCACGATTTCCCACGCCTTCGCTTGATACGCCCAATCTATAGAGGCAAGCAGGTTTGTCCGTTCAAGCTCAAACCAGTTCAAGGCGACTACAAGCAAACTCTGTTCTGTAGCTTCTAAGGATTGATTCTTGCCTCCTAGCAAGACTCTGGCTATCTGGCGACGAGTTTCTGAGTTCAGCGCCAGACCAATCACTTGGGAGGTTTCAAGATACCACCGACTCACTCTTAAACGAGCCGCTTGTCGTGCCTCAGCGAGTTCCTCCTGAGCTAACTGCCCCCGTGCAAACAAGCGTACCAACTCGTGCAGACGGTAGCGTCCGGCGTTGGCTGGCTCTAGCAGTTGCTTATCTACCAAACACCCTAGAGATTCCTCCGCAATTGCTGGCTCAGACTTGAGTAGGGCAGTTGTTAGGGCTGAGGCAAAGTTGAGTCCAGTGAGTAATCCCAGTAAGCGAAAAAGACGGGCAGACGGTGCATCCAACGATTGATAACTTAAGGCAAGCGTCGCTCGTACATCCAAATCGCTCAGATGTCGTTGTACAAGTCGTTGCCGCTCAGAAGCGAGTAGACTTGCGTAATCATTCAGTCGCCATAGTGGTTTAGTCTTCAGCGTGCCTCCAGTAATACGCAGTGCTAGGGGCAGACGATTACAAAGGTTGATGATTGTTTTAGTTGCTTCCAGTTCAGTCTGAGTACGCTCTCCTACGAGTTTCCCCAATAGTTCTAGAGCCTCTGTGTCTGTCATCACCGCTAGGTCAAGGACAGTAGCTCCCTCTAGGTTGGTAAGGTGTCCGCGTGTCGTGACCAAAACAGCACAGCTAGGGCTATCCGGCAGCAAAGGACGTATCTGAGCTTCGTCACGGGCGTTGTCCAGCAGTATGAAAACTCGTTTGCTAGATAGATGTGAACGGTAAAGAGCAGATCTATCCTTGAGGTCTTCAGGCATCGCTTGGTCATCTACACCCAAGCCTCGTAGAAAACTCGTCACTACCTCGAATGGTTCTAGAGGTTTGCTCTCAGTACCCCGCAGGTTGACATAGAGTTGAGCAGCCGGGAAATCTTGCTTTAATTGATGAGCAACCTGAATGGCAAGGGTTGATTTGCCGACACCTGCCATGCCAGTCACAATAGCAAATCCTTTTGCCGTCTCTCCAGTTTGTCGCAACTGAGTTGTCAGGCTCTCTATTGCTTCTTGACGACCTGTAAAATCGGCAAGCGCCGGGGGAAGCTGATGCACAGGCAGAGCAAGAGGTCGAACCAAGCTATCCTGAAACGTTTTCCTAACTGCGTTGTCGTCACCAACGACAGCCGCTTGCACTAATCCATGAAAGTGCAGTTCGTACCTTGGTCTATCCCCAGCCATTAATTGCTCCGGTAGATTGTTGCTAATTCCAGCGAGTGTATGGATGAACAAGAAAAGGCAGAGGGCAGATAGGATTTATCCCAATGTCGATAGTATGAGCCATAGGAGCGACTGCTCAAGAGCAAGGGTCTAGTGCAGGACGGCGGCAATAACTATCCAGTCAAAAAGGTTAAAAAGCTTACTGTGCAAGCAATATTCCTTCTGCCTTCTGCCTCCCATCTTCTGCCTTCTTGCACTAGGGTTTCCATCTGAAGACTACATAAAAGCCCTCTGCCTCCTGCCTTTTGCCTTCTTCAAATGCGAAATGCACCTTAGATAAAGACCTCTTTTTTAAGGAGTTTGGGATAATTTCACATCGCTCTGTGAAGTTACAAGACCCATTAAAAGAACCAAAGCTTCCAGAACAGAGCTTCGATCAGTTGGATTAACATTCAAAACTGGAGGTCGATTTTTATCATTCATGTTGTAGCCCAGAGCTGAGATAATTTCTTCTGGAGCGAGGGCACCTGGGCAATCTCTATGAGTTAACCCCACAATCATGGGAATTTGTACTCGTTGGTTGATAAACGAAATAATCTCGCGGGTGTAAGAGAAATTCTCAGGTCGATGGGCTGCTACTAAGAGAACGTAACTGTGAGAATGTTTAATCAAAATATCCCACATAAAATCAAAGCGAGATTGACCTGGAGTCCCGTAGATATGCAAATCCATGCCTGAGTTCAGCCTGACTCTGCCAAAGTCTAATGCCACAGTTGTTTCTTTTTTAAGTAAAGTTGTTATATCAGTGGCATTACAGTCTGTCTCAATAACGTTTCTTTCACTGATTGTCCGAACAAAAGTAGACTTTCCCGCCCCCACAGCGCCTGCAATTACTGAACGCATTGTCTTCATTGCGATTTACTCCGTGAAAATTTAATAGTATTTAGAGTGCAGAAGAGAATTTTGCTAGAGAGGCACCCGTACTTTTAAGTGAAGTTATCTATTCCACCAACGTTGCGGTGTTTATTCATGCCTCAAATTGGAGCATGAAGGTTAATTCCGGCTTACATCAAAGCCGATTTCAATTCGCCCAATGTCCGCTTAATTTCCAACATCAACACCCCTTGCTTGGCTGCCTTTCCCGCCAGCACAAGAAACACCGCATCTTCACCGCAACTGGTCAAAATGCTGAAGCCTTCCACGCCTTCTACATAGATGCGGTCAATATCACCGCGTGCGAGTTCTCTGCCGATGCGATCGCCTAAAGAAAGCATGGCGGCTGACATCGCTGAAACCCGCTCATCATCCATGCCACCAGGTAAGCTTGAAGCTAGAGGTAAACCATCCGGTGTTACCATCGCTGCACCCTGAACATCCGAGGTGGTTGAGACAAAGTTTCCGAGGATATATCCGAGTTTTTCCGAGTTGATTGCCATTGAATTCCTACTTACTTGTATTACTAATTGTGTATTTGTCTCTTGCGAGAAACTAGTTGGTTAGAATCTGCTTGAATTAGAACTTGCGCCAGCTCCTAAAAATCTTCAGCAGGCTTTCATTGCCTTTTAGTTAATCGATATTTCGTAGTCACAGACATTATGAATATTGCTAGACAAGACAGATTAAATGCATTTTCTTAATAGCACTTACCTAGAAGATATTCATAAATCAAATTCTTGGTGCTTAATTCAGTTTTAGCAAAATATTTTTTGTAATTAGTGCGTTTTTGTTAGAGATTTAATGAAACTAATATGTAGCGTTTGCAAAGGATATAATGGCTTGTTTTTGATAAATTAAGTAGTGCAATATTAAGAAATATATTATTAAAAAGTATGGAAAACATATTCAGCCAATGATATGGCATTTCTCAATTAAATGGCATACATTATAAATTTTTAAATCCAACTAAACCAACTACTTTTTATAAGCTCTCAAGTAATTGAGAACCTTGTAGGTCAAGCGTTTTAACTTATAAATTATGTAGTCTTAGTTCTGCCTTCTGCCCTCTCCATAAGAGCCTTTTGCTATACCATTGGCTCCTGTTCACTGACGAGGGCTTAGGTAAACCCTAACTAAACAAGCGAATATGGCACCTTCATCAGGAGCGTTTGGGAAGTCTTAAGCTGAATGTTACTGACTTAACAAGAAAGGCAGGAGGCAGAGGGCTTTTATGTTTATTTTGATGCCCGACCCTCCTGCTTTCTGGCGATCGAAAAAGAGCAAGGCTCACTGGCTCCCGTTCAGGTTGGGTCAGAATCCCCTCAGAACGGAACATAAAAGCCTTCTGCGCTCTGCCCTCTGCTTCCCTTGCAGTTGCCTTGTTTAGCGATCGCGTGAGAACTGCGGTCGGGGTAGACTAAAGCTACTTCTGTGACTGCTAGACTTCTGAAGCAGTTGACTCGCGTCTTTACTCTTAGCAGAACTGTTGACAGGTTGGTCAATACCACAGTTTGCAACCATCAGAGCCATTGAAGTCATCAGTGCTTCAATAACCGAAGCTCGATCATTTGGATTAATTTTCAAAACCGGGGGCCGATTTCGGTCATTCAGGAAACCCAGTCTCATCATGATCTCCTCTGTTGCCCAAGTTCCTGGACAATCTGTATGAGTTAGACCAACAAGCATCGGAATTTGTACTCGCTGGTCCATGAACGAGAGAATCTGACGAGCATAGTGAAAATCAGCAGGTCGATGCGCTGCTACTAGCAAAATATAGGTGTGTGCCCTTTGAATTAAAAAATCCCACATGAAATTAAAGCGAGATTGACCAGGAGTACCGTAGATTTGCAGATCCATCACCGAACCAAATGCCAATCTCCCAAAATCGAAGGCAACCGTGGTTTTTTGCTTCATGAGAGATACATCATCCGTAGCAGCACGATCAGTGTCTATCGTTTCAATTTCACTAATCGTCCGTACAAAAGTAGACTTACCAGATCCTGGAGTCCCAGCAACTACTAAACGCATCGTTTTCATTTGATTTTGCTCCGCAAAAACTTACCGAACTTGATCGAGTATTGGATGAAAGATCATGCACCAGAATTGAAGTGACACAGAGCCTCAAACGTCTTATTCGCAGACTGATGATTACTTAATGAATCGCGCTTGACTCATCAGACTTTGCGTAAGCCCTGGTAGTGCTAGGTTAAATTCGACCCATGATTTCACTCTTATGACTCAATGATGACCGATTAACGGCTCCCTGGTAAACTAACGCAGCTTTTATTTACATTCAACCTAACCCTTTAAAGGAGTTAGGCAAGGCTCAATACATCTATGATTTTCTGTGTTGTGTTTAGCAACAACTGTCATAAGGAGTATGCTTTTTGAATTAGCCTTGCTCTGAGGATTAATTCTATAGATAATCTTTCGGCACAAATTACATCAAAGCCGATTTCAAATCACCCAGCGTCCGCTTAATTTCCAACATCAACACCCCTTGCTTGGCTGCCTTTCCCGCTAGCACAAGAAACACGGCATCTTCACCACAACTGGTCAAAATGCTGAAGCCTTCCTGTCCTTCAACATAGATGCGGTCAATCTCACCACGGGCAAGTTCTCTGCCAATGCGATCGCCTAAAGAAAGCATGGCGGCTGACATCGCTGAAACCCGCTCATCATCCATACCACCAGGTAAGCTTGATGCTAGAGGTAAGCCATCCGGTGTTACCATCGCTGCACCCTGAACATCCGAAGTGGTTGAGACAAAGTTTCCGAGGATATGTCCGAGTTTTTCCGAGTTGATTGCCATTGAATTCCTACTTGTATTACTGATTGTTTATTTATCTCTTGAGAGAAACTGGCAGCGTTTAATTGTACTCAAACCTGTGCCAGTTGTGAAAATTATTGTGAGAGACTATCTCTCTTGTGTCTCGTCAACGTATTGGTGGAAGTAGATAGGTATAAAACCAAGGATGAGTCTGTAAAAACTAGTTGATACGAACAGCAAGCGGTTGACATCTAAATTGGTGATTTTCAATCTGCTTATTGCTGTTCAGATAATTCCTAAAGCTTCAGTAACTCTATCGGTTTATGTTCACCCACCTACTTATCCTGTTTTAAGGGATGGCTAAGCGATGAAGTGTTGGATTTGCTTTCTTAGCAAAGACACGTTCTACCTCAAAAGGGCTTTCAACTCACCCAGAGTCCGCTTAATTTCCAACATCAACACTCCTTGCTTGGCTGCCTTTCCCGCTAGCACGAGAAACACGGCATCTTCACCACAACTGGTCAAAATGCTGAAGCCTTCCTGTCCTTCAACATAGATGCGGTCAATCTCACCACGGGCAAGTTCTCTGCCAATGCGATCGCCTAAAGAAAGCATGGCGGCTGACATCGCTGAAACCCGCTCATCATCCATCCCACCAGGTAAGCTTGATGCCAGAGGTAAACCATCGGGTGTTACCATCGCTGCACCCTGAACATCCGAGGTGGTTGAGACAAAGTTTCTCAGAACGTATCCCAGTTTGTCCGAATTGATTGCCATTGTTGTATTCCTGCTCTAATTTTTAGATAGTACGATTCACGCGATTAATACTTGGTGGAACTGGCAGCGTGAGATTGACACACAAACGATGTCAGTTGTGCCTAGCTTCTTGGGAAGCTTGTTCTCAGTTTTTGTTAGGTGAGGGTGATGTACTCTAATACATCATGAGTATCACCACGCAAGACAGACTTGGTGTGTGTACCCCGCAAGCGCTTCCCTAAAAACGCTTCCAAAAAGCCCTGGATTGCGCCTAAGGTAAAGGTACACTTGCGATTGGAACCCACTGATTCCCCCGCAGAGCAAACCGTTTCACGGGTATAGACTTTATAGACATCTCCGTCCTGTTCGATCTTGTCAATAATACATAAGCGGGTGCCTCCAGTGCCTAAGACATCACTAACCTTACCCGTGACATCTTCCAGAGAGATTGTTTCTGCACTGTTAACCAAACCGAGTTCTTCAGCTAACTTTTTGCCCCGTTGACGACCAGCAGAAATCAAGGCAATTGCCGCTGCTTTTTCACCGAGAGCTTCTTCTACACCAACAACGACAGCTTTGAAGCAGACAATGCTGCTAAAATCTCCAAGTTCTTGACGTAAAGGATTCAACGTAACTGACATAGGATTAACCTTTTTGAGTTGTGTTTAGGTTCTGAATGAACAGCTAAGCTTCCAAGAGTTTTATTGGTTCAGTAGAAGAAGCGTCCGATTTACATTGAGCCTGCACCTGTTGCGATCAAGCGCCGGAACAAACCTTCAGTCCAGCCTGTTTCTTTGAGTACAGCTGCAGAAGAAACTTCAACGTAGGCTTGCTCAATAAACGCTAAATCGATCATGCAAATCCGACCGAGGGCATCCCGCAATTCTTCAGGTTTCCCATCTTTTTTTGTGCGTTTGCCAACTTCATTAACTACTGTTGCCATTGCTGGGACAACATGTTGAGGACCAATGCCAATTTGCACATGCACTAGACCAATACGCCAACGGCGATCGGCATAACCATTGCCCCAGTTATCCATCCCGGTAAACATTTCGTGAAACCATTGAATAAAGGTTTCACGTAAACGATGTATACGTCCTTCTTTCGCACTCATAATGGCATCCATTTCTGCATCACGACCTAAGTAGGCATAGAAATGATCAGCCATTTCTGAAGCAATTTCTTGACCCCAACTTTGGTGAGACATCAGAAGCGCTTTATCGGCTTCTGTAAAGGAAACACGCTTTTCCATCGTGGTCATAAATGTATGGGGTTCTAATGTCATGTCTTGCTCCGGTTACTTTTAGTTTGACTTTGCTTTTCTTCTTCAGTTTTAGCAAGTTTACAGAGAGTTGTCTGTACTTATTTGTAAGCTTAATTACCTAATTTGCGTGTAGCTTTGATGAATTTTATCTTTTGCTTTACGTGAATTTTGTACTTAAAAAATAGCTACAAATTCCATTCAATAAAAGCCTGTTTTTTCACCTTCTATCCGTTTTATTAGGCGTAGCAGTTACAGATGCTCACTATAAGCCTTGTTACTAACTCATTCAGATGTTGTTGGCTAAATCCGGATAGTTTTCTTGGCTAATTTGCTATTTACATCAAGATTATTTGACTTTACTTTTTCGAGACTATAATAAGTTTTGAGGGCAACTTACTTTTATTGGATTTATAACTAAAACAACACTTAGATTGTTTTTGGAACTAGATTCAGTAGCTTAATAAAAAGTAAAATAGTTCAAGCTTTATAGGTTTGCTTCAACAGATGAGAAGTGTTTCTGACATTATCCTTCTCACTAACAAGATTAGTAAACACTCTTGTTGATTAAGGGAGCTAAAATACACGGCAGATAAGAACCTATCCGAAAAGCCTATGCACACTGGGTGAACATCGGTGTACCCTCTCTAGGGAATTGGAAGCCGTTATCGCATCTATATCTAGAGTTTCAAATCTTGAAAACGCGCTTTTCGGATAGGTTCTTAATAATTCATCACACTAATGGTGATGACTGAAGAGGCAGAAAGAACATAGCAGCAGTTCGGTTCACTTATTCGCCCTGAGATAGAAGTTGTGTCGCATCCTATCTTCAGGATTTCAGTCCTAAACTTGTATGTACTCTACAAAGTACCCACGCCCCTAGTAACCAGACGCTTGAATAACCCTTCTGTCCAACCCGTTTCTTTGAGTACGGCTGCCGCAGATACTTCAACGTAGGCTTGCTCAATAAATGCTAAATCAATCATACAAATTCGACTCAGCGCCTCCCTTAATTCTTCAGGTTTTCCATCAGCTATTACTCGTTTGCCAACTTCCTGAACCACTGCCGCCATTGCTGGGACAACATGTTGAGGTCCGATGCCAATCTGCACATGCACTAGACCAATGCGCCAACGGCGTTCTGCATAAGCAGTCCTCCAGTCATCCATTCCCGTAAACATTTCCTGGAACCATTGGATAAAGGTTTGATGGAGATGATGCATCCGTCCTTCTTTCGCTTTTAAAATAGTAGCCATTTCTGCATCACGTCCCAAGTAGGTATAAAAATGATCAGCCATTTCTGAGGCAATTTCTTGACTCCATTTGGCTTGGGATTTCAGCATTGTTTTATCAGCCTCTGTAAAACCAACACGCTGTTCAATCTTGGTCATAAAGGCTGTAGCATCTAAAGCCATAATTATTTCCTTTTTATGAAGAATACAGGTTGAATCTTTCCTTTTTATTTCTAGCAAGCTTTAATAGCTATGTCTGTAGATAAAGTGAGTTTATATACTTAAATCAGTCTGTATTCTTTATAAACTTTGGCTAAAAAATTTATTTCAGCTCAGCACTTTTAAAACATCTGTGTTATTTATGTTGTTATTAACCTAAAAAACTTGTTTACCAGGCTAGAGAAGTGATTTTAGCTCACAGAGGCTTTACCCTCTAAGCCTTTCTCGGTTTTACTACTCGAATCAGGATAGTTTCTCTATTTAGTTATTCCTGTAATTTCATAGCTTGTTCAGCATTGATAACAGTTTGTTCTTTTAGTTATAGTTTTGTAACCACAAACAACCAATTCGTTGTTTATATAAATGAATTAGGTCGTTTAGGAAAAGGTAGTAAGCTTGTATTTTTGTATTATATATGTTTGTTAAAAGAAGTCTTAAAGAGGGAACAACGGAATACATGACTAATCGACTGCGCTTTTTGTAGAGAGCAATATTTTTTCTGTTAGGGTAGATAAAAAAATTGCTCTCCAAGTAATAGAAGAGCAAAACTAGACTTTTTTATGTAGCGAAAGTATATTAGGTAAGTGTGAAGAATTTGTGAAGCTGAACACTCTCTTCTTTTTAATCAAAAGCTGTGATATTCGCTTTCTCTTTTTAGAGAAAATTAGCCATATAGCGGCTTATAAAACAACGGCTTCTGCTGTAGTTTCATAGTCAATATTTAGCCCTCTGCTTTGCATTGTTGCTTCAAATAATGCTGTAGAAAGGACTTGCTCGACTGGCCAGACACCTGGTTTACTAAGCTTTCCGTTGAGCATGAGTTCTGCAAGACTACCCGTTCCTGCGCCAGCAGCTACGGCTGTATTTTCATGCACCAAGGTTGAGCAAACACAGGCAGGCTTACCCTCTTTGTAACCCTTAACTTCTGAGCGAATGGCAACACCAATACCGCTGATGCGATCGCTTACATCTGTCATCCGGTGGCTAACATGAGATAAAAATTCAATACCACCTGGATTTTTTAGCCAAGATGGTGGAAAGACATGAGCCGCAATCCAGGTAAGGTGATTATAAAAATCCGGAACAGACCCGAACTTGGTAATAACCGTTTTCACAGGGAACGAGTCAACCAAGGTAAAGGCTTCTGGCATATCAAACCAGTAAACACCCGCCTTGCCATAAGGAGCGGGGAATTCAATTTTTTCGCGCTGGCTATACGGCTTTACCTCCTGCCACTGACCATCAATCCAAGCCTCAAATGGCTCTTGTAAACCCAAGAACGTCGTCCGCATCACAGTAATACCAGCACCGCCGGAACCTGCCACTAGATAGCTCAAATGAATTCGTTCTGCTTCATCTAGCTGTTCGACATCGTGGCGCACCATGCTGTTGGAGACACCGGGAAAAATTCCAGAATTGACAATTGCTGTCACGCCTTTTTGGGCTGCTGCCTCACGGCAAGCTATGGCTTTACGGGTAAAGGCACGGTTATCACTGACATCCAGGTAGCTAACGCCTTGCTCAATGCAAGTTTTGAGAACACTAGCATCTCGGTAGACAAAAGGGCCTGCACAGTGAATCACCAAGTCGTGAGATGCGATCGCCTTTGTTAACCCCTCCTGATCTGCCAAATCCAAAGCGAGAAACTGCACTTGTGGCTGTCCCTTCTGCCTCGCCGTCACTTCAGGCGAAGTTGGACGTCCAGTAACCGTAATCTTCGCTTCTGTATGGGCAACTAGGTCTTGCGCCACACTGCTACCGATTCGCCCTCGTCCTCCAAGAATTAAAACCTGCTGGTCTGCCATTGCACCTGCATCAGTAACATCCTTTCTCATTTCATCATCTTTGAGGCACTCTAATCATCGGTAGCCAGGATGACACTTTCACTCTACTTAAGTATGATTTCAGTTTCCAATGACCATGAACTATCAACCCTGAGTCATGAACCCTTATGACTAGTGCAAGAAGGCAGGAGACAGGAGGCGAGATCGCACCAGCCTTTCGCTAATTTGATAGCAGTAAGTTAAGCCAGTAGCCCTTAAAAGCGTTCTACGTCCTTAAATTGCTCTAGCTTCTGAGCATTTGCCGCTTCGCCACAAGTGCGAGGGGTGGGGAAAATCTTCCCCGGATTGGCTAAACCTTTGGGATTAAAGACTTGGCGCACCCATTGCATCGTCTCTAAATCTGCCTCTGTAAACATATCTGGCATGAAGCATTTTTTATCCGAACCAATACCATGTTCCCCGGAGATGCTACCGCCTACTTTCACGCAGAGTTTGAGAATTTCTCCCCCTAATTCCTCCACCTCTTCTAAGGCACCAGGCACGGAATTATCGTAAAGAATCAGTGGGTGCAGGTTGCCATCACCAGCATGAAACACATTAGCGATCGCATAGCCATATTTCTCGCTTAACTCCTCAATTTCTTTGAGAACACCGACTAGCTGAGTGCGAGGAATGACACCATCTTGCACGAAATAATCAGGACTCATATGTCCTGCTGCGGCAAAGGCAGCTTTGCGACCTTTCCATAATTTCAGTCGTGTTTCTGGGTCACTAGCCGTTGTGATATTACGTGCCCCATTCTTTTTGCAGAGTTCAGCAACACGGTATTTAGCGGTTGCCACTTCCACTTCTAACCCATCGAGTTCAACTAACAGGATGGAACCCGCATCTCTGGGATAACAACCTGTAGCAACCACATCTTCCACAGCATTGATGCTGAGATTATCCATCATCTCCATCCCTGCTGGAATAATCCCGGCACTGATGATATCGGCAACAGCAGCACCCGCTTCTTCAATAGTGTTGAAGTCTGCCAGAAGAACACAAATTGATTCAGGAGTCTTGAGAATTCTTAGAGTAATTTCTGTAGCAATTCCTAAAGTCCCTTCGGAACCGACAAATACCCCCGTCAGGTCGTAGCCTGGTTGTTCTGGTACTGACCCCCCAACATCAACAATTGAGCCGTCAGGAAGTACCAGTTTTAATCCCATAACATGGTTAGTAGTAACACCGTATTTCAGGCAATGAACACCACCAGAATTCTCAGCAACGTTGCCACCAATTGAGCAAATAATTTGGCTAGAAGGGTCTGGCGCATAGTAAAAACCAGCACCACTGACAGCTTGTGTGACCCAGTTGTTGATGATACCGGGTTGCACAACGATTCGCTGGTTTTCTAAGTCAATATCGAGAATTCGCTTCATCAAAGCGGTAACAATCAACACGCAATCTTCTACTGGCAGCGCCCCACCTGATAATCCTGTCCCAGCACCTCTAGCGACCCAAGGAATTTGGTTCTGGTCGCATATCTTCACTACTGCTGCCACTTGTTCCGTTGTTCGGGGTAGCACCACCAACGCAGGACGCTGACGATAACTGGCTAGACCATCACATTCATAAGTCAGCAATTCTTCACGGCGGCGAACCACACCATTTTTTCCAACCACAGCTTCAAATTGCTTGATGACTGGTTGCCAATTCCGTTTCGTATCGTGGGCAAGCATAGGTGGCACAAGTAAAGGTAGTTGCAATCCTATGATTGCACGATCACGAAGTCATTCGCCAAAAAGCGATTAGGTCTTAGGAAGTAACCCTACCATCTACTACCTCATGAAGGAGGTTAAGTACTCCGTCAACTTTTAGGGAAAGCTCTATTCCTACCATTGTTGTCAGAGAAAAATTTAATCAACGATGAGCCTCAAATTTCACCGCTTACATCTTTCTCAATAATTTTTTTCCAAAGCAAATAACCTTGTCCATTCAAATGTACACCATCTATTGTGTATTGAGAATTGAGTTCCTTATTTATATCTAGAAATGCAGAAAATAAATCAATATATTGATATGAGAATTCTTTGGTTAGCTCTCTCAGTCTGACATTCAATTCGACAACCTTATCATTAACATCATTTCTTTGGAATTTTTGATAATTGACTGGCAAAACACTTTGAATAAATACTTGTGTATTGGGTAGGCTCTCCTTCACCTTTCTTAAAATAAGATGGTAGTTTTCTACAATGTCTAATACTTGTATACCTTGATTTAAATCATTAATTCCAATAAGAATAAAAAGCTTTTTTGGTTGATGTTCAATAATGTTGTCGATCCGGTTTAAAACTCCCTCTGTTGTATCTCCACAAATCCCTCTATTTTTAATTAGATCATTTTTCAGCAACTCTGCCCACTCACATAAATCTGTGAGACTATCTCCTAAAAATATTATTCCTGATTCTGATTTAGGCAAAGCCCGAAAGTGGCTTGTCTTGTCTTGATAAAAAGGATTGTCATACATAGCAGTTAGTCTAGCCCTCTCACTCGTTAGGAAAGAAAGTTTGTGCAATATATAGGAAAGTCCGCCTCTTCTCGCAACAAAAAGACTTCCCATTCCTAAAAATAATATATTAATTAAGCACGAAAGTAATAAAGTAAATTTAATTGCCTCATTTATTGTTACTAAGTTATGCATATCTAAGTTGCCATATAGCTTAACCATTTTAATCGTCAGCGATTAGTCCTGAGGCAGCGAACACAACAAGTCCTATTAAGTGACATTCACACATGCTACTAATGAAGTTAGGGGCAGAGAGCCAATTCTCTCGGTTCCTTTACTACTGTAGTTGCTCTGGTATAACGAGATACAATTTAATCTCAGAGTGTGCCACAGCCCGTATAAAGTTTTCAATCAAGCGAAAAATGTCTCCTCTCAAGTGGGGCGCGATCGCTTTGTATATAAGTTTTCACTTTTTGTCAGTCGTCAGGGGCTAGTGGTCACTGATTAGCAGCCAGTAGCCACGGATAAAGGTAACTAGACGAGTAAATTTAGTAATTTAGTCAGCCAAAAGATTGACAGGGTTCAGTGCTTGGATTTTGCGACTCTCAACCTTAAGTATTAGCCAAAATTCTTGGTTCCATAAGAAATTACCCCTCCGGGTACTGATAGGTTTTACAGGTAATAGTACAGAGTATTAGATATAGCAGCTCCATATAAAAAGCATTAGAAATTTATAGAGCTGCTTAGCCCCTACTTAGCTTTTTCTTATTTAAGATAAGGAAGCAAAAGTTATTTCTTTTCATTCAATCAGTATTTACTAGGAATGTCTTTGTGATGGTCAAGGGCAGATTTGGCATATTCTTTAACTAGTAACTCTAGCAAAGACACACCATTTTTTGCCAGCGAAACCCTGCCAGAAACTATCTTATTGAGCAACTACTTGATCCAAAAAGAGGATGAATTGATGAGTATGATTTGGAAAAACAATCAGTCTAACGCTTTTCCTAACGTAGCCACAGCTTCTGGAGTGAGCTTACAGTCCCTTCAACGCAATGCATTACCCAAGTTCTCATTGAATTTAGTGCGATCGCTACGTCAATGGCTTGACAAAATCGAGGTTCATGACCCTGAATTTGCTCGATTTCTCTCTAATCTAATACCATCCCAGTGTCCATTTGAGCGCGACATTATATTCCTGGGTCGTAAGCTAGGGCATATTCCCCCTCTATGCAAGCTGAACCCGTTTTATGAGCAACTTGTCGCCTTACGGTTTCGTGCTATTTGTTTCCTTGCTGATCAATGTGGCGAGGATATTCAGCCTTACTGCTCTTAATTCTTCTAATATTCGACTCAGCAACTAAGAAATCTCAATTGTTAGGTGTCTCGGAGAATTTCATCAAAGCTTCATCCGTACTTTCAGGTTTCTTGTTTGTAGCTTTACCAAATTGCTTGTTAACCTTCCTATCGTTGTAAGTAGAAACGACTCAAGACAACTCAGCAGCAACGTGATACCTAAGCGCTGCTACTTCAACAAACTAATTCCTTGGTGTAGAGGTGTAGACAATGCTCAAAACCAACACTCAAAGTCCTATGCTTCCCAGTTCAGCCGTAGCTCATCAAAATCCTAGCTCAGCAAAGAAGCATCTACTACCCAAGAATCATCCTGATTTACTACAACCTGTGCGTCAATGGCTTGATGCAATAGAAGTCAACGATAGACAGCTAGCTCGATTTCTCTCAAAAGTGATTCCAGCTCAATGTCCATTTGAGCGTGATATTAAATTATTTGGCTACTTAGTGGTACACATTCCACCGCTATGTAAGCTTAATCCTCTTTACGATCAGTTTGTTGGTCTGCGTTTTCGTGCTCTTTGTTATTTAGTTGATCAGTGTGGTGAGGATATCCAATCCTACGCTTAGAAGCCTTAGAAAATCTATTCCTCACTAATGTTAAGCCAAGACCTAATGGCTGATATGACTTTGTACATTCAGGCAAACTAAGATTCAGGAGAGAATACGAGTCAAACATACCTCTCCTGAAGTTCTTGCTATCTAGTGCAGCATGGCGGAAATAACTATGCAGTTAAAAAAGGTTGAAAACCTTACTTTACAAGTTTTCTTCCTTCTGCCCTCTTGCACTAGTGACTGATTCAACAGATTTGAAAGAAACAATTCTGATGCTCTCAAGTGACTGCGAGTAAGCAACCGAATACAGATAGATTAGTGGCTGATAATTTACCAGACGCTTTTCATGCTTTAATAAATTGCTATCTCTCCCATAGCCAACAAAGGCGCTGTCAACCGATGTAGCTTATGGGGCTTGTAAGCCTAAGTCAGTTCTCTGTCTTACGCATTACTAACGCCGCCTAACCTAAAACATCACCTACTGAACCGACTCAGGAAGCCAACTCGGAAACAGGACTGACTTTAACCCCATCCCAGGTCTAAACTCCAAGACCCTAAAGCACCAGAATCACCAGCAGAGTAATCGTTGATTAGGAGCCGCCAGGTACCTGTTGCGGGCAGACCACGAAAGGCTGAGAAAGACTGGAGGGAAGCATACTTGCCACTGGGGATGACAACATTCTCCGATGCTGCTGTCTCAAAGTTGTTGATAAAGTGGTCGTTGAAGCTATAGTTGCCATTTAAATCGCTGCTATAACCACTGGAAGAGAAGTGGGGTTGACCAGGGCGTCGGAACAACTCAACGACAGTCTCCGATTCAACATGACGTAAGCGCACAACGACATCACCCACCCAGGTGTGGACAAGGTTTTTCAGCGTGACAGTCACGTCTGTAATCTCGAAGTTTTCCGTAACAATAATGTCATCCTGAAAGCTACCGCTGCCATCGGGAATATCACCACCATTGCCAACGAAGGTTGAGGCGTGAGCTTGGGTAGTGGTAGGAATCTCAAGTTCGATGGTGGCGGTTGATGTATTCGGGATGATCTGAGACATAAGCTATTCGCTCCAAAAACGAAAGGTTGACAATGGTAGTGAACTTCAGGGGCGATAATCCTGACGGGATAGTGTGCAATGCGAAATTAATTTGTTAAGAAAATTTGCGGTTTCTTGCCATAGTCTTAAGAGATGCAGCCAAAAGTTTTAATTAATTTCGCAATCCTACAAAATTTTCACTTAACTAATAATTACACCCCTTTAGAAATATATCTAGTCCCTAAACGTGCCTTTACTAAAAAAAAATATTTAATTATCGTATTACTCTGTACTTAATTCTCTGAAGTCCTTATCCCTAAGGCTTTAAAGCCGATTTAGTATTAAAATTTAAATGATTTTATATGAACTTCTAGTAAAGATAACCTTGAGTAATATTTGAATTATTTAAAATACAAACTACCTGAAATAGTAAATATTTCAGGTTAATAGCTTTCTCTCACTTTTAAATAATTGCTAATAAAAAAGCAGAAATAAAATGACAGAAAACTGATTTATGTTTTTTTACTTTCAGTCCACATCCTGCCTAGTTAGTGGTTCATCTCCAAAATGAGTAGTCCCTAAGAACCCAACGCAAATTGGTGACGGAAACTTTTGGGTTACAAGCCGATTAAGGCAGAATATGGGCAGGAGCAAGAGAACTGCTATCACCAGCCCACTGCTTTTATGGGGTAAACCTCATGCCGTCATACAGCGTATGACGTGTATTACATACTAGGTATAGTATTGCAATCAGTTGTTGTTTTTTCTTAAGATTTATTGCGCTATACCCGAAGCATTTTGTAATGTAATATCGAATCTGAGTTAGCTACTCCCTTTTTCGGCAACCTATAAAACTATGTAGAGACGTTCCGGCAGGTCGGCGTTCGCGTTAGCGTAGCGGTGCGTCAGCACTAGCGAGGCGCTAGCCTAGCCGTACCCGTTCCCCGTTGGCGCAGCCTTCTCCAAAGGAGTAGGGGTTGCCGAAGGTTAGGGTACGTCTCTACGACTAGAACCCAAAAAGGGCTATAGAATCAGATTTGGTATAACCAGTAAAAAAGCACCCATATAGGGTGCCCTCATACAACAAACATCTCCAGAAATTAAACTAAGCCCAAGTGGGAAAAGGACTTCCGCTCAATTTTTGGAGATGTCTAGTCAAAGTTGAGATTGTACCTAATCGTTCCCTAATGAGGCAACGATTAATCAGCTGTTGCGAGTTCCGTACTGCCGCGACTGCGACGACGTGTCACAGTGTTGAAGAGCATCTGACCGATCGCTTTGATCAGGTTGCCTTCTAGTTCCTGAAATAGCTTCATATTCATGCCGAACGTCGCATTCGCTTCGTCTACAATCTGATCCGCTGTTACTTCATCAATCGGTAGCCCATCCAAGACTTCGCGGTAGTTGCGCTTGAACGCCTTCTCGTCAGGAATGTCGTTGAATTCATAGAAAGCAGTTCCCTGCCCTTCTGATAAATTCATCCCTTGTTGGGCAATCTTTTTAAGAATTTGTCCACCTGATAAATCACCGATGTAGCGTGTGTAGGAATGGGCAATCAACAGTTCTGGTTTTGAAGCCGATATTTCTCGAATGCGCTGCACGTAAGATTTAGTCGCTGCCGAAGGAGTCAGTTGCTCACGCCAGTTAGAACCGTAGTAGTAGTACAAGTCCTGCTCCAGGGACTTTTTCCGGTTTAACTCTTGGAAGTAGATTTTTGAGACAATAGGATGTGAATGGTGGCGTTCCATCTCTTCTTCCATTGCCGAGTAGACGAAGTAGAGGTTCGATACCAGCTTCCGGTATGAGGTTTTCTCAACAACACCTTTTAAAAAGCATTTGATAAACCCAACATTCTCTGCCATCGTGTGAGCTTTTTTGGTGCCCTCACGCAACTTGGTGGCTAAATTGCTACTCATGTATGAAGTTTCCTATCCCTTAAAGTTGATGGCTAGTGTATTGTTGCTTACAAAAGGGCGAAATACTGCCCAAAATGTTAGGTTAAACTGATTTGATGAGAAATGCCGTTAAGAATTTTTACGAAAAGGCACTCTCTAGGGAGTGCCTTTGTTGCTAAACAGCAATTTTAGAAGAAGCTTGGTTGATGGCGGATTAGGTTGAGGTATTCCTCACGAGTTTTTTGGTCGTCCTGAAAAACACCAACCATCGCACTGGTTACTGTCCAGGAACCGGGTTTTTGCACACCCCGCATTGCCATGCACATGTGAATACCTTCCATCACGACAGCAACGCCTTTGGGTTCCAAGATCGTTTGAATGGATTCGGCAATCTGGCGGGTTAAGCGTTCCTGTACTTGCAGCCGTCGTGCATACATTTCGACAACACGAGCAAGCTTACTTAGTCCTACAACTTTTTCGTTAGGGATATAGGCGACGTGAGCCTTGCCCATGAAGGGTAGCATGTGGTGTTCACACAGGCTAAAGAAATTGATATCCCGGACAAGAACCATTTCATTATGACCTTCATCAAAGATCGCCCCATTCACCAAGTCTTCCAGGGACTGATTGTAGCCACTTGTCAGGAATCGCATTGCCTCTGCCACTCGCTTGGGAGTCTTGAGAAGTCCCTCCCGTTCTGGATCTTCACCTACGCCCAAAAGTAGTGTCCGCACTGCGCCCATCATTTCCTCGTGCAGTTCTTCTGAGGGAGGTTGTATGTTGGGTTCCCGACCATTCTGGGTGTTGCGATCGGGTCGTGTCTCGACGCGAGTGGTTGCACTTGTACTATCGGGCGTGGAAGTAGAGTCAGAACTGTTAGAGCCGTTAGAAGAAGCAATACTCATAATTAGCGTGATTAAAGTTTGTTACAAGGATGAGTGTGAATTTTGTTGTTCGTTGTTGGTTGTTCACAACGAACTAGCCAGAGAATTACTCTCTTTAGAGACTCCCAGCACTTGGCATCAAAGTCAGTGACTCGATGACGGCTTGCTCTGGCAACAGAGCGGTGTGAAGAATTGATTGAGCAACAATTTCTGGGGTCAACATCGCTGAGCGATTTAAGTCAACTTGAACCGTGTCTGTATCCCATAGTGAAGTATTAACGGCACCAGGGGAGATGGTAACAACACGAATACCGCGATCGCGTTCTTCTGCTGCTAAGGTTTTGGATAAAGCAATCAACCCAGCTTTGCTGACATTGTAGGCGCCCCAGGCTGGAAAGGGTTGCAGACCAGCGATTGAGGCAACGTTGATGATCATTCCTCGCTGTTGCTCACGCATCATTGGTAAAACACCCAAAATGCACTGAAAGACACTCGTGAGGTTGAGGTTCATTACGTGCTGCCAGTCCGATAGAGGTGTCTGGTCTAGGGCGTTGGTATAACCAATACCAGCATTGTTGACCAGAATATCAATCGGAGCGAAATCTGTTGCGATCGCACTAATTCCTGATTGAACCTGCTCAACTTTCGCAAGATCCAAGGCATAAGCCTTAGCTTTCACCCCAGCTTCCCGTGCCTCTGTAGCCACTGCCTCTAACTTGTCTTGGGAACGACTGACTAAAGCAACATCAATCCCTGCCTTAGCAAATGCCAATGCTGTCGCTTTGCCAATACCACTACTAGCCCCAGTAATCAGAGCACGTCGTTCAATTGGAGAAGTCATGAAATTTTTCAGTACTCTCTAACTAGATGCTTTCATAGAACTCTGTATAATTACTTAGCGCTCCTTGAGGAGCTGCTCACATTTGCCTACTAAGACCCTTTTAGTCTGTCCTTTGAACAAGTAGGCAGCAATCTGTGGACAAAATTGAACACAATAAAATTTCTCCAGGCTTTGTAGGTGCTTGAAACATGAGATCTTCCTTAATCTGGTAGGTCAAGCGCCAAATGCACCACAAGGCTTTGATTTAGCTGAAATTAGGTGACAAATTGACTATCTCCCTCAAATGGGAAGATGTAAAAATTTGTTACCTATGAAATTATATCACTTTGGAGAGTTGACAGTTGAAAAGCCACTGAGTGACAGCAAGGTTATAGGAAAACCTATGGCTACTGTGACTTTAAGCTTCAGCTATAAAATACGCAGGATGTTACTAACATCTGCTTGTCACTTTAAGTAGAAGGTTCGAGGAACACGCCAATTCTGCGAAACTTTTGATAACGTAGCTCCCGACGCTGTTGAGCTGTTAGTTGAGTTAGGCTTTCCAGATTTTGCAACAGTGCCTCTTTCAGGATAGATGCTGTTCCTAGAGGGTCAGAGTGGGCACCTCCTACAGGTTCTGGCAACAGTTGGTCAAGAATTCCCAAGTCTTTGAGGTCTTCAGCCGTAATTTTTAATGCCGCTGCTGCCTGTGGCGCTTTAGCGGCATCTCTCCAAAGGATTGCCGCACAAGCTTCCGGTGTCGCCACGGTGTAAACGGAGTGTTCAAACATTAATAACCGATCGCCAACCCCAATCCCCAAAGCCCCACCGGAACCGCCTTCACCAATTACTGTACAGATAATCGGCACATCCAGCCGAAACATCTCTCGGAGATTGTAAGCGATCGCTTCTCCCTGACCCAATTCTTCTGCTTTGACACCCGCCCAAGCTCCCGGCGTGTCAATAAACGTCAAAATCGGCATACCAAAGCGGTTGGCATGTTCCATCAGCCGCATCGCCTTACGGTACCCACCGGGAGCAGCTTGTCCAAAGTTCCGAGCAATATTGTCCTTGGTATCCCGTCCTTTTTGGTGACCTAAGATGACCACAGGACGCCCCCCCACACGCCCAACACCACCAACTAATGCCGGGTCATCACTCCCACCGCGATCGCCATGCAGCTCCATCCATTCATCACTAATCGCCTGAATATAATCCAGCGTACTCGGACGCTTGGGGTGACGTGCTAGCTGTAGCCGTTGCCCTGGTGATAAACCGCTGAAAATCTCCTGACGCAATTGCACCGCACGCTCCTCCAGTTGGCGGATTTTGTCAGAGACATCGACGTTATTTTCCTCAGCAAGTTCACGAATCTGGTTAATTCGTGTCTCTAATTCAGAAAGCGGCTTTTCAAAGTCGAGCAGAAAGGTTCTGTGTTCTGTGGTCATTTGTCAGTTGCCAGTTGTTAATTGTCAGTTGTCAGTTGTCAGTTGTCGTTAACCCTAGACAAAGGACAACCGACAAAACCCTAGTAGCTTAGTAGCGGTCTAAACCCATGTTTGACTGACACCTGTCCGATTAGATCCATCTTTTCTACCGTAATCTGGTTCCGTCCCCAAGAAAAGTTGGTGTACCACTTTTCAAACTCCAGCAGCATCGATTCAGCAAAACAGGCAAATAGCTGACGCCCTGGTACATCCATATTGACAATTTGCATGATTCGCCAGTCAATATCCAGGGAATGCTCCACAATGCCACCGTTGAGGACGTAAATCCCTGGATGCTGAATTTTCGCCGCCATGTTTTTGGGGTAGCCACCATCGATCAACAGACAGGGTTGCTTCAACGTCGAGAAGTCGATTTCAACTCCTTTGGGCATACTGGCAACCCAGACGACAATATCTGCCTGTGGCAGTGCTTCTTCCAAACCCATAATTTTGCCGCGCCCCAGTTCATCTTGCAAGGCTTGTAATCGCTCTTGGTTCCGAGCAATTAGCAGGAGTTCCGCGACATCCGTTCGGGCATCCAGCCAGCGGCACACGGCACTACCGATATCGCCAGTCGCGCCACATACGGCGACGGTTGCCTTAGAGAGTTCAATCCCCAGTTTTTGGGAGGCTTGTTCTACCTGGCGGCAAAGAATGTAAGCCGTGTGGGTGTTGCCCGTAGTAAATTGCTCAAACTGTAGCTTGATGTTGCGAACCTGCTTGCTCTCCTGCAAGTTGAATTCTTCAAAAATAATTGAGGAGAAGCCTCCTAATGCTGTAATGTTGATACCATTCTTTTGAGCATGAGCCATCGCATTCAGGATTTTACGCATTGCCGCTTTGATTCGGCGATTAGCGAGCATCTCTGGAAGAAAGCAAGATTCGACATACCGACCTTCAATTTTCTGACCGGTAAGGCTTGTGACCTTAATTGTGTCAACGATTTGGGGCGGCGCACTGCACCAAAAGTCCAGACCTTGATCGGCATACTCTGGGTAGCCTAGCTCTTTAGCGACGGCTTGGGCGTGTTCCAAACTGGTAAGGTGACCGATGAGACCAAACATGAATTGCTCGCTTTTTAGACCTGTAATCAGGCGGAAATGGGGTTAAGGGGAAGAAATAGCCAGGGACTCTACAAAATATTACAAAAAATTGCCGCTGACAAGAGCGGCAAGCCGAAAAAGAGTATAGGTAATCTCTTGTCAATTTTAGATAAATTATGAGTCAAAGAAGACTTAGGCTCCGAGATATCACTACCCCCTTCTAGGGGAGTGACAAGCGCATGGCTTTATGCTAGGCGGCGGTTAAACCATAGGCAGACATCCGCATGATGTCACGGGTAGTAAAGCCAATGTTGCTCAGGGCTTCGCCGTAGGCAATCATGAAGTCTTCAACGAGTGCTTCTTTTTCCATTGCCAGGATACGAGCATCGTCTTCAACTTGGTTGAGCATCCGCCAAACAATCGGCAGGTTCTCGCGATTGGCAGCTTCAAGTTCGGCTTTGGACTCTTCAAAATGGTCTTTGAGCCAAACTTCACCAAAGTTGAGGTGCATATACTCGTCTTTAACGACGCCTTCCGTGATTTTCTTAGCGAAGGCGTCAGCGACGGGGATATAGATATTGTAGGCTGCGATCGCAAAACACTCAATAATGAGTGATTGAATCAGCAAGCAAGTAACCACATTGCCAGTTGCGGCTGCCTTCTGGAAGTTTCCGTGCAAATCACCAAAGTACTTGTGAGCAAATTCCATATCTGGCGTTACGCCCAGGTTCCGCCCACAGGCTTGAAAGCCCTTCATGTGGCGGTTTTCCATTTTTGAGAGGCGAATGAGTTCCTCTTTTTGGTCTGCTAGAAGTTCAGCTAGTTGAATGTAGTTGTCGTGAGCCTCTTGTTCACCCTCAATTACAATCGCGTTGATGCGGCTGTAGGCGACTTTATAAATTTCACTTTGGAAATCAAGCTCAGAACTGACTTCAAGCTGCTGCATAAGTTGATTGTTTCCTGTTTGCATGAGTTAGGCTGCGAAAAAATTGCTTGACCCGGTAGCTTGGGAGCAGGGGTCAAAAACGTTAATTTGGACATAACCAGCCATGTTATACGTTGCTGGTCATTATTCAATGGTGCCTGAAAATATTTCATCTGTATATTAAAAGCATAAAGTCAAATCCGTATAAATGCCTAAATCAACTAAAAAAAAACAGGGATTGCCTCTTTGGACGTTGCTGATTATGGTTTTACTCGTAACGGGTGCAGTGGTGGTACTACTGCCCTTAGTTATAGTGTTCCTTACCTCCTTGGCCCCTGCCACAGCAACAGGTGGAACCGTTTTACCCAAGACTATAACGTGGGAGAACTATCAGGAGGCTTGGCAACGGGGCAAATTTCTTTTGGCGTTCGCTAACTCAACCTTGGTAGCACTGGTAGTCACAGGATGTCAGATTATCACCTCGGCATTGGCAGGTTATGCACTCGCCAGACTCAAATTTCGAGGGCGTCAAGCATTGTTGCTGATTGTTCTCACAACTTTAGTGATTCCCTTTCAGATCTTAGTCGTGCCGATTTTTCTGATACTGAAGTGGGGACACTTAGTCAATACCTATGGTGCTTTGATTTTGCCAACGGCAGCAAATGGTTTTGGCATTTTTCTGCTACGACAGTATTTCCTTACGGTACCAGTGGAGTTGGAAGAGGCGGCGGCACTGGATGGGGCAAACCGCTTGCAAATCCTCTTGCGTGTAATGCTGCCGTTGTCTCGGCCTGCTTTGGTAACGCTGTTCCTATTTACATTTATTGCCGAGTGGAATGATTTATTTAAACCACTGGTTTTTACGACAAAACCGGAGTTGAGGACAGTACAACTGGCTTTGGCAGAATTTCAGGAGCAGTTTACAAACAATTGGTCTTTACTGATGGCTGCTGTGGTGATAGCGACAGTGCCTGTGGTGGTAGTGTTTCTTTTCGGTCAGCGGCAGTTTGTTCAAGGAATTGCAGCAACGGGAATTAAGAATTAATTTTGACCACAAGCGATCGCTATGCCTTACTCAATGTAGGATAAAAATCTTTATCCCTCTTACTCACCTCTGACCTATTTTAAAGACAGGATAAAGTTTAGTAGACATCAGGAACGATTTAGCAGGGTTCCCGACTTTATGTTGATATAGGGAATCATTTGTTACTCATTCAGAAAACATCCAGACAATCCCAATTCCAGATTGCATCCCTTTCACAGAGGGCTGCCTCCATTGGACAAGTGACGAATTACCCCACAGTTGTTTTTACTGAATTTTGGTCAACAACGAATTCTGAACCCTAACTCAGAATGTCATATAGGTTGACAAGAATGCACGATTATGGATTAGAAAACTTAGTCCCTTAGATTAACTTTTACTTTCTACTGTGCTTTAAGGCTTGATAGCAAAGTAACAGCATCAGGGAAAGATAATTTACAACCTTACCCGACTTAGTAGCGAGGCGACATGAGCAATGGAAAGACCCCAGCACAGCATAACAGACCTTTTAAACTGTCGATTATTACGCAGTTTTATCCTCCTGACTATGCTGCGACAGGGCAGTTAATTGAAGAACTAGCTATTCAATTGGGACAGCTTGGTCTTCCAGTTCAAGTCTTTACAGGACAGCCCAGTTATGCTTTCCAAAAAAAGTCAGCGCCAGCGATTGAGCATTCAGGTCAGGTTGTGGTTAAGCGATCGCGTGCGACTCGAATTTGGTCGAAGCGAATTCGTGGCAAAGCTCTAAACGGGCTGTTGTTTTGTGTGCGATCGGGACTTTATTTACTAAAAACTGGCAGTCGTGGAGACGTTTTACTAGTCACAAGCGCTCCCCCTTTCCTTCCAGTCCTAGGCTACTTGGTCAATAAGGTTTTTGGACTTCCCTACGTTTGCCTTCTCTACGATTTGTATCCTGATGTCGCTGTTGAGCTAAACGTCATTTCTCGTCACCATTGGTTAGTTCGACTTTGGGATGCTCTAAACTGCCGTATTTGGCAGCAGGCGCAACAAGTCATCGTTCTTAGCCCTTCCATGAAAGACCGGGTGGTCGCCAAATGTCCGGAAATTACCGATAAAATTACCGTCATTCATAACTGGGCTGACCCGAATTGGATCGTACCCATAGCTAAACACCAAAACTGGTTTGCAAAAGCCTTCAATCTGGTTGACAGCTTTACTGTCCTGTATTCAGGCAACATGGGTCATTGCCATGATGTAGAGACAATTCTGGAAGCGGTCAAACTCTTACAACAAGAACCAGTTCAGTTTGTCTTTATTGGGAATGGTGCGAAAAATCAATTGTTCCAGGCGCAAGTTCAGCAACTGGGCTTACGAAATTGTCAATTCTTGCCTTACCAAAACAAACAGAACTTACCCTATTCATTGACCGCATGTGATTTGTCTTTAGTTAGCGTTAGTCCTGGTATGGAAGGACTGGTTGCCCCTAGTAAGCTTTATGCCGCTTTGGCAGCAGCGCGTCCTGTTGCTGTCATCTGTGAACAACACTCCTACCTTCGTGCGATTGTAGCTGAAGCCCAGTGCGGTGACGGTTTCTGCAATGGTGATGCAGCAGGGCTTGCAGCTTTTATTCTACGTTTGGCAGCAGATACGCAACTAGTACAGCAAATGGGTTTGGCGGGACGTCGCTATCTCCAGGACAACTTCACTCCTGACTTAATTGCTAAGCAGTATTCCGATCTTTTACGTGACGCTGTTGTAAACGACCTTGACCCCTCTTGTTCTGGAAATGTTGGACAAGTCAAGCGTGAATCTTTTCCAATTCGCAAAGAAACCTGATATCCAGTGCGGTGAGATACTTCATTTTTAAGTAGTCCCTTTTTGAGCGTTGTTCGTTGCAACTGAACTACTGGCTACTGACAACTTACCTAGCCTATAAACAAAGCGATTAACTGGATCGAATTGGACAAAAGTTCCGCTAATATAACGGTAAAAACTTTCGTTCAATGAGAATTTTCCGTGGCAAGCGCAACGGATATAAATTTTATAGCTTGGTTAGCTGTACCCTGATTGTGCTGCTTTTAGGCGTTATTCCGATGCGATTGGCGATCGCATATTATCAAGTACCCTACCCCCAAGTCATCTTTACCCTTGGTGGTGGTATGGAACGAGAACAATTTACCGCTCAATTTGCCAAAGCTCATCCCTCACTAGACATCTGGGTTTCTTCCGGGTACCCTCCCAAAAAGGCGCTTCCTATCTTCCGTGCTGCGGGTATCCCAGACGCACGAGTCAATTTTGACAATCGTGCGCTCGATACAGTGACTAACTTTACTTCCCTCGTCGCTGACTTCAAGCGTCGGAAGATTCAACACCTTTACTTAATCACCTCAGACTTTCATATGCCGAGGGCAAAAGCGATCGCTACTCTCGTTCTGGGTAGCTGGGGTATTGCGTTTACGCCAGTTTCCATTCCCTCACGCCAACCTGTTGAATCCTGGATTCGCATCTTACGTGATGTCGGTCGCACACTACTATGGATGATTACAGGTCGTACAGGTACTAGATTTCACCCCAACCGCTAGTCGATTGGGGATTAGGGCTTATAGCAAGTGAGGCTTGTATCTCACTTGCCATAGGACAAGCTAACAAAACAAATATTTATAGGTTTTTACAAGACTGCTGGTGGCAGTAATTCTCGCTTATCGCCTTGTAAGGCTTTAATTTGCCCATCATCGTCTACATCAACAACAATTGTGTCTCCATTTTTAAGGCGACCATTGAGGATTTCCTCGGTAAGGCAGTCTTCCAACAGGCGTGTGATCGCCCGACGCAGAGGACGCGCTCCGTAACTGGGGTCATAGCCTTGTTCCACCAAGCGGTCTTTAAAGCGTTCAGTGACTTCCAGAGTAATTCCTTGCTCAGTTAAACGGTTGCCTACTTCACCGATAAGGATGGAGGAAATTTGTTTAACTTCATCCTTGGTTAGTTGCCGGAAGACAATGATTTCATCAAGACGGTTGAGAAATTCTGGACGGAAGTAAGCTTTGAGTTCTTCATTGACCAGGGAGCGAATGCATCTGTATTGAGCATCAGCTTGATTTTGAGAAAATTCAAACCCAAGACCACCACCACCTTTTTCAATCACCTTGGAACCGATGTTGGAAGTCATAATCAACAACGTGTTCCTAAAGTCCACAGTGCGACCCTTAGTATCAGTCAAACGACCATCTTCTAGGACTTGCAACAGTAGGTTGAACACATCAGGATGTGCTTTTTCGATTTCGTCAAACAGCACGACTGTATAAGGACGACGGCGGACGGCTTCTGTCAGTTGTCCCCCTTCGTTGTAACCCACAAAGCCGGGAGGGGAACCGATGAGCTTGGATACGGTGTGACGCTCCATGTATTCGGACATATCCAACCGAATCATCGCTGACTCAGACCCGAAGAAGTAAGCCGCCAGTGACTTGGCGAGTTCTGTTTTACCCACCCCTGTCGGGCCAGAGAAAATAAAACTGGCGATTGGACGATTGGGATTACTGATGCCAACGCGGGCGCGACGAACTGCACGGGAAACTGCCTTGACGGCTTCTTCTTGACCGATGAGCCGAGTATGTAGAGTATCTTCCATCTGGAGTAGCTTTTCGGACTCAGACTCGGTCAGTTTACTCACAGGTACTCCTGTCCATGAGGCGACAATGTGAGCGATGTCCTCTTCGTCTACCAGGGGAGTACACTCAGCATCAGTAGGGTTGGAGTTATTGTCTTGAACGAGTGCCCGAATCTCTGTCTGAATTTCTAGTTCGCGAGTACGCATTTCTCCTGCCTTGCTAAACTCTTGCAACGCAATAGCATCTTGTTTAGCAATTAGAACTTGGCTTAGCTCCTTGTTGAGGTTCTTCGCCGGCGATCGCACTTTAGAGTTGAGTATGCGGACGCGGCTTCCTGCTTCATCAATCAGGTCAATGGCTTTGTCGGGCAGAAAGCGGTCTGAGATATAACGATCTGAGAGTTTAGCAGCAGCTTCTAGAGCCAGGTCTGAGATTTTGAGCTTATGGTGCTGTTCGTAGCGATCGCGTAACCCATACAAAATTTCAATGGTTTCCTCAACATTGGGTTCATTGACCATTACCTGTTGGAAACGACGTTCTAATGCTGCATCTCGCTCAATGTACTTGCGGTATTCGTCCAGAGTGGTCGCACCAATACACTGTAGTTCCCCACGCGCTAGGGCAGGCTTAAGCATATTGGCGGCATCAAGTCCGCCTTCCACAGCTCCAGCCCCAACTAAAGTATGAACCTCGTCAATTACCAGAATCACATTCTTGCAAGCGCGGAGTTCTTCTATGATGTTTTTGAGACGTTCCTCGAACTCGCCTCGGTACTTAGTGCCTGCGAGCAATGAGGCTATATTTAGAGTGAAAACTTGCTTACCTTGAAGGCTATCAGGAGCATCGTTATTGACAATGCGTTGAGCTAGCCCCTCTGCCAGTGCTGTTTTACCGACTCCTGGCTCCCCAATTAATATAGGGTTGTTTTTAGTACGGCGACTCAGAATTTGAATTATGCGTTCAACTTCCTTTTGGCGACCCACAACGGGATCGAGTTTGCCCTCGGCGGCTAGTTGAGTCAAGTTGGTGCCACATTCGTCTAAGGTTGGTGTCTTTTTACTGGTGCGGCTATCATCATTACTCAGGTCAGGTGTCGTCTCGGAAAGCCTCTGAATCACTTTAGTCCGGACTTCTGTGGAGTTAACCCTCAGGTTGAAGAGTACTTTTGCTGCCACCCCCTCTCCATCCCGAATCAGACCCAGAAGTAAGTGTTCGGTGCCAACATAGTCCTGCTTAAGGGAGCGAGATTCTTCCAACGCCATATCGAGAACACGCTTGCTCCTTGGGGTGAAGGGAATTTCAACGGCGACAAAGCCAGAACCCCGACCAATAATGTTTTCAACTTCTTCCCTTGCATCTTCGAGAGTGATGCCTAAGGAACTCAACACTTTTGCCGCGACACCATTTCCTTCTCCAATCAGACCTAAAAGGATCTGCTCTGTACCCACAAAGTTGTGACCAAGGCGACGTGCTTCCTCATGGGCTAGCCTAATCACCTTAATCGCCGTATCTGTCAAGCGTTCAAACATCGATATGTCCTTGTGGAGAGAGTAATTGCTGTCGGATCTGGAAGTGGGATTGTGAAGTACTGCATAGTCGCGATCGCGTCAAGCCGCTTCTAGTTTCAACGGGGATGCTTCTTGTCGGTTACTCATCAAGAGTCTGAACCGAGTGAGCGTGGAAGTCTTAGTACCCCTGGAGGACACCAGAGGGTGAGTCCCTCTCGCCTCCCGTAACGATTTTTCGTTACCCTAGCAGCCACCCTCCTTCCGAAGGCGGTTTGATTTTTTACTTCGACACGCTCACCTTGGACTTATGCTCTTAGTTCTTGTTAAGCCAGCCATTTCAATCAATGCCTCTCGGTGAAACTGCACCACGAAAGAGGCTGATTCCCGATAAATGGCAGATGTGGATACTTTCAGCGTAATGTTGTTCTGCGTCGAGGAAAGTAACCGTTGCACCGTGCAGGGTTGCATCTTCTGCTTACAGTAAGCAATGATGCAATCGCCGACCTTAATATCTAGCGCTTGAATGTTCATAAAAGTCTTCCCGCCTGGAAACTCCATCCCTTTATGGGTGGGGAGGAAAGCGGGGCAGGGTATAACGCTTTCCACGAATAAATACTCAATGCTCATGGTTAAGGAATTGGCTCAACCAATCCTATCCAGGCAGACACGGCTTGGCGGGACGACCAACCTATTTTGCCGTTTATTCTCCTGGAGGTGTCGTGATTCGCTACCGCCTTTATCACCCAAAGCTTGTCAGATAGGAAGAGTAGATTTCTAGCTCTTAGCTACTCAACTGTTGTCGTGTTCCTTGAGAGTAGCACAAAAACAAAACGTTCAATAATATCAAAAACTAAATCTTAGCGTCAAGACAAGACGGCTATCCTGAAATTATTGTTCACCCAGGTTTAAAATTGTTAGCTAAGTTTAAGTTAAGGAAACCGCTCCAAGACTTATTTTTGCTCGGCGGTAGCTCCAGCCTCAACAAGTTTGGCTAGTGAATCGCTATCAAACTCGTTCAGGGCTTTGCACAAATTTTCAAAGTGCTGGTATTTCTGCAAGCTGTACTGTCCCTTATCGAGGTTTAATACTTCACAGAACTGCTTGTAATCAGTTTTCCAGTGAAAGGTGTTGAGAGATTGAACAAAGGTTTTAATTGTATGCATTTCAGATATCTCCTGATACATAAGTTTAGAAACTATAAATTTCTTGTAATTTACTGAGTACTTGTAGTACTTCGTATGTCTATAGCGGTTCTCCGTCAAGTGAGGTGCATTTTTAGAGCTGAAACTATTACTAGGCAAGGATTGGTTGTACCTCATCAGTCAAGGAAACGCTATAAACAGTAAAATGGTTTAGTAAAATGACTGTTATTTTTTAGTTATTAATGTGAAAGTCCTTTAGTTTGATTGATTTGAGCAAAAAGTAAAAAAAACAATCGTTTAATCTTCATTAAACAACTTTTATTCAGGAAATTCCAGATTCTTTAGATAGAGATATCCTTAAAAAGTAAGGTGAGTTTTAAAAAATTACTCACACTGATAAAAATTGGGTGAGAAAGTTCCTTGGGACTATCGAAGATTTCTCTGAGCGAGTAGATACAGCTATTCGTCTAACGCTCTAATCTATACTTCGAGCTTAGCCCCAAGGAACTAGGTCACCTCAAGAGTTGGACTCTGTCATAACTTTTAGACGGATGATCTGCTCACCTGTATCATCTAGTGGTACTTCGATGACTTCTCCGGCAAGGCGCTCAATGCAGTTGAGAAGCGATCGCAAATTGGGAGTACTTGCACCTGTATCTACATATAGGCGATCTGACAAATTGCCAAGGCGCTTCCAGGTGGTGTAGAGTTTGCCAATCGTCTGCTCTAGTACTGAGGCTTGTTTCACTAACTCTGCTGCGGTATTTAAACAGTCGAGACGTAGGGCTTCTTCGAGTGCCATTTCCATATCCAAGGATGAGTTGTTAATCGCTTGGACTTGGGCGGCAGCATCAAGATACTTGGCTAAGTAACGGGCATCTGATGTTACTTGTTTGATGGTATCAACATCGGGACTGGCGGCAACTTCCTCACGTAGCGCTGTGAGATGGGATTCTGGCAACTTCTCCATTTCTTTTACCAGTGGTGCGAGATAACGCGCAGGCATGGTACCTGCTGCGGCTTTTTCCTTTACTTCATCGGGTAGTAATTCTGAGGACATTGCCGTCCATTCATCGGAGAGTTGCTTGACTTCACGGCGGGTAATGCGATCGCCTTTTTGGGCGGCATCGCTTACCAGTTGTTGCACTTCTGGAGCAGATTTTGCCGTTTCGACAAAGGCACGTTTACTGAAGTTTCTGATCGCCTCAGGGTTCAGTTTTCCTTCAGCAAGGAGAGTATCGGCACTGTTTGCCAATTCGATTAAAGAGTATGCCTGACTTTTACTAATTTCTCGGCTTTTGAGCCAGTTTAAAAAACCTGTCCCCCGTCCGTCGCCCCCTTTTTTCTCTCTGTCTCGCACAATCCGAAGAATTCGTCCCCGCCAGATTTCGGTTTGCAGGTCAAAGCGATCGCATACTAACCAAGCGTTATCAACCTGCGATTGAAAGTCGTACTCCAGAATCTCCTCATCTTCTGGGTCAGGCAGTTGGAAATTTAGATCAACGGGTTGCTCAAGGACAGCAGCAAGGTCGGTGGTAGAATTGGGGACTTGAACCATGGGAAGCGATCGTCAAGTGACAGTCGGATTATTATTGCACGCTTCCAAAATTATAGGAGTACCCCACTGCTAGAGTGTCTTGACCCTCAGGATCAGGACATAGCACAAGATGTGCCATTAGATTGTCGGGTCGCTTGTGGTTACACAAATCTTGTGCAGCTAGATGCGATCGCTTTTAGGATGAATGGCACTGACTTAAGAGCCTGGAAATAAATTTCCGGCTCAAAGCTGAAGTAAGCTTAAGCTTACTTCATCAGCCTTTCAACCCGTTTTAACGGGTTTTAGCTTTTAGCCCGTTCGCGTTCGCGAAGCGTTCTCGAAGATTAGCGTTCCCGTTCCCCGTAGGGGTTCCCGAAGGGTAGGGTACTTTCGTTCAGGGCTTAAGTCAGCACCATTCCTCTTAGCAGCAACCCAAGAACACTTTTCGCATTCGTTATAGATGAAGGAAATACTGCCTTCTGCCTTCTGTTTCTTGGAAGAATGAATTGCCTCACCACTTAATAAAGCCAAGGAATCAACTTTTTGACTTGCTGTTGGTAGTCTGAGTATTCCGAGTACTTCTCACTCAACCACGCTTCTTCCCTATTGGCTTTAAGGTCGAAAAAGATAAACAGGATAATGGCTGCAACTAGGTGAGACAGACTGACTTGAAAGACTACCCAGCTAAAAGCGGCAAGAATCAATCCACTGTACAAGGGATGCCGGACAATGCCGTAAATACCCGATCGCACTAACTGTCCGTCTTCTCTGGGATAAGGTAAAGGGGTTAGGTTGCGCCCCAAGTCCAGCAGTCCTTTGATGATGAGGATGGAGGCTGCCAATCCAAGTACTGCCGTGATGCCCCAACGCAGATAGAGCAACGCTGGTGAGCCAATATCCCATTCACTTAGGCGGTAAACTGGCACCAATACGAAGCCAATGAGCAATGCCCCCTGGAGTAGTACTAAGTATTCTCCGCGCTCACCGCTACGCCAGCCTTTACGGGTGAAACCCCAGTCGCTCAGAAGTTTCATTTGCGATCGCTCCTACTGCTCCTACTGCTCCTACTTTACAGATATAGCAGAAAGCCGTTAGCTATCAGCCATCACTTTTTTGTTTTCCTTGCTATGTCTAGTTTTCACGCGACTGAGCTTTACCTCATCTCTCCAGGAAACCGCCATATCTGCATCAAGACAGTTTTTGTCTTAAGGTGACTTCTTTTATTGCGATACTTAACAATTTTTAGCAATTCATGAGCAAATGCTCAACTTCCTAGAAGAGGCTCTCATCTTAGCCACATGTCTGGAATTCTTATCAGATAGCTATTTTGGTTCAACCAACTGGTGTTTAGCTGAGAAATAATGAATTCTCTGATTACAAAATTTAATCTATTTGTTAAGATAAGTAACATTCGCTTCATAATTTTTTTTGGAACTATACCTATGAATGCTAGTGAGCGCCTTACGGCTTATCTTGCTGCTGTCTTAAAGCCGAGTCTGTTTGACAACGTTTTGTCTCAAGCTGCCTGGACTGTACTGCGAGTTGTTGCTGGATTGGTAATGATTCACAACGGCTTGGATAAGCTATCGAACATCCAGAGCTTTGCGGATGCTTATGTTTCCGTAATTGGTCTACCCTTTCCGATTTTCTTCAGCTACTGTGCTGCTTACACTGAGTTAATTGGCGCACCGTTTCTGGCTTTAGGGCTTTTGACTCGTCCGGCTGCGGCTGGTTTGTTCTCGACGATGCTAGTAGCGATGTACCATCACGTTCTGGTTGCTGGATTCAGCATTCCTTATCTGGAACTGTCAATGCTATATGCTGCCTGCTTCTTGTTCTTTTTAGTTAATGGCGCAGGACAGTATTCTATTGATGCGGTGTTGGCTAACCAACTAAATTCTGTAGCAACAAGCCGTGTCTTAAACTCTCTTGCCAGCCGACGGGAACAGCAAGTTGAGTCTTTGAAATCGTCTTACCAAGAGTCCGAAAAAGAAAGCGCTTCAGTGACTAAGTAAGGTTTTTCTGTAGCAACAACGGCTTACTATCTGGTAACAATTGTCTATTAGGAAATTAAAGTTTTTTAACCCGCCTAGGCGGGTTTTTCGTAGCTGTTACAACTCGAAACTGATGCACCACCATTTACGCCTACTTAGCAATCAGCTTAAATTTAACCAGATTCCAACTTCTTTTTAGAGCGTATTTAATCACAAATCAGCAATATAAATTAGTGTGTTTAATTAAGAAAATTACTTTAACAAATCGTTATGCCGAAATTGTCCAATACCCAAAATGGATAATTTATCTGTCTATAGATAGTAGTTATGCGTTCGATGGCATGAAACTATAAAAAACATTAAATAATAATTTGTCATTCGCTATAGTGTTTGCTGTTTTAGCGCTAGCTGTATCAAACCCTCAGACACTATTCCTCTCAGCACTGTTTGCTGTTAGTCTAGCGATTGTGCATCTCTATGCTGGCAAATTGAGATTCCTTGATGCGGCTCCTCGTAGCCGTTGGCTTTCTCTGGCAGGTGGTGTTTCAGTTGCCTATGTGTTTGTTCACTTGCTACCTGATTTAAATGAACACCAAGAGGTGATTCAGGAGTTAGAAGGGTCAACCATGGCGTTTCTGGAACATCATGTATACTTAATGGCGCTTTTGGGTTTGGCAGTCTTTTATGGATTGGAGCGAGTTGTTAAGGCATCTCGTCAACGCCGTCGTCAGGCAGGTGAAAGTGATGCTCCTAGTGGTGATGTTTTTTGGTTACACATTAGCTCTTTTGCCATTTACAACGCCCTGATTGGTTACTTGTTGCTCCATCGAGAAGAACCAAATACTCAAAGTTTGTTTCTATTTTTTGTGGCAATGGCTTTGCACTTCCTTGTGAATGATTTTGGACTTCGGCAAGACCACAAAGATAGTTACGATAAGCGAGGGCGTTGGATATTAGCAGCGGCAATTATTGTGGGGTGGGTGATTGGTAGTGGAACCAAAATTCCTGAAGCGGTGATCGCTCTCCTTTTTGCCTTTTTAGCAGGTGGTATCATTCTCAATGTTCTCAAAGAAGAATTACCGGAAGAACGTGAAAGTCGCTTCTGGGCTTTTGCCTTAGGCGCAGGTGCCTACACGGTACTCCTGATAGCACTCTAAACTGATACGATTTCATGAGTTTAAGGTCAGATTCTTCTTCCATGGGACATAGACGCTGGTGGCTGATAGTGCCACTCTCACTAGTGGCTTTGCTTCTGGCTCACGGTATGGCGCTGATCTACCGGATTCAACCTGCTGTCTCTTTGTGGTTTCCTCCTTCCGGTGTAGCGATCGCATTGACGCTCTGGTTCGGCACAGTTGGTGTCGTCCTAACGGGTATCACCTCAATCTTGATCGCACCTTTATGGGGAAATGATGGCTGGACGCAGTTGGCTGGATTAACTGACGCTACAGAACCCTTAGTTGCCTGGTTGCTCTATCGGTATTGCTTTTCCGGTTCGCTTTCCCTGTCTTGCCTCAGGGATGCCGTTGCTTTTATCTTGAGTGCGCCAGTCGCTGCCTGTGCTACCTCTGCCATTGTTGGGAGTTTTACCCTAGTGGCTGTGGGTAAGATGCCTGCATCAGACTTAGCAACAAGCATCCCCCACTGGTGGCTAGGTAATGCCATTGGAACATTAGCGATCGCACCCACAGCCCTTTTAGTAGTGACCCCATGTTTACAAAACTGGGGCTGGTTATCCTCTAGGGAACAGGGTGTAAAAAGTAGAGAAGAATTTTGCCTCCACCTTGTACCCACCTTTTGGGCAGAAGTGGTTACGATTCTACTCTTCGTTGTCGCTACGGCAACGCTCATTGTCTCCAAGACTAATCAGGCAAACTTTGCCTTTCAACAGCTTTCCTTTTTGAGCTTTATACCCATCCTCTGGGCAGCTACCCGTTTTGGTGTGAAAGGTGGGATGCTAACCTCAAGCTTCTGCGTGTTGGTAACGCTCCTCGCCTACCTCCTTGCCTACCCCAACGCCATCTCATTCCCCAACTTTCCTGTACCAGCAGAAGTCTTGCACGTCCACAAGCTGAGCCTCTTGGTGCAGTGCGCTGTCAGTTTATTAGTGGGATGTGCAATTACAGAACGGGCAGCAACAATGGTGGTATTAGCAGTGGAACGGGTGCGATCAAAAGAACATCAAGCCCGTATTCAGCTTAGTGAGCAACTCATTCAACTCAACAATGAACTGACTGAAGCTAACAGCCGATTGGAACAATCGAATCGAGATAAGGAAGACTTGCTAAGGCGAGAACAGATTGCCCGTGCAGATAGTGAGGCAGCACGAAAGGTAGCAGAAACCGCTAATCGGATGAAAGATGACTTTCTTGTTGTTCTCTCTCATGAACTCAGAACTCCTCTCAATCCTGTCTTGGGTTGGTCAAGGCTACTGCAAAGCCGTAAGTGTGATGAAGCAACGCTCAATAAAGCACTAGAAACGATTGAACGTAATGCTAAGTTGCTGATGCAATTGATTGAAGACTTGCTGGATGTTTCCGGTATTCTTCAAGGTCAGCTAAGCCTGAATGTCTCTCCTGTTGACCTAGTACCTATTATTGAAGCAGCGATTGAAACGGTGCATCTAGCGGCTGAGGCGAAGTCAATACAGATTCAGACTGTATTGCAGCCAAACGTGGGTCAAGTTGCGGGCGATCGCACCCGTCTACAGCAAGTCGTTTGGAATTTACTCTCGAATGCCGTTAAGTTTACTCCACCTGGAGGTCGGGTAGACGTTCAACTCTTCTCCCTCGGCACACAGGCTCAAATTCGAGTTAGTGATACTGGTTCTGGAATTAGTGAGGATTTTTTGCCATTTGTCTTTGATTACTTTCGTCAAGCTGATAGCAGTACAACGAGAGTTTTTGGCGGGTTGGGTTTAGGGTTAGCTATTGTTCATCGGTTGGTCGAATTGCACGGTGGAACGGTTCAGGCAGAAAGCCCTGGAGCAGATTTGGGGGCTACATTTACTGTGTCCCTTCCCTTGATAAAAGCTGATAACAATACAAGTGAAAGTAAGCTGATGCTTGACCAAGAATTCTAGATTTGAATTTTCAATTAAACAAGTGAGAGGTTAACCCAATGAATTATAAAGTCGTTATACTCATCACTCTTTTTACCACAATCGGTTTTGCGGTTCCAGGAACTGCTCAAATTCAAAACCGTTCACAAGACTTTTTTGAGCAGGGATGGGAACAAATAGAAAGAGAAATTGAGATTCTTCGGGGAAAACCCCTTGAAGAAGAAGCAAACTCTCAATCTCCAGAGTCACAACCATTACTCGACGTTAAACATTCTCCTGTCAACCAATCTGGAGAGCAGCTAGATGAAGAAGAAATTCCTACCACAGAATCCGAGAACACAGAAAATCTCAACAGTGATCAGAGTCAGCCAAAAACTTCTGAAGCTAAAAACCAATAACTAACTACTACTTCAAATGATTTTAGGCTTTGACCCAGGACGTGATAAGTGTGGTTTGGCAGTGATGGGGAGGGAGCAACAGTTACTCTACCATCAGGTTGTGCTATCACAAGATGCGATCGCAACGATTCAGCAATTATGTCAAGAGTTCGTAATTGAAACGATTGTGATGGGTGATCAAACTACGGCTAAAAGCTGGAAACAAAAAATTGTTGGCGAGTTGGGGACATCTATACCGATTATGTTAGTAGATGAGCGCTACAGCAGTTTAGAAGCACGCGATCGCTACTGGCAAATGTACCCCCCCAAAGGGATTGAACTCCTCATCCCTAAGGGATTACGGCAACCCCCTCGACCTGTCGATGATATTGTCGCCATCCTACTTATTGAGCGCTACTTGAAAAAATTAGGAAGCAGAGATTAGGGATTGGGGAAATTTTCGAGCGACATTTCTCTGTTCCTAACCCCTAAACCAGCTTGGTAGAAATAATCCACCCCTAACAATTCTTCCCCTGCCTCCCTACTTTCGGAACTGGCAGGAAACTTTGCCGCGAAGGTTTAGTCCCTACTCAAAGTTCTGCCCGGATGGTAAAGGCATAGTCTCCTCCCGGCTCCAACTGGTAATCGAACCGCTCTAAAAATCGACCAAGTGGCTCCTGAATCAGGGCACGTCCGAGAGAAGGCCTGACGGATAATTGACCTCGCCGGAAACACCACTGAAACTGCCACGCATACTCTGCTGCTTGGACTTCCCCTTCAATCTTGCCGTGTTGCCAAGAGTGCTGAGTAATCCGAACATAGGCAGTGGTTTCCGGCAAATGCTTAGAAGTCACAATTGCAACAATTCTTATTTGTTGTAAAAACTTTAGGTTAGCAAATTCGTCGAGATCTAAGTCAATCTAACTCCTTTTTTCTATCCTTGGTCAGACAAGTCGCCGTAATGAGTCGCCTCTGTTGTAAGCAATTAGAAAGACACCGATGTTAAAAAGCCTCTGGTTTTGAGTAAGAGGGGGGTTTTGAGTCAGGAGAAAACAACCCTAGCATAGGACCCAGGATTGCTCCAAAAATAAAGCCACCTGCGTGTGCCCAATATGCCACTCCACCGCTCTCCATTCCGACATTAGCTGGTGCTTCTAGCATTGCCAGCCCATTGAAAGCTTGCTGTAAAAACCAAAACCCTAGGAAAAAGACTGCTGGTACCCGAATAGCCGTGAAAAAGAGAGGAATAAACGTTACCACCCTCACATTAGGGAACTTTAGGATATATGCCCCCATGACACCTGCGATCGCACCACTTGCCCCTAGCGAAGGAACCCCAGAATTAGCCGAGAAAAACCACTGGCTGAGGGCGGCTAAGACACCGCAAGTTAGGTAGAAGATCAAGTACTTGACGCTGCCGAGTTCCTCCTCAATGTTGTTGCCAAAAATCCACAGAAACAACATATTGAAACCCACATGAGTAAATCCAGCATGGAGGAATTGTGAGGTTATCAAGGTTAGCGGTTCTGGTACTGGCTGATTGATGGCAATGCCATCAAAACTCGCAGTCAGTTCTCTAGGAACAACAGCAAATAGGTGAAAGAATCCATCTAGCTGGGGAGGAACTAACGTTAGCTCATAGATAAACACCAAGATATTTGCAGCAATCAAGGCATAAGTGACATAGGGAGTGATTTTTATGGGATTTTCATCACGAAGTGGAACCACAAGTATCTTTCCTGTTTACTTAGAAAACTGGAAGAAACATAACTTAATTTGTTTGCCTCTGACTGCCAACTGTGGGTAGATTTCTGGTGATGATCACTCAAAGCATTCAGTGTTTAGCTTTTAAGGAGCGCCCCGTCACTGAACTTGATACCATTTCTAAAAAGACTTAGGTCGAGAGTCAGAAAACAATCCCAGCAATGGGCCGAGAAGTGCCCCAAACACAAATCCTCCTGCATGTGCCCAGTAGGCAATTCCTCCACTTTGCATACCAACATTAGTCTGTACACCTAGACTGGCAATACCGTACAAGGCTTGCTGTACAAACCAAAGTCCCAAGAAGAAAATCGCTGGGATATTAGGAAAGACAATAAAGGGACCCAAGAATACTAGAGTTCGGATTTGGGCATGGGGGAATCTAAGAATATAAGCACCCATCACCCCTGCGATCGCACCACTTGCACCTAAGGAAGGAATTCCTGATTGCATGGAGAAAAACCATTGAGCCAAAGCCGCCAGAATTCCACAGGTAATGTAAAAAATAAAGTACTTGACGTGACCCAGTTTGTCTTCAATATTGTTACCAAAAATCCACAAAAACAACATATTCCCGGCAATGTGCAAAAAACCACCATGGAGGAACTGAGATGTTATTAGTGTCAGTGGTTCTGGTATTGATTGAGGCACAGAGATCGGGATACCAGCCAAGATTGCCGTTAACTCTTTAGGAATGACTGCATAAAGTTGAAAGAATTGTTCCAGTTGTTGCGGTGCCAACATTACTTGATGGATGAACACCACAATATTTACAGCAATCAGCCCATAGGTCACATAGGGAGTAAGGCGCGTTGGATTGTTATCGTTAATGGGAAACACAGCTGTTGTTCCTACCTACCCAAAACTGGAAAAACGTAACCTAACTGATTCTAATTTGTCTGCTCACTAGAATAGATTGACACCTAATGAACTCTGCCTTGTGTATGTTCTTTGTGAGCGTGAAAGTTATAATGAAAAACCCTTCTCTCTTCAGAGAAGGGTCAATCTTTGGCAAAAGATGGAATTGAAAAAATTTACCAGCCCTGCTCAAACTATTCTATAACATGGGCAACGAGATCATTGGTTTGCTTATCAACAACTCGTTAAGTCATGCTAACCAACTAAACTACAGAGACTAGCCTTCAACAACAATCTTACCCGCCATACCAGCCCCACGGTGAGGTTGGCAGTAGTAGGGGTATTCACCAGGAGTCGCATCTGCTGGAAAAGTCGTCTCGAAAGACTCACCAGGAGAGAACGTTAACTTCTCATGAGACAGCTTCTTCGCCAATGCTTTATCCCCACCAGGGACTTTCGTGTCATCAAAGACAGCATTGTGAGGAGGAACTTTGTTCATCTGCCACTTGACAGTGTCACCTGGCTTAACTGTCAGAGTCGCTGGTTCAAACTGAAGCAATCCCTTGTCGGTACCCATCTTAACCGTATAGGTTTCTGCGGCTGCGGGTGTTGCTGACAATGCAAAGCTAGCGACTACTAGGAGGATTGCAGACAGTAGCAAACCTAGCCTGCGTGGAATTGCGGCTTTAAATTTCATCATTTTCTCCGAAAATTCGTAATTGAATTCTTTATTAACATTTTAGGGCAACTCTTTACCTTTCTTACTTTTGTGGGAACCTTGCCCTAGTGGTTCTTCAAAAATCTGATGTGCCCCATCCGGGCGCTTTTTGGGCGGCTCTAAGAACAAAGGCAGCTAACTTTTCTACTTGCTCCTGTGGCATCCAACTCTCTGGAACTTGGCGGCACCAAAAGCTGATATCACTACCATCGTAAGTCATTGGCTCTCTTAAAAAAGCGACTAAACCATTGATGTTATCGCGAGGTGGCGTAGCACCAGCCAGAGTATTTAAGGCAAGGGATACCGTTGGGTCTGGCAACGTTGCCCCACCAACATGACAATTCAAGCAGTGAGTCTCAAATAGCTCTTTACCAGCAGACAGGTCTTCAGCCGAGAATGGCTTCGTCTGACCTTGCCCATCCAGATCGAGAGCAACTGGCTCCGTTGCCTTTAGATAGCGCCTGACGTAGGTGTCTACAGCCGCGTGAGCGGGTGTACTGACCATAAAGACGCTAAAAAAGGCAATTAAAGCGGCAAGTAGACAGGGAACGGAGAACAGTTGATGCCGTAATGAATGCAAATATTGAGTGATTTTGATGGCTCTGGTCAGCATTAATCCTTAGTCCTTAGTCATTGGTCATGAGTCCTCAGTCATTGATCATGAGTCATTACATCGTTCATCCTTAGTCCTTAGCTTGGCTTTTAGTTGACCAATGACTGGGAATTGGGAATGTGACCAATGACCAATGACCAATAACCAATTCACATCATCCAGATGTTAGTTGTAGACCTTGCCGCCTCCCCACATTCTGCCGAGGATTTTCGGCTGAAGCAGAATATGACCTGCGATCGCTTCTAGGTCATCCTCGGTGAGGTTTCTCATCTCAGGATAGATATCAGCGCTCTTGAGACTAGGGTGTAACTCAGAAATCTCAATTTCCCCATCATAAGTCGTGGGATTGTTCATGTAATCGACTAGAGCAGCAATGTTATCGCGTGGTGGCGTTGCCCCGGCAAGCACATTCGTATCTAGTCCAACGTTAGGGTCAGTTTTAGTTCTGCCTCCACCATGACATTGAGCACAGCTATCGTTAAAAAGGCGTTTGCCCTTCTGCACTTGCTCAAGGCTGAGGACAGTCGTGTCACCCGCTTCATTCAAAGGCACCGTGCGAATCTCGGTACTCAGTTCAACGGCTGATACACTCCCGACTGCAATTTGAAAGGCAAAGAATACAGTTGCCACAGCAAGCAAGATGAATCGCTTCATTCTTGGTTCTCCTTGGAAAATTTGGCTCATTCGTTTTGGATGCTAAAGCACAGCACCGACTCAATCACTGCAACTCCTCAGATTAAGAGGGCGATCGCAGCCAACCACTTAGCAGGGGTAATAAAGACGTATTAACGTGCGAAAGACCACACACTGGCACTTTGGCTCATTCCCAAAGGTGCTGCCTACCATCAGGGGACTTTAATTCTTCCTCCGATAGTGTGGCTGAGCCTTGTCGTTCGGACAAAATTTTAGAAATAATTGCCTTGGCATCCTCCAGGATCAGATTGGTTTCTTGCGTTTTGTAAGCAATTGCCAACTGTTCGCGTAAATAGCACACCTGTGCAACTGGAAGATCATATTCTGCGGCAATATCCGCAATCGATAGGTCTGCAAACCCCATAAGTCTTGGCTGGCTAAGATTGAGATCGAGTCACTCTAATATGAATATGATGCCACTCTTACGACCCCTTTCCCTATATCAAAAACTGGGTTGGGATCAATCAGAACCTCTAACACTCAAGTGCATTGCTTCTGGGATCGGAGCCACTAGGGGTGTCAATGGAAGAGGTTGATGAAGGCGAATGAGTTGGGCAAGAGTTCTTTTTAACTGAGTACGGGGTACGATCGCATCAACAAAGCCGTGCTGTAGCAGATATTCAGAGGTTTGAAAATCGTCGGGGAGCTTTTCTCTGAGGGTTTGCTCAATCACTCGCCGTCCTGCAAAACCGATGGTTGCCTTTGGTTCTGCCAGAATGATGTCTCCAAGCATGGCAAAGCTTGCTGTGACACCGCCCGTTGTCGGATGCGTGAGAATCGGGATGTAAAGCAAGCTTGCTTCACGATGACGCTGTAGTGCCCCGGAGATTTTCGCCATCTGCATCAAACTCAACATCCCCTCCTGCATTCTTGCCCCACCAGAAGCGCAAGCAATGATGACAGGTAGCCGTCTTAGTGTAGCTTGTTCAATCACACGGGTGAGTTTTTCTCCAACCACAGAACCCATGCTACCGCCCATAAAGCGGAAGTCCATGACCCCCAAAGCCACTGGCAAATTATCTAGCTGACCTGTACCTGTTTGAACGGCATCTACTAAATGTGTTTTTTCTTGGGTTTCTCGTAAACGATCGCTATATTGTTTGCGATCGCGAAATTTCAGAGGGTCAGTTGGATGCAAATGCTCATCAATAGGAACCCAGGTGTTGGCATCAATGAGCTGACGGATACGTTCGTCACTAAACACCCGCATATGATAATCACACTCTAGGCAGACCATTTGGTTCGCTTGCAGGTCTTTGGTATACGCCATAACTCCGCAAGCCTGACACTTTGTCCACAACCCATCAGCAATCTCACGTTCTTGTCGTTGTTGACTGCTCGGTTCTGGCTTTCGTCGATTTGCAAACCAATCGAATAGAGACATGAAAATTTTTTATCCTTAGTTGTTATCTGATGCTCCTGCTTGTTCCTCCTCTGGAGAACTCAGTAGGAGTAAAGCCGTCCATTGGTCATGTGAGAGAACTTGTAAAGCAGCAGGACTACACGCACCGAAATAAGAAGCTATCCCCGCGTCAACAATCCGACTGGGGATGTCATGCGCCGCTAGCACCTGCTGCATCAGCTCGGCTTCCCAACGGGCATTCGTTGTTTTCAGCGTTATCCAGGACACAGGTTAATCTTATCAAGTCAAGACGGTGGTTTTTGGGTAAATCATACAGGGAATTGGGAATTGGGAGTTGCGAATTGGGAGAGGACTTATATTAGGTAATCTTAGGGCGGGGAGGGGGTATAAGAATTGTCCAGACTGATTGTTTTATTCTTAATTACCAGTTCCCTATACTCGTCCCAATCGTTCGTTAGCTAAAAGGGAAAAATAGCCGTAGGTAGGTGGATAAAATCGCCTCTCCCCAGAAAACCGACAAGGCTGCTCCTAAGGCGAGAAAAGGGCCAAAAGGCATTGGTTGTCTACGATCTAGCCAACCGAGAGCGATCGCACCGCCACCAGCGAAAGCACCAACAGCACAGGCAATAAATCCCCCTAAAAGCAGATATTTCCATCCCAACCAAGCTCCCATCATTGCCGCTAATTTTGCATCTCCCCCACCCATGGCCGCTTGTCCAAAGATCATTGAGCCAACAACGGTAATAATGTCAAATAGCCAAATCCCAAGCACAGCAGCGATAATGCCCACCATTAACTGCTTGAATCCGTCTGGCAGTTGAGACGCTTGTAAAAAACCAGCAGTTCCTTGGAACACTAAACCCGCTACCAATCCAGACTGAGTTAAGGAGTTCGGTAGGGTCATCGTATCCAGGTCAATCAGAGAGAGTGCGAGTAACCAGCTCAAAAAAGCCCAATAGCCTAACGTTTCAACCCCAAAGCCATACATCCAGAAAACCAACACATACAGCACACCCGTTATCCCTTCTACCACGGGATATCGCGACGGAATCCGGCTTCGGCAGTGACGGCAGCGCCCTTTCAACAAAAACCAACCCAATACTGGAATATTCTCGCGTTTTCCCAGCTTATGTAAGCACTGGGGACAGCGAGATGGAGGCCAGAGAATCGATAGATTAGCTGGCAGTCGATAAACTACAACATTTAGGAAGCTACCAATCGAGGCACCTACAGCAAAAACAGTCAAAGAAGTCAGACTAATAACCAGAGCTTCCATGTTATGTAGCAATCCTTAACTTTAGGTGCTAATTGTCTGCTGTTAATTATTGGTGAACAACCAACAACTAACAACGAACAACCAATAACTAATAAATTTCCGCCTCAAGCTGGCCAAAAGGCACAAAAGATTCCTGCGGTAAAAGAATTACTTTACTTCTAAAAATAAGCTTGCCTCGATGGGTATAGCGGTCAATAGCTACACCATAAGGACGCTGTGTGAGTTCTGGATGAACTTCATAATAAGTACGGTAAATTTGTCGAGCTGCTCTTAAGAGAGCCGGATCTAGCAGCATCGGTAAATCCATCCGATCTGCGTAACTTCCTTGTGCTTGCTGTGACGTGTACACCACCCACCTACCCCTCTACCCCTATTGTTTATGCTCGACTTTAATCCACTAGCGCCATTACAGCAAGAGGCGCCGGAGCGTAAAAAATTGTTTTAATCGTACAAAAATTAACTACGCTCTAGTGCGCGAATTAAGGAATCTCCCATTGCGCGACAGCCCAATAGGTTCATTCCTTCCGACATGATGTCCCCGGTGCGATCGCCTGAGTCCAACACCTGTAGCACTGCCTGCTCAATTCGTTGGGCTGCTGTAGGCTGATTTAAGCCATAGCGTAGCATCATTGCAGCACTTAATACCTGAGCCAAGGGATTAGCTTTATCTTGACCTGCAATGTCAGGTGCTGAGCCGTGGACAGGTTCAAAGACACCAGGATTTTTGTCCCCTAAACTCGCCGAGGGTAACATCCCAATGCTGCCAGTAAGCATCGCTGCTGCATCGGAGAGAATGTCTCCGAACAGATTGCCAGTGACAATCGTGTCAAACTGTTTCGGTGCCCTGAGTAGCTGCATAGCCGCATTATCAACATACAGGTGAGATAGCTCAACATCAGGATACTCAGAGCCTAGTTGCGTAATGCGATCGCGCCACAACTGCGACACCTCCAGCACATTTGCCTTATCCACCGAGCAAAGTCTCTTTCCCCGTTTCTGTGCCGTCTCAAATGCTACCCGTCCAATTCGGTCAATCTCGGCTTCTGTATAAGCCATCGTATTGACCCCTCGTTTCTCACCTGTTTCCGTGGTAAAGACACCCCTAGGCCGACCAAAGTAGATACCACCCGTGAGTTCTCGCACCACCATAATATCAACGCCCTCAACCACTTCCCGTTTCAAGCTTGAGGCATCAATTAGTTGGGGTAATATTGTCGCGGGTCGAAGATTGGCAAATAAACTAAGACCAGCTCTTAAACCCAAGAGTCCGGTTTCTGGGCGTAAATGGCGAGGTAGAGAGTCCCACTTATAACCGCCAATTGCCGCTAGCAACACTGCATCACTGTTACGGCACATTTCCAGAGTATCAGCAGGCAGTGGTTCACCGACTGCATCAATCGCTGCACCCCCGATTAGGGCTTCTTGAAACTCAAACCGTAAGTCTAGCTGCTCACCTACGACTTTTAGAACATCTACCGCTACTGCCATGATTTCCGGACCAATACCATCGCCGGGGAGTAGGGTAATGCGGTAAGAGTGGGTCATTGTACGTTTTAGCTAAGTTAACTATTTAAACGGTGGCGGAAATTTTTGCCGATTAAATATCATACCTAGCAAACGTACAGATGGAATCGTCGTTTAACTTGATTGCAGGTCAGTACAACAATAAACTGGCTCTGGCTAGCTAACTTCTGCAAGCGTTGTAGTTGCAGGGACGTTCTTATTGTCTGTACCCTGTGAGGACTCTAGAGTAGGAATACGGCTTTGTAAGGATGCGATCGCCTGACCCTGTTGCTCTACTAATTTCGGAATAATCTTAAATTTACCTAGCACTTTCTCCACCCTAGCCATACGGCTCTCCACCGTCGTTATCGTCTGGCTAAATTGACTGAGTTCTCCTGTAAGCGGTTCAACGTTCCCCAGTAAGCTTTCTACCTCAGCCATACGACTCTCTACTGCCGTTACTGTTTGGCTCAATTGGCTGATTTGTCCTGTTAGGGGTTCAACGTTGCCTAGTAAGCTTTTTACCTCAGCCATATGGCTCTCTAGCGTCGTTACCGTCTGGCTCAATTCGCTGATTTGTCCTGCTAGAGGTTCAACCGACTCTGGTAAGGTTTCTACCTGAGCAATACGGCTTTCTAGAGTCGTTACTATCTGGCTCAATTGACTGATTTGCCCTACCAGAGGTTCAACGTTCCCCATTAAGTTTTCTACTTTACTTATACGACTCTCTAACACCGTCATTACCTGAGTGAATTGCTCCACTGGTTGAGTTGAACTTCTATCGGCTTCCAAGAATCTCTCTATAGCACCTAGGCGGCTCTCTAGAGCACCCATTGCTTCATTTCGCTGGTAGGATTGGTCGATTAAACTACTAACTTTTGGCAACAATTCTTCCAAACCTACCAGGCGGTTCCCTACAGGGTCTTGCACAGGAGCAGATTGAGGAGCAACTTCAGAGGTTTTCTTTGACTCTAAGCCCTGCTTTACCATAGTGATGAGCCAATAGGCTGTGGCGGTGATCACTTCTTCTACTATGACTTGCAGCACACTAGAAAAACCCTGCTTACTTGACTGGTTTTTGCTGTTTGGCTCGTTTGGAGATTGTTGATTTGGCTCGTTTGGAGATTGTTCAGGATTTTGGGATTTTTCCATACCGAAAAGCTTATGTAACCAAGCCATAATTGTTCACCCAAAGAATTAGAAAAAGTATTGAGTCGAGCTTAGCTATAATTAATAATTAATAATCGATTAGTTACATCAATCTCAGGAGAGAATACAGTCATTAGCCTTTTTCACAGTTTCCCTGAGTAGTGCCTATAAGACATAACCGCCAACGCGCTCGTCGGCGGCTCCCAATGTCAAGGGCAATTTACCTAAAAATAAGAAAAACACCAGTTCACAGGCATTAAGTAGCTCAAAAACTTTTAAGCTGTTTCACCAGTACTTCCCGACGTTCCAGCATTTAGACGGACAGTTGGCTCACCGGATTGATCGTCGTCCACTGGGACTAAAATGTATGTTCTTTGCTTCTCAGATAGCTTTGGATCTTGAGTAGCAGATTGCTTGACATCCTCAGCTACATTCTTAAGCGTGTCCACTGTACCTTTTACAGTGTCATTGACATCCTTGGATGTACCTTTGACAACATCCACTGTACCTTTGACAACATCCACTGTACCTTTGACAGTGTCGTTGATACTCTCTGCTGTGTTCTTAACGGTGTTCCCTACATCCTTGACCGTGTCGTTAACACCGTAGGCGACAGTTTGAGTCGCGTTCCCTACATCTTGGACAGTGCCGTTAACACCTTCCGCTGTTCTCTTAACGGCGTTCCCTACACCTTTTACGGTTTGGTTAACCTTTTCGGCTGTTCCCTTAGTAGCTAAAGCCCCAGCTACTGCACCCAAAGTAGCACCAATGAGCGCTCCAATCGCTATTTTAGTTAATCCAATACCCTTAGTAGTCCCTTCTGAATAATCATCAGATTGAGATTGATACGGAATCTGCTCAACCGTAATCTCGTCCTCTGTATCCAAAACCTGGTTTTTCTCACTCATAATAATCTTCTCTTTGCTACTAAAACTCTTCAACACTCGTCAGACGATGAGAAACGGGCAATTACACCTTATTTTCTCTAATTTGACAGGCTCTAAATAAAAAAGAACTAGGTTGCATAACTTGCTAATTATTCTTTTTGCAGGTAGTCATAAAGTTGTCAGGATACCGTCCGCTTCCTTAGGCAAAAGAAATGTTGTTTATCCTTAGAGCTTTATGACTACCTTATTTACATCATCTCGGCTATAAGCTAAGCAATGTGTTGCTCAAAGGATGAGCCGCCGTTACAGTGTCCTGTTTTATCGACAACGTTAAGACTTTAGCCTTCAAGTTCTAAGTGTGCTGACAGATTTTATCTTCGACGGCAACTTTATCTTTATGAAGACTAAAATCTTCACACGCCGTAGTTATATCCTGACTCACTAGTCTCTTTGGATATTTCCATGTCAGTAGTTTGCCCTTCAGTGAAGTCTGCGGCATCAGGCTCTACATCCATGGGTTGATCGATAATCAGTCGCTCTTTTTCCCTTGGAATTATTATGTCGGTTGTCTGAGGTTCAGCGTACTGCATATAGCTAGTCTGACCAGTAGTGACCTGGCTTGTACCTCCAACTGACTGCTTGGCATCCTCAGCTGTATCCTTGACGGCATCGGCTGCACCTACTGCGGACTGCTTGGCATTCTCGGCTGTGTCCTTGACGGCATCGGCTACACTTACTGCCGATTGCTTGGCATTGTCCTTGACGGCTTCGGTTGCACTTACTGCCGATTGCATAGCATTACCAGCTAGATCCTTGACGGCTTCGGTTGCACTTACTGCCGATTGCTTGACATTATCAGCTGTATCTTTGACGGCATCCAACGTACCTTGTACAACTGGCTTGAGACTTTCAGTTGTACCCGTTACTACGTCTGATGTAGTGCCCACTACAGCTTGACCAACACCTTCACCTACACTTTTTACTGCGTCGCCTACACCTTTGGCAGTCTGGTTAAGTCCTCCACCTATGGTTTTTAACGCCTGCCCCACACCTTGTGCAGCGTGGTTAAAACCGTTAGTGGCTTTCTTCCCAGTCAAAGCACCAGCTAATGTACCCAACGTAGCTCCAACAAGCCCGCCTACCAGTAGTCTAGCTAAGGTAGGATTCATCCCCTTAATCCCCATGCCTACTGAAGAAGCATTGGATTGAGACATAGTAGTAGGCTGATTTTCTGTCACTAACCTATTGCCTGTGCTTGTGCCTGTTGTAGTAGGCTGATTTTCTTCTGTCACTAACCTACTGCCTGTGCTTGTGCCTGTTGTAGGAGTATTAGATTGACTCGTCACAAGGCGGTCAATACTTTCGTCAGACTTATTCCAAGTCGGCTGGTTGTCATTTACCATAGATGTCTCCTTTGAACCAAAATTACTTAACATACCAAGACGGCTCAACGCCTATCTGGGCTAGATTGATTGTTATCTAAAGTCAATTTAACGATTAGAGCCAAGAACTTCACCGATCTAAAGGCTGACCTGGCAGGAAACACCGTCCGTCTCTGGTTGTAGATGTCATAAGGACTTGAAACCAAAACACGCAACGTAGCTTAGAGAATCTGTTGAAGTTTCTCAAAAACTCCTAGCAGAGGTTGTAGCTAAAGCTAGTGCAGCGAGGCGGAAATAAGTGACCAGTTAAAAAAGGAAGCAAAAAGGGATACACTGAAAGATGCTCCCGTCAAGAAGGAAGAAGTACTTTGAGCCTTGAAATTAATGCCGAATCCTAACGC
>JAHHIF010000070.1 GCA_019358875.1 Symplocastrum torsivum CPER-KK1
TAAGGGTTGACCAATCGGGTTGCCTTGCCTGTCCCACAAGCGCACCGTGCCGTCAACTGAAGCACTGGCAATCGTTTGACCATCCCGGCTAAAACTGACACTATTGACACTGCTCTGATGACCTTTGAAGGGTTGACCAATCGGGTTGCCTTGCCTGTCCCACAAGCGCACCGTGCCGTCAGATAAAGCACTGGCAATCGTTTGACCATCTGGGCTAAAACTGACACTATTGACACTGCTCTGATGACCTTTGAAGGGTTGACCAATCGGGTTGCCTTGCCTGTCCCACAAGCGCACCGTGCGGTCAACTGAAGCACTGGCAATCGTTTGACCATCCGGGCTGAAACTGACACTATAGACAGTGCCCTCATGACCTTTGAAGGGTTGACCAATCGGGTTGCCTTGCCTGTCCCACAAGCGCACCGTGCGGTCAACTGAAGCACTGGCAATCGTTTGACCATCCGGGCTAAAACTGACACTCCAGACAGCGCTCTCATGACCACGCAGTTGATTTCGTTCCCGAATACGACTCAGAATCTGCTGGAGCGCAAAGATAGGGCTAAAGGCAGGATAGTTTTGGAGTGACTTGCCTTTGACCATCCCTTTTAGCTCAGTGCCAGCCTGCATGGCTACCAGTAAAGCATCGAGTTGGGAATACTCAAACTGCCACAAAGCACTAACTCCGGCTCGCTCCAAGTTTTTGCCTTGAGTAGCTACTTGGCGTTGTTCTTCTGCCAAAGTTATCTCTTGCCGTGCATCTGCTAGATTAGCTTCTGCCCGATAGAGTTCCTGTTGTGCTTCTCTTTCTTTGACTTGTGCCTCTTGTTGTCTTGCCTGTGCTACGGCTAGCTGTTGGTTAGCCTCGTTAACCTCCTGCTGCGCTGTCTCAGTTCTCTGCTTTGCCTCTCGCTCAACCCTATCTCGTTGTGCTGCCGCTGCTGCTAAATCCTTCTTTGCCTGTTGCACAGTTTGTTGAGCCGTTTGGACTTGTTTGTTGGCGTTGGCTTCCCTCGTCTTGGCCTGTTCTACTTGCTTGTTTGCCTCTGTGACTCGCTGCTGAGATTCTTTTTCCCGCTGTGCCGCGTCCTTAACTCTCTTCTCAGCACCTACCACTCTGATATTGGCATTTGCCACACGTCGATTCGCATCCACTTCTCTTTTATCAGCATTAGCTACTCGCTTGTCAGCTTCCATTTCCTTCGTATTGGCATCACTCATCCTCATCCCTGACAACGCCCATACGCCAGCCGACGCGATCAGAGTTACTGCCAAAATCCCCGTACCCACCAGCACTTGCTGCCTTGCTTTGCGCTTCGCCTGTGCCAACTCCTCCTGACTCAGCCGACTTAGCGTCTCTGCCTTCTCTCGTTGCTGCCGTTCTTGCTCTAATTCCGCTTTAAGCCGATTTAACTTCGGTTCCTGCTGGCGACGAATAAATGCAGCTAGATAATCATGCACTAATTGATAGCGTTCGGCGGGAGTTTCCAGCAATTCAAACACTAAGCCCGATTTCACTAAGATTGCTACCACTAAGCCCAACTGGCTGGTGTCTGCTGCTAGCGCTATTAACTCCCGTTCCAACTCAGCACGAGTTTTGAGGGGGCGTGTTTCCTTTTCATCCGTCAGCAAGTAGAGAATGAGATTTGCTAGCTGTTGGTTTTCCTCGCCGCAATCTGCCACCACTTCAGCCAGATAGCGCTGCACCAGTTCTTCTTTGGAACCATAGGCTTGATACTGTGCCAGCGTGTTAATTTGCTCTGCCTGCAACTGCGCTCCCACCACCTGCAATTCAATCGGGCGCACGCAGTCCAACTCACTAGCTAAATCGTCTACCAGTTTGTCAATTAAACCTGACTCCAGATGGAAATTTGCTCGTTCTGTTAGCTGCTCGATTAAACGTCGCGCCTCGTTGGGGGGAAAATTGTTCAAGGGGTAAAGCACATCTTCGCTGAGAATGCCATGATTGCTAATTCCCGGACTAAGTAGTCGATTGCACTCCAGTAGATAATGCAAGTAATCTTCTCGTAAGGACAAAACGACCTTCACTGAGAGAATTTGTAGGCATTCCCCCAGAAACTCAAAAAACTTCCGCCGTTCGACTAGAGGACAAGCAAAGAAAAACTCTTCAAACTGGTCAAAAATTAGCACCGTTCGCCGATTGAGCTGGTCGTTTTGGTGCAACTGTTCCCAGATGGCGGCTGTTGAATTCAGGTTGTCCGGGGATATCGTATTCCTATCATCTATCCCTTTCTCTTGCCGTCTTTGTGCTAATAACTGCCCTAATTCTTCAACCCAATTGGTATACACTCGGATTGGCACCACTAAAACCGTTTGAATGCCAATCTGTTTTCCCTGCAACGCGGGTATCAGTCCGGCATTCACCAAAGAACTTTTACCCACTCCAGATTGCCCGTGAATGACGATTAATTTAGTCTCATTCTTGATAATCCGCTCAACTAATTGCTCGACATCTCGTTGTCGTCCAGACGCAATCATTTCCGGGGCTATTGTCCCCTGAGCTTCTGTCTGCGCCTGTGCCAAGTTTTCTTGGTGTTGCGATTCCAATCGACCTGCACCAATAAAGGCTCGCAAGCCAAATTGCTGTTCTACAGAACGCTGCTTTTGTTTGATTTCATAAGCTTCGAGATAGTTTTTTTGCTCGAAGTAGAACCGTTGCAACTGGCTGAGGATATCAAGATAAAGTTTTAAATCGTCCAGGGGATTGCAGGTAGCTTTTGCCGCTTTTAAATTAGAAATTGCTTCTTGAATTTGATTTAACTGGTATTGGGCTAGTGCCAAACTAAACCGATACCGACTGGAGTGAGATAGTCGTACAGCCTCACTGGCGATGGGTGATAAAACGTCGAGTGCCCTTTGCGCGAACTGGTTGGCATCCGTCCAGCGTTCTTGAGCTAAAGCCACCTCGGCTAAAAAACCATAATCCTGAGCTAATTCTAGGAGGTTATTTTCAGTTTCATGGAGTTGTAACGCAATTTGAGCTAGTGTTTGCAACAGCTCCCAATCCTGCAAGTCGCGCAGAATCTTACCTAATGTAGTGATTGAGTTGGCGATTAAATCGGAGCGTTTAATCCGTTCAAAAATCTCTTGCCACTGCTGGAGATAATCTCTAGTTAATTGAGAATAAGGATTATCTTTTTCTTGATATTGCAGCGCTTTGAGGTGATAACAAAAGGCTATACGCACAAGCGTGTATCCCTGTTGCTGCAATTGATTAAGTTGTTGCCAAAGCAAGGCAGCTCGCTGATAATGCTCTAGAGCCGCATCAAGTTTGCGATCGCTTTCTTGAGCAAAACCCAGCAAGGATTCTAAATTAGCTTCCAGTTCCGCGTCTAAAGTGGATTCAGCCTTTAACAAGTCTTGCCGCGCTGCTTCGAGTTCTGCTGCCTGCAAACCTTCGTTTGGCACAGAGTTGAACGGATTGGCAAAGCATTGCTCTGCTGTTTGTCTCAGCCAATTGGCTAAGTCATCAAGTGCGATCGCAAACTTCCGTCTTGTTCCCCAACTCACAAAATTGGGAGCTAATTCCATCAGCTTCTGCCCAACGGCATCATTCACCCACAACACTAGGGGGAAATGGCAGTGCTTGCGGAATTCCTCTCGTACTTGGTCTGCCGCTGCCAGCATTTGGTCTATGTGGTGTACCGACTCCAACCCCAATACCATCACGGCAGCAGGTTGTGTCTCTCCCAATGCGGCTTGAATTGTGGCGTAAAGCGTTCGGTCTGATTCCTTGAGGGTAAGGATGTGGATGTCTACCGAGCAAATGTGCTGCAATCGCTCCACCAATTGCGATCGCACGCTGGCATAGTTGCAATGGGCAAAAATCAGTTGAAACTGTCCGACCGACGCTTCAATTGCCCAAGCCAGTCGTTGCAATGACCGCTCGTTATAGACGCTGACATCTTCCGGTCGGTGGGAGTCTGTCATGACTGCAACTGTTTCCCCTCCGCCAAAATTGGATTGACTTCAAACCAGCACTCGCCCTTGTCGCGATATTCAAACACTAACCGACTGCGGATTAATTTTTGGTATCCTTGGTCATCCGTAACATCTTTGCGTTGTTGTACCTGGCGCAGCAATTCCCACTCGGTATCGGAGATGGGTCGTTTCATTTCATTGCGACAGGCGCGGATGACTCCCTCTAAGGTGTCGCGAGATAAGGGCAGTCCCATTTCTTCCTCAATCCAGGTATGCAGCAGTCTGAGTAAGTCTCGGACATGACCGCCACTAATGCGACACAAGCGGTCTAAGGTTTCGGGACTGTCGAAAATGTCTGTAATTCGGCTGAGGCGCTTGGGTTCCTCTAAGTCAGGAAAGGCTCTCGCCAGAACCATCTGTCGCAGTAGCGCCATTCCTTCTTCGTGGTCACTGCCATCGAGTGACTGTACCGGAACCATTGGCAACACCTTGGGGTCTTCTAGGAATCGCTGGGTGAGCATTCCATAGTCATTGGAAAATTTTAACGCTAAGGGCATGGTATAGAGGACATGGCACTTTAACCGTGTCAGGAACTCTCCCTGGTCGATAAATAGATATTCCTGTTGCGGACGCCCCCAGGATTTTGGGCGAGTATCCAAGCGGTCTAGATTATCGACAATTGTTACCAGTCCCTTTTTCCCCTGCTGTTTCAGTTTAGCGATCGCAGGTTCGAGCAGTTCTTGGTTTATCGCCTCTAAAAGCTGAGTTTTCTGTGGACCCAGATATTGGTTAAGGCGATCGCGCAGCGTTGCATCGCTTTTTACTTTCGTCGTAATTTCGCCAATTCCAAAGGCGATCGAAAACTTTTCGTTTTCCGAAGTGAAACCAACATCACCAATTTTGGGACTTCCGGGAACTCCGGTAATTTCGGGAGGCTTGATTTTTATACCTGTCACCTCGGAGTTCAAAACCTTGGCTGCCCCTTGCAGCAACTGCTTGAGCCGACTAGTGTCTTCTAGTGTAATCTTGTCCAGACTTTGACTGACTCGACGTGCGATCGCTAATAGCACGTCCCCAATATCGACATCGGTCATTTCCAAGTCTTCACTGGACTCAAAATAGACTACATGGAAGCCCTCGTCTTCCAGTTCTTTCTTAAGTCGTAACAACTCGGTGGATTTGCCACAACCAATGTGTCCGGTGAATAGAACGCAGGTGGGTTCGTCGGGTGAGAAAAAGGCAATCTTCTTTTTCAGTTTCCCGATGATATCTCCACCCCGTACTGAGGCACAGTCAATGTAATACTTGCGGTCTTCCGCCTTGTCGGTACTCAGAGTGAGGCTAGGGTTTGTTGCTCGATAGAATTTCTGTAAGTCAGCTATCATCCCACTGCCCGGTTTTTTATTTTATTAAAAACTAATCCAAACAAAAGCGCTACGCCTCGACTTTACCCACATAGATGGATTAGCGCTTTCCGACTGCTAATACTTTACTCCCTTCCCGCTATAAGATTGCCTATTACAAATCCGCTCCCAATCACCAGTCCCTAGGCTCACTTGGAAAAGCGAGCAAATTTTTTCAAGGGCTGAGGTTGAGCAACCCTTATCACTTGTCACTAAAAAGTTTTTGCTACACAACCAGATCTAATCATTGAGATGACAATGCTGCATGAATACTAGATGCCTACCCAAGAGTGTGATGAGTAGTTTAGAAATGCCGAACTTTAAGGGGCGCTCTTCTGTAGCCGTTTAGGTTCTCTCACCTTCAGTAGTTAACAAGCTATAGGACTGACTTATGAATCACATACCAGTTGCCTTTACCTAATACCGATAATCTCACACTCGCGGAAGTAGAATAATGGCTGGAATGACGATATACCGTTGATTGGGCTACTTCCCGAAAAAGACGATACAGAGAAGGTCAAAAATCGGGTTTTATTGAGAATGACCCCCCGATTCTTGCAACTCATTGATAAGTGGATAAGCTCACTTATCACCGATTAGGACACAATACCTTTTATGTCACATTGGTGTAAAACAAAACACCCTACCAAGGTGGTAAGGCGTGAGGAAAAGTTAGACAGAACTAATTAGATACTAATGAAATCTGCTGCTGTTAGATCAGCAGTTGAAGATGTTGCCAGATCCATTAAAACCTCACCAGTGCTAGTAATGCTGATTTGAAAAGTAGAATAATCTACGCCAAAACTTTTTGTAATTGTTATCTGCTCAAATGTCAAATCACCAGCTAAAAAGAATGAATCTTGACCATCTTCAAAACCGTCGATAAAATCCGTTCCATAGCCTGCTCGTAATACATAGCAATCATTTCCACTATCCCCACCAAAACCATCGTTGCCATAACCACCGAATAGGATATCATTGCCGCCGCCATCAAAAATAAGATCATCGCCATAACCTCCGACTATGATTTCATTTTCCTCTCCACCGACTAAAGTATCATTGTCTCCCCCTCCACGTAATAGGATGCGATTTTGCCACCATCTATATAAAGAGCCTTTACTAGAACCCCTGTCAAAGTTACCGTTACTAGTAAAGCCATACATTAAATCAGAATCAGCGTTAAACAAAGGAGTATCGTTTCCACTTGTTTCTTGATGGATCGGCATTATCTTTCCTCGTAAACTTTTAAAGAAAGTAAGTCTTTATTGTCTATAAGTTACTCTTCCCTCTAGCCATAATATCTATACAGATGTTTACTAAAATTTATACTGATAGGACTGACGCAAGTGGTATATATTTACAGAAAATGCGATTTTCTAAGAGAACATTTGTACCAAAATAGTGCCTCTAATTTGATGGAATTATGCATTTGAGCAAACTCTTCAAAAACGTGATCGCGATTTATACGTTTGACCGCAGCCTGGTATTAATTAGGACTTACGCAAATTGCTCGTTTAAACACTATTCGTAGTAATAAGGTGGGCAGTGCCCACCTTACAGGTAGTAGTTCTGCGTAAGTCCTGATTAAGCTCTCCCCACCCAAAAGGCACCGCTCATCGGTCGAAACTGATGGACTAACTACTTGGTAAACGCTGCCAGGAACTGCTCTCGCTCAGTAGGGCTTAACTGTTGTAACTGTTGCAGTAAACTTTCCCAGCGTGGACTAGCTTCCACCTGAAGCTCAGGCACTGGAGAAGGCTCAAACAACAACTCCGAAATTGCCTCTTCAATCGGTCGTCGCTTCTCTTCAGGAGTACAGCGCTCATACATCTGGCGTAGAGTCTCAACCTTATGCCCCATCGCATAAGCTAATGACCGAAATTGGGCATCATTGAGTTGGACTTGATACGCCCAAGTTGCCCAGATAGAGCGCATCGTATGAGGCGTAATTCGTTTCCCAATCAAGCGATGCGAGGTTGTATTAAACGAGTCAGTAAACCCTGACTCATTGGCAAGAGTACCAAGTTTAGGTGCGACCAACAGATAACCCCAGGACCAGATGGCGGCATTATTTCCCGCTGGCAAACAGCAGGCATCACCTGGATTGAATTCAGCGCGTCCACTTGTCACCCATCGTCCTCGGCAACCGATAAGTTCCGGCTGGTACCAATTATAAATTTGGGAATTTCTGTAACCCGCAGGCAGGAACCAGCCGTACAAATAGCGTTCCAGGTAATCGTAAAAGCAGCTACCATCAGCAAACTGGCGGTTGGGAATCACAATTGATTGTGTTCCGTAACTTTTGTACGTTTTGTACTTGTGTACCTCCAGCACCCAGATACCTTCGGGATAATGCTTTGTCTTGTGGATATAGGTCTTGTAGATGTAATTGTCCTTAATCGTTCCGTCCCGACGTTTTTCACGCGCCTCTAAAGGTGGCAGGGGATGGTACAAACCATTTTGTGGCACTCCTTCCGGACGGGTAATTGGGCAGGAAAGAGCAATTCTTGCTGTGCGATACTCTTGTTGTCGTCTGGCTGGAAGATCGGCAAGGAATGACCACTGTAAGTAATGCTGATGACTTAGGGCAATTTGGAAGCGGCTACGGAATTGTCCGCAACTGTTTCTCGGTCGGCACTCAATACGCATGGGTTCCACAATCTTTGCCCGGACAACGGCCAGCGCCGTTTCACCTTCTTGCGTATCTGGCCACTTTTTGTCGAAATCCGAGACGGACTGCCGATTTTTCGTCCATTCGGCGATTTCCTTTCTCACTTTCTCTAAGTGATTGTTCAGTAATTTAATCAGAGGAATGTGGTCATAATCACCTTTTTGCTCCACCTCATCCGTGTAGAGAAACTTCGCCAACGCCAAGAGCACACAGATCTTACCGCGTCTGGTTCGCGGACTTTTCGAGTAGAGAGCTTCTCTTAAAAAAGAAAAATAACGAAACAGCCAACTTTCTAGGGTTTGCTTGTGCTGCTTCCAAAGTTTTTCCTGTTGTCGTGTCGTGAGGTCTTCTAAGTCATCTCGCGTCACTAGAGGCAGCAATTGTGACAAGCTCAGTTGCTCAAGCTTAATTGGTGGCGTTTGGTAACGATAGAACCAGCCCAGCATTAGACGTATCTCCTTGATGTATAGACCAGCCGATGATTCTTCAATTGGGTCAACGACTCGACTTGGCCATTCCGGTTCGGTCAGGAATTGGAAAAATTTATCCAGTTCCTTTTGGAGTGCTAGAGGAGTCTCTTGGGGTTTGAGCTGATACTTCAGTTGCCGCGTCCGGCGTTCCGTCAGCGGGGTGTTAGAGGTATTGCCATAGGGATGCTTTAAGATCGGGCAGCACTGATTCTTCACAGAAGCTTTCCAGGAACCTCGAGAAGGCCACCACTGTTGTTCCTGACTCCAGCTCAAAAACTGGGTAAAACGGTTGCCGTAGGTGTTTTTGCTGGCAATAGACGCTTTCTGATTTTCAAACGCCTGCTCTAGAGTCTGACGCGCATTAAGTAATGTCTCGACTCCTAAGGTTTGTAGAAATTGTTGAGCTGAGGTGGAGTCAGCCAAGGTCATCTTTCTTCCCTGCGTTGTCCGTTTAAAACCTAATTGTGTTGCCCAAAATCGGAGAACAGCACTGCGAAGTTCATTGATAATTCGTTCAGCTATTTCTGGAGGATAAGTAGCTTTCACGTATTCTTCATATAGCTCAATGACTTGCCAACAAGTCAGGAATTCTTTCATAATAAATGTCTCCTTGAGTTAATTACAAAGGGTTTGTTTCACTTCAGGTCTTATTTAAGAACTAAGCGATAATCACTTAGACTTTTTCGATTCAGCGGAATTTTCTCTCAACCAGCACTCTCCAACTCTTATTTATTATTTATCTACTTTTCTAGCACAGAGTACACTGAATTCTGTTGCGAGAAACGCAATAGGTTAAATAAGAGCCAAGCCTTTATCTTGCAAGTGTTTCAAGAGTAAAACCAAGATTTTTATCAATAAATAAATCAGAGCAATTCAATAAATAAGAGGTATTAAATAAATCCTAAACCTTTGATTTTTCGGGTTTATTGAATCCTCGGATTTCAAGAAAATTGACCGAAAGTTTTGGAGCTGGATAAGTTTAGCTCTTGCTTAGTAGCTTAATCCCGGCATTTCAAGAAGTCGAAGCTCGAATCGGACTCAGTTTCTAGCTCAGCGATTGTGAGCAACCCCCGACCAATTTGCTCGATCAGTTCACTTCGAGAAATCTTTAGCTGTTGGCTGAGCCGCGTTAATCCAAGCTGAGCGGCTGGCGTAATAGCAAAAGAAACAGCTTTTTTGAGTTCGTCATAAATTTCGGGCTGGCCCCGCATTGATTTCGTACCTTTGCAGCTCGGTTTCTTCTCGTAGTCTTGGCGTGGTCTGGACTTGGTTTTAGGCTTTTTTGGCTTTGGCATTAGGGCAATAAAAATTTAGCTCTGAATCTTTGATACCAAAGCGGCAAGGGGAATAGATTTTTGGGCGAATTTAGTTTTGTTAAGTTCTGTTAGGCAAAAGTCCAGTAGATAAAGTCTTTTTCAGTGAGTTTTCCTTGCATGGCAACTTTTTTATTAGTCTGCTTGGTTTGATAAGGCTGACCCTTTTTGAAGTGAAGGTCATCATCAATCAGCTTGATTGCCTCCCTTTGAGTTTTCAAGAAGACTTTCCAAAGTTTCTTGAAAGGCTTGCTCCTTTTTTGATGTCGTAGTGCTAAGAGCGGATATCCTTCCCAACCCATATCCATCAGTACCTTAGAATATTGTTTCTCAAGTGGTTCACCATCAAAGTGATCAGCAAGGAACTTTATCCACTGACGCTGGTCTCTCTTCTCAGTTTTCTTGTCTGGACGTGAGAAGGCTGAACTGAAAACTTCTTGTTGCCAATATCTCTTAAATCTGGCTTTCAGAATATAAATGAAGAGTTCCTCAAAGTCTTGGAAGGGACAACGAATGCCTGTGGCTTTTGCCCAGTCTTTGATTAAAGTTTCTCCCTCCTTGAGCAAGTCGTATAAGGCTTTATCTAGATTCGTCTCTAGCCGTAGATTTTCAATGTCCTGAGGCATTGGGTTTTGACTGAGAGAGCCACCCGATTGAAGTGGCTCGTTTATCACTGGAAAAACTAGGTTAGCCAACATTAAAGCCCTGGTCTGCCAATATAGCTGAACCGATCGCATCCATAGGGCTTGAGTTTGATTTTCAGGAGGTTTGTCAAACTGAGCAACGGCTCTAATCTTTTCAGCCAGCTTTTGGCAAGCTCTACCTTGAGACGTATCAGGCAACCGGATGAGGCACATTAGGATACAGTTGCGTTTGATACCAAGCGCTTTATCTTCGGCAAGTGCCCGTTTCCAGCCAAGTGTTAGAGCGTCCGCCAGTACAACGTCTGGAAAACCACCATTTTCATTGAGGATTACAGTTACAATTTCCGGAAACATAAGCTAACCTCTGTGCGTACTTTGGTTACTCTCAGACCCAATTGTCTGGAGCTTCTTTGGTCAAGGGTGCCTCTTCTGAGTTCCCATCCTGAAGGGGCAAGTTGTACGTCTTCTATTGCGAAGCCACCATAAACGAGATCGCTTTTAGGATGGGTCGTAATAGTGTGATTAGGCGACAAGGGCTAAAAGTCCAAGACCTGACGCACTTAGAGCGATGAGTTTCCATCCAGCAAACTAGGTTGGCTGATTTTGGCCGTAGCTTGCACATAGTTGTACTCAGCTTGGAAGAAATTCTTTAGCCAGCTATAGACCCAAAAACATTCTTCCTTAGAAAAGTCCCCACCATTTTCACGCCGAAGTGCTGACAAGTCTTCTTTAGTCCTAGCGGCTCGATACGCTTCACGGATTTTTAGCGCCCGTTTCTGGCTAGCGCGAACATTATCCGAGCTTGGATTTGGGTAGGGCTTGTGTTCGTGATATTTCGTCCAGCTTTCAAGCTCATCAACGACCGCTGGCACCTGTGACGGCTCTGTGACGGGTTGCGATAGGTTGGGTGATGGGTCGGTGACGGCTGGAATGCTTACAGGTGACGGGTGTGACGGATGTGATGGATTTTCACCACATTCCTCAAGTTCATTATTTTGCGCGTTATCTTGAGGTGATGAGTGAATTTCATTTGTCTCACCGACTTGAAAAAAACCGTCACATCCGTCACATCCAACACTACCAATAGTTTCAGCCGTCACCAACCCGTCACAACCCGTCACTAACCCGTCACACTCACCCGTAAGAAGGTGTGGGTAGCGAGTACCGTCGGGGTCATGGTATGAGCGAAGTCCAATGCCTTGGATGTATACTCCGTTGCGGTCTCTATGCTCGGTGATAGGTAGTTTCTTCTGATTTTTGAGCAGGTCTCTGAAGTTAGAGCTGAAGCGTTTAACGGGCATTGATGTTTTATGACCCGATGCCTTTTGGTAGTCAAGGAAGTTGGGATAAGCCCACTGTTGCCGTCGTGGGTCATCTTCTGCAACGTCTTTCCCGATGTAAAGTTTGGCAGTGGGATCAAGAATCAAGCACTCATCGACCCACGCGGCAATTGGGTTAGTCTCTACCATTTGTGCCCACTTCTTAGCTGCTAGCGCTGGCACGTTGCGCTCAGTGTGTTTGATGAGATCTGTTACTCGGTCGCGTGGAATTTCTAAGACCCGCTTAAGTAAACCTGGAAGGAATGGCTTGAACTCCTCTGCTAAATTTCTGCCTTCATACTCTGGGATACGATTGTCTAACCCGATGGTTAGCTTACGCCTCTCCTGACCCGACGTGCGATCACTTGACTCAGGAGGTTCATTAGCTGACAAGATGACCATGCCCTCATAAACATAGTCTCTACACTGCTGGACTCCTTTGCGCTCGTACCGGATAGGGTCTTGTCCAGTGAGCTGCTTGAGAACTGATACTTCCCCCTGCCAGCGCTCGGAGTCTGGGAACAATACCAGTAGCTTCTTGTAAAACTTCGCCGTCTCGAATTGGTTCTTTTCCAGCAGTGACAGCCGTGACGTAACCGCGTTATCGTCTCCCGCGAGTGCTTTAGCCAATGCCATGTAGGTTGACTTACCCGTACCACCTCCACCGATTAATTCTAGGTAACGTTGTAGGTCAGAGCGACGAGTCACGATCGCAGCCAAATATGCCAGTAACACTTCAGCAATTTGACGATGCCCCGTAATCTTGAGCAAGAATTCCTCAATTGGCTCACAGCCGATATCCCTGTCTTCCCATCTGAAAGGGAGCTGCCAAGTAAACCGATTGCTGGGTGAGTGGGTCAGTAATTCCCCGCTGTCAATTTCCAGCGCTCCGTCACGTAGAGGTAAAAGGTTTGATTCGTTCCAATCTTTAACTTCTAAATCTGATTGAAGGATAGTCAAGACACTAGACACATAGCCAGCAGCAAATGGAGGGCTATCGGGTAGTGTACGGAGGTGAGCATGAATCAACCCGCGAACACTCTCTACTGTCTCCTCGGACCAAAGCCCGTCGTGCTTTGCTCCGTAGTGTCGCCAAAGCTGATACTCTGATTCCCAAGCCAACTTATCCCGGTAGAGTTCAGCCATTAGTGAAGCTGTCACGTTCGCAGGAGGTAGGGAAAACTTCTTCTTACCCTCACCCTCACGCTTATCCTGCTGCCTCTCGTTCGCCTTGAGCAGTATGGCGCGGAATGCTTCTATGCCATTCTTTTGAATATAATCGTCCATCCCCTTACCCTTATCTACCGACCACATACCACTTATAGAGCGAACTGGTACGCGGAACTGTCGGAACCGATGACTTAAACTTCTTTCTGCCCTCATGACATCGGGATTGTTTACACAATCGGCATCAAAAGCAAAGATGAATCCGAAGCCAGCCTTGGCATATTTTTCTAGCTGTGGCACTAGATAACGCCTGCCTTGCGGGTCATCCTTACTACTGGTTAGCCCCATCTCTATACCCAAAAGTGCGATGGTTGGTATCCCGTTAGAGCATCCTGCTATTGCCTTGAAAAAGCCTTCTGTGATGAGGATGTAGTAAACCCCGTCAATCTGCCAACATTTAGTTTTCAGTGCTTCTAGGTCAGTCCAAAAAGTCTTATCGGTTGGATGACTGGGAAGCATGGCATCGTAGTCCTCCCGTGGAGAACGGTATTTTGGAGCCTTCTTATCCGTGTCACTTTTCCAAGGTTTGTTTGGCTTAAATTGAACTTGCCAGCCGCCCCCCTGAAGCATGATGCCAGCCGATTTAGCTGTGTAACGTAGAGCTTCTGTCGCTTCCTGCTCAGTCACAGACCAGCAATTAGCGCGTACCCAGTCGGGTGACAATCCACGTTCCTGAGTCAGCTCTTTATAGTGACGGTCGCCTAAGCGGCGATCACCTGTTTGGAAGTTCTCTGTAGGTTGTAATGTCTCACCTGAGACTTTAACCGTTGTTTGCATTTTGCCTCCTAATTGTTGAGAGGCGCTTCGCTACCGTTCCATCTTGATTTCAGCCTTTGTGCCCTAAAAGAGAATTCTTAAATTCTCTTACATCTTTAGTGATCACCCAATAAAATAGAAAATGGGCGTATGAAGATGTCACGCAAAAAAAAAGCTATAATCTAGAAAAGTCTAGTCTCGTGTCCAAACTAAACAAGACTTTCTGGATGCGGAGTGCTTCTGCGCCCGACCTAATTATTAAACTAATAAGTCTGATGTATTCTTGGGTTTATTATATCTTGTCCAATACTAAATAAACTCCTAGAATCCATCGGCAAATGAGTACTGAACAATCGCCTCCTATGACTACATAGGAGGCGATTTTCATTCTTTGTTAGCGTTTTGGACACTAAAGACTCCAAATAGAATGTGAGCAAAGACTAGAAGTCTCACAATAATATCATATCAGTGTTTCATCGACTAATCGATAAACTGCGGTAAGCGTGAATTGATATCGTTAGCTGCCATCAAAAAATCGGACTCGCTCCCTCTCCAATACAGTCTGGTTTTCACCCAAATGAAGGATTGCTCTGGCTGGACTACTTCTGATGCACCGCCTAGCCAGGTAGGAAGAGATGAACAAGAAGAAGTATGTTTCTGGACTACTTCTGATGCACCGCCTAGCCAGGTAGGAAGAGATGAACAAGAAAAAGTATCTTCCTGGACTACTTCTGATGCACCGCCTAGTCGGGTAGAAAGAGATGGATAAGGAAAAGTATGTTTCTGGACTACTTCTGATGCACCGCCTATTTGGGCAGAAAGGAGTGGACAATGAAAAGTATCTTCCCAAAAATCCTGCCATCTATAGCAAGCATCTCTATATTTATCTGCGTCACTCTTGTACCGCCCTAGCTTGTGTTTCAGCATTAGCTTTTCCCGCTCAGCAGAATCTACCTGTCGCTTCATTTGTTCCAGTTGTGCCTTGAGTTCTTCAATTTCAAGCTTTTGCTCATCGAGTAAGCGTAGCTGGTCATTGATGATGTACCGTTGCTCATTAATAATGTGTCGATGTTCGTCAGCTAGTTGGGCATATTGATTGAGAACCTGCTGTTCCTGGGAAGATTCCCCTCTAGACTCTTTCGATAAATCATCTTGGTAGCTATGATTCGTCAATGATTCACCGGAAGACTCAATGTTTCTATCGATAGACTCGATCTTTGTGGATGAGCGACCGGAAAGTGTAAGAAACTCTCTAATTGTGTTTCTGGGATGTTCTTGGAGAAATCGATGAAGGTCATCCAGTTGAGCCAGTTGATGGAGAGAGAGATAGACATTCCTCCCACTTCTTTTTGTCTTGAGCCTAAGTTGCTTGATTCTATGACTCAAGGTAGATTGAGCAATTCCATACCGTTCTAAAAGAGCAGTGAAGCTTACCGTAAAACCTGTAGCTGTTTCCAATGACATTAGTAAATTGTTGAGCAATATCTATGGATTCATGATAAAACGCTTATCTGCTTTGTCCTCCAGATAACTACTTAGATGAATAACTCAACATCAAATCTCTTCAAAGTCAAACTGATTTAGGTTACTGATCAACTCTTGAAACTGGGAGTATTTTTCTTCTGCATAGCTGTCAGGGTAAACCCTAAGACTTCGCAGAATTTGAAGTAATCAGTCCCCTAATGGAAGCTGTTGATAGCCCTAACGAAGTCGAGCGTTAACCACTCAGCACTTGATACAGGTTGATTAAAAGGTGTGCCGTTAGCCTTGTTGTATTGCCTTGGTGTTTCAGTCATGACCTCATCCCCCGATTAGCTGAAATGTACCGCCACATACCGCCTTACCCCTTCCATGTCTCTCAGCGCCAGCGACTCTGCAACAGATCTTACGGTAGGCGGCAAAGCCTTGAGCTGTGTATCAAAGCTGGGGAAGTTGGGGACGGGAGTACGAGCGCTCCCTACGTTGTAAACGCTTGGTGTCTCACTCATCCTTCACCCTCTTTCTTTCCCCTGCCTTTTCCGCCGCTGCTGGGCTTTTGCTGTGGTGTAGAGGGTTGTTTTTGCTGCTCTCTAATGTCGAGAGCATCTGTGATGAGCCGTCCGACGATATAGCTCACAGATCTATCCTCCTCACCTGCCCATTCTTCTAGCCTCTCCTTTACCTCCTGAGGGACATACACACTAATCAGAGATTTGTCTCTAGCCATCAATATTTCATCCACTATTCCCCCTCATTATCCTTTCAGTACGTTAAGTCAAGTAAAAATCAAGTAAGGTACTGTTCATTTCATTACATTACTGTTAGTATGACAGGCATAGACGCTAAACGGACAGAGGCAAGCGTAAAACGCACACAAGCGGATACCAGTATTAAACGGTTGCGAACTCTTCAATCAAGCGCCTTAAGTCCAGAAACCACAGGGCATCTAGCCAAATTTTGAACCATGAAAACCGAACAGATGCAGACGCTTAACGGATACTTGAATCCGCTGAACTACGGATATATGTATCCTCAAAATTCCCCGATACGTCCCTGCGTGGTCTTTGATGGTGGAAACAGGTTTATCAAGTGGATTGACCCGCAAAACAACGTCAAAATCATCCCTTCGTGCGTCAAAGAGGTGTCGGAATACCAGTGGAAGCGCTTACGCCCAGACCCGGAAACAGTGCTTTTAGAAGTCGATGGCAAGCGGTATGCCGTTGGGAAATTGGCTCAAGACTTAGGAGGCGAACCAACCTTTCAGAAGGACAAGTGCGAACTAGCAGAAATTCTGGCATTAGTTGCAATCGAGCCTAATCAAGGTTTCAGCAACGTCCACATTGCGAAGTTTGCGATCGCATTACCAAATAGCCTCAATGATGACGACGTGACGGCTGTTAAACGGCTTGAGAATTACCCCTTGACCAAGGAATTCAAGCGCAATGGTCAACACATCTGCTACACAGTTGCAGAAGTTGAGCCAATAGATGAAACCTTACCAGCGTTCAACTACGCCAAGTCTCAGGGTTTCTTCAGTTTTCCGGAACATAAGAATGCCGTATGGGATGTCGGAGGTGGGACTTCCATTGCTCGAATCTACCTTCCAAACGGCACCCTGATTCACGAAGCTGAAGTGATTTTGCCAGGAACTAAGGCATTAGCCCAACAAGTAGCCGTGGAGATGAAAGAGGTGTTCAACCTCGACTTTAGCCCGAATCTGGCAGACATCATGGACGCAATCCAAAAGGGTGATTGCATTTATGGAACTGACCGTCTTAACTTCTTGGACATCTACCAAAATGCTTGTGACAAGTGGGTTGAATCAGCGAGAGCTGAAATCCGCTCCAAATGGGTTAATCACTTGCCACAACTGGGAGAAGTTCTTGTCGTTGGTGGTAGTGCCAACCTTGCCGCGCCAATTTGTGAAGCATCAGGCGACCGATTCAAGATTGCACCCGAACCCCAACTGTTCAACATTGTTGCCATGGCGCATTTAGCCGGGGGGACTAATGGCTAATCAAACGCGGATTGTACTCGATCAAGACGATAGACCCAAAGCAGAGCAAATCCTAGAAGCGACAGGAATCAAAACCTTTAGCCAGTTGTTCAGCATCTTTTTAATCAACTACGGCGACCATCTGGTGAGTGCACTCAAAGGCACCCCCAGCCCTGTGCCACCGCCAGTGACTATACCACCTCAGGCGCAGACACAAGCGCCAAAGCAGTTACCCACCATTAAACCCTCTGTTGCACCTGTACAGGTGCAACAGTTCAGGTCAATGAGTTTTTAGGAGTATCGCGTGAACCCAAACCTGATGCAACTAGAACGCGCCTTGGCTGATATTCGTCTTAGTCCAGAACCAATGGACGAACGGACAGAGGAGTTGAAACAGCACTACGAAACTGTTCTCACACTCCTCGAATCGGAATTCCTGGGCGCATTGATAAGTGGCGATTGGAGCGAGTTTGACCAATTTGTCAACGACTTCAAACAAGATGACCACAAAGAGTTTGATGCCAGCACCAAAGATTTGACCCGTCCAGGTGCTGGCTCTTCCAAAACGACCAACTAAACGAATCGTCAGGATAACACTAATGGTAAAACCCATTGGCTACTACGTCGGGGGACTTCCCGGCACTCAAGACGCTCAGATTCTGGCTGAAATAGAAGATCGCTACGGCGCTCAACTGCAAGCCCTGACACATGATGACCGAGCCGCGTGTCTAATTATGCTCATCGAATCAGCCACCCAAACCCCTCAAGCAATTGTCCAAGATTCTTTCGATGAAGAGGGTAACGGCTGGGGGCTGTGGCAGCTAACACAACACCTAACCCCTAGCTCCAAGCTGAATCTGTGCGTTGCCCTAATCAACCAACTGGTATGTGGAGGGTACTAATCATGGAACGTTCGCAGTATTACTTATTACTCTCCCAGATCTGCCAGTTTCTGGAAAACGACAACACCGAAGCAACTTTCAGCTTCATTGACAACGGCGAGACACTGGAAATGCCAGATACGCTATTGACTCAATGCCGAGAATCGGCAACCTGGAATCAACTGGAAGCCCAGTTTCTCCAAGCCGGAGGAAACATTAGTGTAAGCAACACTCAAGAAATAGATTGGAGCGATTGGGCTTTAGAGGAGTGGCTGGTATGAGCGACCTCAAGCAAGCCTTCCAATCTCAACTGATAGCCGCAGGCGTACCCGTTAATCAAGCCACAGCAGCGGCAGAAGCCCTAGCCCGTCAAAGTGCAGGTGAACTTCCCGTGCCTCTACCCCCAGATAGTGCAGAACAAGCCGCTGTCACCAGTGCTTGGCATTGGATAAACGCCAAGAAGCGGGGGGATGAGAAATGAAAATCTCAGCCACCTACTTAATCGCCGCTCAGTTCGCCGCCTTGGGATTGGGTTATGTCCTACGAGCGCCTGAGTTACAAGCCACAGCCGAGCGGCAGACGACTATCCGTAACGAGCTTACTGAATCAGCCTTCGAGCATCAAGAAGCCCTCTCTAGGGCGCAAACCTGCATCCCCTTGATGAGTGAAATGCCAATTACCGATGGCACGGCGGCTTATTTCTCCTCAGTCGAAGGAGGACGAATCGTGATTCACAAGAACCGTCCCATGCCCAGTGGCACAACAGTCTGCGATGCCTTTGGAATTACCGGAGTTGTCACTCTAGATGCGGAAGGCACCCCGTTTGTCACCAACCTGCGTCGGATGCCACCAGAGCAGATGCAGCAGATTCTCACTTCTCGTGGTGTCATGCCGACTCAAGCCATACACCCCTTTGCCAACATACCCAATTCCCCTAAGTCTCCCAAGTAATCAAGATGTCAAAATTTGCGACCAACAACACCCAGCCAACTCAACAACCCCAACTGATTATTCCCCCAAGCGCACGCCGGGACGTAGACTTCGACGAAGAGAAAGTACCCGTCTCTCAACGCCTGGGAGACTTCAGCGATAAAACCTTCGGGTTCATCTTTAACCCAAACACGATCAAATTCGGTATTCTTCTGTTTGCCGGATTCTGCATTGCCATCAACCTCGCAGGTTACTACGACCTCGTGAACCAGGTTTTCACCACACGCCTAGATGAACTGGGCAGAACCCTACCCGTAGAAGCCCCCATCGGCGACCGCATCATGAATTCAATTGTTCGCCTACCGTTTTTGGGGACAGCGATTGTCTGGCTGGACAAACTCACAGGCGGACTGGTTGCCTTGTTCGGAGCGATCGCATTTTGCTTCATGATTCAGGGCTTAGAAATAGCCGGACGCTTCCACCTGTATTTCCCCGATTCAGCCGAGAACCTGCTCTACAAGCAGAATCGCAAGCACTATGAAGCGCCTGGTAACCACCCCGCTGCCAAAAAGGCTTACAAACTAGCGACGAGTGAAACACTCTCAATTCTGCGTTGGTTAGCCCTAGCCGGATATGTCGCCTACGTGGTTGACGCTTACGCGATGCACCTATCTCGCCCCTGGTTAGACCATCTCAGTAATCCGCTGTGGATAAACATCATTTGGAACGGGCTAGCAGTTGCTGGGGTTGAATTAGCAATGATTTTGCACCGAGGTTACAAGGCAGTCACGCTCTCAAATGCCGAGAAGGCAGACAAGGACAGACTCTACTAACGACTAACCACTAATCACCAATTCGAGAGGGGTGTCAAGAGGCACCCCTAAGTGTAGGAGAGAATCATGCAGGAACTAACAAGCAACCTAGAGCCAGGGAATCCAGACGGACACACCGTATTGAGATATTTAGTCGAAGCCAAGCAAATGCCCTTAGAAGTCGCGATTGAGCGAGTCTACAAGGCAGTGGGTAAGTATGCGGCTGAGTATCGTTCCGACCAAAACAAGCTCATTACAGGGATAGTAGTCACCGGGATTCTCGGACTGCCCGTATTCTTTCCCTTCGGTGTGCCATCTCTCTTAGTCGCTGGAGCAATCGGTGCCTCGGCAGTAAGCTGGCAAGAACTCGGAACAATGCGCGATCGCCTGAAACCGGAATATCTCTGCCTAAAAAACTCAGTTTTACTTGAGCAATTCATCAAGTGGTTAGCCGAGGAAATCAAAAAACGTAGAGGACACGGCATAGATGCGCCAACCACGTTTCAGGCTGATGCGATTACTACAGCAAACATCCTTAGCGCCTATGAACATACTGTATTTTCTGTGGCGCAAGGCGAACATCTAGAGAATAACGCCTCTGACCCAATCTTGGCTCTATTTGTCGTCAAACTACGGCAAAGTACCAATCAGCTACCGAGTTGGGTGATGGAGGCATTCTGCCATTTGGAGCAGGCGGAAGCGCAACGTAGCACTCATCTAGAGGCAGCTTACGGGTACATGTTTGGGAATTTATCTCAGTCTCCAGTGGGGCAGAACACGCGCCTAGGTGCCGTTGAGGTGACAGCACAAAATATGGAGGGTGAGAATCGCCTGGGAAAACACCAACAGAACTAAGCCCTCAGGTGGCAATGCCCCAGTTACCACCAACTCCCGTCGATATCGCTTCAGAAATGGCGAAAGTCCTCAAATCAACTATCATTGCCGCTTGCCCCAGAGTTGGCAAAGGAGTCGTCGTCTCAAAAGCGATCGCTTTTCTTCAACAACTCTACCCTGACCTGGAAATCTGGTTGATTGACCCCAAGGATGAACCATCGGAACTGCATTACTGGCTAGCCATCGACCCAGATAAGCGTTGCCATTTTGATTTACGACCTTATGACGCAGACATCGAGAAAGCCACGCAGACGTTTGAAGCCTTCTTAATCCGCTTCAACGGTTCAGCTTCCTCTCGTAAGCTTCTGATTATCGATGAGTTTGTGATGCTCAACCAGAAGTGCGATAGCTCCTTCATGACTCGTCTGAAGGACTTTCTCGTTGGTATTTGCTCATCGGGGGAGCTATCGCCTGACCAAGCACTGGGGCGCTTTGTCTGGGTGATTACTCAGTCGCCATTCACCAAAGACTTAGGCTTCAAGACGAGGGCAGCGATTTCCACCTTTCAGCGAGTCTTCCTGCTGAACACGGCATCCATCCAACTGTATGCGATCGCCTTGTCTGCTGGATTCATTCCTAATCAACCGGAAAAAGAAATCATTGAGATGCTATCGGTAACGGGAAGAGTGTTTTATTATTCTCGCTCAAACTCCTGGCATCCTGTTCCTAATTACGAACTAGCATTGCCACCTCAAACTCAAACTCAATCCTCAACTCTAACTATTGAGCTTGTTCAATCTTCAGGAGAGAGTGAACAAGTCGTAGACGAAACGGTTAATGATTTAAAAGTCTCGGATGATTTAGGAGAGCCATTAAAAACCATCTGGCTCTATGCCAAGAAGAAAGGGGAAGTGATTAAAGCCTCTGAGGTTCAACGGGATAATAGTACGCTTAAATCGGTTCCGACTAAGAAGATACGCCAGTACTTTGGACTACTTTTTGATTTAGGTTATGGAGAGCTTGAGGGAGAGGGCGACCGACTTGGCTTCCGTGCCTACTAGAGGAGACATCTATAGGTGTAGATGCACGTAGATACGTCATCTAGAGCCATCTACACCTGGTCATCTCTACCCCATCTATTGTCTTGTCCTCGTTCATCTATACTTTCATCTACACTTGTCTGTTATCACAATAAGGGGGATTCTTAGTCTAGATAGATAGCAAGTTTAAAAGTTTTTGCTTTTGTTACTCGTTCCACAGACTCAATCTATTTAGCTAATTTTTGTTCTAGTTCCTCAATGCGTTTCTGAGCTTTCTCTAGTTTCCGCTCTGCTTTCACCTTCTGATTCCAGCACTCCTGAAAGTTGGCATCTCGCCCTAGAAGAATCTGTTTAAGATGAGCGCATTCTTCACAGTAAGGAACGCTATCCTTTCCTGACACAGCTTTGGTAATAACGTCTCGAAGCCATCCTGATGGATTAGGAAGTGAGCGCACGAATTCATCAATGTCCACTTCAACTTTTACGCACAAAGGCTTTTTGGCAAGTGGCTGCTTAGTCACTGAGGGGAAAGGGGTCAAGTTTTTGGGATTAGCCATTGCTTTCTCACGGTATACCGTGTATAGTCTAGCCATAGAGGTGATTGATTCGCTACATAAACCGCCTCTCGCGACCGCCACAGATTTTTGAGAATTTAAAACAATGCAAGACTTTCTGTTCGCTGCACTTTTGTTTGTCTGCTATTTCGTTTTTGCCTGCTATTTTTTCAGTCCCGGTAAGCCTCAACAGGCAGAGCAAATGGCTTCTATCCTGCCAGAAAAAGCGATGGCTTCTCCAACTTCAGAAATGTTGGTGAGACAAGCCTCTCTAGGTGATGCTTGGTCAAGTGAGCTGCCGAGTACAATGGCTGAAGCCTTGAGTAGTAAGTTTGATCCAGAGCCAGAGTGGGAAATCTCTACGCCGGAGACACAGGTACAAGAGCCACAACCGGACATAAGTGCAAGAGCGTTGGATGTAATCGACAAGCTTGGTAAACGAGAAGCGCGACGGCTTTGTTCGCCTCTAGGAATTCAACAGAAGTGCAATGGTGTGGAACTAACAACTGAGTTGATGGTTGCCAGCATTCGGCGTGAATTCAAGACAAACCCGGAGCATGTGATTGAAGTAATCTGTAAACGGTTACCTGAACTGTTGTCAGCCCCACGACGGGTTGACCAGAAGCAGGCTAGCTAGCCGCATCACTCATCACGACTACTGTGTTCCCTACCCTGCTTATCCACAGCGGGGTTTTTTGTTATCGCACTTGTGTCAAAGGCTCTCCAAGACAAATCCTGACATCGGTTCTCCCCGGTTGGTGAGTCCCTTTTTTCGGTGGTACTTGATGATGCTTTCTCCGGCGAACCAATCCAGAGCAGTCCTGACAAAGAACCAGCCTTTTTCTGGTGTTGGCTCTAGGGCAACGGGCGTTACTTTGCCAGCAGAATCAACCAAATTGTGTGTTGGTTCAAAGTCGCCGCGTTCTGGTGGTCGGGTGTCGCCATCAAGACGTTTTTTGCGAGGGCTGCACTTGAGGCAATACTTCGGTGGGTTTCCGGGATAGACATCACGGGTGGTCACCTGGTTGCATTTTGCACAGGTAAAAGTGAGAGGCTTAGTGTGAACCGTTCTGGCGTGCGCTCTGACGACGAAGGTTTTGCTGGGCATGGATGAGAGGCGGGATTTCTCTTAACAATATTCATTACAGGGTTTTTGCTCAATCCCAGGCTTGAGGTGAGCGCACGATACACATCAACTCTTACGCCTTCTCCAAGCATTAAATGATGTAGTTGCTGCCAACATCAGCACTACTCTCAAGACAATCTTGAGACTCACTCGTTTCCAGTGCACTGTGGCTAACTGTTCTTTCATTCTCTACATCCAATTGCATTAGGTTTAGTGTAACCAGCTCTAAAAAGTGAGGAATAGGAAAGAGGCAAGCGCCTGCCTTAAGTGCAACCTAGGTCGTCAGATAACGTTTGCCAAACTGTAGTAACAATTTTGTTACTACAACCAAGGCATAGGGTCTCATGTGTACAACGTCCCAAAAAGATAGGAAGTCGGGGTTTTAGTGACACAGATTAAGTGACGAGTTGTTGGTACAGATTTTCAGCCCGAAAGGGCTAGTTAGGAGCCAGGTAGAGACCGTCCAAAAAAAGGGTCGTTTTTTTGGACACCACTAACCCTTTTTGACAGGTTGTATTTACTTGATGAGTTTTATGACGCTGCTACCGCCTCTCTCCCAGCAACCCAGTAGACGTGTAGTGTTTTGGCAAAAAGGGAAGTTTTTGCAGTAAATCGTCGTCAACGCTGTAGCTTTTCCCACGCTAATGACACACTCCCAATCAACACAACAAAGAAATTGTGTTATGTTGGTTAACACAACACAGAAGTTGTGTCATGATACCAGCATTTAACTCTGACGGAAACTTGCCTCCAGGAGTGCATTGGGCTACCTGGCAAGAGTTTGCGGCTCGATTTGGAACAACACCACACCGACAGCAACTTCTCAAGGGATTGAAGTCCGCCCTAGATTCACTGTCAAAGGCAGGTTGCCGGACGGTTTACATAGATGGCAGCTTCGTCACGAAAAAGGAGAACCCTAATGACTTTGATGGCTGCTGGGAATTAACGGGCGTTGACCCATCCCTTCTCGACCCCATTCTCCTTTTGTTAAACGACAAACGTGTAGCCCAAAAGGCTAAGTACAAAGGAGAACTCTTTCCGGCATCTTGGACAGCAGATGGTGTTGGAAAAACATATCTTGATTTTTTTCAGATTGATAGGAATGGGAACCCGAAAGGCATTGTTGCTATAGATTTGGGAGGGTCGCAGCCATGATTAAAAACGAGCGGCAGTACCGTGTAACGCAAGCTCAGGCAAAAAAAATTGAGCAAGCATTGGCACAGTTGGTAGAAAATTCAGGTAAGAGTGAGGAAGTGCATCCACTCCTATGGAAAGCTCAGCAAGATGGCTTACAGAGTCAGCTTAGTGAGCTTCATGAGGAGCTTGAGGAGTATGAAGCCCTCAAGTCTGGTCAGCGTGAAGTACTTGAACTTAATTCATTGGAGGAACTTCCATCTGCTTTGATTAAGGGACGCATTGCTTCTGGGTTAAGTCAGAAGGAACTGGCTGAGCGACTTGGACTCAAAGAGCAGCAGATACAGCGTTATGAAGCTACAGACTATGGGTCTGTAGGCTTCGCAAGAATACTAGAGATAATTCAGGCGCTTGGTATTAATGTACGAGAAGATGTGTTCTTGCCTAGTTCTAAAGTTTCACTGAACACTTTGTTTAGTCGGTTAAGACAAATTGGGATTGAGCGCGATTTTATTATCAAAAGATTTCTTCCTCAATCTGCTGGGGAGAATCTACAAATAGATGATGTATCTGAAGAGCAAGCAGGTAGCCTAGCTCTGCGAACAGCAGCACTTTTGAACCGAGTATTCGGCTTAACATCCACTGCCATTTTTAGCTCCAGCCCACTACAGCTAAATACAGCAGCAGTAGGAATGGCTCGCTTCAAAGTAACCAAACGAGCTGATGAGACTCGCTTAAGCGTCTACACTCTTTACGCGCACTTCTTAGCACTTCTCATACTTGATGCCACATCAAACCTGCCAAAGAAGCCAATTCCTACTAATCCCAATGAAGTTCGAGAAGCGATTCTGTCCACTTACGGCTCTCTAACCTTTAAACACGCGCTGCACTACGTATGGAGTTTAGGAGTGCCAGTCCTACCCCTGAATGATTCGGGTGCATTTCATGGTGCTTTCTGGCGTGTGGAAGGTCGTAACGTCATAGTTCTCAAGCAGCAGACAAAGTCGGTAGCACGTTGGCTTTCTGATCTTCTCCACGAACTTTGGCACGCAGCTCAAGAGCCAGAACTGAATGAACGCACTGTAATTGAAGATAGCGAGACAGCGCAGGAGCGACGGGAGTCCCAAGAAGAGAGAACAGCAACTCGATTTTCGGGACATATCGTACTCGCTGGTCGTGCTGAGGAGTTAGTCAAGTTATGTGAGGAGGAGGCTGGAGGAAGTATCGAGCGGTTGAAAAGAGTTGTTCCCCTAGTCGCAGCTAGAGAAAATGTATCAGTTGCTTCACTTGCAAACTACATGGCGTTTCGTCTGTCATTGCAGGGCGAGAACTGGTGGGGAGCGGCATCCAACTTGCAAGCAGAGGATACAGACTATACAGATCCTTGGCAGACTGCACGGGACTATCTCCTAGAACGAGCGCACTTCGGACAACTTAATGAAGTTGATCGAAATCTTTTGTTGCAAGCTCTGTCTGAAGATTGAACACTAACAAAGTGTGATGAGTTCTTAAATTTAAAAATCATGTCAACGGATTGGAATGCAGAAGAAGAACTGAAACCTTTAAGGCTCTCTTGTAAGAGTACAGATTGCAGTAACAACTTACATTGTTTTTGGCAAAAGAAAACTCGCAAAATCAAAGCGGCTCATCCATTTGGCAAATGCCGGGAGTGTGGAGCAGAACTGGTTGATTGGGAGCGAGTTCACAAACGTGACTTCAATGATGTCAAGCATACTTTCGAGTCTCTCAAGTATGAAAAGATTCGGCACGATTTTTGGCACAAAGAGATCGACCAGTATGCTGTCAATCATGCTCTTAAGAAGGGTAGGATCGACCTGCATAAAGCTGCAATTCATAGACTGAGAAAGTACGTTGGCAAAGTGCCTAAAATGCTAGATGGCAAAAAGCCTCGATATGGAGATGGTCAGCAAACTCCATATTCCGGTAACAGTATCTACTATGCTCAGCACGCTACAGCCTCGTGCTGCCGTAACTGCATTGAGTACTGGCATAACATTCCTCAAGACAGAGATTTAACAGAGGACGAAATTGCGTACCTAGCTGACTTGGTCATGTTGTACATAGAAGAGAAGCTACCGCAATTGACAGACCAAGCACAGAAGGTCTCACGGATACGGCGTCAACCCCCAGAAAATTCGTCTACTGAGTAGTAGGGGAGGTAATAGTTTCAATGGCAATCAACACAGAAGCCTTATCAACTCGTTATCGCTCAGCATCAGTTGATCTAAGTAGCAAGCGTCTCTTAATCACAAACTTTCGGAACACTGAGCAGGAGAAGGATTTGAGTGAACCTCCTAACTGTGGTGGCATCGGGCGTATCCGACACTTCCGACGCAATTTCGGCGGGTCTGGTTGGCCACCAAACCCTTTACCTATCGACCCAGCTTGCAAGGTGCTTGGTCTGCCATCAATAGATATGATTCGGGCGCAGATTTTCCAAAATGCTGCTTGCAACTGGCGTTGTTGGTATTGTTATGTTCCCTTTGAGTTGCTCAACGCCAACCCTGATTACTCAGACTGGTTAAGTCCTGTCACTCTTATTGATCGTTATCTCGACCAGCCTGACCCGCCACCCATAATCGATCTAACAGGTGGTCAGCCAGATCTTGTTCCCGAATGGGTACCTTGGATGATGGCTGAACTCAGAAACCGTGGACTTGAACACCAAGCCTATCTTTGGTCAGACGATAATCTCAGTAACGACTACTTCTGGCGATTTCTTTCTGACACGGACATTGAACTTGTAGCTACATATGCCAACTACGGTCGCGTTTGCTGCTTCAAGGGTTTTAACGCCGAGTCGTTTGCGTTTAACACTCGTGCGGAGCCAGCTCTGTTTGACCAGCAATTTGAGCTGATGAGAAAGCTTTTGACGTTAGGCATCGACTTGTATGCCTACGCCACGTTTACAGCACCATCGCGAATTGGAATAGCAGACGATATGCGTCGCTTCGTTGACCGTCTCCAAATGCTTGATGAAAACTTGCCACTGCGGACAGTTCCGCTCCAGATTCAGGAATTCACGCCAGTCAAGGAACGTCTGAACCATGCCACTTCTGAAGCATTGCAGAATCAACAGATTGCAATTGAAGCTTGGCTTCAAGAGCTAGAGCACCGATATTCCAGTGAAGAACGAGCCTGCAACATTGCCGATATAGCTCTTTGTGGAAGCAGATAACTATGAAAATAACTCAAACTGAAGCACAGATGTTTGAAGATTCTGTTGACGGCTGGGTGCTTGATGCGATCGCCTATGGTGTCACTACATTTGAGCAATTAGTGACCTCGCTGCCTGGTGTGTATCCATCTATTGCTCTTAGCTCTCTCCGACGGCTTGCATCTGTACAGAGAATTCCCACAGAAGTCATGGAAGAACTGGTCAAACCAGCGAAGAGTCAATCTGAGTCTCCAACTCGTTTATATCATCAGATTTCCTTGCCTGTTCCCCATCCTCTTGATTACGATTGGCGGTTTAGTGATGCAGCGATTGAAACTTTGTTGAATGAGTGCAAGGAACTGACTCGTTGTAATAGTACAATTGCACTAATTGGTACCCCTAGCTTACTTCGGATGGGCATTGAACAGTCTTACCCACGCCAGCTAGTATTGCTTGAAGCCAGCTCGACGATAACAGCGAGTCTCACTCAAGCCGTACCCAAAGCGCAGGTAGTGCGGTGCGACGTAATCAAGGAGCCACTACCGAAACTTCTGGCAGAGGTTGTTGTCCTCGATCCACCGTGGTATCCAGAGCATATTCAATCCTTTCTCTGGACAGCTTGCCAACTCTGTAAAATCGGTGGATATGTCTTAATCAGTATGCCTCCCTTTGGTACCAGACCTGGTATTGAGCGGGAATGGATGAATACGCTGGACTGGGCGCAGAAAATCGGTCTTACCCTGATCCGGTTGGATAAGATGGCTCTGCCTTATGTCACACCTTTATTTGAACTCAACGTACTCAAGGCAGAAGGACTTCACACAGTTCCTAGAGAATGGCGACGTGGCAATCTAGCAGTGTTCTCGCGTAGCCATCAGACTGAAGTCCCACGCCCAGCCGCCCTACCACAAGAAGACGAATGGATTGAGGAAGTGCTGCTTGGTGTGAGGTTGCGTATCCGGCAGCCAAATCTATCAGGCTTTGTAGATCCCTCTCTGATAGCCGTTGTACCCGGAGATGTGCTTCAATCAGTGAGCCGGAGAGATTCGCGCCGTAGGTTGGCTGATGTTTGGACTTCTGGGAACCGCATCTTTGCTTGTCAGGGGCGGGGTGTGCTTCAACTCATACTGCGGGCTGTGGCAATGGGACGATTACCTTACGAAGCAGTAGCTTTAGCTCTGAAGCGCCCATTAAGTACTAAAGAAACCGAACTGGTTTCCCACGCAACAAATCAGATCATAAACCTTGTTAGTACAGAGCAAAAGGAGAATTTAGTCTTTGGGGAACAGCGGAACAATACAAACCTCTCTCTTGCCGCTGGTTGATGAACTACAGTCAGCTGTGCAGGGCGATCCTTTCTGGGAAAATTATCTGAAGCAGTTGACATCACCTGCATCAGCTTCCTTCACGCTTCACTTAGCCATCTTGGTAGAGCCATATCTCCAATTTATTTTAGATGGGAAGAAAACAGTAGAGTCAAGGTTTTCCACACGTCGTTTTGCTCCCTACAACCGTGTAGATAAAGGTGACATTGTGTTGTTGAAACAATCTAGTGGTCCCATTGTTGGGATATGTCAGGTTGCTTATGCTTGGTTTTATCAGTTAGACCCTGAAACGTGGCGAACTATTAGGGAAGAGTTTGCGGCAGCTCTATGTGCACAAGATCCTAATTTTTGGAAGGAGCGTGAGGCGGCATTGTTTGCTACCCTAATGCGAATCCGACACGTAAAGTCTATAGAACCCATCAAATTTGCTAAACGCGATCGCCGAGGTTGGGTAGTTCTGCACGAAAGTTCTGGTCAACTACAACTTGATCTTGGGAATTTATGAAACCAATTGTTCTCGGCTTTGCTGGCAGTATTGCCAGTGGCAAATCAACACTTTCCAGTAAAGTTGCTGAAGCTCTGCACTGGCCGCGTGTCAGTTTTGGAGATTATGTTAGGTCTGTCGCTCGGCTTAGAGGATTCCCAGAGTTGCGGGAAGTCTTACAGGAAGTTGGTGCCGAACTGGTAGAAGATGATGTAGAGCAATTTTGCTGTGCCGTATTGGCTCAAGTCAATTGGCAACCGGGACAACCACTGATAATCGATGGCATCCGTCATGTAGAAGTTCTCACGGCATTACGTCAACTGGTTGCCCCGATGGAACTGTATCTCATTTTCATAGTGGTTGATGAATCTGTACGAGCAGTTCGGCTACTTGAGAGAGGAAAGAGCAATCCTACGAGTTATCAGCTTCTAGAACTGAACTCTACGGAATACCAGGTGAAAGGTTACTTAAAAGATCTGGCTGACCTGGTTGTTGATAGCACTTACTCAATCGAAGAGGTGATGAAGGAAGTTACTAGCTGCCTTCAATCACAATGTGCTAAAAACTAAGAAACCATGTTTTCCACTGGAAGCAGAGATTAATTATGGGTCACCAGAAGATGCGATGGGATCAATTACTCTGTGATGAGCGTCAAGGACATGAGCAACATCCTGGTGAAACGCAACGAAATCGTAATCAATTTGAGCGCGATTTTGACAGAATTATTTTTTCAGAATCTTTGAGAAGGCTCAAAGATAAAACGCAAGTTTTTCCAGTTACAGATAACGATCACGTTCATAATCGCTTGACACATAGTTTAGAGGTTTCTTGCATAGGTAGATCCTTGGGGCGACTTGTGGGAGTCGAAATTATTAATAAACATAAAGATGGATATTTGAAAGAATTAATTGACAATGGGCTAAATGAAGCAAGCTTTGGCGCACTTGTTCAAGCAGCCTGCCTTGCTCATGATATAGGTAATCCCCCTTTTGGTCACTCGGGTGAAAATGCTATACAATCATGGTTCTATTCAGAAACAGGAAAACAGCATTTGGAGACAATGAGTGATGGAGAAAAAGAGGATTTAGAATGGTTTGAAGGGAATGCTCAAGGATTTAGAATTCTTACAACATCCGAGCGACAAACTGGACGAAAAAGTTTACAGTTAACTTTTGCTACTCTTGCCACTTTTACTAAATATCCTAGAGAATCGCTAATCAAAGATAAAAATTTCTTAAAACAGCAAAAAAGAGAAAGTGTTAAATATGACGAATCTAGAGTGAACAAGTATGGATTTTTCCAATCTGAGAAAAAGATTTTTAAAGAAGTTGCAGAAAAGACAGGGCTTATTCCACTTGGAAATAATGATTCAGCTTGGTGGTGTAGACATCCACTAGCTTTCCTGGTAGAAGCAGCTGACGATATCTGTTATCGAATTATGGATCTTGAGGATGGCTTTAATATGGGCCATATAGATTATCAAATGACAAAAGAACTGCTGCTTAATATTGCCGGGAGCAAATACGAAAAAGATTTAAAAAGTGGAAATAGCCAATCTGAAAGGCGAGAAGATATAAGATTTCTACGTGGAAAAGCTATTAATAAACTGATAGATGTAACTGCAAACACGTTTATTGAAAATGAAGAAGGGTTATTGACGGGTGAATTTGACAAGCCTTTATTACACCTCGTTGAGAATAAAATTAATGAAATCAAAAAAGAAATAAAAGCAAAAGTTTATAACTGTCAGGAAGTTCTCTCAATAGAAATAGCAGGATATGATGTCATTTCTGCTTTGTTAGATGAATTCATGACAGCAATTAATGATGATATTAGTTCAAGAGATACAAGAAATAAGAAAGGTGAAAAAGTTAATAAATTATTGCCTGACAAATTCTTTGAAGAACAGCTTGGTAATAAGAGATATTTGAACGCTTTGAAGGTTATTGATTATATCGCCGGAATGACGGATTCTTATGCTGTAACATTATTTAGGCAAATTAAAGGTATTTCCTTACCTCGCAGATAAAGATGCAAAGGGTAATTGCTCCTCCCTGAGCATGAGCGTAATTTTGCTCCAAGTTTTGGCAGTACGAACATCCTTGCTATCAGGCGTAAAAGTAGCATTGGTGCAACCAAATGCCATGCAATAGCTAAATCCCATGCCCAGTAAGATTCCATCCAAAAAAGGCGTGTCGTCATCCCGCCACTTCCCGACATCTGTTGGCTCAATCGGGCTATTTTACATTTTGCATACACGTATATCAGCCAATCCCTTAAAGTAGCGGAGTAGGTACAAAGTTGTACCGCACAGCAGCCACTTCTCTGAAATAGGTATTAGCGCCTCAAAACACCAAAGTCGCGACGCTCATCAGCACCCATAAAGTTCAGGACGATTTAGAGGTTTGAGTAGCAATCGTGCAAAAACTTACGCTAAGGTTGAAAACCTCCACAATTAGTTGTAGTGCGTAGAGTTTAAAGCGATTCTATATAATAAAAAATTAAGCCCTAGTTTAATATGCGCTTCATTTTTGCCGCCTTAAGCCAACTGGGAAATTCATTTAGAAGTCTTTCATATAGTTGTTCGTCAGTGATTTTTCCTAGATCATCTACATGAAAAAAGTCAGCGTTATCAACAGACCGACCACTCATTGTATCTAGTCTTTCCAGAATTCCATAGCTAGAACCAGCCAATCCAACAAATTGCCAAAATATAGGATATTTGGCTGCATCAACCATAGCTTTTTTTATTCCTTGCTCATCAATAACACCTCCATCGCTAAGAAATACAACAAATGTAGGCAGCTTACTAGGCTTTTCCTGAGTGTATTTTTTTATTACATCTCGTATGACAGGAGGTTCATTGTTTCCGCCACCTAATTCCAGCATGAGAGAGGGCATTTTAAAAAGCAATAAAGCCTTCTTCATTCCCCCGCATTCTTTTTGGATGTATCCATCGACATTTGCTTCTCTTACAGATTCTGTTCTTTTGAATTTTGAGCCGAAAAACCAAACATCTAATGTGCCATCATCATCTAGTCTACTAGCCACTGGAACTATTCTTTCAAGAAACGCTTGTACTGCACCAGAACCATATTGACGCATCATAGAACCAGAAATATCTAAAACCAAAGCGACTCTTGCTACAACATTATCAATATCTTTCTTTTTAAGAACAATATCTACTTTTGTTTTTAGAAGATTAATGTCTGCTCTTTTTGTTATATCAATAGGCTGCGGTTTTGGATTTTGATCGTGAGTTATTAACGGACTCTCTACTTTAGGTTTTTGTTTCTCTTCTTCCTCTTTCGTCTCAACATTATACTTATCTACAAAAGTTTGTAATCCAGCATTATAACCTTGTCCGACCGCCTGAAACCTCCAGCCTCCGTCCTTTTTATACAACCGACCAAACTCTAAAGCCGTCTCTTGAGAAAAAGCCTCTTTTAAATCGTACCGAGCCAACTCGCTTCCCGTTTCCTGATTAGAAAGTTTGATAAAGGCATTTTTTATTTGGCTGAAATTCTGATTTTTTTCCTGTCCTTCGTGGATGGTGACAACAAAAACTATTTCCTGAATTGCAGAATTTACCTGGGTCAATTCTATATGAATCGTCTCATCATCTCCTTCGCCTTGACCCGTTTTGTTATCTCCTGAGTGTGTCAAAGAACCATCCAGTGATTTTAGATTATTGTAGAATACAAAGTACTTTTCATCAGGAACTCTGCCATCTTTATTTAACATGAACACAGAGGCATCAATATCATAACTTCGTCCTGTATTACTCATCTCCCAACCCAAGCCAATGCTAACCTTCTTTAAATCGGGAGCTTCTTTAGAAAGATTAAACCGATCGCCTTTGATTAATTGAATTCCCATCTTGGATATATCCTTTAGGTATAAGAATCACTAATTAGTTAAGCATCTAATAAAAAAGGGGGGTATTTATCGTTGTCCCCCCCTTTCTATTGATTCAAGCTTCTATTTCTTAGGCTTCGTTAAATAGCCCCTAAGAGGCATACTTGTCTACAAAAGTCTGAAGCCCTGCATTATAGCCCGCTCCAACTGCCTGAAATCTCCACTCACCATCTTTTTTGTAAAGTTTACCGAATTCAATGGCAGTTTCTCGCGAGAAATCCTCATCTAACTCATACTTTGCAACTTGTTTTTCTGTAGCATTGTCATAAATTCTGATGAACGAGTTTCTGACTTGACCAAAGTTTTGCTTTCTTTGCTCTGCTTCATGAATGGTTACAACAAAAATGATTTCTTGAACAGAAGCATCTACTTTGCTCAAATCAATTTCAATTGTCTCATCATCCCCAGAACCCTCTCCAGTTCTGCTATCTCCCTTGTGTTTAACAGAACCATCCGGTGATGTTGAATTATTGTAGAATACTAAATATTTTTCGGTAGGAATTTTTCCATTGGCTCCCAGCATAAATATCGAAGCATCCAAGTCAAAGCCTGAACCTGTATCTGTCTGATTAATATCCCAACCCAAACCAATTCCAGCATTTTTCAAACCGGGTGCTTCTTTGGAGAGATTAATCCGCTCGCCCTTGCTTAGGTTAATAGACATATTTTCTACCTCTTTCTACAAAATGACTTCTATTCGGAGTTAACATTCAGTTGATTTACCCAAGCTTGTAGGGTTCATCCAGGTACTCAGAGAGTAGTTAAGTATAGGATTTCAAAAGTTCTCCTAAACCATTCACGCTAATGCCGTTGCCAACGGCTCCCATTTTCCACTCATCATTATGCTTGTAGATTTCAGCCATAATCATTCCCGTCATACCTGTGTATTCAGCTCCCGATAGGTTATACCGAGCAAGTTCTTGATGATTAGACGTATTGACTAAGCGCACAAAGGCATTTTTAACCTGTCCAAAGTCTTGTTTACGAGAGATAGACTCGTAAATGTTAACCGTAAAGACCAGTTTCGTAATATCCGGTGGTATCCGAGACAAATCAATAAGGATCTGCTCGTCATCTCCATCTCCTGCACCAGTGAGATTATCACCCAAGTGGGTAATTGCTCCTGATGGGTGGCTTAGATTACCGAAATAAACTACGTTGGCTTGGTTAGTCCATTTGTCATTGCTATTCAAGCAAATAACTGACGCATCTAGGTCGCAGTCTTTAGTATTGCTGAAAGCGCCAAAAACACCACCGCCTGCTCGTTTTGATACATCCCAACCCAGTCCACACATGAGCTTTGTAAGACCAGGTGCCTCTTTAGCAAGCGAGATGCGCTGTCCTTTTTGTAGGTTAATTCCCATATATTTTGCCTCTTAGCTGTAGCGCTCAAGTAGTGCTTGTCGGCAGCCCTAATAACCTGCTCCCACTGTATTAAGACACTACTCCCCGTCTTTACGGTAAAGTTCAGCCATAATCAGTGCTGTCTCTAGGAGGTAGTCTTCCACAAGAGTATAGCGGACAGTTTCCTGTTTTGTCTGGGCATTCAGGACACACAAGGCATTTTGTACTTGACCAAAATTCGGATTACGTTGTTGTGCCTCATGAACAGTTTTGTCCTTTTGCCAGTGAAACTGCCATTATTCAGTCTTCTGCTAGTTAATCAGGAGTACACCCTACAAGGTAGACTGCCTCAAAGTTCCCTGCATCCGTAAAATTACCGAAAACGTTTTCCTATGTTTCGCTGGTTTAAAAGACGCTGAAAAATAAAAAGCCTCGCTGTGAGGCGAAGCTTTTGTCATCAGGGTGCATCTACTTACCTTCTTCTTCAAGAGGCTTGTACCCTGCTCAGGAAGAATCCTAGGTTTCAGCTACTTTGCCGTTTTGACAGCACCCCTTGCTTTACACCTAAAAGCAGCTATGCAGGTATAAAGTTGTACCGCACCGCAGCCACTTATCTCAAAAAGGGGATTAGCACCTCAAAAAACCAAAGTAGCGATCGCCTCATCCAAATCCTCATCCAGCACCTCCAGGTACTTTTGCAAAGCCGACAAGGTTTTGTGCCCTGAGATTTTCTGAATTACCTTCAACGGCACACCCCGCTTGTGCATCTGAGTCAGACAGGTGCGGCGAAAGCTGTGAGTGCTGGCGCCTTCGATACGCAGTTCCAGAAACGCCGCCCGTAGAATCTTATCCGCTGAATCCGGGTGAATGTGCCCTCGACCATGACGACCTGGGAACAGGTAAACCTTCTGTGAGGAGTAATTTTCTAATAGCACTCTCAACTCACCTCCCACCGGAATCGAACGAGTCGAGCTTTTTCCTTTAGTGTTGCCTCGACGGATTGTGACACGGGGTCTGATGCTGCCATCTATCGAATAGACATCTTTAGTGTGCAGAGAGCAAGCTTCAGCAATGCGAGCACCCGTGTAGAGACACACCCCGAACAAAGCGCGATCGCGTGCTGTCTTTAAACCCGACTCAAACAAACTTTTTATCTCATCGGGTGCTAAGATTTTGGCTTGGTCATGACGGTCTATTTTCATAACTTAACCTTACACCGACAAATAAAAGTATTCCGGTGTAAACCCCTGTAACCTTGACAACTCGTTGCCTCTTTCCCTCAGACAGCTCGGCTTAACTAGAACTTATCAATTGCTGAACTTTCTGAAATACCTCAAACCCTTATTCTCTCGTTATTAGTATAAATTTTGTTTATCTAATCTGTTATTGCCGCCGCTCCTGCCTTGACCGCAATGCTTTTAGTAACTCATCTCGGTTAGAGCCAGCTTGCTCCAGGAACTGAGCGATCGCCTCTTCTACAATCACCTCTTTATAAGGAGTGCTGCTCTTACCCAGTTCTAGCTGTAGCTGCAAGTGAAACTTGTCTAACTGCTGCAACACGGCTTCACTTAGCTGAAATGTTGCCTTGCGGATTCTTGACTTGTCAGCTTGTTGGCTTAATGACTTGCCAGCTTGTTGACTTGTTGGCTTGTAATCGGGTTGACTGGCTGGCTGGCTCAACTGCTCAAACCCTGCTAAGACTTTATCGGTAGAAGACAAGGGGTCATTCTCATCGTTTAGCCGAGCGCGTCTTTTTGCCACGTCCTTGTTCTCCTATTATTAATTTTGCGATCGCTTTATAGGGAGTCACCAATCTTTGCTCCGACGCATAGTGGTGGATGGGTTCCCCTGCCAGATTGGACTCAGCAAACTTGACTGACTTAGGCACAGGGTCAAAGACTGGGATATCCTTAAATCGTTTTTGCAAGGAGGCTAAGACATCCTGAGTCATGATGGTGTTCATCTCTGCCATCGTCGGCAGAACCCCCAGAATCCTCAAACTCGGATTGAGCCGTCGCTGGATACTCTGGATTGTCTCCAGCAGGGAGGCGAGTCCTTTGAGGGCAAAAAACTGGCACTGCACTGGAATTAAAACGGCATCGGCTGCCGATAAAGCGTTGATTGTCAGCAGTCCCAAGCTGGGTGGGCAGTCAATCAGAATGTGTTGAAACTGAGCGAGAGCTGGCTCTAGTCGTTCCTTGAGGATAAGAAAGTTGCCCACCTTTGCTAGAAGCTCAGTTTCCCCTTTGGCAAGAGTTATGTCAGCCGGGAGTAAGCTGAGTCCAGATTGGGTGGGGATAACTGCCTCCAGAACCTCCGCTTGCTCGGTAATCACGTCATAGGTGGTTAACTGACTCTCTTGGACTTCCACACCTAGTCCAATGGTGAGATTGGCTTGGGGGTCTAGGTCGATGACTAGGCAGGAACGGCTCTCGACCAATAACCCACCCAGGCAGATGGTAGACGTGGTCTTGGCTACTCCCCCCTTTTGATTTGCCAGTGCTATAATCATAGATTTTTGGTGTCAGCAAGCTGACTGGTTAACTTGTCAACAAGCCATAAAGTCAGCAATATCATCCTCTAAGGCAACCAACAACGCAATGCTAGTTCAAGCCTCTCCTTTTTACTTTTTACTGTTGAGTGTTAATCCCCTCACACAGAAGCTTATCGCTCTCCTTCACATCGGGGTTAGTCGTCAGATAATCCCGCAGCCAATTGCAACCTCGTGCCAGCAGTTGCTCTAAATTTTCCATCCGCCACAAGCGCACCGTGCCGTCAACTGAACCACTGGCAATCGTTTGACCATCCGGGCTAAAACTGACACTCCAGACAGCGCTCTCATGACCTCGGAAGATCGCTAACTGGTTGCCTTGCCTGTCCCACAAGCGCACCGTGCGGTCATCTGAAGCACTGGCAATCGTTTGACCATCTGGGCTAAAACTGACACTCCAGACAGCGCTCTCATGACCGAGTAAGGGTTGACCAATCGGGTTGCCTTGCCTGTCCCACAAGCGCACCGTGCGGTCAACTGAAGCACTGGCAATCGTTTGACCATCTGGGCTAAAACTGACACTATTGACACGGCTCTGATGACCGAGTAAGGGTTGACCAATCGGGTTGCCTTGCCTGTCCCACAAGCGCACCGTGCCGTCAACTGAAGCACTGGCAATCGTTTGACCATCCGGGCTAACACTGACACTATTGACACGGCTGACACGGCTCTGATGACGTTTGAAGGGTTGACCAATCGGGTTGCCTTGCCTGTCCCACACGCGCACCGTGCCGTCAACTGAAGTACTGGCAATCGTTAGATCATTCGGGCTAAACCTGACACTCCAGACAGCGCTCTCATGACCGAGTAAGGGTTGACCAATCGGGTTGCCTTGCCTGTCCCACAAGCTCAACGTGCCGTCAGATAAAGCACTGGCAATCGTTTGACCATCCGGGCTAAAACTGACACTCCAGACACTGTTCTCATGACTGAAGGGTTGACCAATCGGGTTGCCTTGCCTGTCCCACAAGCGCACCGTGCCGTCAACTGAAGCACTGGCAATCGTTTGACCATCCGGGCTAAAACTGACACTATTGACACTGTTCTGATGACCTTTGAAGGGTTGACCAATCGGGTTGCCTTGCCTGTCCCACAAGCGCACCGTGCCGTCAACTGAAGCACTGGCAATCGTTTGACCATCCCGGCTAAAACTGACACTATTGACACTGTTCTGATGACCGAGTAAGGGTTGACCAATCGGGTTGCCTTGCCTGTCCCACAAGCGCACCGTGCCGTCAACTGAAGCACTGGCAATCGTTTGACCATCCCGGCTAAAACTGACACTATTGACACTGCTCTGATGACCTTTG
>JAHHIF010000071.1 GCA_019358875.1 Symplocastrum torsivum CPER-KK1
GGAAATACGAAAACATTGATATAGGCGTATCTCTGTACGATTACTAGCGCGATCGCATTTGCCCTTACAGAGCCGCTACCAATCATCTAATTTAGGTTAGACATAGAATTCCTAGTTCTGTATAACCTTAATCACACCTTACCTATATAGATAAGTGTTTTTACTTGTTGCCACTATCTAACGTACTACAGCACACTTTATAGCTAGCTTATTGATAGCCATTCTCAACAAGTACCTAAAAACAGGCTCCAAAACTAGAACTCTTGCCCAAACAACGATATAGCGTTAAATAATGGTTGCTGATTTGTCAAATCAGCAACCATTAGAACAAGATGAAGAACAATCGCAACGGTCAAGCAGAAATACTTAGGGAAGAGCAGCTAGAAGAGTTGTTTGGTGTCTTATCTCCGAAGCACAAGTTACTTTTTGCAATTTGTTACTACACGTCCTGTCGAGTACTGAGTTGAAACGGAATTGGAAGCACTACGGAAACAAATCGAAGCCAGGATTAAACGCTAAGAATCCTAGCTATGCTTGCCAGCGGTTAGCGAATTGCATCCAGTGGTTTTTGAATTACTTGCTGACCCGCTTTTAAAGATGCGATCGCTCCTCCTCGTTCAAACTCTTCCAGTTCACGTCACCTTTAGTCGCTATAGTTAAGGGAAGTTTGGAGAGCGATCTGCGCTAGGTCTTTCAGAGCCGCTCCGAAGAGAGCAGCAGCGCTTCCTTTCTCCAACTTAGGGAAGTAACACGTAATCTTAGCTGTCGAACGTTCGATACTCATCAGTCATAACGTATTATGCTCTAAAAAGCTATATTCTGGAGTGTCTAACGGTTAGACACTTTCTCAAAACGCTAAGACTCACCAAGCTGCTTGCCAACGGCTCACGAATTGCATCCAGTGCCACGGGATTTACTTGCTGAGCCGCTTTTAACGATGCGATCGCTCCTTCCCGCTCAAAGTCTTCCAGTTCAATCACCTTTAGCTGCCTTAGTTAAGGGAAGTTTGGAGAGCGATCTGCGCTAGCTCTTTCAGAGCCGCTCCGAAGAGAGCAGCAGCGCAACGCTCTCGCTTTCTCAAGCACAAGATAAAACAGATTTACCTTAGGAACAGATTAAGAGAGAGCGCTTTTCCCGAAGTCTCCGCTTCAAATCCCCAACCAGTCAAATATCAAGCAGTTTTCGCGATCGCGCTTTTCGGCTGAAAAACTAAGCCATGTCAGCAAGCTGATATAGCACACCATTGATAACTTTCTCTTATTTGCTAAGTTCTGGGTGATCGCGTTTTGGGAGAGTTGGCTCCAATTGAAATTAAGGATATCTTTTCCTTTGGCTAGATTTATTTGCCGAAAATGCCGATGAAGAAAACGTATACAGGAAGCTGCCATTGTGGTTCAGTACGGTTCGAGGCTGACATCGATTTAGGTGCTGGAACGAACAAATGCAATTGTTCCATCTGCACCAAAACAAGGAACTGGAACGCAATCATCAAGCCCGATGCGTTTCGGCTGCTTGCAGGAGAAGACGCGCTGAGCGACTATCAATTTGGCTCCAAGAGTATGCACCATCTCTTTTGTCGGCATTGCGGGGTGCGCTCGTTTGCACGAGGATATGCTGAAGCGATCGGCGGTAACTATATCGGAATTCAACTGGCTGCGTTAGAAAACGTAGAGCCGCAGGAGTTGATCTCAGCACCAATTCGATATGCGGACGGACGGAATAATCACTGGGAAGTTGCACCGCCTGAAATCCGGCACCTCTAGTAGTCCGCGATCACATTACTGAAGTGTTTGCCAGAACCAACATTCCTCACACCTTACCGATCTGGTTAAAATGTTGTGTTTTGTAGCAATCTAGCGTATAGATGCGTACTTTTGAATCTGTGGAAAGACAGCTTTCCAAAGAGGGAGCGACCACATTTGGACACCAGACGGAGCGATCACAAAATAATCTGACTATTCTTCTCTTGAGATAGCATACCTAGCAAAAAGTGTCTAACGGTTAGACACTTTTTGCTAGGTAGCTCAAACAGTTTGCTGGAACGGAAATTACTTAAATCTATTAAATCTAAAAGTAATCCTCTTAAAGCCTTGTTATTAAACTTTTAACATTTACTTTAATTAATTAAACTTCAAAAGCAAGAGAATTAAAATTATCTACACTCCATTACTAGCAAGGGTTCCCTTTAATATTTTATAATAGTTATACTAAAATTTATTTTAAAACTTATTTACTGATGCATAAAAAATGAGAGTTTAGAAATCCTATATATTTTAGTAAATCTGATAAACAATAAAATTAAGTACCGTACAAACGCAGATTATTGCTATCTGTTATAAACGAAATCTACCTATCGTGGGTGGGATTATGTGGGCTGTCAAAAAAAAAAACCGCTTCTGATAAATTTCAGGCGGTTTTATTGTAAGATTTCAGTAACTGTTTAATCTAGGGGGCCTTGATACAACCAAATAGGAAGTAACAAGTTAATTAAATACTGTAGGTGAGTTTCCCGTCAGAACGGTGTCCCGCAAGCGACCAACTTGAAACACCGAACTGCTGCTCACAACCCATTGTGCTTTCAATAAAAATATTAGCACGAATGGGATGGGATTCCTATGCCAAATTTCAAGAAAATGGCACCCAAGCGTGAAATCTCTAACCCATGTACCTAGCTAGCCAGAGCCATCCCAGGCAGAAAGAACAAGAAAGAAATTGTTCGCTTGGGAAAACCAAATACATTTGCAGATCAAGGCTAGCTAATTTTTTTACCAAATCGGTAAAAATTTTGAGGAATTTTTCATGACTTGAGTGCCCTACACCACATAAAGGGTATCAATCATGTTTACTACACCAAAAAAACCGAAGTACTCAGGCTCAGACAGGGCTTCTCTTTGCCGAGAAGAAGACAAAGAGAGTGTGCAGCAAGTTGAGTTGCAAGAAGTCATTAACTGGCTGAAGACAAGCAATTTTCCAGTTTTGCCAGTCGCACCAGCACAAGATGCTAGAAAGCATCCCAGAATTGTGCAAGCAGACGGAGCAAAAGGAATTTGGAAACACTGCCCACTAACACGATCGCTTCAACCAATACCGCTCTACACAGGCAAAAACCCAAGCTACCTTGACCAGGACGGTAAGCCTCACCTAATCAATCATTGCCAGTATCAGAAGCGTCTGCCCACACCACAGGATTTTGAAACGTGGTTCGCCAATCCCCTCAATGGCATCGGAACACTAGGCGGCTGGAACAACACAATCTGGCTTGACTTTGACGTTAAGAAGTTCCCTAGTGAAGACGACTGCACTCAGGCTGTGACTGAGGTATTGCAAAATCCCACTCTTGCCAACACTTTCTTGGAGCGCTCACACTCAGGCGGCTGGCGGGTTGGTGTTCGGGTTAAGGAAAAGCCAAGCTTTACCAACTTTGCCTTACAACCCGGCGGCAAGCACATCGGTGAGGCATTAGGAGAAGGGCGCTTTACCGTGTTGGCTCCAACAGTTGGTCTATCAGGAAACCCATATCAATCAATTAATCGTGTAGTGCCAGTAGAGGTTAGGAGCTTGGAAAGCATCGGCATTTACTCCACCTCAAGTAAAGCTCAGCGCCAAGCACAGAAAACTCCACAGCCTCTACTTTCCTATGTTCCTGGCAACATTTCTCTTGAGGAATTGGGTAACACCACCAGCCGCGAGATTTTAAAGGGGAACTGTCCAACAGGCGATCGCTCCGAGGCATTAACAACAGCCTTAAATGAGTGGTACGGCTGGCAGAACTGGGCAAAAGAAAACGACATCCCGATTACTGGCACACCGGAAGATTTAGCACACTACGCAGGCGGGCAGCTAGGGATCGATAGCGAACGGGTTGAGCGTATTCTCAAAACTATTGACATCGTTAGTTCTGATCCGGCGGCATTGCACCGAGGGGGCGAGGAGAACTGCTGGAAGAAAATTCGTAGGCTGGACAAGGTGACATTTGAAGCGAAGTGTCCTGCTCATATCAAGGACGATATTAAGGCAGAGTGGCAACGGAACTCTAGCAAGCCCAGTGAAGACAGAAGCGCTGGTACTGCCGATTTACAGCAAAACCATTGGCAAGCACCAACTGTTTGGAATGGTGAGATTGGTTGGTTGATTGAGAAAGAGAATGAAAACGGTGAACCCATCAGCAAGTTTTGTCCAAAGTGCAATTTTGACTTCCAAATTGAATCTGAGTTATCCAGTGACGCGGGCGGCGGATTAGTTTTGCAGGTCAAGCGATCGTTTGACCGCTTCCAAAAGCGAGTGATCATATCGTCACAAGACTATGGTGCCGTCAAAGACTTTGAGGCAACGCTCAAGCGGGTCTATCAGTCCGGTGTTGTCTGTAACTTAAAAACTGAGCATCTCAAGGCGCTGATTCACGTCAAGCTACGAGAGTATCGCGATCGGGGTGGCATCACCTATCGTCTCCAAGACAGAGCGGGTCAACAGGCAGATGGGCATTGGGTTTTTAAAGATTGCCAGATTACAAAAGATGGAGTTTGGAGTGCTAAACCTAACAGCGATTGGGTCTTCAATGAAGACTTAGGTGGTGAAGATAAGACACCACAACCATCTGTTGCACCTCCTAATCCCAACGCTCTAAAACCACTTGTGGCTGCAATGCGTAAGTTTCATGGAGCAGAGGGCATCTTTCCCGCAATGATCGGGTTGGGATTTACGGCTGCTGCCGTACACTACCAAACCATCATTAAGAAAGAGCGGCGTTTTCCACAACTTAATTTTGTAGGGGATGCTGGCGGCAACAAGACCGTTTGTGCAGCTAACTCTTTATCTCTTGTGGGTTGGCTCAATGGTGACGGACAGATATCAGGAGTTAGTGAGTCAAAACTCTACGAATGCCTAAAACTCACGGGTTCGTTACCACTATGTCTGGATGACCCCCCCAAAAGTCGAGAACTAGACGAAATTCTGAAGCGTCTCTACAATGCCGTCCCTCGAATGGTGAGAGGGAATTATCAGGAACCCCACAGCCCGTTAATGGTGACTAGTAACCACGCGATTGGTGACCAACAGCTAGCGACTTTAACTCGGATGCTTCAAGTGCCAGTCTACCGTCAAACTGATGGTGACTCGAATGCTTGGGATGAGATGGTTGAGGCGATGGAAGGTGCCAGCGGGTGTTTACCTGACTTAATTAAACTGGGATATCCAAAAGAGGAAATTAAGCAACTAGAGGGAGAACTGCGATCGCATCTGCCCAAGTCTCACCCGCGTATTGCTTCATCAATGGCACTGATTCTGTGGTACGCGATGGCAGTAGCCAAACTAGCCGATTTTGATGCTGAGTCAATCAAACAGTATGCGATCGCTCAACTATGCCCAATTGCAAATGCGGCTGACTCAAATGCCGATAGCATTACAGATTTCCTAGATAAACTGTCGGCTCTTAAATCTGACGCTTTAGTTGGAGATTGGAACTGTCTAGTAGTCGAGACGAAGGCAGGTAAGGCATTAGCCATCCAAATGAGTCAAGTATTCCCACTAGTGGATAAGTATTTTAATCCTGTTTACTCGCGTAAGGTGCTAGAGGCTCTTATCGCCAGAAGTGGAGGAACTCTCCAATCTGTACAGAAGTTTCACACCAACCGAGATGAATCCTTAGCGTACTACCGCGCCAAGCTAACTGCTGAGGATGAACCCAAGGAACCTGAATACAAGCCTAAGCGTTGTGTTTTGATTCCTTCCGACCTAATTAAAGGCTATATGGATGATTGGAAGTCACCTACCCCACCTGATGGTCGTGATTCACCACAGAATGAGTCAATTTGTGAGCCAGTTACATCCTCAGTTACATCAGTTACATTCAATAACAGTCAGTTACATAAAAAATGTAACCAACAGGGACTAGACACAGAGCAGGATTCAGCCCTTTTAGATAGTTCAGTTACATCTTTTTTGGAAGAGAGTATAAAAGAAAAAAAAGAAGCTGTGGAGTTGATCTTATTTACCCCGATCACAGAAGAACTGGGTGAAAAGCAAAAAAGTCATACCCTTATCTCTGAAAAAGATGTAACTGAGGGGAATTTAGAGGCTGTAGCCCTTATCCAGACTGAAACAGAGCGGTTACATATTTCCTGTAACCAGGGTGTAACTGGATGTAACCAGGAAGGAAAAAATGTAACTGAGCAAGTAGAAGGAGCTGTGGATAGAACTCAACTGGTAGAGGAAGCGGTTGCAGAAGAATGGCAGGAGGAAGCAACCCAGAATGAAATAGCGAGTTATCTATCAGGTTGTACCAGCATGTTGCAGTTGGCTACCTTCCTGAACTGCTGGAATCAAGAAGCGATTGATGAGGCTTGCAAGCGCCTCTCTCCTGACCAACAGGCTCAGATAAAAGAATGGGAGACTGAACTGGATAATTTCAAAGCAAGCTTTAATGTGGGCGATCGCGTATTTGTCGCAAGCAAACCTCACACAAGTTCAACAGAACCATATTGCATTGAGCGGATTGAAGGGGACAGTGCAAAGCTTGACCTCTTTCCCAAGTTAGTACCGCTGGCAGAGTTGGTAAGATGCGATCGCAAATAAGACGAGTTGGATGTAGTCATCGCTTCAATTAGGTGATTGTTGCGTGTCTGACGATTAGACCTGAGATCTTCTTTTCCTAGCGGGGGAAGAGATGCCCTCTTTGGAACATCTGCGATCGCTTCCTTTACCAAAAGCGATCGCGAACAAGACGAGCTGGATTTTGATGTTGAGCTTCCTATCTAGGTCTAACTCGTCTTCAAACATCTGTCCTGCCAGTTCATGGGTTTTGAGTTGATGCCATTCCAACTCAATGCGGTTCATTTCCGAGCAAAAGGCTGGCAAAAAGAATAGATAAAGACCCTGAGCCTCCCATTGTGACCAGTTTTGCTGCACTTGAGTACTGGTATGAAGTAGCTGTAGCTCACTAGACTCCATAAGCTAAACCCAGACTCATCAAGGTACAACAGGTCAATCTCATCGGCTGCTGCCGCCAACTCCAACATGTCTAAGTCAGCCTGCTTGATGGCACATTGTTTCGGGTTTTCCTTGTCCCGATGACTCACATGGCTGCGTTTCCAGAGTATCCCCTTTTTTTGAGTACCCGTCGCAGGTGGTCGGGACTCAACTTTACTTGCCGCTCTGCTTTACATACTTTAGTACTTTCAGCACGACCTACTTAGGGTTTCCCTTTGTTAGTTTTCTTTGCATGAATTAAAGTGCCGCCTTGAACTTCAACGATATACCAATAATTCACTTCTTCATCTTCAATTTTTGCATCAGCTCTGCCAGTTGGCTTCGGATAGGGGCAAGGTCGGCTTGGGTAACCTGAGAATTGGGGGTGTTTAGGTACTGCAATAGGGCTTTGATGACCAGCTTGTTAATACTAATTTGCTCTTGCTTAGCTCTTAGCTTGACGCTTTGGTGAAGTTCAGCGTTGGGAAATCGCAGGTTATGTTGCACCTTTTTTTTCCATTAAAGTGGTACTGGACTAATACCATGATATCTGAAAGCTAAAAATCAAAATCTTATTTTGTAAGGTGTGCCTTACAAGGCTTTTAAGGTATCACTCTGGTACTACTTTGATAGCATTATTTTCCTTGAAACTCTCTAAATAGTACTAATTCAGTACCTATTGAGATAGTAGTGAAGGCTAGAACGGCTTAAACTACTGGATTTACTGGATTATCTACTTATATTATTTCGCAAAGCACCAGAGAAATAATATAAATATTTCACTGTTCATGATAAATAGTATTTATGTTAAAGTTAAAAAATAAAAGATTAAATCAAGAGCAATATGCCTAAAAAAAAGCAACTAAACTACAAAGTTATAGCAACTGAAGGGAATGGAGGAATTAAGTTAATTTGCAAAAATGATACCTATTATCTTAAGTTTCCTGCACAAATAGCCCGTGCTGTCTGGAAGCAGGAGGGGAAGTTTCTCTCGATAGGATTAAAGGCGAATACTGGAAGTTTATCAGACGAAAAAGAAGTCTTAGAAGAAAGCATGGAAATATGGAGAAAAGCTTGTAAGGATGCAAAAACCCCAGGAGAAGGCTATAAAATAATTAAAGAAAATTATAATCTATATAACTATAGAAACTCTTTTAAAGTCATTGGTGATGACCGAGAAAGATGTCCTAGTCTTTATGAAATTTGTTCTCTGTGGTTTCATAAACATAAGAAGTTAAAACTAATTCCTAAGAATAAAGTAAGTATAGAAGAAACAACAGTAAATAACTACGAGAACCACCTAAGAATATTGAAAAATTGTCCACAAGATCTGTTTGAGCAAAAGGCAATAAAAGGGTGGCTTGTAGAAAAATCTAAAAAATCTCCAGGGACTGCAAACTTCCTCCTTTCCATAATAAGAAATTCTTTTGCCTGGGGAAAAGATGAAGAGCTAATTCCCTCCTCAGTCTTGATAGAAACTAAAAACTGGAATGCAGCTATACAAATGGTTCCAGAAACAAACGCACCTAATTGGGCAAAGGAAAAAGGCTACATTAATACAAGCCAGCAATTCAGAGGTTTTTCACTAAAAGATACACAAACCGTCTTGCAGTTACTAAAGGTATATAAGTGGAAAAACTACCCTATTGGCTATTTCTTTCTTTTCGGAAAACTGAAATTCTTAACTGGGTGTAGAACAGGCGAGGGGCTAGCATTGCAGTGGAAACACTTTGACGAAAGTCAGAGAAACGAAGATATTGGTCGATTTGGAGTTTTGCGATTTGAGCAATCTTTTTCTGTGTCATTAAAAAGGGAAAAATCAATCAAAAATCATAAGCCACACCAACTACCTTGCAACCAAGAACTGGCATCATTTTTGTTAGACATTCAACCCGAAAGCTATGAACTATCTGACTATATAATCGAGCCAAATCTCAAGGGCAAAGAAAGAGCAAGATTTTTCCAAGAATTTAGTCTTTGTTGGGCTGGTTACTATAATACAAGTGGAAAGAAAGAGAGAGTACGTGGATTCATGGAAGAGTTACTTGATGAAGGGAAGCTTACTCAAAGAATCTACCGCTCTTCCTATGCCACTCGCCACACTTTTATTACTATGGAACTGAATAGAGGAGTATCACTTGGAACCGTCGCTGCATGGGTGGGTGACAAACCCGAAACGATTGCGGCACACTACATGGGTTCTGACGATTTAAGGGTTCCCAGCCTCCTATTGAGTACCTCGACAGAACCAGCATTAAACCCTTTTTTTAAAACCTATATGGGGCAGTCTGACTCACCAAACCAAGCCTTAATTGATTTCTTGAAATCAGAATTAGGCGCACAGAAAAAAGAAAACGCAAACATGCGTCAACAATTAGATGAAATGCATCAAATGATGCTCAATCTTTCCAGGCAGTTTACCTGAGGCAAGAAGTATTAAGAGCTTTATCTTCCCTCTTAAAACTCTCCAGCCCTAATCAAGAGCTGGATTTTTTTTGAAAACAATAAACAGAAATGCGATCGCACCTGCACTCTTCATAGGAACCAATTTCGACAACACTGCGGTATATGAAGTTGGCAAAGCATTATTTGGTGCTTTATCTTTTAGGTAATCGAGGGTTGAGAAAATGAGCGATCGCATCAGATAGTGGGAAAGGGTGGTCGCATCTTTTAAAAGCGGGTCAGCAAGTAATTCCCAAGCCACTGGATGCAAATCGCTAACCGTTGGCTAGCACAGCTAGGAGTTTTAGCGTTTAATCCTGTGTCGAATCGTTAGACACAGGATATTTTTTTAGGGTGCAATCATGAAACGCAGCTCAAAAAAAACAGCACATCAACTTATCAATCGCTTGCAATAAGATGGGGTCTGTTCTCAATAAGCGGCTATTTTTTACCTCTTAGACCCCGTAAATTTTCGGAATTAGACCAATCAACGATATATCGTCATTCCAGCTATTTCTCTAATTCCGCGACTGATTATTATCGGTATTAGAAACCGTGAATTAACGTGTCATTTATAACCTTGGCTGATAGGTACAAAAAAGTCTATTTTGTATACGCTGGCAAGAGAGGGCACTCACCCCGGAGAAACGCGATCGCATCTTACCAGCGCTGGGTGTTGGGAAGCAGCCACCACAGTTCAAGCGTCTGAAAGCAGTTCTCGACCAGATGATGCCAAGAGAGTGTCTAACCGTTAGACACTCTTGGCATGTCTCGGTCAGGTGTGATCGCATTTTTGCAGCGCTGGAGGTGGGAAAGCCGTCACCACATCGGTCTGGGTCAAAGTCGAGGCTATTCTCTGGAAATCTGACGGAGACGATGAAGCTGAGGGTGAAGTTTACGAAGATGACGCGACCTATCACCTGCGAGTTTGGGAAGATGACATCGAGCTAGAAGTGGTTCATTTTGAACCTGTGTCTAACCGTTAGACACAGGTTCAAAATGAACCACTTTTGAGGAGTGCGATCGCGTTTTGGTAGAGTTGGCTCGAATTGGTATTTCCTCAAAGTTCTTAACAGAGTGAAGCAATTGGGGAAACTTTTAGTCCCTGATAGGGATTCAAGTTGATCGGAAGCTGACGAACTCTTTGCAGAGTTTGGAATACCTGTTTCAATCCCTGATAGGGATTCAAGTTGACCGGAAGCTGGGTCTAGGATTCCTGTCTACAAATTTGTGAGTTTCAATCCCTGATAGGGATTCAAGTTGACCGGAAGGGCAGGCTCCTGAAAAGCTTATTGTATTTAATTTTCCTGGCACTGTTCCGACTACCTCTCGATCATCTCAAAAAATTACTTTCCCGTCAAGACACGAAATCGCTCAAACTCTTGCAGGGTAAGGGGCGACTACTTATAAATAGCATAAAATCGCTTAAACCTTTATCTAGAGAGAGGTACAAGCGATATTCTGCAATATCCTTTTTGTACAGCTAGTAGTATACGCTACTTCATTAAACTTCCACCACAAGAACGGTATTCAGTTGGCAGACCCCACTGGCAAGGGCGCGATCGCACTTCTGAGCTGTTTGCCAGAATCTTCTCTATCCCCTAAAACGTATTCAGAGGTATTTCACTCCTCAGGCATTGCCTGAATAATCTGCATTGTTTCTACACTGACAGTACAAACTCGTTGCAGTAAATCAATCACTTGCTCTTTATAGTCTGCAAAACGGTAGGTATTGAATTTAGCGGCAATAGTAGGATCTTTAGGCTTCTTTTCTTTGTATTGGTCGAGAATCCACTCTAGAGCTGATCGATTACCAAGTTTATAGTCCCAAGCCTCTTTAGGAATTCCTTCTAGGGTCGTTACATCATCTAGAGTGATAATGCCTTTGATTTTGTCCGCTTTTAATTTGGTTTTATGGAGTCGTTTTGAGCCGTCTGGAATTGGTAGATTAACCCATTTGAGTGAATAATGAGCAACAGTTTCATAGTTAATGTGTAAATCCATTAGTTGCTTGCCCCAGTTAACCCATTGGTGGAAATCTTGGTAGAAGGGCAGACGCGGAAATTCTCGTTTTAGATTAAGTTCGTATTTTTGCCTGTAGTGGGGATTGTGGAGGATAGCGTAGGTATAGTGAAAAATATTTTTTTTGGTAATGGTTAAATCACTATAATGAGTTTGGAATTGCCCTAGCCCCCAATTCGTAATATTGTCAACACGTTTTCCGTCACTAGTATAACGATATAAAGGAAGACTTTGTGTCCCGCCATTCCCTTGCTTTAACAGACATAAATCTATTAATTTATCTGAAGCCAGAGTAGCAAGCTGATAAGAAGAAACAATGCCTAAAAAGCAAATTTGAATATTAGGCTTGTCTAATTGTTTGCCAAATATATCATAATGATTTGAAGTAATTAAATCACTTAAAACATCTTCTGAGTAGTAATTAATTTCCACGAAGGGTCTGTAAAGTGAAACTTGAAAATTATCAGATCTGGCTTTTACTGCTTTCTTTCTTGTAAATTCTTTTTTTAGATCTCTACTCCATTTTATATTTGATGGGAAGCTGAAATCTTTAGTTTCTAGGAGCTTGTTATATGTTTTGGCGAAAAATGCTACTTTTTTTTGCAGATTATCTTTACTAAAATCATAAACCCATTCGTCTCTATTTGTAACAATTCCATTACTGTACAAACGAAATACCGCTTTTTCGCTATCTTGGCTTTTTGCTGATTTTGTCTCTTTGTCGGCTAAGGTCAATAAAGACTCAAAATCATTGCCAGCAATATTTATCCAGTTATGTTTTTTATCGGGAGCAATATGTTCAAAAGGAATATTATCTAATTTCGTTTCTGCTAAAAAATTTAGTTTTGATTCTGCTGTCTCAAATTCTGGTCTACAATAATAAAGAATTTTGCATGGACTATAAGTATTGTTTTCTCTTTTAACCATAAAGGTAAGAGCAACACCTGTTTGAATACCGAAAACATTATGCTTTGTTCCTGAGAGTTTAGGATTAACTCTAATATCTCCACCTAAGTCAATAACATAAATCTCACTGAATTCCTCAGCCACTACTTTTCTAAAACCATCAAATGTTCTAGCGTTAATAAAAGAAGAATTGGTAATAAAGGCTAAGACTCCATTGTTGTTCAATCTACTTGTTCCCCATCGGAAAAAGCGGGAGTACATATCATATGCCTTAGTTTTCTGAGCTGTACTCTGCTTAACATAAGTATCCTTAATTAGTTTGTCTATTGCAGGATATTGCCGATTTTTATTATTATCATTTTCATTAACTTGATTGGCATTGTAAGGAGGATTACAAAGGATTACAGAAATCTTCTTTTCATTCTGACGCTTAATTCTTTCTGTGTTTTCTATACTTAGTCCAAATAGCTCTCCCTGCTTTCCCTCAAAAGTAGTATGTTCAAGTGTATCGACCAAACAAATATTTTTGAATTCCTCATACTTTTTGGTCTTTTGCCTGTAAGCATATTCAATATTTAAATTTGCGATATAGTAAGGTAGGATTGCAACTTCATTGCAATGAATTTCATTTTTATATTTCTGTTCTAATTTATCTTCTGAGAAATATTCAATTAGTTCAGTGACGAACGTTCCAGTTCCAGTCGCGGGGTCGAAAATCTCTACCCCTTTGTCTGATAGTAACTTGCCAAAATGTTTGTGAACTAAATAATCAGCTCCCTCAATTAAAAAGTGAACAATTTCATTTGGAGTGTAAACAATTCCTAAACGATCTGCTGCTTTTGGATTGTATGCTTTATAGAAATTTTCGTAGATTGCTTTGAGGAATTTTTGCTTTTCGTGATGATTGTAGATGTTGGCAGCAGTTCTTCTAATTACAGCATAGTAGCGTTCAACTGTACTCAAGATATTGCGTCGGATACTACCAGTAAAAAACGTCTCAATAATTTGCTGTACTTCACGGGCAATATTATTTTCCCTGTGAAACTGAGACTCACTAAAAATATTGATAAAAATATCTTCAGACAGAATATGTTGAATTAGCATTTCCTGAACATCTAACAAACTTATTTCAGGATTGATAGATTCTTTACAGACCTCCCAGAAGCGATTTCTCCGGCTTTTAAATTCTAAATTTGTCTTCTCTTGCTCCTGAATCATACTCCGTAGAGCATTCAAAATTGTTGGCAAGTCTTCCTTAAATACTTCAATTGCCTCCCGGAAGTCTTTAACTTCAGGACGAACATAATTAATAAAAGCGTTGATAGTTTTATCCAAACCATCCGTATCTTTCATTGAGATACGGGAAACTTCATTGCCAGCTTGAATTAGAACAGCAGATTGAGAATCTTCAAATAGAATGTTGCTATCGGGATAACCTTTGGCTAATTTCTTATTAATCTCCTCGTTGAGATTGTCGTATTGGTCTTTACTCTCCCAATAGCCCCAATCTAGCCTGAGAGCATCTTTAACCGTGCCATCAGGATAAACTATTTTGTTATTTCTAGTTTTGTATTCCAGTTCAGGAATCAATAGGAAGTCTCTAGTTTTGCAATACTCGTTTAGAAGATTTTGGAATGCCGTTCGGATTGCTGTTTCTTTACGAGAACCACCGTAGCGGATGATTTTTTCTACTTCTGTCTGATATTGGCTGATTAGTAGCTTAGACATTAAAAGATGACATCTATAAAAAAAGGGAGGTGCCACCCTGATGCAATCCAGCCTATTGGGGATAGTTGCTGAATAACTTGTGAAAATATCTGTACAACGAATAAGAATATTTCTATCTTTAGAGAATAGATGTTGTTCTCATTTGAGTTATCCCTAATAAAAAACAGCACTATTTCTCAAGGAACCGGACAAATTTAAACAAAAAAATAGTAATTCTGTACACCTGTTCTCACACCTTACCTACCTATCTAGCTAAAATGTATTACTTTGTAGCAATCTAGTGTGTAGAGGTATACTTTCCGAATTGGTGAAAGTTGTTTTTCCCAAAATCGAGTGTCTAACGGTTAGACACTCGATTTTTTTGGGAGCGCGATCTGCGCTTTGCTTTACTCGTTTCGCGATCGCAAAACCTGGTGGATATTCGACTGGGTGGGGATTTGAAACCGAGACGACAGTCAGGACGAGCCTACCTCACTCAATCTTCCCCACGTACACAGATTTCCGCTTCCCAGAGACCCAGAACCGCAGATACCGATAGGGACCGCAGCCGTTAATCATCTTCTCCTCGAAGTAGCCGCCGCCTCGCGTACCACGGGACTGACGATTCCCGGCTGGCACTGCCTTGGTTTGTGGCTCTGGCTGGGACGCTTCCATCAAGGCATCGATAATCGCTCTCATTTCTTCGAGTTCGGCACGATTCCATTGGTAGGCATGAGTCGCTACATCCTTGGGGCAGAGGCGGGTTGGCTGTTTGCGGGGCATGGTATTTAGGGTGCAAAATCTGGGGGATATAGCCTCCATTTTGCACCCTAAAACATAAAAAGCGTGGAAGGTGATTGAACTGGAAGAGTTTGAGCGATCACGGGTTGGCTGTTTGCGGGGCGTGGTATTTAGGGTGCAAAAACTGGGGGATATAGCCCCCGTTTTGCACCCTAAAACATAAAAAGCGTGGGAGGAGAGAGAACAGATGGATATTTGACTGGCTCAAGCTTTGAAGCATAGACGACAGTCGTCAAAGCGATCGCTCTTAATCTGTTCCCTTATCCTCAACTCTGGTGTATGACCGTTAAACATCGAAGCCATACACCAAGATATTGTTATCACTGTTCAATGCTCTCACAACTAATTCCTTGTCCCATCCGAACGTTTCCGTCAGAGTCTTCAAAAACGCAGCGCGTGTCTGACCAGAAGCTGGGGAATAAGAGCCGATGCCAGATAGGGAAGGTGATGATTGGGCAAACGAGCGCAATGAGCAATAGTATGCGTCTCCAGCGAACTTTTTCTGATGGTCTATTAGTATCCATAAAAAAGAAAACCCTGACGTTTTCTTCAGTATTCCCAGTTGGCTCAAGGCAAAGTAAGGCAAATCTGATCTGTTTTATCTTGCAGTTGAGGAAGCGAGTAAAGCGAAGCGCAGATCGCTCTCCAAACTTCCCTTAACTACGGCGGCTAAAGGTGAAAGAACTGGAAAAGTTTGAGCGAGGAGGTGCGATCGCTTTTGGACACTGATAAAACTTGATTGAAGTGGAAGAGCTTAATCAGAACGGGGCGATCGCTTTAGCCGTTACTCTGCCAAATTGCGGAGTGCATTAAAAAAAGGCTCCCCTGCCAACTGTTTTATCTCATATTTGAGTTCGGGGTCATACAAGTCTTTTAAGGCTTTGTGGGTTGCTGAATCTACTTCTACAGGTTGGAGAAAATCCTCCCCAATCAATGCTTGTAAGCGTTGACCGTCGTTGTAAAAGTATTCCTGAAGCAGGGGAATCACGCGATGATACCAAGTAAAGTGCAGGTCTTCAATATCGTTCACGTCTAGGAAATAACTATGTCCAATCTGATAATCGTGGCTAAGTAGGGCAACAATGCGATGATTCAGTTGTGCCAGTAGTTTGTCTAACTGTATGCCATCTATATCTTTGCCGTTGAGAAGGTTTGGATTGGGCATCAACTCAACAAAAGCAAACCGCCGCCGAATCGCAATGTCAAGTAGGGCAATTGAGCGGTCTGCGGTGTTCATAGTCCCTAGAATGTAGAGGTTTGATGGGACACCGAACTTTTGACCTGAATAAGGTAGGGTAAGCGTTAATCCGTTTCTTTCCCCAAGACGCTTATCGTCCTCAATTAGCGTGATGAGTTCACCAATTACCTTGGCGATGTTGGCACGGTTGATTTCGTCAATAATCAGAAGATAGCGGTGTTCTGGGTCAAGCTCTGCTTGCTTACAAATACTCTTAAACACACCATCTACAACTTCATAGCGCACTTGCCCTTCTTCATCAGTAATTGGCTTGAGTCCTTCGATAAACTCTTCATAAGCAAAAGATTGATGAAACGTAACAATTTCCAGGTATTTAGATAAGTCAGGCGCGGTTTGTTTTGGATTATGAATTTCTTGTAATTGTTCACTCAAATTCTCTTCAACATACTCCTGACCTGCTTCGGTTAGCCACCATTGTTTCTGGTCATTTTTCTCAAACAGGAAGGGAGAACGGCGGTTTGCATACAAAACTGTTTTAACGCTTGGGTCAGTGTGGCTTTGCAGCATGGCTTGAATCATATTGTCTAGTTTTTTAGTGGCTGTTAGCTTCCAGTATTCATTAATTAGTGGCTCGTCTCCTAATTCCGAAGCTCTAAAAAACTGTTTTTTCTGCTTATGTAAATAAAGGGTTAAAGCAATTACTTCATACCAATTTAGACCTTGTAAAATTTCTTGCCGCCGCTGTTTTGGCGAGATGGGTACTTGCAGTTGCTTGGATAGAAAGAATTCAGCAAACCTTCTTAGCCAGTAAGTTTTTCCTGTACCTGGTGGACCATACAGGATGATGTTACGAGTGCGTTCCGTAATCTTTATTAGCTGCTTGAGTTCTTGGGGAACAGTTGACGGTTCTAGTTCCACTTCTATATCTTCCATTAGCTCTTCTGTTGATTCAGAGTTTGTCATCAATGAACGCTCACCACCTTGGGGTAGAAGATGATATAGAAAACACATCATTTGCCTGGTGTCAAATTCTTCAAGCTCAGGTTGACTCTGCAAGAATTTTAAGAGCTGACGATTTGGGGAGTGCAGTCCTTCTTGTGGTTGTTGATAAAAATAGTTGAGAAAGTTTTTGAGATGAGTTGGATTGGAGATTGGAAGAAAATTTTCAGGAAAGTATAAATAAAGAGGTTTGGCTCGTAAAGAATTGCGCCGTGGTCCCAAACCTTGTTGGGCACCAATCTTGTCAAGTTTGTCAAACTGATTGGCTTCTACTGCCTGAATCAACTTCAATAGTCCATCTTTGAGCTTTTGGAAGGCTTCTTCAGGGCTGTCACTGCGTAAAGCTTTGTTCCAAGCCCACTTAGCTTCTTTCTTATTCCACCAAACTCCAAATTTAGAAACAGTGCCAGCTCTAATGCCTCCCAGCTCATGAGTTTTGAATTCTAACCAATAGCAAAAGCTGTCTGAATTTCGCTGACCGCTTGCATATTCTTCAAGAGTCAGGTCTGCTAACCTCTCTATCGGAAAACGTTGAACAAATTCTTCTCGGAGTTGCCGCAAGTTATCAGGCATCGTCTTGGGATTGTTCTGTAGCCAGTTGTGCAGTTCGGCACGCCAATCCTTGATTTGGTTATCCACGCTTATTCATCAGTATTGTTTTTAATCTTGTTATCAAGTTGTCACGCTCCTGTGACTTGCTTAAATCCCCTCGTAGATCGACTGTGGCGGCAACAATTACTTGTTCACTGTCTTCCAAGGTAAATTCTGCTTGTAAGGGTTGGGGAATATCCGCTGTCTGGGGATAGAGCAGTAGGACACGGGGAGATTGATAGCGATGAGCGTAGGCGTGCATTTGGTAGAAGTCGGATTCTGATACACCCAATTTTCGGTCGGTGGGTTTAAGTTGTTTGTACTTGGCATCTAGTAGTAGGGGAAAATTATCTCCGTTGCGGAAAGCGAGGTCGGGTTTGAGGCGGAAGACAGGTTCGCCGTGACTCGTATGTGCAAGGTGTAGGGTTGTTGTGTATGCCTGTGGTATCAACTCGCAGCTTCCCAGTTCGGCTGGCAGAATCTCTTCCCGATGGCGGCGAATAAAGTTAACGATGAATCCCTCAAACAGCTTGTTCATGTCGAAGACAAAGGCAAAGGTTGCCAAGTCACCTGCCGACAATTGCAAGCTACTGTTGTCGAGAAAAAGCTTTGCTAGGTTGAGCAGGGGTTCGTATCGTTGGTTGAGTCGGGTGATGGGAATGAGGCTAGCATCGTTAACTGTGGCTGATGGCAATAGTGTTACCTCTTCCATCCAATGCCGCAGTTCGCCTAAAATTTTGCGGTTAGTGGCATCGCGGCTGAGTTGCCAGAGGCGTTCGACAACGTAACGAAAGATGCGGTTGAGTGAGTTATCAGCACTGAATTCGTCGTAAGCAACGGCAAACAGATGTTGGCGTTCGGGACGGCGGAGTTGTTTTAAAAGTTGCCATTTGCCTTTGAGAACAGGTAAGACATCTTCAACGGTTTGGTAGCTGCGATAAGCTCCCCTGTGCCATTCTTCCCTTAAATTTGAGACTAGCAGACGGGTCAGGAGTTCAAACCAGTCTAGGTTGTTTTGCATTAACTGGGTCACAGCCGTTTCCCGCACCACTAATTGACCCGTGTATTCGAGCAGGTAAAGAAGATTGCGGTTAGCTTTGGTTGCTTTATCCTCGTCTTCCGAGCGGAACATTTTGGGTAACACTTGAACGGTGCGCCTGCCCAAGCGAAAAACACCGACGTATTGTGTTGCTTGAAGTTCGCGCTGACCTCTGCGTGTTATTGCTCGTAGAACCTCTACACCCAAGACTCGTCGCAGCCGCTCGATTGCTGCTAAGTCTCGCTCAGTCCAATCAAACCCAGCAGTAAAGCCATACTCAAAAATGGTGGTCACTGAAATCTCGAATGAGTTTTTGTGTCACTCTGGCACGAAACAATAAGCACAATCATTTACATTTGAAATCTAAACTTCTGGATTTTCAACCGTAATTTCCCCTAGAACTTAGAATTATCTAGATGATTTTTCAGTAAATCCCTCATTTTCCGCAAAGTTCATAAAGCCTAAGGTGTAGATGTGAGCTTTCTGGTGCTACACCACAGAGGAATAATTTTTGATGAAACTGAATAAAAGACTGACCAATCTGGTTTTGATTGGCTTAACGTTGATGCCTGTGACAATTCAAATGGCAGTGCTGACACCAAATGCGATCGCTCAAGAGCAGAACCCTGTAGCTCCTATCCTACAAGAGGTCTTACCTCAGTTACGCCAGATGTCCCAATTGCCAATCTTATTACCTTCTGAACTTCCTCCTGAAACAGAGCGGCTTTATGTTGGAGGGTCAGCCGGAGAGTCCTCTTACAACATCGAGATTGGCTATACCCCTGACTGTTCTGGTAGTGCTTGTATGGTTGGTAGTTTCTCGGCATCAACAGAAAGCTTCGGTCGGGATGGTAATCCTATCACTCTGGTAAATGGCATCAGAGGTTACTACCTGGAGACAACTTGCCCAATTTGCGGAGATTCGTCACTGAGTTGGGAGCAAAATGGCGTGTCCTACCTCATCCGCTATAAGGTTCCGGCTCAGACAAGTAAGCAAGTGCTAGAGGGGATGATGCGAATGGCTAACTCAGCAATTAAGGCAGGAGCAAGATAAAAACTGTAACAACAGTGAATTTGTAATAGACACTATCCAGTCTGAAGACTACTTAAGCCATTTCTATCTGCACTTAGCTGACAATAATAAAGATGAAAAATCTTAACCCGTCTCTTGCCACAATTCCTTTAGTTTCTCTGTCCCTGCTGAGTCTAAGTTTTTCGCCTGTTGCACTTGCTAATAACCCAAGTTCCGTCATACCCAAGAATACCCAGCAATCTTCAACGCTCATCGCGCAACAACAGATTTGTAATGTGGTTAATATTCAGACGGGTCAGTTAGCTTTACGCCATTCTCCTGGTGGTGAATCACGAGCGGGTCTAAATAATGGCAATACTGTGGCATTCTTGCGTGGAGGTGGTGTGCCTTGGGCTTATGTGCGTGTACTTAATGGTCCCAATAGTAGAGTAAATGGCTTGGAAGGTTGGGTAAATGCAAACTATTTATCTTGTAGTCAAGCTAGTGCCGTTACGCAATCTCCCCAAATATTTTGCGATGTGGTCAATATTCGGACGGGTCAACTCGCTCTACGATTCGCTCCAGGTGGAGAGTCGAGAGCGGGTCTGAATAATGGTAATACGATAAAGTGGCTCAGGGACGGGAATAATCCTTGGGTTTACGTGCGTGTTGTAGATGGTCCTAACAATGCGGTTAATGGTTTGGAAGGTTGGGTGAACTCGGATTACCTAGCCTGTTATGACGATGCTTAAAGTTGGTGCTTGCTAAGCCTGACAAAGCTGTAATTGCGTTCGGGCGATAGCGAAGCGAGTAAAGCGAAGCGCAGATCGCGTCTTGGCATCGTTGGAAGTGGGAAAGCAGTCAGCACAGTACAAGAGAGTCAGAGCAGTTGTGATTGAACTGGAAGACTTTGAGCGGGAAGGAGCGATCGCATCTTTAAAAGCGGGTCAGCAAGTAATTCCTGTCTCACTGGATGCAATTCGCTAGCGGTTGGCAAGCACAGCTATGAGTCTTAGCGTTTGAAGTGTCTAACCGTTAGACACTTCGGTTACATGATTTGCTGACATGGTTTAGTTTTTCAGCCTAAAAGCGCGATGCCCGAACAGCCATTACACTTCTCAGATTGAGGCGTGGTAAGCATTGAGTCAAAAAGTTGGAGGGAGTGACATGAATGAGCGATCGCATTAATCAACGCTTGCGAGAGAAAACCTCAGCTAAGGCGCGATCGCTTCAACTTGTGGAGTTTGACTTGACATAGGCACTACCCTCAGATGTAAAACTCCAAAAACTTGTACAACCCTTAGTAAAACCAAGTAGTGAAGTGTGAGAGGGCGATTGTCTTCGAGCCGACAAGAAAGAGTATCTAAAAAACAACCCTGATGGGTGAAAACCCTCTCAGGGTATTGTGCAATTTTCAAAAACCTTGGCTAGCAAAGGATTACTCACGCGGCTCGTCTTGGACAACAGTATAAGGTTGAGGCTCTCTCATACGCTTCTCCATGTGTTCGCGTCGAGACTTCGCTAGTTCTTGGTAAATTTTCTGACGCGCCAAATTCACGCTGCCGAGTGGCTCATGTTCGGGTAGGGTGTGCCAGGGTGTGAAGAGTAACCCTTCATCCAATCGCTTGCGCTCATCGAAATCAAACTTCTGACTAGGAATTCTGATAGTTGCTACCTTAACAAAGGGTGCATCCTCCTGTTTCCACTCCTTCATCGGGTTTTCCACTGGTGTTTTCTCTTCATCCACATGAAGCTGTATCAGGAAGTCAAAAATGGCATCTTTCCCTTGATGAGTTAGAAAGTTGACCATTGCCTCACGCAGATAGCTATCGGAATTAGACTCATCTGTAGAGGTTTCTACTTCATGCTGAGGCTTAACGGAAAACTTAATGGGATTAGAGCCTAACTTGTAAGGAGTCGTACTCCAATATTCAACGTCGAGAGGATTGGAAATCTTCTTGCTGCCCATTTCTTGAGCAATGGCAAGCGAAGGCTTCATAGCTTTCATCAGCTCTGGAGTGGCTTTTCCACTTTTCACGGTGGCAATATCAATATACCCTTTGACATCCTTCACAAAAAAGACTGGGTGATTTAAGAGAATGAAGTCCTGTGTTTTCTCCTCATCGTCTAGGACTTTTTCACCTTCGACGTTCATCAGTTTAATTGCCATGCCACGAGCATCTGGCTCTTTATCTGATTTGAGTTCACCTCGCTTCTCAGGGCTGGATGCATTGGAAAAACGAACCCAGATGGGATAAGTCAGAGGTTTGGCAAAAACACCAACCTTCATCGTCTCTGGAATATCGCTTTCAACGATAAACTCTCCCCAGAGTAACCCGTGACTTTTAGCATGGACGTGCCGTAAGTCTGGTCCCTTTTCTTGCTGCTCTTTACGGTTAGCCTCTAAAACCGTATTGGTCATAGCTACCTGTTCTGAGTCAGGTAATTGTGAATTGGTCATAACTCCTCAAACCTTTTACTTGCAATGGTTGTGACTTTTGGAAGTCAGGAAAAACTTGTAACGTGCCGCTGAAGTACCCGGTAGGCTAGATCTGTCCGGGGTTCAGAGGCTATTGGTTGACTCTGTTATAAGAGCGGTTGAGCCAAGATGTAAAGAGTGCGATCACCTTGGCTCGATTTTAGATAGACAGACTCATGGAGTATGTCGTGGTTCACGAGTTAGTAAACCTTGGGATAGGGTGGAGCGTATTGTGAGTGATTGGTGTGATGCCTACGGCGGGCTTCGCCAACGCAAGCAGTGGTTAGCCGAGAATCAGGCAAGCTTATGACCTTTAGAGATGGGTGAGACGTGGGAGCGATCGCACTTATCAACGGCAAGGCAGATCGCACTACTTTTAGGACTTGAACCAGGACAAGGAGCGATTGCATCTAAAAGCGGCTCAGCAAGTAATTCCTGTGTCACTGGATGCAATTTATCAGTCGTTGGCAAGCAGCTTGGTGAGTCTTAGCGTTTGAGTAAGTGTCTAACGGTTAGACACTTTTAAATATAGCTTTTTAGAGCATAATACGTTGTGGCTGATGAGTGTTGAACGTTTGACAGCTACGATTACGTGTTACTCCGCGAAGTTGGAGAAAGGAAGCAATCGCTCTCCAAACATCCCTTAACTAAGGCGGCTAAAGGTGATTGAACTGGAAGACTTTGAGGGGAAGGAGCGATCGCGGGTCATGAGACATTGGAAACTACCCGTTGTTACTGTCAACCTCTCGCCACGACTAAGCAAAAGCTGTGGAAGTGATTGGAGAGTCAGAATAAATTTCTATTCTTCCTGACGCTTGTACAACAGGGGTGAATTAAAGAAGAAGTAGATGCACCCTGATAACTGCCCTTTGCCTCACGGCGAGGGTTTTTTGTTTTGGAAGCAATCAGTACGGGTCTGCAATATCTTCATCTGTCCAGACCCAGCGGCGCTGAAAGTCAAAGGGTTGAATTTTGCCGGAAACAATGTCACGCAGCAAGTCAGCAAGGCGTGTTTTGGTGGAGTCGAAGTTGGACGTTTCGCAAATTCCGGTGACCTATGCGTTTAAAGATAGTTGTAATTCACAACTTATTCACAGCTTCTGGTTAACTTAGTAAGTAATCAGGAGTAAGCCTGAGCCGTAGCGCTAAGTTGAATTCTTATCTGAAAACCGCTAGCCAGCAATCTCGAAAACGTTGACTAGCTTATAAGTTACTAAAACCCAGGCTATATTGGTCTGGGTTTATTATTTGTATCGCTCTCCTAAGAAAAGAGAATGGTTTCTTGCTTGACCAAACTAATGTGATCGCATCCGTAAGTGCTGGCAGGAAAAGGCGCTCCAAGAGAGAGAAACGCGATCGCGTTCTGGCAGCGCTGGAGGTGGGAAAGCAATCGGCACAGTTCAAAAGGGTCAAGGCAGTTTTGGATCAGATGATGTCCTGAAAAAATTAAGAGTGTCTAACGGTTAGACACTCTTAATTTTTGGGAGGTGTGAACTGCGAAGCGCTTTACTCGTTTCGCGATCGCGTCAAGATTCCCAGCAATGATTGCTTCCCTAATCTCCCTTACCTTTGTTGTCAGATGAAGGGGGTGGAGTTTCCCGTTCCTCCACATAATCCTGAATCATGTCAAACAGAACATCAGTCATGTTCTTGCCGTCCTTAGCACAGACAGCTTTGAAAGAGTTCCGTAAGTCTTCAGGAATCGAAGTTTTGACGACTACTAATTTTTGCTTCTCGCTCAATGCCAAGACCTATATAACCTTTAGCCCTATTGTCTCATTTAGTAACAACAGAACTTAAAGTCTTTAAATTACTTAAAGACCTTAAGTGGTATAGTTACCATAAGTGCCAAACATTACTTATGTCTTACTGCTTGTGTTACCAATCCTGCACTTGTAGCAGACCGTGGAACTAAACTCAAAGCAGACAAAGTAAGGCATTGAAGCCAAAAGGCAGCGCTTCACCGACCAAAGTTTACCGCTGCCTTTTCGGTTCCCTTCTTACGAATAGGAGACCTTAAACCATGTTAATCAGACCTGGAAGCACTCGGAGCGATCGCTCCCAAGGTTACCAGCTAGCCTTGGACGATTTCGGCATTACAGAACTACTGACCCAACTGCAAAATTACTCTGATACTGACTTCGATACAGCACAGACGAACCCAACAAAACCGGAACTCGAAAGCTTAGCCGCCAATATCATCAGACAATCAACCACTAACCTCAACGGCAAAGCGATCGCTGACTACATAAAGGCTATGCGTCAAGGCAGCGCCAACATCCCTCCGGCATTAGTTCACCTTGCCGTACCGTCCCCATCCCTTGATTTACCTGCCAACTTCCCCAACGTGGAAACTCCTCGCTACTTGTATGGGGATAAACTCCGCTGGATTTGTGATGATGACAACACAGACTGGGGTGTTGTCAGTGGCAGATTCTATACCTTCGCTCCTCATCACTGTGCATGGATGTGGTGCTACCTGATTTGGCTAGACAAAAACTCCCCCAGTGCCACTCGTATCGTTGCTGATATCGCTTGGGAAAATGACCTTGAACCTGTTGATGAGGAGAAAAGCTGATGAAACCCTCACCTCGTCCTCTAGGTGAGCCGGAGCAAAACCTGCTCCGGCTTTATACCCACTGCCAACTTGGGATGACACCCCAAAAGTTTTACTCCAAGTGGGACGTTAGCCAAGAGCAAATTGCCTCGATCTGCGATCGCTCGATTCTTACGGTTCGCAGTTGGTTCGGGAGGGGACAAAACTCTCGCTCACCACTACCGATTGACCTGCGGCATCTGGCATTGATGGATTTCCTGCTGGAACATTGGGAAGACATTCCCGAATCACTGAGAAATCAACTGTGTCCACCAGAGCGTTGAGTTTAGCTAGTGTTTGTTGGGTAAAAGCCGACGACTGATGAACCAATGGCATGGCTGTTTGTGTGATGACAATTACATAAGTTGAACGAAATATCAATACAACCGCGATATGTATTTGCCTGCCACCCACTTGATAGGGTGGCTTCGTTATTTGAATGGCTCACAACTTATCTCCAAGAAAAAACATGAACAAACCGACCCGAAGCCAACAAGACGAGACAGTTAATCATCACTCAAACCAGCTTGAAAATGACTTGGAAAGACTCGGCTCACTCCAACTCAATTTACCGGGAGCTGACTTGAGTGGAGCTAACTTCAAGGGTAAAGATTTGAGCTACTCACAACTACCAGGTGCAAACCTTAGAAACACCAACTTCAAGGGTGCTAACTTAACAGGTGTCAACTTCTTTAACGCCAACCTGCAAGGAGCCACTCTCACAAGAAGCCAACTAAACAATGCCAATTTAGAACAGGCTGACGTGAGAAACGCTGACTTGCAGAACGCTCAACTCACCGAGGCTTGTCTGAGGGGTTCGATCTTGAATTACAGCACACTCTTCCGAGCGAATTTGACTGGGGCAAATTTAGAAGGTGCCAGCCTGCTCGAAACGAACGTAAGCGGTGCAATTTTACGAGGTGCGATTCTCACAGGAGCAAACTTAGCTCATGCCGAATTAGGAGACGCAGATTTGACAAATGCTGACCTGAGTCATGCCAATCTTGCTAAGTGTGAGCTTCTCAATACGAATCTAAGTGGTGCCAATCTAGAGAATACAATTCTCTCTCGTGGACTCAATCATTGCCAGAAAGTTTACAGCAATCACAAAATTTCAGAGTGGCAAGGAATGCGTTTCCGTTCCCAAACCGAAATCAAGATAGCAAAGGCATTAGAAGAACGAGGATTGTTGTACTGCCCAAATAGCTTGGTTCGTTTGGGGAATTATCACAAAAGCTTTGAGGTAGATTTTATCGTTTGTTATCCGACTCGTATGGGTTGGAGATGGGCGGTTTTGGAAGTTGACGGTTATTGGCACTTGCCTGAGAAAAGGGCTAAAGAACACGAAAGGGAACGACTGTTTGAACATAGTGGGGTGCGGGTGCATCGATTTGATGCCAACTTGTGCGAACAAGACTCGCACTCCGTCGTTAGCGAGTTGATGGATTTGATGAGTCACTAGCACGCGCTTCTCAGAGGTGGAATTTTCTCTCGGCTCACGCGCTTCGATTATCTCTCGGCTACGGCAACGAATTAAGCAATCTAAGTGTCTAACCGTTAGACACTTGATTGCTTTATGCCAATTCATCTAACAGTGCTGTGACCTCTGGTCAATCAGCGATATTTTCCCCACCCTAGTCGCTTGAGGAGAACGCGATCGCGTACTGCTGGCACTAACAAGCGTCTTGATGGCTCTACGCCGACAGAATCTGCTGAGATGTCAGAGTCAATTCAGGAAAAGCCTGAGAAATAATCCGTTCATTTCCTTTAAACTCAGTTGTCTTATAGCTACTACCTTCCAGTAGCAGAACTGAAACCTTAGCGTTTCGCAGATCTACAATCCAATACTCAAGAATTCTGATCGCTTTATACTCCTCTTCTTTACTGCCGTAGTCTGTTTTTTTAGAGCCAGGACTCACTATTTCAACAGCCAGTAGAGGCGGAGTTCGCAGGACAGCCGACGATTTTTTATCAGCTTTCAACTCTTGCCACTGTGATGAAGTCATTACACAGACATCCGGAGTGCGAGAATGCTCTTTCCCCGTAACTGGATTTGTGCGCGTGTATACTCCCACGTCGCGCTTAACTATCCAGGGGTGTTCGAGTCGGCGGATTTCTGCTCTGAAAGCATCAGATAATAAATCAATGGCATCGGAGTGGTCAGCCGTTGGCAGTGGAACCATCGCTAGTTCTCCGTTGACCAACTCATAGCGGTTGTCCGTGCCGTCATCGTAGGTAAGATACTCCTCAAAAGTTAGGCTCTTTACAGATGCTTGAGTCATAGCGATCGCTCCTTCAAAAACCTTGTCATCCAGTAGCGCTGTTACTTCCTGCTGGTATGAACCTCGATTATCGTCGTAAATCATCAGGGTGTCTAACAGCCGATGACGTGAAAGCTTAGCTTCCGCATCAAAGTTACCAAGGTTTGGCTGGCTTCCCTCATTCCGCCTCAGTGGATTAACTCATATGCTGCACCAATCAGGAGAAACCCCTAAGCCGCTGCTCAGGGAGTTTGGGGGGTCAAAATGTACTTCCTTATAGTTGCTTGCGTGCTGTAAAGTTGCGTTTCGTCTCTCAACCCAACCGACAAACGTGACGTAGGCTTCAAGCCGTCAATCCACCATCCACATTGAGCGTTGCCCCAGTAATGTTTGCAGCCTTTGGACTCGCTAGAAAAGTAACGAGTTCTGCCACATCCTGCGGCTTGCCATAGCGCCCTATAGCCGTCAGGGCACTCAGCGTTTCCCCAAATGGGCCGTTTTCTGGATTCAGTTGTGTATTAATCGGACCCGGTTGAACAGTATTAACCGTAATCCCTTTAGACCCTAAATCTCGTGCCTAGCCCTGACTCATAGCCGCCACGGCTCCCTTACTCATCGCGTAGAGTGAGCCTCCTGTAAAGGGCATCACATCCCCAAAAACGCTGCCAATGGTAATAATCCGACCGCCCTCGCCCATGACTTTTACCGCCTCACACACAGCCGCGAATACGGCACGGACATTGACTTGCATCATCCGGTCAAAATCCTCAAGTGTGGTCTCACTCACCGATTTCAACTCAAAAATCCCAGCATTGTTGACGAGAATATCCAACCCGCCAAATTGACGAATCGCTTCCTTAACCGCAGCCGCAACACTCTCCGCCTGCATGGCATCGGCTTGGATGGCAACTCCATTAACCCCGTACTGCTTGATTTCGCTCACAACCTGGTGTGCCGTCTCTGCGGATTTACTATAAGTAATTGCAACATCAGCTCCCTCAGATGCCAATTGTGAAGCGATCGCCGCACCAATGCCTCGGCTACCACCCGTGACAAATGCTTTCTTTCCTTTTAGATCAGCCATCCAATTCTCCTTTAGTGATAACGGCTACTTACAAAATAGAACACGCACAGCCCGTGCCTCCCCTGACATCCGGCTAAACTCCCAACCTTGCTCATTAACGCTGACGACAACTGACTACTTTTTCGCTGACTTGGAGCGTGAAGCTGTTGCGCCTCGCTGTTTGTGTAGCAAGCGTCCCAAAAACAATGTTTGACTCCCGCAACTAATCAGGCAATCGAGTGTCTAACCGTTAGACACTACATCGTCATAGGTTTATTTCCCGACGTATGAAATCATAGTTTGAGCAAGTTAGGGTATTAATTCCGAATACATACCAACTGTTTAGGTTTCAGGACTAGTGTTAATAGGATTGCACGGCTCCCAACTCCCGGTGCCCAACTCCCCACCTTTACCCGCATGACTCAACATTGACAATGCCGCTACGGCTCCCCGAACCTGTTCCGGCTTCACTTCTAGATATTTCTGCAACTGCTCTAGATTGTTATGTCCCGATATCTCCTGAATCACTCTCAAAGGGATACCTGCATTCGAGAGTTGGGTTAATCCAGTACGTCGAAAACTGTGGGTGCTACCTCCCTCAATCCCTACCCGACTCATAGCTTCTCTCAATATCCTTGCGGCTGAATCCGAGTTGATGTGTCCTCTACCCCAGCGACCTGGAAAGAGATACCCGCTCTCTGGATGTTGGTATGCAATTAGCAACCCTCGTAAATCCTCAATCACTGGGATGCTTCTAGTCGCAAGCTTCCCCTTGGTGTTACCTTTGCGGAAAAGAAGCTCTGGTCTAACTTTCCCCTTGCTGTAGACATCGTTAACGTTAAGGGTGCAAGCTTCGTTAATGCGACAACAGCAGTAGAGGCAGATTCCGAACAAAGCGCGATCGCGGTCGGTCTGCAACCCTTGACTAAAGAGCAACTGGATTTCCGACTGGCTGAGAATCTTGGCTTGACCGTGGCGGTCTATTTTCATCTCAAAAGCTCCGGCTCTTCTACCAAAATTATCGGATTACGTGTCTAACCGTTAGACACATAACCAATAGTTATGCGAGAATCTGACACAATTCATATCAAACTAGAGCGTGTCTCCCCGTTTTTTGAAAGGAGACGGTTTCCTGAAAACTTTCCGCAAGGTGGAGGCTGTGGAGATGCCATCCGCTATTCGGGTTTGTAGTACTCAAAATTGGATACTACAGAAGTCAGAAGTTAGGGCAGAAGCGATCGCCTTTTAAAAACTAATAATTCATCAGGTTACACCGATAGCAAGGGCAGTTAGGAAGTTAGAACGTGGCTAGATTCTAGAGTTTTTTTGTTATATCCGTTATATATTTCCGTTGCGGTTACTTCGGCTCTAGCTCATTTAACACTTCAAATGCGATCGCGCTCATTCTGAAGCCCCTGACTAAAGGGCAACTGAGACTAGATAGTCTAATCAATAAATGTAGATAGTACTCTACATTTATTGAAGTAGAGAAAGAAATAACCCATCAATAGCTTGGGCGGCTTGATTAAGCATGAAGCCCTGGAAAAGGATAATTCCGATAAAGAGTCCTAAAAGACTAGCTAGGATAATAAATGTTGAAATCTCAAAGCCCTGAGAACGACTAGAGGAAAACATCGGTAAATCAGGATTAAGCTCGGAAATTTCTTCAAACTCAACCGGATGTTCTATAGAATCGGTTAACTGTTGTAGAACTTTTTTGACCTGAGCATCATTACGAAATTGTCCTTGACCAACAATTAGATTCCAGGTAGGAACAAAGAAACGATAAATTTTCACAGTGATTACCCCGGCTGTAGTCAGGATTGAATTGGAACTAAAAGCTTGTTGAAGAGTCCAGTCTCCCCAAAGTTGGCAGTTGGAGAACATCCTGAGGAAGGCTGTTATCCTGCGGTCTAATGGCTTGAATTACCTAAAACCCGTCTGTGAGCGCGTTTCTTCTCGGAGTCGAACTGTCAGCAAGTCATCACCTATTGTTAGATGACTTGCTATTGCCATTGCTAGCGTCGATGAAGCAGCGGCTGAAAGGGGTGAAACCTGGAATCCAACAAAAGTGATTGTTTATACCATTCTGGCAGAAACTCCTAGCCGCAGCAAGATCTAGGGGTAGGCAAGGGCGCGATCGCACTTGCCCTTACAGAGCCGTCTATAGGTGATAAGGTGCAAGCTCTGAGTTACCCGGTCGGGAATAGTTAAGGAACTCAGCTTGGACGAACCGACTCTAGAGAATCGGGTGATTCAATTCGCCGAAAATCCGCAGCTTTTAGCCGCAGCAGATTGTGGATAAGAATTGGGGAATTAGGCTTTTTCAAGTCTTTCGAGTACAGGTTACATAAACGACTTGTAGAGATGATGCTCAAAGGAGTCTATCAATGTCGAGACAGCCGTCGCTGAATTCTTGGAGAGGATATCTAGCAGCAAGTCTAGGAGGTGCGACAGGTGCCGTCGTGCTAACGGCAATATGTTTATTTTTAGCTTATGTATATGTACGAAGCCAAAAGAACGGGGGACTTGAGGGACTTGTGGTACTCCTATTGTGTTCGTATGCTGGTTTTTGGATTGGAGAAGTGCTTGGTTGTTGGCTAGCTTTACGTTTGGGAGGTTATGCAAAGGCTTCACGAACAACTTACCTTCTAGCCGGACTGACCTTTTTTGCGGTCTTAGTCTTTTTTTCCAACATTCCGATGGCTTTTACGAGGGGAATAAACGCGGCGTTCTGGGTGCTAGTTGGCTTGACTTCGATAACTTTACCCTTGCTGGCACGGTTTTTGGCTCGGTAAGTCTGAAACTAACGAGGGCTTGCAACCTATCCAAGGGTTAAGAGTTCTATTTGGCAAGACCTGCCAAGTTCAACGCGATCGCATCCTCACCCGCCAAGTGAGCAAGTCGGCTCCCCAGTCCATGCCGTCAAACAAGTTGCTAGACCAGTTAATTGTTCAACTCAAGAGTTTCACCAATTCAAAAAGGCAGTAATTCAGCAAGGTGAACATAGACAAATGCAGCAAGGCGAATTATGCTGCCTCTACGGGTTGAGGAGACACCATGTTAATAACGGTGGCTGGATTTAAAGGAGGCGTGGGGAAAACGACTTCTGCCGTTCATCTTGCTTGTTACTTCGCTTCGATTGGCAAGACATTACTGGTTGACGGTGACCCAAATCGAAGCGCGACTGGGTGGAGTAAGCGAGGGCACCTGCCGTTCAAGGTTGTAGACCTGATGCAAGCGGCTCTCTATTCTCCTTCCTACGAACACATCGTCATTGACACAGCGGCTAGACCCGACCGGGATGATCTCGAAGCCTTGGCAGATGGGTGCAACCTTTTGGTACTACCGACAACCCCAGATGCTTTAGCAATTGATGCACTAATGCAAACGGTAGACCAACTACAGACATTAGGAAGCGATCGCTATCGAATCTTGTTGACGATGGTTCACCCTAAACCTGTGAAGATGGCAGCGCAGGCTAGAGTCGCTTTATCCGAGGTGCCAATGTTTAAACGGGATATCAGACGTTTAATCTGCTACGAGAAGGCATCGCTAGAAGGTGTACCCGTGTATGAGGTTAAAGACCGGATGGCAAAACCCGCTTGGCAAGACTATCTAGCAGTTGGTAAGGAAATCTTGTCATGAGCGACCCAAAAGATTTGTTCAAGAAGTTGGTACGTGAACGGAACGAAGCTCAGCCCGTGGTGCCGGATTCCGCATCACCTGAACCAAAGAAACGCGGTAGACCAGCTATAGGAAAACGGAGCGATCCGAACTGGATTGGTAGAACCTACTACATCCGCAAAGAAACTGACCTAGACGTAGAGGATGAGCTGTTAAAGCTAAAGCGACGGGGAATTGAACTGGATAAGTCGGAGTTGGTTGACTCGTTGCTCGATGCTTGGCTGAAATGGCAGCAAGGTGAAGATTCAGAAAGTCTGCTGTCTGAAATTACGCCAAGGCGAAAAGATGATTAAAGACGTATTATAAGAGTGTCTAACGGTTAGACACTCTTGGCATTGTCTCGGTCAGGTGCGATCGCATTCCTGAACTGTTTGCGAGAACCTTCTTTTAATCTGGGTGACTTTTCAGACACTTTCTTACGTCAGGTACACGACAACCCTCGTTTTTTACTGCAAGCTCTAATTTGAGTCTAGAAACTCCACCCAGCCGTACCGACCAATATTCAACTTCATAAGGTTGATTGATATTGATTCTTTTGAAGTCAAGAGGTCTGCGAATTTTTTGATTATCAGGCATATTTCCTCCTTAAAGGAAAGGTTTCCTGCTTTGAAACTACCACTACCGAAATTGGCGTATGCCTCAATGGTGGAATTAGTAGTTGACAGACAGGAGTGATTCGTCGTGAAAAGAGAGTATTACGACTTAAGAACGGATAACAACCCTCAACAGTAGAAAGCTAGGAATTTGACAATGGAATCTATCGCATTCGCCATACTGCTTTTTGTCACTTATTTTTGTGCCGCCTGCTGCTTTTTCTACAGCCCAAAAAACTCAAACCTTACAACAGAGACAGTACTAGAGTGGGAACCAGAGGAACTGAACAGTTTGGTTCAAGCCATACGTGCTGAATTTGATCCACAGCCTGTAGTAGAGGAACCTGTAGAGGAAGCTAATTAGAATCCGCATAGAGTCTCATCAAACAATTCATTGCTGCCTCTTGCAATTTCGTAAAAAACATTAACATGGTGTTTTAGTGCAATTTTATTCCTAATAGATGAAGCTTCAATGAGAAGAAATAACAACATTGTACTAACCGGAATACCCAGAGCTGGCACGACACTCACTTGTCATCTGTTGAATAAGTTGCCGGATACAGTTGCCTTACATGAGCCAATCGAGTTTCGCAAGATTCTTAAATTCAAGAACCATCAAGAAATTAGCGATTATGTTGCAGGCGTATTTGAGGAAATGAGAACCTCAATATACAACCAAAAAACGGCACTATCAAGACAGGTTAAAGGTCAAATCCCAGATAATAATTTTGGAGAGGATAAAGAAAAGGATTCCGGCTTAAGAAAAAATCTAGTTTCAATCGGTAAGGTTGATATTGAAAAGAACTTGAGTCCTGACTTCCTACTGGTCATTAAAGAACCTGGTATATTTACAGCTATTCTGGAAAACTTGACTGAGCATTTTCTAGCTTATGCGGTAATTAGAAATCCCTTGTCCGTGCTAGCTTCCTGGAATACTGTCCCATTTCATGTTACGAAAGGTCGTACACCTGTCGCACGATTGGACATTATCTTGGCACAGGGATTGGCAAAAATAAAAGATACAATAGATAAACAAATTTATATTTTATCCTGGTTTTATGATAAGTACAAAACCTGTCTGCCAGAGCCATCAATTTTACGATACGAGGATGTTATTGCTTCAGGAGGAAAAGCTTTAAACGCAATTCACCCTCAAATCCATACCTTGAATGAGCCATTGGAAAACAAAAACCTAAATAAGTTGTATGACCGAGAACTGATGTTAGTTCTGGGGGAAAGGCTTTTGAACTCAGAGGGTGCCTTTTGGGACTTCTATTCTAGAGAAAGTGTAGAAATCCTATTAAAAGATTGTACAACGCCTCTTAGTAAAGAAGGCTAACTTGCTTGAATAGGCAGGTAACTACAAGACTATCAATTGTTATTGAGGAGTTACGGAGATAATCATGCTGAAGCTAGAGAGTTATGCGCCAACACAAATACAAGAGCTAAATGTTTTATTAGAATCTCAGCCTCTTCAATTTGAGAATGGAACTTATATTGCTAAGGGTTCAAAAATTACTTGTCCAAAGGTATCGATTGGTCAAGGAACAAGAATTAATGGGTCTATCAAACTTAAAGGTGCCGATGCGATTCAGATAGGTAAATACTGTGCGATTGGAGAAGAAGTCGATATTCTTTCGACCAACCACACGACTAATACCCTGAATCTGCAAAATGTCTTGCAACTAGAAATTACGGGAAGTGTTACTCCTGCTAATAAGAAAGGAGTAGAGATTGGCAATAATGTTTGGATTGGAGACCGAGTGATTATTTTACCTGGGGTGAAAATAGGGGATGGAGCCGTGATTGGAGCTGGAGCTGTTGTGACTAAGGATGTTGCTCCGTTCTGCATTCATGCCGGAAATCCAGCGAGGTTTCTAAAAAAACGATTTGAAGACGATGTTATTGAGCTTTTACTAAAGATTAAGTGGTGGGATTGGTCGCTAGAAAAAATGAAACAAAATAAAGATTTATTTGAAATCGAGTTGTTGAGTGCGGAGAGTAAGTCTTTACTAGAAAAGTATGTAGGGACTGAAGGCTGATATCAAGTCTGTGCAATCGAATCGTTGGAAAGACAACTTTCCGACAAGCCCCGTGTCTAACGGTTAGACACGAAACACAATTTCTGGCGGAGTGCGATCATATTTTTAAAGAGTTAGCTCAAAACAAAATTTCCTCAAATCCCCCATCCACCGAAAGTCTATGCCTTTTGCCGCCGCGATAACGCTCATGAGGCTTTTTCAGTAAGAGATATCACTTTTGGACGGTGATTTAGGTCACTAATGCCTCAAAAATAAATACTAAACATCCTCTCGATAAAAAGGTCTACATGACGTGACATCACCTTTGATAAATCCACTACCGCTAGAAGAGTACGCTTCTCACGAGGTTGTGACCTACTCTTATAGCGGCGGCAGATGGGTTCTCATCAAGTCTTATGCCTTGGTAGACGCGCTCACCCTCTACTCAGCAGTAAAGGAAATAGGCACAGAAATCTATATCTTCCCTCCTGACCTCGACCCCAATCATTTCAGCAACCTAGATATTCTTCTTTTGCAAGAGCCATCAATATCAGTTCCTGTCGATGAATCTTTGGTTTAACTGTCCTTCCAAAAAGCTCTAAACCTCATACGTGCCAAAAACGGAATTCCTTTCAAAATTTACTCCCAAAGGTAGTTAGCAGTATGTAAATAAAGGGAAAAATTATATAGAGATATGGTGTGAGATTTACTACTTATGGATTCAAGCTGGCAGCTTCCACTTCCACTAGAGGACGCTGAATCTGTGAATATTGTTGTCTGCTATCACAGCGCTCAATGGATTCCTCTTACGTGTTTTAGCTACAGTGAAGCACTAAGCCTTTCCCGTAAAGCCTCGCTTAAGGGTAAAGAGTTGCTTCTATTTCCCGCAGGTTTAAACCTTGAAAATCAAAATATTTTATTGTCTGGATTTTCTTGTTGTCAAACTTAACTTGAACCTAACTCTTCGACTTTTTGTTTTTGAATATTGCAGGGTGTTTAATTGTCGAAAATGAAGCTCTTTAAAATTGGGAAATATTTAATTAATCCCCAATGTATTGTTCAAGCTTGGACTAATTTTGATGCTTCGGAAATAAAAGTCTGCCTTTCATGTAACAACAGTGTAGTTGGGGTAGAAAGCCTTTGTGTCAGAGAAAACGAAGGACAGTTAGAAAAAGTAGAGGACGTGTGCCTTACTTTTATTGGGGAAGAAGCTGAAACACTAAAATCCTACTTTACTAATTCAGAAGATATAATAATTTCTTGATTATTAAAATAAATGATGTGCTGCAACTAGAGAGTTGAAAACCTTGTTGTAGTGATTTGTAAGGTCTTTGTTGAAAGATTTACTCTAGTATTTGCTCTAACCACTCTAATCGAATTGCCTCTGATTTTCGTGCTAAATACCACAAGCTTATTGACCTGGTGGTATCCGTTTCACTGAAGCTACGCTGGGACAACCATTTTATTCGCTGTTCCCATTCTTCATTTAGTGTTTTGATGTTAAGCATTGACTGATAGTTTAATTCCTCTTCATATATTAAAGACGATTACACATCTATCTTTAGAAAGGAAACATGAAGCTTTAGAAGAAAAATATGAAGAATAGCTATTGATCAGATATTACTAAGTCAAAAAGTTAATGGGGGCTAGCTAGCAGTTTCGAGCTAGTTCGATTGGAGTGGTTAAATGAAACACTCGATGCTGCTTATTTTATCTACTAGCACTAAGATTAATTTCAACTAAAAAGAGTTAAACCGAAGACAGATTTAACCCTTATCACAAAAAAGCTGATTGATGGAGATTAATAAGCTTTTTTTTATAATCTCTCTTTTATGAGTTCATAAAGAGCTTGGCTATGATTTCTCGGAGTTGACGGGTCAAACATTAACTCAAAATATCTTTGGATAAGTAACCAATGGCGGCTCTGAGGTGGAAGCTGTGCCACTTCCCACCAAAACTCTTGCTTGTCTACAAAATGCTTGAAACAGTTCTCGTCACAGGTTTGTTGTAAAATCTTAAGAGCATAGGTTGCCGCAATCCTTAAGGCGTATCTTCTCATTAACTCGATATCCATTGGAAGCTGTGAAACCTTGAAACTTTAGCCGCAAGCCCTCAATCTCTAGATAACTTAATAGCAATCCTTTTTTATCCATCTGACGGAAGGTATAACCCGATTTGCTCAGGATGGGCAAGTTCATCCGAAGGAAGGATAAGGCAAACAATAGACCTCTAACTTATGGGGGAGCTAGCTCAAAACTATGGTCAGTCAAACTACAGGATTACCGCGATTAGTAGAAGCAATAGAAGTGCCAGAAGAAAATATTAGGTGCGTCCTGAGTGAGTTTCAGTGGCATCAGCCGATTAATGTTTACGGGATTAGCCCTAGCAGGTACGAATACATCAATACCTGCGACATCTCCGAGCTAGAGGTAGTGCTGAAATGCCTTCAATCGGATTGGTGGGAGAGTTTTGCTATAGAACCTATTGACAAGCCAGGACGAATAATAAAAGTCACTGAGGTCAAGTCGTTTAGAGATAAGTTACAACAATCACACCTGGCACAACTAGACAAAACAGGGGTTAATTACCGTCAACCTGTTGCGGTTCAAAACCTTTAGCAAAAGACAGAGCGCTCACCTTATATCTTTCGAGGATTGTGAGTGTGTTTCTAGTTAATGCCGACTTGTTAGCACTCAATTATCTAATCGAGGAAGTTTCACAGCCTTTAACCAAAACTCTTCAATGAGGTTCACCAATTGAGTAAACTCTTTTATCCCCGTAGGCTTTTGAACAAAAGAATTTGCACCTAAGTTATAACTTTCGACCGTTTTAGCCTCAGCCTCACTACCAGTCAGAACAATCACGGGGATAATTTTGAGTCGTTGATCATTTTTAATGAGAGAAAGAACCTCCAGACCGTCAAGACCAGGAAGGTGAAGGTCAAGCAAAATTAGGTTAGGTGTGACGGCATTAGTATACTGCCCTTGACGATTTAAGTAGGAAAATACTTCGTCACCATCATTGATGACAGAAAGATTGATGTTCAATGTTGAGCGTTCTAGTGCTGCCTGAGTTAGCTCGACATCATCTGGGTCATCTTCGACTAATAAAACTTCCAGGGTTTGCTGTTGAGTGTACATTTTTTTAGAGACAAACGGCTGAGCGCAATCACTACCAACTACTTCGGACGCTTGACTGCCCAGTTAACTTCCCGTCAAGAACGTTCAGTACACTTGGTATATGATTACATGCATTGTTTGGGCTGACTTGGGATTAAAGAATACAGGTGATGAGAGGAATGAACCTGTACGTTTCAATCTAGCCATTTTTAACCATGATATTGGA
>JAHHIF010000072.1 GCA_019358875.1 Symplocastrum torsivum CPER-KK1
AGTTTCACAAGTATTGCCGATCTCAAAACCCGTATTCTTGAATTTATTGACTATTTCAATCGTACTATGGCAAAACCCTTTAAGTGGACTTACAAGGGTAAGGCTTTGGCGGCATAATGGCAGGTAGGCTTCCGCCGAAGTCTACTAGAAGAAATTGGACCAAACTTGCCATCAGCAGGCGGATCGAGAAACTTAAGCCAAATTAAAACCTCTTGAATATGTGTAGCTAATTCTTTGTCTGCTGCGATCGCTTCAATGCCATAGTCTATGGTCTGGTTGTTTAGTTTGGCATTGTAAAAAGTTTGTAAACGCATTGCTTTAAATTCCTAAATAGGTGGTGTTTACGCTGAAAGCGGAAGGAGTATCCAAAAACCACTAAGCTATTTCTAGCGCCGCCCAAGTCAGCGGTCCCACATCACCATCGTCATTCAGTCCCACACTTCTTTGGAACTTCATGATGATGCGCTCTGTTGCTGAGTCAAAATCGTTATTAACAGTGAGGGGTTCAAACCCACAGCCGTTAACTGTATGTTGAGCAACACCTACCCAAAACCCTTTATCACCAAAGCGTAGGATCGGTCTTTGCCCATTAGTCAGTGGCGGTACAGGAGGCTGTAATGGCTCGAAGCTAATATGTCCGAGTTGTTCAAGTCGCTTGAGGATAGCAGCGACTCCTACCTGTAAAGAACCTGCATTCGGATTGAAGCGACCATCTGAGGTGTACTTACCTTTAATCCAATGGTTAGTCTTAGACCACAGGTAGGGTGAACGTCGCGGTGGTGTAGTGTTGCGCCCTGCACCTGTCTGGAAACCCCAACCGTTGTATCTTTCACAGTACCAAAGGATTTCTTCGGGAGTATCTAAAAAATTCACCTTATCTGTGCGTTTCATTGCCAAAGCATCTGCCGCCGACTCTTCCCAGGTAAAAGGGGGAGTACCTGAAATCGGTCTTCCGGCTGGAACATTCTTGGTTCTTGCTCTGAGAGAATCACCATTGTGAAGATGCCCGTTAAATGAAAGTGAAGCCTCAAGGCTATGTATAGCAGCAATAACGGGCCACCATACGCCACTCTCGCGCTGTGCCTGTTTATACCTGCCCCGGTTAGACAGAACTTTGGAAACAACTGCATCAGTGGCGCTTAAATCAGTTATTTTGACGGTACTCCAAAGTTGCTGATAAGTGTCCTTCATTTCTGAAAATTGCATTTATCTCTCCTTTTGACTAATTGAGCGACTCATTAAGAAGTTCTCCTAGCTAATTAATGACAACTAAATCTTCAATCGCAGAATTCATTGAGATGAAGCCAGAATAACCACCACCTCCACACGTCGGCAGTCGGAAAAGGTCAGAAGAATGTCAGATCTACAGTCATAGAAAAGTCAGATCGTTGTCCGGATCGAAACGGCAAGCAACTGTAGATAAATGAATAAAGTTATTACTGATGCAGGTTTTCAGCTTTTCACATTTTTCTCCAGGGAGAGTGTGTGTAGAGGCATGATGAACCCTGTTTATCCAAGTCGGTTGCATCTATGAGGCGCTAATATTTCAGCCAACCTCTTGTCGAATAGTCTTCTTGCATAAATGGCAAAGAAAAGGGTGATAAGTACTACAGCTCCCTAGTTTTAATTGACTTTTGTAAGACATCTAATAATTATCCCTACAAAGAAATTACGTTTAAGGCTCTAGTAAATGACTGTTGAAGAAGCGCTTTTAATTGTTGAGAGAGTTCTAGAACAAGGATGCTTAAATAAAGTTCAAGAACTCGTATTTCGGCAAGCTTGGGAAGGACAGTCATACGGAGACATTGCCAAAAGCTCTGGTTATGACATGGGCTACATCAAGGACACGGGTTCCAAGTTGTGGCAGTTGCTCTCAAAGGCACTTGGGGAGAAAATTACTAAGGCTAATGCCCAGTCAGTTCTGAAACGTTGTGCGCGACAGATTTATGCAACGGCTGCCCTATCTGACACAACAGTTACCAGTCAGGTTAAAAACCCTCAAGCCTACCAGAGTTGCTTCACTACTCACACCTCAACTACTGATAGAGTCACGGCTAATCAGTTTCAAGATTGGGGAGAGGCGATTGATGTCTCTGTTTTCTTTGGGCGGGTAGAAGAACTCAATCGGCTAGAGCAGTGGATTGTTGTTGAGCGCTGCCGTCTAGTCATGCTCTTGGGAATGGGCGGCATGGGGAAAACTGCTCTATCTGTCAAATTGGCAGAGCGAATTCAGGAGCATTTTGATTACGTGATCTGGCGAAGTCTCCGCAACGCACCACCACTTAAAGAACTCACCGCAGAGCTAATTCAATTCATCTCTAGAGGGCAAGAAACGAATTTACCAGAAACGGTAGACGGGAGAATTTCACATTTAATACACTATCTACGCCAACACCGATGTTTGTTGGTTCTGGATAATGCTGAGTCAATTCTACGAGGAGGTGAACGCACTACTTTTTACCAAGAAGGATATGAGGAATATGGAGAATTTCTCAGACGACTGGGAGAAGAACGCCACAACAGTTGCCTAGTATTAACCAGTCGTGAGAAACCGAAAGAACTGGCAGCACAGGAAGGGCTAACCTCGCCCGTGCGCTCCTTACAACTAACTGGTTTGCCTACAGTAGAAGGACAAAAAATTTTTCAATCTCGGTGGTTCTTCTTAGGATCAGAATCTGAGTGGGGAGCAGTAATCAAACACTATGCTGGGAATCCCTTAGCCTTGAAAATGGTAGCTCCAGTTATCCGGGACTTATTTGATAGTGATGTTTCTAAGTTCCTAAGTTTATTAGAGCAAGGCACCTTAGTTTTTGATGATATTCGTAATTTACTAGATCGGCAGTTTAACCGCCTATGTTCTTTAGAAAAAGAGGTAATGTACTGGCTAGCCATCAATCGTGAGCCAGTGTAATTTCTAGAACTGTAAGAGGATTTAGTACCGAAAATATCGTCCAGTGAATTACTAGAAGCTCTGGCTTCTCTGATGAGGTGATCGCTAATCGAAAAAGCTACACTTACGCCAATCGAAAAAAGTTTAAACCGCTTCACCCAGCAGCCTGTCGTCATGGAGTACATAACCGAAGAGCTTATCAAGCAGGTCGTTCAAGAAATCGTCACTCAAGAACTTACCCTATTCAAGAGCCATGCTTTAATCAAAGCTCAAGCAAAAGACTACATTCGCCATACCCAAACTCGCCTAATTCTCAAACCTGTTGCCAAGCAACTGCTGACGGCTTTTCATAATAAAAGTTGTTTGGAAAAACAGCTCAATCAAATTCTATCAGGACTGCAAGGAAAGCCCGCTCTAGAAACTGGATATGCAGCGGGTAACCTATTCAATCTTATGCAGCAGTTGCAAATCGATTTCAGAAGTCGAGATTTTTCTAAGCTAACGCTTTGGCAAGCTGACCTCAGACGTATGAACTTGCATCAAGTCAACTTCCAAAACTCTGATTTAGCCAAGTGTGTTTTTGCTGAAACGTTTAGCAGTATTCTCTCAGTTGCCTTCAGCCCCGATGGCAAACTTATCGCAACAGGTGATGCAGATTGTAAGATTCGCTTGTGGCAAGTTGCAGATAGCAAACCTCTTGTAACCTGCAAGGGACATACTAATTGGGTTCGCTCAGTCGCTTTTAGTCCTGATGGTAAAATCATTGCCAGTGGTAGTGCCGATCATACAGTTAGGCTTTGGGATGCTAGTACGGGTCAATGCTTGAAAACTTTGCAGGGACATACCAGTCGGGTACGGTCAGTTGCCTTTAGTTTTGGCGATCGCATTCTTGCTAGTGGCTATGATGACTCTACCATAAGGCTCTGGCAGGTCAGCACCGATCAGTGCTTAAAGACGTTGCTGGGGCATACCAACCAAGTCTGGTCAGTGGCTTGGAGTCCCGACGGTCACACTCTTGCCAGTGGTAGTGCTGATCAAACAGTGAGGCTTTGGCAAGTCAGTACGGGTCAGTGTTTGAGAACCTTGCAAGCCCATACCGATTGGGTCTGGTCAGTTGCTTTCAGCCCTGATGGGCAGCTTCTAGCTAGTGGTAGCGATGACCAAACGGTGAGACTTTGGGATGTCAGTACAGGTCAGTGTTCGAGAACCTTACAAGGACATACCAATTGGGTTTGGTCAGTTGCCTTTAGTCCTGATGGACAATTTCTGGCTAGCGGCAGTAATGACCAAACTGTAAGGCTGTGGGACATTAGCACAGGTCAGGCTTTGAGAACGTTGCAGGGATATGCTGATGGAGTTCGTTCTGTTGCCTTTAGTCCTGATGGTAAACTCATTGCTAGCAGCAGTGAAGATCAAACAATAAGGTTGTGGGACATTAGCACAGGTTAATGCTTAAGTATATTGCAGGGACATACTAATAGGGTGAGTTCAGTCGCTTTCAGCCCAGATGGATACTCTCTAGTTAGTGCCAGTGCTGACCAAACAATAAGCTTATGGGATGTAGGTAGCGGTCAATGCGACAAGGCTTTGCAAGGTCATAGTGATTGGGTACGAGCGGTTACCATGAGTTCTAATGGTCAAACCTTGGCAAGTGGCAGTGACGATGAAACTATTAAGCTTTGGGATGTCAAGACGGGCAGTGAGCTAAAAACGTTGAGAGCAAATAGATTCTACGAGGGTATGAATATTACTGGCGTTACTGGTTTAACGGCAGTGCAGAAAGCAACGCTGAAATCTCTAGGCGCAGTAGAGTTGGAAGATTTGCTGATTCAGTAAAGGCGAGGCTTTGTTGTTTGTTATTTGTTGTTCGTTAAAGAATACCAATAACTAATAACCAATAACCGATAACACTTTTGAGAGTGATCGCATCTATCAAGTCGCTCAACTTACTGTGTCCAGTTTGGGAAATAATCTGTAGCTCTATGCAATATGCAAATCGAGACTGAGCTGGTTAAAACTTCTAGAGCAGTTTTGCCTTTCAACTCCTGAGGATATGCGTGAAATTTTCGCTAAAAATGGCGATCAGGGTAAAGAAATTGGAGAACGGCTTGCTCAATTATCAGGCTTCAACATTCCCTGAAAGCTTCAAGGGTAGCTTAGTGAAAGGATGCGATCGCACCTCCCCCTCCATAGGCGATCGCTCCTCCTAAGATAAGCCTCGCGTACTTTCTTTAAGCATCAAGAAGGTTTTAAAGTGCCGAAAATCTTTGACCAAAGACTTAAATTCATCTGGCTCCAATGCAGCAGAATTGTCAAGCTTATCTTAGTTAAGAGTCTCTAGATCAACTCATCAGATATCTTCCACCAGTTGAAAATTAGGTATATCAACAGTCGTATCGCCTTTTTGAGTGAGTAGGTTATTCCTGCCGCTCATTTTTCTACGCAAAAAGCCTAAAACTTGCCGCACATAGGGAAACAGTACGCGGAAAAAGTTGAATGTTACTGATGCAACAGCAAGGGCAAAATCACTCACACTTTCGTAACTAGGTTTATGGGTATCTGTATTTCTATAGCGTTGGGAATATTTTCCCAAACGCCTTAACTGAAGTCCTATTTATCCAGCATTTCAAAGACTTGAGTTGCGTTAGCGTCCTTCTTCATAGGTTTTCTTTTCATGTCTTGTAGCAGTACGACTACTCATAATACGGCTACTGTGTCCTCGCTTTGTGTGGACAACAGCGTTAGTTATTTGTTAATCTTACCTTAATCAGGTTTTTACCTTAATATAAGCAGTACAACTTCACTGCGTGATCAAAAGAGGTAAGTCACAAGGGGGCTGCACTCACTATGCGAATGATTAGCGTTTTTACTACTGTTTTTAAACAATAACTGCCTGGATGGGGGTGAGTATGGCAACAGAAATTAAGCAGCCGTTCAAGGAACACAGAAGACAAGACTTACTTGATCAATCCAGAGCATTACTTCCAGTAATGTTCACGGTGTATACACCAGTAATTATTCTGTTTGCAATCATAAGTTTGCAAACTAAAATACCTGTGCCGAACCTTACACGCGATCCACTGGCGATAACAAAATCGCCATTTTACTTTGGAGCAATTTCCAACATTGGCATATTATTTTGGTGTTCTGCTGCAGCCATTTGCTTTTTCAGCTTTAGGCTACTCTCAGATATAGGCAGAAGCAAAGAGTTTCAGCGGTTTTTTCTATTTTCTGGTGGTATAACATCTATTTTGTTGCTAGATGATCTTTTCCTTATCCATGAAGAGGTGTTTCCATACTATCTAAACATTCCTGAGAAGCTTGCCTTTGTTGGATATGGAATGATTATCTCGCTCTATCTTATAAAAGTTAGGAAAACAATCCTGAAAACTGAGTTTATTTTTCTTAACCTTGCTTTTTGCTTTCTGGGATTATCAGTGACTATTGACTTTTTTCCAATTTTTACACGCTTATTCGGAAATGAAGGTGAATTCCTATTGGAAGATGGCTTTAAGCTGCTGGGCATTATCAGTTGGTTCACTTACTTTGCAAGAGCTTGTGTAGAGCAGCTTAAATCGGCAATCGCTCTTAACTAGAGCATTGGTACAGAAATAGTTTTTCCCCTTGAAAGCGATCGCATCCTCCTCTCCTATAAATTACCCCAAAACTTTTTTCCTCAAAACGCTCATCATTTCACCTGACTCGCCATGAGGCATGATCGGACTCCATTCACCCGCCTCTGCAAACCTTAAAGTATGTAGCATTTTGATGACACTGGTTATCTCTTTGCGAGAACCGATAACCATAATCTTGACAAATTCTTTTCTCGGAACTGAATCGCTAGAAGCCTGAAAAGAAACATCGTTAGAGGGCAATTCACTGTCATTAGGCAGAAAGTTCTCTTGCATTCGAGTTCACCTGATTCAATCTAGATGTGGTCTTAATAGACAACACCTAGTATTGCAGGTGTGGTCGCTTAAGACAACATTTACTCGCTCATAATCCTCTGACACGATTAGAGGCATGGGAAAAGCGGGAAAAGCTCTCAGGCAGACATTGGAGACTTACGGAATCAGCCAGAACAAATTAGCTGTAACTTTGGGAGTTGACCGCTCTATGATTTTTAAGTGGTATCACGAGCAAAGAGACCCTACGGCTGAAACCGTGGTGCAGATTGCTGAGGCGCTCAAAGGGCTTAATCCTGAAGCGGCGGCAGAATTTATCCGGCTGTACGTGGGTGATTTCCTACTCTAGTGAAGATCAGTCCTAGCTCATTCACCTCGACTCAGCCGTGATGATTAGAAAGAGGAAGATCTTCCTTTAAGTGGACAAGATTTATCAAATGAGATAGCCACAATTAACAGTAAGGATAGATACAATTCTTCTGTGGTTGTGTTTGGTTAAGCTGCTCAATAAATGATGTGCAAGTACGGCGGTGCTATCTGTAGCGTCGTGTATTTAGCTTGGTGAGTAGCCTCATCACTGGCTCGTGGTAAGGTTATAAGTTTTTCTACCAACACACATCAGCTAAACAGTAGCAAAGTATACACAGGGTGCGCGTCTCGCTGTAAATCTTATAAGCATCATTAGGGTTAAGAGGTTATGCCAACTGCACAGGTAGCTAGTACAGATGAATTGGATGCCAAACAGCTCCTGAGAACTTTGGCAGCTGTTAAGAAAGGCGATTTTTCAGTTCGGATGCCCGTCGAGCAGACAGGCATGGCAGGGAAAATCGCCGATACGCTCAACGACATTATTGAGCGGAATGAAAGAATGGCAGCCGAGTTAGAGCGAATTAGCACTGTTGTTGGAAAGGAAGGCAAAATAACGCAACGGGCATCGCTTGGAAATGCCGGCGGTTCTTGGACAGCTTGTGTTGATTCTGTCAATACCCTAATTACAGATTTAGTCCAGCCTACGGCGGAAACCGCTCGTGTAATTCGGGCAGTGGCGAATGGTGATTTATCCCAAACGATCGCACCCGAAATTGAAGGTAGACCCCTGAAGGGTGAGTTCCTTGCCACCGCACAAGTCGTTAATACGATGGTGGATCAGCTTAGTTCGTTTGCCTCAGAAGTGACGCGGGTGGCGAGAGAAGTGGGTACCGAAGGAAAACTCGGTGTTCAGGCAGAAGTGCGGGGTGTGGCGGGAACCTGGAAGGATTTAACCGACAACGTTAACTTGATGGCGGGGAACTTGACAGGACAGGTGCGGAATATTGCAGAAGTCGCAACTGCGATCGCAAATGGTGACCTCTCCAAGAAAATCACCGTCGATGTTAGAGGCGAAATACTCGAACTGAAGAACACCGTTAACACAATGGTGGATCAGCTCAATTCCTTTGCTAGTGAAGTGACGCGGGTGGCGCGTGAAGTGGGGACAGAAGGGAAGCTGGGCGTGCAAGCCGAAGTGCGAGGCGTTGCAGGTACCTGGAAAGATTTAACCGACAACGTGAACTCAATGGCGGGTAACCTCACCGCCCAAGTCCGAAACATCGCGGAAGTGACGACAGCCGTAGCGAATGGTGACCTCTCGAAGAAAATTACCGTTGATGTCAAAGGCGAAATTCTAGAGCTAAAGAACACCGTCAACATCATGGTGGATCAGCTCAACTCCTTTGCTAGTGAAGTAACACGGGTAGCGCGAGAGGTAGGGGCAGATGGAAAGCTAGGAGGTCAAGCCGAAGTCACAGGTGTTGCGGGTACCTGGAAGGACTTGACGGATAGTGTGAACTTCATGGCGGGAAGCCTAACTGCCCAAGTCCGGAACATTGCGGAAGTGACAACAGCGGTAGCGAATGGTGACCTCTCGAAGAAGATTACGGTTGATGTCAAAGGGGAAATCTTAGAACTAAAGAACACCATGAACATCATGGTGGATCAGCTCAACTCCTTTGCGAGTGAAGTAACGCGAGTAGCGCGAGAAGTTGGTTCCGAAGGGAAGCTGGGTGTTCAAGCCGAAGTCACAGGCGTTGCAGGTACCTGGAAAGACTTAACTGACAGCGTGAACTCGATGGCGGGTAACCTTACCGCCCAAGTCCGGAACATCGCGGAAGTCACGACGGCGGTTGCGAATGGTGACCTCTCAAAGAAAATTACCGTTGATGTTAAAGGAGAGATTTTAGAGCTGAAGGATACGATCAACGTGATGGTGGATCAGCTCAACTCCTTTGCTAGTGAGGTAACGCGGGTAGCGCGAGAAGTTGGTTCCGAAGGAAAGCTGGGTGGTCAAGCCGAGGTGCGTGGGGTTGCAGGTACCTGGAAGGATTTGACCGATAGTGTGAACTTCATGGCGGGAAGTTTAACCGCGCAAGTGCGGAACATCGCGGAAGTGACGACAGCCGTAGCGAATGGTGACCTCTCGAAGAAGATTACCGTTGATGTTAAGGGTGAGATTTTAGAGCTGAAGAACACGATCAACGTGATGGTGGATCAGCTCAATTCCTTTGCTAGTGAGGTAACGCGGGTAGCGCGAGAGGTGGGTTCGGAAGGGAAGCTAGGTGTACAAGCGGATGTTCGAGGGGTTGCGGGCACCTGGAAGGACTTAACCGACAGCGTGAACTCGATGGCAGGTAATCTTACCGCTCAAGTCCGGAACATTGCGGAAGTTACAACAGCGGTAGCAAATGGTGACCTCTCCAAGAAGATTACCGTTGATGTTAAGGGTGAGATCTTCGAGCTGAAGAACACGATCAACATCATGGTGGATCAGCTCAGTTCCTTTGCCTCAGAGGTGACGCGGGTAGCGCGGGAAGTGGGAACCGAAGGAAAACTGGGCGTACAAGCAGAAGTGCGGGGCGTTGCAGGTACCTGGAAGGACTTAACCGACAGCGTGAACTCGATGGCGGGGAACCTCACAGGACAGGTGCGGAACATCGCGGAAGTGACAACAGCGGTGGCGAATGGCGACCTCTCTAAGAAAATCACCGTTCAAGTCAAAGGTGAAATTCTGGAACTGAAGAACACGATCAACATCATGGTGGATCAACTCAGTTCCTTTGCCTCAGAGGTGACGCGGGTGGCGCGAGAGGTCGGTTCAGAAGGGAAGTTGGGGGTGCAAGCGGATGTTAGAGGGGTTGCAGGTACCTGGAAGGATTTGACTGATAGTGTGAACTTCATGGCGGGAAGCTTAACTTCTCAAGTGCGGAACATTGCTGCCGTCACGACAGCGGTAGCAAATGGTGACCTCTCGAAGAAGATTACCGTTGATGTGAAAGGTGAAATCTTAGAGCTGAAGAATACTGTCAACGTGATGGTAGACCAGCTTAACTCGTTTGCTTCAGAGGTGACGCGGGTTGCCCGTGAGGTGGGTACAGAAGGAAAGCTGGGTGTGCAAGCCGAAGTCAAAGGCGTAGCGGGTACCTGGAAGGACTTGACCGACAGTGTGAACTTCATGGCGGGAAGTTTAACCGCGCAGGTGCGGAACATCGCAGAAGTGACGACGGCAGTTGCAAACGGTGACCTCTCGAAGAAGATTACTGTCGATGTTAAGGGAGAGATTTTAGAGCTGAAGAATACGATCAACACAATGGTGGATCAGCTCAACTCCTTTGCCTCGGAGGTAACGCGGGTTGCTCGTGAGGTGGGTACAGAAGGAAAACTGGGTGTGCAAGCCTATGTGCGAGGTGTGGGCGGTACCTGGAAGGACTTAACCGATAACGTTAACTCAATGGCAGGGAACCTCACCGCGCAAGTCCGAAACATCGCAGAAGTGACTAAAGCGGTAGCAAACGGCGACCTCTCGAAGAAGATTACTGTCGATGTCAAAGGCGAGATTTTGGATCTGAAGGATACCATCAACGTGATGGTCGATCAGCTCAGTTCTTTTGCCTCGGAGGTAACGCGGGTTGCGCGGGAAGTGGGAACGGAAGGGAAGTTGGGGGGTCAGGCACAGGTAACTGGTGTTGCTGGAACCTGGAAGGACTTAACTGACAATGTGAACTCAATGGCAGGTAACCTCACCGCGCAAGTGCGAGGGATTGCCAAGATTGTGACGGCAGTTGCGAATGGCGACTTGAAGCGCAAACTGATGCTCGATGCCAAAGGGGAGATTGAAACCCTAGCGGATACGATTAACGAGATGATCGATACCCTCGCGACGTTTGCCGATCAGGTAACGACGGTGGCGCGGGAGGTTGGAATTGAAGGAAAACTCGGTGGACAGGCGAAGGTGCCTGGGGCTGCGGGAACCTGGAGAGACTTGACCGACAACGTGAACGAACTGGCGGCAAACCTCACGACTCAGATGCGTGCGATCGCAGAAGTGGCAATTGCTGTAACCAAGGGAGATCTTACACGCTCGATCGCGGTTCAAGCGGAAGGGGAATTGGCAATCCTGAAAGATAACGTCAACCAGATGATTGCCAACCTCCGGGAGACAACGCAGAAGAATACTGAGCAAGACTGGTTGAAAACCAACCTTGCCAAGTTTACCCGGATGCTCCAAGGTCACCGCGACTTGGAAACTGTTTCTAAACTCATCCTGTCGGAACTTGCTCCTCTGGTTGGCGCACAACACGGCGTGTTCTACCTAATGGACGCAGCTATAACCCATGAACCAATCCTCAAGCTCTTGAGTACCTATGCCTACCGCGAACGCAAGACTCTGGCTAACCGATTCCACATGGGAGAAGGCTTAGTGGGGCAATGCGCCTTGGAGAAGGAACGCATATTAATTACAGAAGTACCGGAAAACTACATCAAGATCAGCTCTGGTTTAGGGGAAGCTACACCCCTCAATGCTGTTGTGTTGCCCGTTCTCTTTGAGGGACAGGTGACAGCAGTGATTGAACTCGCTTCGTTCCGCCGCTTTAATGAGATTCATTTGACATTCTTCGACCAACTTACTGAGAGTATTGCGATCGTCCTGAATACGATCGCAGCCAGTATGCGGACTGAAGAATTGCTCAAGCAGTCGCAGTCTCTCGCTGAAGAACTGCAAACCCAGCAAAGCGAACTTCGAGAAACCAACCAGCGACTAGAACAACAAGCAAGGTCTCTACAAGCCTCTGAGGAACTCCTCAAGAGCCAGCAGGAAGAGCTGCAACAGACTAACGAAGAGCTAGAAGAGAAGGCAGAGTTGTTGGCGTTGCAAAACAAGGAAGTTGAGCGCAAAAATCGTGAAATTGAACAAGCAAGACAATCGCTCGAAGAAAAAGCGGAGCAACTAGCGCTGACTTCTAAATACAAGTCGGAATTTCTTGCAAATATGTCCCACGAATTGCGGACACCCCTCAACAGTCTCTTGATTCTGGCAAGATTGCTCTCTGATAACTCTGATCAGAACCTTACAGACAAGCAAGTTGAATACGCCCGAACCATCCACTCTGCTGGTACCGACCTTTTGGGCTTAATCAATGACATTTTGGATCTCGCCAAGATTGAATCGGGAACCATGTCGGTTGAAATTAGCTCGATGCTATTCAGCGAACTCAGGGGTCAACTCGAACGAACCTTCAGTCAAATCGCGCAGGACAAACGACTTAACTTCATCCTTGAATTTGAACCCAACTTGCCAAGAACGATCCAATCCGACTCGAAGCGCTTACAACAAGTGTTGAGAAATCTGCTTTCCAACGCCTTTAAATTCACTGACCAAGGAGAAGTCACTTTAAGGGTAGAAGTGGCGACTCGTGGGTGGAGTCCTCACCATGAAGTCTTGAATAGTACCAGTACTGTGATTGCGTTCTCGGTAACTGATACAGGAATCGGCATTGCGCCAGAGAAGCAACGGGTCATTTTTGAGGCATTTCAGCAAGCTGATGGTACAACCAGTCGCAAGTACGGCGGTACGGGTTTAGGTTTATCGATCAGCCGCGAAATTGCTCAACTATTGGGGGGAGAGATTCAACTCGTTAGCCATCTGGGTCAGGGTAGTACGTTCACGCTCTACCTACCACAGGTTTACCAAGAGAGGGAGAGAATGGATATGGGAACACGACGATACAGGGACCCAGCTTCTTTACCCTCCTCAGCACGTTTCCATCTCCCGATGTCTTCCTCGGTTCAGTCCCCTACCTCCGACTATAGCCCTACGAATCCTACCCCTTCGGGGAACGATTCGTTAACGCCACCGGAGAACCCTGTACGAGTATCATCCTCACTCCCCAATCCGATCTCAGATGACCGGGATGACATCCAACCTGGCGATCGCGTTTTATTAGTCATTGAGGATGATTACAACTTCGCTCGTATCCTTCTGGATATGGCGCGGCAACAGGGTTTCAAGGTTCTTGTCGCTACGCGGAGTGAGCCGGGACTTGCTCTGGCACGGGAATTTAAACCCGATGCAATTACGCTAGATATTCAGTTACCTGTGATGGATGGCTGGACGGTTCTCGATCGCTTAAAGCATGACCCAAGTACCCGCCATATCCCCGTCCATATTCTCTCCGTTGAGGAAGGGCAACAACGGGGTCTACAGCAAGGTGCGATCGCTTATCTCCAAAAACCCGTAAGCAGTGAAGCCTTAACTGAAGCCTTAACCAGCATTAAGTCTTTTGTCGAGCGCAAGGTCAAGAACCTCTTGGTCGTAGAAGATGATGAACTGCAACGCAACAGTATTGTCGAACTCATCGGCAATAGTGATGTGGCAACAACAGCCGTGAGTTCTGGTGCCCAAGCCCTAGAAACACTTAAGTCAGGACAGTTTGATTGTTTGGTTCTCGATTTGGGACTACCTGATATGACAGGGTTGGAACTGATTGAGCAGATCAAGCAAGAACCGAATCTCTCGAAGCTGCCAATCATCGTCTACACGGGCAAAGAGTTGACCCAGCAAGAAGAAACAGAACTCAAGCGAATTGCTGACACAATCATTATCAAAGACGTGCGATCGCCAGAGCGTCTTTTGGATGAAACCGCTTTGTTCTTGCACCGAGTCCAAGCCAATTTGCCGCAACCCAAGCAACAAATGTTGGAACAACTGCATCAGACAGACAGCGTTCTTACTAGTAAGAAAGTTCTAATCGTTGACGACGATGTTCGCAACATCTTTGCCCTAACGAGCCTGCTAGAGCGCCATCAAATGGAGATCTTGTATGCCGAGAACGGTAGAGATGGCTTGACTACCTTGCAAAACACGCCTGGAATTGATGTTGTCCTGATGGATGTGATGATGCCAGAAATGGACGGTTATGAAACCATGCGTGCTGTCCGCAAAATGAGTCAATTTGTCTCACTGCCGATAATTGCCCTCACTGCCAAAGCGATGAAAGGCGATCGAGAAAAGTGCATTGACGCTGGAGCATCTGACTACATCACTAAACCTGTTGATCCAGAGCAGTTGCTCTCGCTGCTGCGCGTCTGGCTCTATCGTTAGGGGATGGTTAAGGAGTAGATTTTGGAGGAAAATCTGCTTTAGGGGAGCTTTCTGCGGGAAGAAGGCTTCACCGCAAGGCACGTTATGAATTAAGCTGATGAATATTTAATTTACATCTTGAATTTAGTCACTTTTTGTTGACAGTTAATTGTTATCAGTCAACAGTAAACCATCAACAAACAACCAATAACTAAACGATGCAAGTTAAAGGTGAGAACTGCTTAAAAGTTCATACCGTTCCACTTTGAAATTTATGGAGACGACTCAGTGTAAAAGCGTAATGCTTCAACCCTACTATGACCACGTTCACAAACAGAACGAATTGGAAGCGATCGAAATTCAATTACTATTAGAGGGATTGTTTCGTTACTACGGATTCGATTTTCGGGACTATGCTTTGGCTTCTCTCAAACGTCGAATTTGGAATACCATTCGGGCAGAAAAGTTGAGTAGTGTGTCTGGACTTCAAGAGAAAGTGCTACATGACCCAGCCTGTTTGGAACGCTTCCTACTCGGTCTATCTGTCAACGTGACAGCTATGTTCCGCGACCCTAGCTTTTATCTGGCATTCCGCAGCAAAGTTGTGCCGCTATTACGCACTTATCCGTTTATTCGGATTTGGCACGCTGGCTGTTCCACGGGTGAGGAAGTCTACTCAATGGCAATATTGATGGAAGAAGAAGGGCTATATCACCGTTGTCGAATCTATGCTACTGATATGAATGAACTTGTGTTGAGAAAAGCGAAAGCTGGTATTTTTTCTCTGGAATTAATGCAGGGATATACTCAACACTATCTCCGAGCGGGTGGGAAAAAATCCTTCTCTGAGTACTACACGGCTGCTTATGAGAATGCGATTTTTCGCTCATCGCTCAAAGAAAACATAATATTTTCTCAACATAATCTAGCAACAGATGGATCTTTTAATGAGTTCAATGTCATATTGTGTCGGAACGTCCTGATTTATTTCAATCAAACACTTCAAGAGCGAGTTCACAAATTGCTTTACGAAAGCCTCAGTCGGTTTGGTGTTTTGGGGTTAGGACGCCAAGAATCTCTAAAATTTACCCCGCATGAACAACACTATGAAGCATTAGACAAGCGTGAGAAGCTTTACCGCCGGGTTGGGTAAGAGCAACAGAATGAAAAACTCCTCCCACGAGCAGATGGAGTTTTCGAGGACGGGGAATGGGGAATGGGGAATGAGAATGAACAATTCCCCACTTCCCATTCCTAAAATCGGCGCTTGTCAATTCCTCCTCACCCATAAGGAGAAGAGTTTGCCTTGCCAATTTCCAATCAACTATCGCCGTCAGCCCTTGTTCACCTTTCCCCTTGAATACAGAAAAGGAGAGAATCGAGTTAGGGATAGTGGGGAGAGATTATCTTCTGCCTCCCCAGATTTTCTTGCTCTTCCACTCCAAAGCTTCTCGACGATGAGGACTCACAGCCAACGCACTTCTTTGGGCAACTCTCCTTATGCACTGGTGGTTGTTGGTACGTCCTTGGGCGGACTCCACGCCCTTGAAATCTTCTTAGCTGGATTTCCGAAAAGCTTTAGTGTCCCTGTGGCGATTGTCCAACATCGTCATAGAGACTCTGACGATAGCCTAAGCCTATTTTTACAACGCCACTGTGCGCTCGTCGTCGTTGAGCCGGAAGATAAAGAAAAAATTGTTCCAGGTCGAGTCTACTTAGCACCTGCTGACTATCACTTGTTGGTGGAAGCGAACCATCTTACTCTCTCGACAGAAGCTCCCGTGTCCTATGCACGACCAGCAATTGATGTATTGTTTGAGTCAGCTGCTGATGCTTATGTAGAGAGAGTGATTGGAGTGATTTTGACAGGGGCGAGTCACGATGGAGCAAAGGGGTTGGCGAAAATCAAGGCAAACGGCGGCTTGGCTGTAGTCCAAGAACCGACTACGGCTGAGTCCATGACAATGCCAAAAGCAGCAATTGCCACTGTAGCCGTAGACTGGATTTTACCCCTAAATGAGATTGCCCCTTTTCTAGTTAACCTTTGCCATCCGGCGCTGAGGTAGAGAACATGCAGCCTGAACCGAAAGCTAACGTCCTTTTAGTCGATGACCATCCAGAAAATTTGTTAGCGCTGGAGGCGATACTTGGCAAACTTGGTCAGAATCTGATTAAGGCTCACTCTGGTCAAGAAGCCCTGAGATGCCTTCTCAATCAGGATTTTGCGGTCATTTTGCTAGATGTCCAGATGCCAGGGATGGATGGATTTGAGACAGCCACTTTAATCCGAAACCGAGCGCGATCGCAACATACACCGATCATTTTCCTAACTGCCTTCAGCACCAGCGACTCGCTGATGTTCAAAGGGTATTCTCTTGGCGCAGTAGACTACCTGTTCAAACCCGTTGAACCGGAAATCTTGTCCTCGAAGGTTGCAGTATTTGTTGACTTATTCCAGAAGACAGCAGAGGTAAAACGACAAGCGGCACAACTAGCCGCGATGAATGCCGAACTTAGGGAGAGTGAGGAGCGGTTTCGCTCATTAAGTGCTTGCTCACCTGTGGGTATTTTCCTCACCGATGTTACAGGTCGCTACACCTACACGAACCCACGCTGCCAAACGATTTGTGGCTTCTCGCTTGCGGAAAGTTTGGGAGACGGTTGGTTACAATTTGTGCATCCTGACGACCGTGAGCAAGTAGTAGCCGATTGGTCGGCATGGACACTGGCGAAGGATGAATATTCCAGTGAGTTTCGCTTCCAAACCCCTGAAGGAATTGTTCGCCAAGTTCATGTCCGCGCCTCAGCAATGCTATCAGCACAAGGCGAACTGCTTGGTCATGTCGGTACGGTAGAAGACATTACCGATCGTAAACTTGCCGAGGAAGCCCGCGCTGAGTTCATCCGGGAACAGGCCGCACGACAGCAGGCGGAGGCAGCCAACCGGATGAAGGATGAGTTCCTCGCTACACTCTCCCACGAACTCCGTACCCCCCTCAACTCAATTCTCGGTTGGGCTGGACTACTGCGTACCCGCTCATTTGAGCCAGCAACCATCGCTCGTGCCTTGGAGACGATTGAGCGCAATGCGAAATTGCAATCACAACTCATTGAGGATATTCTCGATGTCTCGCGCATCATTCGCGGTAAGCTGGTTCTCAATCTCCACTTGATTAATCTTTTCCCTGTAGTTGAGGCAGCTGTTGATTCTGTGCGTCCCTTAGTGGAGGCAAAATCGATTCAAGTAGAAACGGTCTTTGACACCTCCACCGATTCAGTTTCAGATGGAAGTGTTAATGGCGATGGATTCTCTCCCAATTCGGGCGGCAAGGAAAGCTTAATGATTAAGGGGGATTCAACTCGCTTGCAGCAAGTTGTCTGGAATCTTCTGTCCAATGCTATTAAGTTCACATCCGAAGGCGGAAAAGTGGAAGTTCGTGTTCAGCGTACTGACTCCCATGCTCAAATTCAGGTGATTGACACAGGTATTGGGATTAGCAAAGACTTTCTTCCCTTTGTTTTTGATCGCTTCCGCCAGGAAGACAGTACAACGACACGAGCCTATGGTGGCTTAGGGTTGGGCTTAGCAATTGTACGGCATTTAGTAGAACTACATGGCGGCACGGTTCGAGCAGACAGTGAGGGTGAGGGACAGGGAGCAACTTTTACTGTAGAGTTGCAGCTCCAAGATAGTCCCCAGCCAGAACCAAGTCGTCTGGAAAAACTGAGATTGCAACGAGAAAGTCGTCACTCCGCAGTTAGTGCAGCCGCTAAAGCAGCAGGACTTCTCTGTGGCCTGCAGATCTTGATTGTGGATGATGAGCCGGATGTACGTGAGCTTCTCACTACTGTGATTGAGGAATCGGGAGCAGAAGCGATCGCAGCCACATCCGTAACAGAGGCACTCAACGTTCTTAAAACTTCACAACCGGATGTTTTAGTGAGCGATATTGGGATGCCTGGTGAGGACGGTTATAGCCTGATTCGCCAAGTCAGAGAGCTTGAGGAAAATAGAGGCGAAATGCTTCCTGCTGTTGCCTTGACTGCCTATGTTCGAGAGGAGGATTCTAAACAAGCGATCGCGTCTGGTTTCCAAATGTATCTCACTAAGCCTGTTGACACCGCTCAGTTAGTCATCGCCGTCGCTAACCTTGCTGGACGAGCTGTAGATGAAGGCGTTCACCACTAGAGCGCAGTTCACAGCACATTGATGTCGGTGCTGATGTCCATTAGCTTACATCTTAATAATTGCTGTTTTGTCAAGAAAAGTGAGATGCGTTTACCCTGATGTCAAAGTTACCCACCGGAATCAGGGAAGCCTGACGCCCAGTATCCACAGAATAGTTCAGGCAAATGCTGAGATAACGTTGTGGTTTGTAAGACAAGCGTTCTGCCCACTCGATCGCTACAATCCCTAACTCAAACTCTACACCCTCCCAGTAGCTTTCCAGGTTCAACGCTGTGACTTCTTCGGGTTCCAAGCGATACAAATCTAAGTGGTAGAGCGGCAAACGCCCCTCCAGATACTCGTTAATTAAGGTGAAGGTAGGGCTAACAATTGAATCTGTGATGCCTAGCCCTTCACCAATACCTTGAACCAGAGTAGTTTTACCAGCACCTAGGTCTCCTTCCAGCAAAATCACACTTCCTGCCGGGAGAGATTGTCCTAAACTTAGCCCAAGCGATCGCGTTGCCTCAGCATTTGCAAGAAAAATTGTAGCCATTTGCTATTGAATTATGCCTAATCTGAAAATAGGTGTTAGGTGTTAGGGGTTAGGTTGTAGGTGGTAGGGGTTAGGGATTTTCATCGCAATGTTAGTGAGCGATAGCTCATGGTGTCTAACAACCAACAACTAACTAAACATGAGCACGACTGTACCACCGTAGCAACACTCGTGCTAGCCGTTCAGGATTATGGCGCACGAAATTGGTATGTACATCCTCATCCATTACATTTGAGAGAACAATCCGACGACCTAAGTTAGCGATCTCTTCTCGATCCAGAAATACAGGATGTGAATTGACTTGAGCATAGTTAATCAAAGACTGAGCCGAAGGGACTTTCCGATGCACCAAGACAGCGTTAAATAGGTTTTTACCACAAGCTTCGTCAATTGCTCTAATGTGGTCTGAGACGGTATAGCCCTGCGTTTCACCGGGCTGGGTCATGATATTACAAACATAAATGCGAGGAATCGAGCGAGACGCGATCGCGTCAGCAATTTCTGGCACCAAGAGATTAGGAATAATGCTGGTGTAGAGACTACCGGGACCGATGATAATGTAATCGGCTTCCTTAATTGCCTTGAGAGCGGCAGGTAAAGCGGGGGGATTGGCAGGAATACAACCAATGTTGGTGATTTTACCATTAGCCTCTGTAATATTTGATTCCCCTTCGATCCGACGTCCATCGGCTAATTCTGCCCAGAGGCGAACATCACTCAGCGTTGCGGGTAACACTCGTCCCCGCACCGCTAATACTTGAGAACTAGCTGCGATCGCTCGTTCTAAGTCTCCGGTAATGTCGCTCATTGCTGTCAGGAACAAATTACCAAAACTATGACCGACCAAACCGTTACCTGTCTTAAAGCGGTATTGAAATAGTTCCGTCAATAGCTTTTCTTGGTCTGCCAACGCTGCCAAGCAGTTGCGAATATCTCCCGGCGGTAGCACCCCAAACTCTTGCCGTAGCCGCCCACTTGAACCTCCATCATCTGCCACAGTGACAATAGCCGTAATATTAGCACTGTAGACCTTCAGCCCTCTGAGGAGGGTAGAAAGACCCGTACCGCCGCCAACCACAACAATTTTGGGTCCCCGATGCAGTCGGCGATGCGCCATCAGCACATCCACCAGTTCTTGATCTTTCCCAGGCTTTAATACCTCGGTAATCGAGCCAACTGTCCGGGTTTGCCCCCAGAAAATCAAGACCAAACCACAGGTAATCGCAATTGGGCCTGATACATAATTGGGGATAATCGTTGCGATTGTCTCCAAGAGTCGCGCCGTGAAATCAATTAAGTAAAAAATCGGGGTCAGCTTTACCCATATTGCTAACCCCAGACTTGTCAGTAGGACACCACTCGCACTTAAAAGCAACCAACGTTTTACAAATAATCCAGGCGCTAACCACTTGAACCAGCGATTAAATCGCCGGGGTGTCCGACCTCTGGATTCGTGTTGCAGGGTGCGTAAGGCTTGTTTGAAGAGACTGATTGAGGACATTACTGATACAAGTCGGGGGAATACTAAGACTGGATAGACTTTAACCAAGTGCGGTCGAATCACTCAAGTAGGTGAATCGATTTAACAGGTCTTGTCGTATGAAGTTGCCATTTTAGTTATTAAGCGTGAATGAGTGCCCACCAGGATACATTTAGAAAATTGCACTAATGTGTGATCAATACAACATCTAGTAGAAGAACCATTATGATGAAAAGTTTGCGATCGCAAGGCGGGACGTTCCCTTCGCCCTTTGCCAGAATTTAGGGTAATACACTGGACAGACGTTTCCCGCAACGAGGCAGATGGAACAACGAATTTTGGGACTCGACCCAGGACTAGCCATTTTGGGGTTCGGGGCGATTCTCTGCCAAAAGGCAGAAAAAAACCGTGAGCGGGACTTGAAAGGAGCCTATGCAGGTGTCAGTACAGACACTCAAGCAAACCCACAGGTAGATCTAGTGAGGTTACTAGATTTTGGGGTGATTCAGACCCCGGCGCGGACTGAGATAGGCTCGCGACTCTGTACGATTTATGACGACTTGCACACCCTGATGGAACAGTGGCAACCTGATCTCGTAGCAATTGAGAAACTTTTTTTCTATCGGATGAGTAGCACGATTACGGTAGCTCAGGCAAGGGGTGTCTTGATGTTAGTGTTGGCACAGCATAAAGTCCCCATGGTGGAGTATACACCAGCTCAAATTAAGCAGGCATTAACGGGCTATGGCAATGCTGACAAGTATGAGGTGCAGCAGGCAGTAGCACAGGAGTTGAATTTGGAGAGCATCCCTAAACCCGATGATGCGGCAGATGCTTTGGCAGTTGCTTTGACTGCCTGGTTTCATCAGTCCTAAGGTTGCTCCACATTCCAGTTGCACTCCATATAGCAGTCGAAGTATAGATTAGGACATCAACGGAGGCTATGACCCTTAGCAAGAGATATTTGGCTGAAAGCTGAGTGCTGAGTGCTGCTTGCTATAACTAAACGATTTGAAGTGCGATCGCTTGTCCAACGCCTTATGTGCTGTTGTTACAGAAACACATTTGCTCAGTCTGCGTCAAAACTATTATTGAGTCATCCCACTTAAGTTTGACGACTTATACCTTTTTAGAGCGAGGAGTTTCGATTGCCAAACCCAACCTCTAATAGGGTTTCAGAATTTCAACTGTTCTATGTCTAAAACAAAAGCGTCTTGCATTTGAGTGTTATGAAACCTGAGCGTTTGTTATTGTGTGTGGCTTCCCTTTGTTTACTCAATACTCCTGTTTGGGGTAGTGTTCCTGTCTCTACTGTTCTTGCCCAAGCGCCGGGTGAAGAACAAACTAGCATTGATGTCTATCGCTTTGCTAGCCCTGCAGTAGTCACGATTAGCACGGGTAGAGGTTCCGGTTCTGGCAGCATTGTTAGCCCAGAGGGACTAATTTTGACCAACGAACACGTTATTCGGAGCGCTAGAGGGGGTCTAGTCAGTGTGAGTACGACGGCAGGTAAGCGCTACACCGGGCGCGTGATAGCGATTGACCGCCGTAATGACTTAGCGCTATTACGACTGGATACGACTGACCGTTTCCCGACAGTGCGGCTGTCTAGTTCAGAAGGCATTCAAGTCGGAGCAAGAGTGTTTGCTATTGGTAGTCCCTTTGGGCTGTCAGGAACGTTAACCACTGGCATCTTGAGCCGGATTGCTCCCGATGGCGATTTGCAAACGGATGCAGCGCTGAATCCAGGAAATTCCGGAGGTCCGTTGCTCAATTCGCGGGGTGAACTTATCGGTGTAAACAAAGCTATTCTTAGCCCAAACGGGGGAGGCAATACAGGAATTGGCTTCGCAACCAGTGCTGTAATCGCTAGGGATTTTATTGAGCAAAACCGCAACAACAGCAATCCGACTAGCAGTAACGTGGCTTCCTCTCCTTCAACTCCTCGCTTTGGCATCACTGTCGATGCAGGGACACTGCTCGTTTTGGGAGTACAGCCTGGTTCCTTGGCAGCTACTATCGGACTGAGGCGTGGAGATCAACTCATCGCCATTAATGGTCGTCGTCTTCGGGGCATTCAAGATTTGCAAGCTTTTTTGGAGAGGCAGCCAGCTTCGGCTGTGCTTACAGTGGCACGAAATCGTCGGTTAGCAGATGTACGGGTGAATTTTTAGGTTGGTTGTTGGTTGTTAGTTGGAGTGTCTAATCTAAAGTTCAATTTGTTGCCAGTTTATTCGAGGGGGTTGTCGGAGTGCTGACTCGCTTGTAGTGCGGTGAGTGCTTTGAGCTGTTTATCTAAACCTTGTAACATTTGGTTAAGAGCTGGTAGGGTTTCTATGGTTGTGGGATGGCGAGAAGAGCGATCGCGAATTTCATTTAACTTTCGTTGTAACTGTTGAGCTAGTTTCAAAGCGTCCTGACTTAGCTTTTCCAATTGTTGGCGTTGATAGAATTTCAAAGCAACTCCTCGCAATACCTGAAGCGTTGCTTCTTCTCCGTGGGTACCTGGCATCACCCGCAAACGCAGTAATAGAGATTCTTCCTGGTAGCGTCGCTCAACCTCGACCTGCTTGGGTTGGATGACGGGAAGTAGGGGTAATTGTACGACGCGCTTGAGTTCGATAATTACACCCTGAAACACGGGTAAGGTTAGTCTCTCAATCACAGACTGCAATACACCATCTTGACTCCACAGAATGCGACCTTGATCAGCTTGCCGCTCGAAATACAACCGACCAATGCCACCTAGCAAGACTCGACCTAACAACTCTTGTAAGAGGTGTTGAGGCGCTAATGTCGCGATAAATTCTATCGGCTGAGATAGATACCGCGCTTGCACTTCCAGGATTGGCACAGCCTCAACTGGGGGTAAAGCGACAGGGGCTGGTATCATCGCTGTGGAAGGGGCTGCTTCTTCACTCCTTTCGGTTGGCAGATTTGAGGGTATGGGACTTGGTACTCGCGATCGCTGAGCTGATACTGTAGGGGATAGTCCAGACGATCTCGTTGGTGCTGGTGACAAGTCCGTAGATTCACTCTCAGGTTCTAGAGCATCATCTAAAATCAGTGTCGGTTGCTCAGATCGGGGAACTTTATGTTTCTTCTGAGGTGCTTGCGTTTTGGGCGATGGGGAGGTGTGGGAATGATTCAGGTACGCGGAAAGCATTACCTGATGAACGCTAGCTGTAATCTGTTCTGTCTTAAGTGAGCAGTTTAGGTAAGCCAGGATGTGACGGACATAATCTAGCGCTGAAGAGTCTTGAGGTACTACCATACCCAGCTTTAGATGTTTTCCTTCCAAAGCGAGGGGTAAAAACTGATAGTACAAGCAAGCTTCAAAAGGCAGAATGCTGTCAATCAGCCGAAACATATGCTCGGTCTCTACCTCAGAGAAATTTTTTATCGGAGATGGAGAAGAGGTTGACTGTGTATGAGGTTCGGACGGGTCTGGGTGGCTTGGTAAGGACACCATAAAAGTTTCTCCAACCTGAGTGGCGACTGGTCGAGATGCCCCAGGAACGCAGTTTCAAAAGAATTTTAAGTTAGGGGTTGGCGAGTATTACTCGCTGAGCCACCCTACTTAGATTTTGAGCGAGGGTTATGTAATAAATTTCAGTTGAAGTACTACCTCAACCTTACAATTTTGCCTGGGTTTAGGAAGCACTTCTTAGCGCTTGAGCCGCCAAATAAAGCTTACTCCATTCACCCACGACCTGGTTAATTTTCAAGTTTAAGTCCTTGGCGATCGCGTCTACAGTTTTCCCTGATTTCAATTTATCAATTAACTGCTGCTGCTCAGGTGTCAGAGTTTCCCAATATTCTTGCCACTGCACAGGTGTTAGCCCCAAGCTATGCTCCCGCAAGGAGGTTTCTAGCCAGCTTGCGACTAATTCCGGCTTCGCTTTGATAGAAAATACCCGAATCGCATGGTAGCTGATTTTTTCCCGCAGTCGGTAAACCTGCTTGACAGGCATATTTAAGGCACTTGCGATCGCTTCTTGAGACTGTCCTTGAAGGTAGAGCCGGAGCCATTGCGCGGCTACAGGGCCTAGGTTTTCCGTTTCCCGCAAGTAATCCTCAAATTCTTGACGGACAGACAGCCGCAGTGTCTGTTGTTCCTCAAAAGCTTGGGTATCTTGATAGTCGGCTGTTGCTTGGCTATCCAATAAACTCACAGGTGAATCGGTATCATCGAGGGTCATTTCCTCTGAAACCAGCCGTACCATGTCCCCCTCTGGCACATGGGTCATCCCACCACGCTGAGAGCGACGCAAAAAGTTAACAAAACGATACACTAGTAGAGGCTGGTTACGGATTGGGCGTAGACAATATTCTTCAACCGTAGTCAGTAATAAAGCGTCACGGAGGCGGGTATCGTCAGTACACTGAGCAATCCAAGCAATTTGCTTTTGAATGTAGCGATCGCTATTCAACAACTCTTGAATGACTTCTTGTAAAACATCCGCAACGGCTCGTTGGCGATCGCGGCTAAGCGAAACCCAGGTGCGGATTTTATTCCGAAGGGTTACTAATCCGCCTAACCGATTGGTTAAATTACGATAAGCCCGAACGGGTTCCACCCCAAGGTAGCGTTGCCGCAAAATTCGATAGCGATAGTCCATCGCTTGCTTGGCGATCGCTAACTGGTTCGGTAGTAACGTCTCAAAGCGCTCTACATTGTCTCCAAGTAACCAGCGAACAATACTTTGGCTAGTAACTGAGCCTAAAGTTGGGTAGTCACTTGCTAGGCGATCTCGCCAATCTTGCTCCAGTTCGTCCGCCAATGTCATGAGATTGCTCTCCTCGAACCCCTGTTTTAAAGTTTGCATGACAACCCTCTCTTGCTACACTTATTGTGTTTTTTGCGGCTGCTCTCCATTGGAACATATCTACCTTTAGATAGAAGTGATCACACCCCGTTACCCCTGCTTTGAGCATCACACTGGCACTTTGACGCAGAACATACCCTGGTACTGTTGAGATCGCTTATCTTAGGTGTTCTAGATCACTACCCTAGGAAGATTGATTCACCCTCTCTAAGTGTTACGTTTCCTAAATTAGGAAATGGTCTACTACATAGCTCTCACTAACGCTGATGAAAATTATGCAACCTGAGCAAATTGAGACGCATTTGCAGCGGTTAAAGGAAGAGCAACAGCTAATTCTGAACCATGTGGACAACGCGATCGCCCTTTTTAATCCATCGCACCATCTGGTTTTGTTTAATCAGAAACTCGCGCAAATTTGGGGACTATCAGCAGACTGGTTGGTTCAACAGCCTCATTTTCACGAAGTATGCGCTCAGGTTGTTGCCTATGGCTACTGGACACCCGTTCAATGTAGACATATGCAAGCCATAATACCACCAACCGACAGCCAAAACATTTCTTTCTCACTAGAACAACCCAATGGCATCTATCTTGAGGTAGATGCTACCGTGATATCCGATGGTGGATACCTATTAAGCTTTCGTGACGTAACGGCTAAAGAGCAAGCCCTGCGGGAAGCAACGCTCATGGAGACTACTTTAAACGCCGAAATTAAGCGTCTAAGTTTTTTACAAGGTCTTACAGAACGGCTACAACCGGCTAGTGAGTTGCTAGAAATTGGGCAATTTGCTCTGTCTTACTTAGTTGAGACAATGGGAGCGGCATTCGGGGATGTGAAGGTGATTCAAGGTGAAGGGAAAGATGCCCAGGCGGGAATTCTCACCAATGAAATCTCCTGTGAGTTCATTGCCACCTATGGCACCGTCGCTGTGGGAGAGATGGAATCCCTGCTAAAGCGAGGGATACCCTACGGTGAAGGGCTGCTCTGGCAGGTTGTGGAAACTGGCGAACCTCTATTCATCGAGGATTACAAAAATCACCCTCAAGCCGTTCCTGCTTTCCGCCATCCAGGTATTGGTCAACTAGGGATTTTTCCGATTCCTAGCGCCACTGGCAAAATTATCGGTGTCTTGACTTTAGAATCCCGCGACGGACAGAAGCTTCAGGACGCTCCCCAACAAGATATGCTACTTGCAGCTTGCCGTACCTTAGGTGTTGCTATAGAACGTGCCCAGGCTCAAGAACACCTCCAGCGTGTGAATGAAGAGTTAGAGCGAGTCTCTCAGCTTAAGTCAGAATTTCTTGCCTCCATGTCCCACGAACTGCGAACCCCCCTCAACAGCATTTTGGGATTTTCAGATTTGTTGCAGCGTGGCAGAGGTGGTACCCTAAGCGATCGCCAGCTTACTCACGTCCAAGTGATTGAAAAAAGTGGTCGGCACTTACTGCAACTGATTAACGATATTCTTGATTTGTCGAGGATTGAAGCCGGGAAAGCTGACCTTAATCTTGCTCCCGTCTCCATTCAGAAGCTATGTACCCACTGCCTAAGAATGATTCAGCCTCGTGCTGAGAAAAAACAACTGGCGCTATCACTAGAACTCGACTTCCGTCTACATCAGGCAGTTCTGGATGAGCGTCGTGTCAGCCAAATTGTGATTAACCTCTTAGCGAATGCAGTCAAATTCACTCCAGAGGGAGGCACCGTAAAGTTGAGTGGGCGCCTTGCTTATGGAACTGATCTAGAACAGGAATTATTCCGACCCGATCGCAGCCCTGTTAAGGCAAGTGCGCCTTATTTGTGCCTGGAAGTCAAAGACAGTGGAATCGGCATTCCTGAAGACAAGCTGCATCTACTGTTCCACCCGTTTCAACAGGTAGACTCTTCTTTGACACGGCGACATGAAGGAACAGGCTTAGGGTTAGCGCTAACGAAGCGACTCGCAGAACTTCATGGTGGTACGGTTTCTGTAGAATCGCAAGAAAACTGCGGTAGTACATTCCGTGTCTGGCTCCCCCTAAAGGAAAGGCACTCTAATTTAGCATCTAAGAGACGGGTGAGTGATTCTCAACAGCCTGATTCTTCTGTCCTCAACCAGGAACTAGCACTGAGTCATGCAAAACGAATTTTGGTAGTGGAAGACCAGTTCCTCGACCAAGCCTTGATTTCTGAGGTGTTGGAACTCGAAGGGTATGCCGTTGAGGTCATTTACGATGGTCAGATGATGCTGGACAAACTGCACTCGCTGGTAACTCCTGAGACCTTACCGCACCTGGTTTTGATGGATATCCACCTCTCCAAGGTTGATGGATTTGAGCTGATTCGTCAACTAAAAGCCCATCCCCTTTGGCAGAGTGTACCTGTTATTGCAGTTACGGGAATGGCAGATGATTGCGATCGCTCTCTTGCCACGGGTGCTGATAACTACTTAAGCAAGCCTTTAAATGTGGAAACAGTCATTACCACTGTTCGCTCTTTTGTTGAGACTCAAGAGGAACCTAGGGATTCTTCTCCCTGACATTGAAAGTCCATCTTCCCTCAGTGTGAATCACGAGTAACCAAAGGAGAGAAGATCAAAGTCTCTTTAAGCTAAAGAGATATACCAGTTGAGTGATTACCATCACTAGATAGGTGTGTTTTAATGTGTAAAGAAATGTTTAATTGTCTCATCTCATAACCAATAGACTACTTGCACTTTTTCTTCCTCACTGTCGTTAATAGAATCTACGAGAGTAAGGCAACGACGATTCAGGGGTATCTAGGCGAATTGTGTATTTTTAGTTACTTGCGTTTGAGGTGGAGTTACACAAACCACCAACGTGAAAGGCGCTCCTTATCTACCAAGCAAAGTGGTTTTGCGCTGAGCGTACCACTCTGTAGTTATAGATTTTTGTCAGGTTTATGCCAAACCCTACGCCGCGTATACTGCTAGTCGATGACGACCCTACTAATTTATTCCTTCTAGAAGAGTTATTACTTTGTGAAGGTTATGTCCCTGTGTTAGCAGAATCAGGAACAGAAGCGCTAGAAATTGCGGCCCAATCAAAGCCTGACTTGATTTTATTGGATGTCATGATGCCAAAAATGGACGGTTTTGAGGTTTGCCGTCGCTTACGGGAAGATGAGCGGTTAAACACTATACCCGTAGTGTTTCTCACCGCTTTGGATGATGACCACTCCCGCTTGCGAGGGCTGGAGATGATGGGAGATGATTACCTCACCAAACCAATTAATAGCCAGCTACTTTTAACAAAAATTGCTAGCATCTTGCGCTTAAATAAGATGCGATCGCAACAAGTCCAGTCTGAGATTAGCCAACAAGTAAAAGAACAATCCCGAAAACAAATCGCAGCGGCTTGGGAGGTTAATGACTACATCTCAGAAAAGTTTCGGCTGTTTGTACCGGAGCAGTATCTTAACCGAATTGCTCCTAAAGGTGTTGAATCAATTCAATTAGGAAATGCCAGGGAAGAAGAACTGACTGTCTTGTTCTGTGATATCCGAGGCTTTACTACAATTGCAGAATCCCAGACAGCCATGCAAACCTTTGAATGGCTCAATGCATTCTTTACCCAGATGAGTCAGGCTATTACTGCTCATCATGGCTTTGTTGATAAATTCCTGGGAGACGCGATTTTTGCGGTTTTTGACCGTGTTGAAAGCCACGCCGAAGACGGGTTAAATGCTGCTGTCACAATGTTACAGAACCTCAGTGAGTTTAATCGCGATCGCAAAAAGTTCAATCTGGAACAGCCGATTAAGGTTGGTATTGGCATTCACACCGGAATTGGCTTAATCGGTACGGTTGGCTCTGATAATCGTATGGATTCTACAGTAATAGGCGATGTCGTAAACACAGCAGCGCGATTAGAAGAATTAACGAAGCTTTACGATTGCCCCATCCTTGCTAGTGGGATGACACTTGCCCATGTTAGAGCGAATTTAAAAAAAGCAAGCCTCGACGCTCAAAGTAATAGCGAAATTACTCCTAACCCTTCACTTTCCTATTACAGCCGTTGGGTTGATTGTGTAACGCCTCGTGGCAAGCAGCAAGTTCTTAACCTTTATGAAATTTTGGGGACATCAAGTCAGATATTGGATAAGACAAAACTGCAATCGCAATCAGCCTATGATTCAGGGATTGAGGCATTGCACCAGAAAGATTATGCTAGTGCTAGTGAATATTTCCAGCAGATAATCGAACAAAATCCTACCGATGCGATCGCTAAGCTTTACATGGAACGTTGTCAAGCACGGTTGGGATTAACACCCCAATAGACAAAGGCACCTTGGGATGGTTTTATTGCAGGCTAAGTGTAATTATTAATTGCCGTTCTACTTCGTTAATTTTCTAAATTATCAAGATATACTTTATTTCATCTATCTAAAGTCCCGCTTTTTCTTGTATAAATCTCTAACTCCTGAGAGATGTAATTTATTCCATTAGTTTCTCATAGTAATAGTAGAAGAGTACACGTTGATTTGTTTGCAGGAGTTTCAAATGAGCGTAGAAGACCGGGCAGAGGCAATTGCCAAGAATATTGAAGGCAAAATTCAAGAGGTGGCTAGTGAAATTACGGGTGACCCAAAAGATAAAGTAGAAGGGCAAGCCAAACAAGACGAAGCAGCAGCAATTCACGCAAGAGAAGATATCAAAGACAAAGCAAAGGAAATAATTGATAAAGCTTAGGAGTTGTAGCAAGCTTACTATCACTCGGTATCTTCGTTTTTCCTGATTCCTTGAACTAAAGTTCCTGACGTATGTAAAAAAAACCAGCAGACAAATCATCTGCTGGTTTTTTATATGTATTTTCATCCAGCCTTCAGCTTATTCGTCACCCCTTCAGCTAAAAAGGTCTAAAAAGTAGAGTCTGAGGGGGCTTGCTTTGCCACTTTCACACTTGAACGATTTGGGATAGAAAATGTCACTGTCTAACCAATTGGGCGTTAGCTCTCTTTGCTCGTTGGATAGGGTTCATCCACTTTTCTAAGAGACTAAAGACTTGTGAGGAGAGGATAGTCAACACTAAGTAAGAGAGGGCAACACCTGCATAAATTTCAAAAGGACGGTAGTTGTTTGCCACAATCAATTGAGCACGGCGAAACAATTCTTCAAAGCCAATAACAGCAACTAAGCTGGTGTCTTTGAGCAACGAGATAAATTCGTTGCCCAAGGGGGGCAGCATCCGCCGCAAGGCTTGGGGAAAAATTACATACCGCATGGTTTGTACTGAACCCAAACCTAGCGACTGAGCCGCTTCTGATTGCCCTAACTCAATCGACTGGATACCCGCTCGAACCGTCTCGGCAATATAGGCAGCACTGTTAATACTAAGGGCAAGTACACCCGCTGTTAGAGGATTTAATCTCAAGGGAATGCCAAATCCTCGCAATAAGGGGGGTAACCCAAAGTAAATCATGAAAATCTGCACCAGCATTGGTGTTCCCCGGAAAAAGTCTATATACGCCCTAGTAATCCAGCGTAAAGGTGCAGAAGGGGAAAGACGAGCAATACCAATCAGGGAACCTCCAATCATACCCAGAATACCCGACATTACAGTCAGTTGTAGGGTAACTACAGCGCCCAAGAGCAGTGTAGGCATGGCTTGGAAGATAATGTTAAGGGATTCAAGCACGACTTAGTTAAGGGTGATGAGTTGGGGATTCGGGATTCGGAAGTTTACACAGTTCTACTATTTCACCGTATTGCTGAAGAAAGATTGTTGGGGAGGGGAAAAGGAACGTTGCTGGCAGATGTTCAGCAACGTTTTAGAAATTGGTATTGCTACTTCCTATCTTGTAGTCCCTCCCAAAGCAATAAGTTGTGTTTGACGATGCCTACCAGCTTTGGTATTAGATCGGTGCAGTTTCTGGAAGTTTAGGAGGTTCTTCGTCAAACCACTTCTTGTAGATTTGAGCGTAGGTTCCATCTTTAATAATGGTGTCTAAACCTCTATTGATAGACTCCAGGTTTTCTGAACCTTTAGGGGTGGGAATGCCATAGTATTCTGCGGTGAGCTGTTCTCCAACGAGTTTTAGACCTTTGAGGCTACCCGTTTTGAACGCATACAAGGTAACAGCCTTATCATTAATTGCGGCATCTGCATTACCATTAACTACTTCTTGAAGAACAAGATCTGGGCTATCAAATGTGCTGATTTTGGCTCCAGAAACTTTTTTGGCTTCATCAGCACTAGTTGTACCAATTTGTACAGCAATTTTTTTATTTTTGAGGCTGTCTAAATCAGTGATATCAGTGTTTTTTTCTGGAACTGCGATCGCAAGTCCGGCTTTAAAGTAAGGTTTTGAGAAGTCGATGACTTTTGCTCGCTCAGGGGTGATAGTCACTCCAGCCATAGCCGTATCAACAGAACCTGCCTGTAAAGCTCCAATCATGCCATCAAACCGCATACTCTCAAGGTCTACTTGGAAACCTTCCGCCTTACCAATGCTGTTAATGATGTCAATGTCAAATCCTTGAATCTGCCCATCAGGCCCTTGAAATTCAAAGGGTGCAAAAGTTGGATCAGTTGCTACTTTGAGAGTTTTACCTGCGGCAGCCGGATTTGAACCTGCACCTGAAGGGCTACTGCCAGCATCCGTAGAATTAGGAGCAGTGTTGTTACAGGCAATAACTAGCATCAAACAGCCTAGGGCAAGGGCGAACTGACGCCACCAACGGATACCTGTAAATCTAATCATCGTTCCTCATTTCCTCTTATCATCCTACCTAGAGAAACTGCCTCATAAAGCGAATAAACCTTTAGTAGAAGTTTATTAATAGCTGTAGAGACAAAGCTTTGGTTCTTTGAGTTTATGTTACCTTACAGCTTTTCAGTAGGAAGGCTTGTGCCTTTGGAGGAGTGTTTGCCAGAAGGCTCATCCTATTGAGACTGTAAGCAAATCGCTCAATAGCTAGTTTGAGCTTTGACTGACTCAAGTGAATGTGATAACTGCTACAATTTACGGCAAGAATGGTGAGATAGTCTCTTATAGCAAGTCGAGCTAAGCCCGCATTTAGGACTGGATATGGAGGATTCTACTCCGGCGATCGCATTTGAACAGATTGAAAAAAGCTTTGGCTCTCTAAAGGTACTGCAAGGCATCAGTGGCTCGATTAACCGGGGAGAAGTTGTCGCAGTAATCGGTTCTTCTGGCTGTGGCAAGAGTACACTCCTACGCTGCTTCAATCGTTTAGAGACAATTAACGGCGGGCGTTTAGTTGTCAATGGGATAGATCTATCGTCTCCCAAACTCAGCCAGAAGCACTTGCGGAGACTCCGGACACAGGTAGGGATGGTTTTTCAGCAGTTCAACCTGTTTCCCCATCTAAGTGTGCTGGAAAACTTGATGTTAGCCCCGCGTCAGGTACTTGGACAGTCTCGTGCTGAGAGTGAGAAGCAAGCTCAATTTTATTTGGAGAAGGTAGGTTTGCCGGAAAAGGCGATCGCTTATCCAGAACAACTATCGGGTGGACAGAAGCAACGGGTAGCGATTGCCCGGAGTTTGTGTATGAACCCTCAAATCATGTTATTTGATGAACCAACGAGTGCCCTCGATCCAGAACTCGTGGGGGAAGTCCTACTAGTAATGCAGCAACTGGCAGAAGAAGGGATGACGATGGTAGTCGTCACTCACGAGATGCAGTTTGCCCGTGAAGTAGCGAATCGGGTGCTGTTCTTAAACAAGGGTCAGGTAGAAGAAGAAGGCAAAGCCCAACAAGTGCTGAATGATCCTAAAAGCGATCGCCTACGCGCTTTCTTGAGTCGCATGAGCTTTGTGAGCCAATGAAGCGAAAGTAGCGCCTATAATCTTTTCGCAATTTATAGGGTGCGGCAAAGCTACAATCGCTTCCAATATATTTTTCTCTCAGGGCAATAAATTCGTCGTCAAGCTAATAGATAACATCAAGTCTTAAAGTCTGATTTACGGTATTCTGCCAGATGAGAACTGAAAACCCTTTCTGAGAGAAAAGCACTCAACCTTTGCCTGATCTTTCATGTTATAAGAGAGTTTCTTCTTCATCCTGAAACAAAAGTATACACTTAGAGGTAAGAGACTAGAGAGGCATCACAGATTATGACCTCAATGACGCAGGCAAGGAAGGCAGGACAAATGAAACGAATAACTAGCTATCAAGCCTTATGGAGACCACAAGACAATCGAGGGCACTTTTGGTTTACCTATTTTGATGGTGAAAAAGCACGCACAATTGATCTAGATGCAGAGAGCTTCCGGACAATGCTGAAAGTCCTTGACACAGATAAGCCAATTTTTGGCGACCATACAACCTCAGCTATTGCCGTTCATTCGCAGCCGAATGAGATTAAGGTAGGTGCATGGGCATAAGGGAAGAAATGACTTTCAACTTCTAACTTTTGGACAGACAGCAATCTCTAAGAAGCTTCTTAAGGAGAGTAAGTATCTCAAGCTTTCTTAAGAGAAATTGGCTAAAGCCTTGTCCGTTGGTGTTGCACAGTTCTAGAATGCTCCAAATAGGGGGTACAAGGATTGACTCACTAGTTCATTACTAGGGACGTGCAACACCTTGCCAATAAACTTCTTACTCGCCGGGGTGCTTGCTTCCTCTCGAATCTATTAACTTTCGACCAGAGAAAAAACTTTGCAATTTCAGTGTTTCTATTGGGTGAGTTGTTTCGGGTCTAATGCTGATGTATGACTCCTATTCGTCGCCTACATCTTGTTGTACTTATCTAAATTCCGCAAGAAATCAAAGTAACAGTTTTAAGTCTTCAATGCTGCTGAATACTGGATTGCCTAGGGTTTTTGTAAATCAACGCTAGCAAATTTACAAGTGACACAGGAGTCTGATTGCGATCGCCCTAAGTTGAAGGCTAACAACGAGATATTACAATCTTTGCAAACTCTTTAATCTTCTTGGTAGAAACTATACAAAAGTATACAATTGGAAAGAAGAGACTAGAGGAGCGGACAAAAGGAAAAGTCTATAGAGATGGAAATGAAACGAATTGCAAGCTATCAGGCATTATGGAGACCTCAGGACAACAAAGGTCACTTTTGGTTTACCTATTTTGATGGAGAGAGAGAACGCACAATTGATTTAGATGCCGAAAGTTTCCGGATTGTCTTAGAAATTCTTGACACAGATAAGCCCATTTTCGGAGACCATACGACCGCTGCTGTCGCTGTTCACTCGGAACCCACAGAAGTGAAGGTAGGCGCTTGGGCATAAACAGACAATGAATTTACCCACATCAAGGCTTGCCATAAGTCAAACCCTTGATGCAGATTCACCCTTATCTTAGGAAAGACGCATCTCTCCTAGTAAAAACTAGTGTGGTAGATACACCCTTGCAGAAACTAGAGGCAGGAGGTAGACAAAACTATTGACACTTTGACGCTAAGTCCACTACAAGTTGATGAATTTCTCTTGTAGCAAACTTACTACTAGTAATACTGACGTATAACTTGTATTACATATATGTATCTTATTTCAATCAGGTGAAACCGACAACCTAACTTAACCAGACTTCATTAAGTCTTCAAAATCCTGATTAAACCCTGTCTTTTGCATTCATCAGGATGTGAAAGTGAAACAAAGCAGTACTTGACTTTGCTCTGAAGTTCAGCTTGATTCAATCTAAGGTAGTTGCAGTATTGTGCGTATTATACATCCACTCTTCATGCTGATACTTACCCGTATTACACATAGTAACTATGCCACCCAACTCTCCCGTGCCAGAGTCACTGAAGACTAAGGATATAACAGCATTGCCTTCTCTGTTTTATACCTGGCAGGATTATCGCTGTGGTTACGAATTGCTTACCTCAGGGGATTCGACGACTGACAAAGGCGTTCCTCTAGTATTACTGCATCCAATCGGGGTAGGATTATCTCGGAACTTTTGGCAGCGCTTCTGTCAAGAGTGGTGTCAATCGGGTTACGACAATCCGGTTTACAACCCAGATTTGCTTGGATGTGGTGAGAGTGATATGCCACGCATTGCTTATACGCCTGCCGATTGGGCTAAACAGTTGCAATACTTTTTGCAGACAGTCGTCAAAAAGCCTGTAGTTGTGCTGGCACAGGGTGCGGAGGTTGTTGTGGCGCTTGCTCTCGTACAACAACAAACTGAGCCAAATTATATTAAAGGTTTAGTACTGGCTGGTCCACCTGCTTGGGCAGTGATGACCGAAGAGAGTCCAAGTTGGCAACAAAGAGTCACGTGGAATGTATTAGACTCTCCTGTGGGCAATGCGTTCTACCGTTATGCTCGTCGCCGTCAATTTTTGCGATCATTTTCAGAGCGTCAACTATTTGCTGACCGCTCAGATGTTGATGTTCAATGGTTGGATACTCTCTTAGCTGGTGCGGCTAATCCCGCGAGTCATTATGCAGTTTTTTCCTTTCTCGCTGGATTCTGGCGACAGAACTATGAAAAAGCGATCGCATCGATTTCTCAACCGACTTTAGTTGTAGTAGGAGAGGAAGCAACCAGCATCAGCCGTAGTGGTCAAGCGGAGACACCAGAGCAACGATTGGCACAGTACCTCAAGCATCTGCCCCAAGGTCAGGGTTGTCAAATTCCTGGTCGTAATGTTTTGCCGTATGAGTCAACCACTGAATTTGTGTCTGTCGTTGCTGAGTTTGTGAAGCAGTTCAAGTGCTAATTCACAAGGGCAACAGAACTCACTAAATAATGATAGTTGAATCTGTAGTACATTTCGGAGTACAAACTATGTCTGAACAGTTCTCGACTGAAATAAGCGATCGCATTTGTAAGCACATGAACGAAGACCATGCCGCTGCTATCGCCCTCTATGCCCAAACCTTTGGCAATTCTCCCGATACAGAAGCCGCACAAATGCTCTCCATTGATGCCCTTGGCATGAACCTGATGACGCAAGTCAAGGGAGAGTCGGTGCCTCTACGCATTGAATTTGATCATGCTCTCCAAGATTCTGAAGATGCTCATCACACGCTGATTGCAATGGTTAAACAAGCGAGAACCCTTACAAAATAGGTTACTTGCGCCATTGCAGAATTATTCTCTTCAGAAATCTTTAACAAATTCTTATCAGAATTATACTGATGCCTCCCTTTACTCGTAGAATCTTGAATCTAGAGAAAGCGTGTAATAAAGTGAGGCTCTGGCTGCATCAATGAACAAAATCGCTAACAACAACAAAACCACTGAAAAGACTCTGCCCTTTGCAGGACTGCTGTTTTTGATGCTTGTATTTGGCGGAGGGATTCGTCAAGTCGGTTACGCTTTCGACAACGCTGTAGCCAAGGAGACTTCACACACAGCACAGGAAAAGCCACATCAGGATTCCCATCAAAACGCGGACTCCCCAAACCAAGACACGCTCTATTACTCCCCTTTCTAGAGACTCTAATGAGTAACCTCGTTTTTTGTCTACTACTGCTGCAACCAACAACCAACAACTAGACATACCCTAGTAGTCCACCACAGAAATTTTGACAGGTAAATACCTGCCTGAGAAACTGGTGGAAAAACCAGGAGCATCAATGGCAGAAAAATACCTTGTTAATCTCACGAAGGAAGAACACCAGCAGTTGTTG
>JAHHIF010000073.1 GCA_019358875.1 Symplocastrum torsivum CPER-KK1
CCCAACATTAAGTTAATTGTTGCTCCTTTTCCTGAACAACAGCGAGGTTCTGACCAATTTTTTTTCAAGCCTTTTCTCAGATCCTCTTGACAACTGCCAGAAAGCCTTAACTTGTCACCAATGGTGGTAGGCAGATAACTGTTCTCATTCAGTTTCGGGGTTGGCATATGAAACCGCATTGTCAGTCACTTTGGTTTGCTGCTAGTTTTTCTCTCTTCTGGTTGGCAACAACTAATCCCACGCCAGCACAAATCGTTGAGGATATAACCCTACAAAATCTTTCCATCGTTACGCCAAACGGCAACACCAGCATTATCACGGGGGGTACTCAAGCTGGCTCTAACTTGTTCCACAGCTTTGGAGAATTTTCGGTTCCCACTGGAGAAGTTGCCTCTTTTCAAGAAATTGACCAAGCTGTTGAAAACATCATTTCTCGCGTAACTGGGTTATCCGTTTCAACTATTGATGGATTAATTGAAGTTCTTCAAGCTAATGGTACTGTCAGTCCTGCCAACTTCTTTCTGATCAATCCCAACGGTATTATTTTTAGTTCTAATGCTTCGTTGAACATTGGCGGCTCTTTCCTAGCAAGTACAGCCAGTAGCCTAAACTTTGCTGATGGTAGCCAGTTTAGTGCTACTGCTCCTCAAACTACACCTTTACTTACCGTAAGTGTTCCGATTGGTTTGCAATTTGGAGGGACACAAGGAAACATCCTTAATCAATCTCAGGCACGCAACCGCCTAGGGATACCTGTTGGTCTACGGGCGCGGCTTGATAAAACATTAGCGTTAGTAGGCGGCAATGTAAGTTTGAATAGTGGATATTTACGAACTCCAGGTGGTCGAGTCGAATTAGGAGGAGTGGCAGGAGCGGGAATAGTAGGGCTAAACGTTGATGGTGATAGTCTACGTTTGAGTTTTCCTGATGATGTCGCCAGAGCTGATATATCACTTAGCAATGAAGCTTTCGTGGATGTCACTGGCGAGGGTGGTGGAAATGTTCAGCTTTCAGGAAGGCGGGTGACATTCACTGACGGTTCAGCAATTCAGGCTTATACCCTAGGCTCAATACCAGGAGGCACCTTAAGCATCAATGCCTCGGAGTCGGTAGAACTCAGTGGAACTACAGCAGATGGCAATTTTGCGAGTGGCTTATTTTCTTTTAGTGATTTTGAAGCCACGGGTGCTGGAAGCAATATAGCTGTGGAAACGGGGCGCTTAATAGTTCAGGATGGGGCACAGATACTCGTTAGTACATTAGGTGCCGGGTCGGCAGGTGCTCTAACAGTCAAAGCCTCAGAGTCCGTAGAAGTCATTGGTAGCGCGATGAATGGGCTTCCCAGTGGGTTGTTTGCTGGGGTTGAAGAGGAGGATGCTACAGGATTTGGGGGAAGTTTAACGATTGAAACGAGAGAATTAATTATCCAGGATGGAGGGCGAGTCTCAACTTCTACTTTTGGTCAAGGAGAGGGTGGCAGTCTAATTGTACGGGCAAGAGACTTCGTAGAGGTAAGTGGCAGATCAAGCGATCGCCAAAACAGTAGTTTATTACAGGCTACAGTTCAACGGGGAGCTACCGGAGATGGCGGAAGTTTGACGATTGATACGGGCGAGTTGCTTGTCTCAGATGGAGCGCAAGTATCAACGTCTACGTTTGGTCAAGGAGATGCTGGGGATTTAACGGTGCAAGCGACCCAAGTAACACTACTCGGTTACGGCACTTCAGCAGACGATAAGATAATTTCTAGTGGTTTGCTTGCTAATTCTGAACAAGGGGCTACAGGGACTGGCGGTAATCTAACCATCGATACTGAGCGCTTAAGTATTCAAGGTGGGGCACAAGTTTCAGTTACGACCTTTAGCGAATTTAGCCAAGCTAGTGCAGGTAACTTGACAGTTCAGGCTTTTGATGTAGAACTGGTTGGAGTAGCACTCTCAGCAGATGGTCAATTCCTTACTAATGACACAGGCTTGTCATTTGGTAGTGGTTTATTTGCTGGCACAGGTATAGGCTCTACAGCAGATGGAGGAACTTTAAGGGTTGAAACTGAGCGATTGACCCTTCGAGATGGAGCCGTTCTACAAACTACGACGTTTGGTGCAGGGGATGCGGGAGATTTAATTGTTCAGGCTTCAGAATCCGTGGAACTCGTTGGAACCTTTGCTGATAATCGGTTTCCCACAAGCTTGCTTGCTCTGTCTGGCGGAATTCCTGGAGTTGGTGGTATTCCTGAAGCCACAGGGCAAGGTGGAGATTTGACGATTGAAACAGGAGAGTTAATTGTTCGGGATAGGGCGCTAGCCGCTGTCAGCAGCCTCAACTCCAGTAATGATGCTCAAGGTGCAGGTAATCTTCAAATTACCACGCGAAGTATCACTTTAGATAACCAAGGCGAACTCACAGCAGAAACCGCATCTGGTGATGGTGGCAATATTGCGCTAGCTGTTGAGGATTTGTTGCTACTACGCCAACAAAGTGGAATATCTACCTCCGCAGGTGTCGTTGGTGCTGGTGGGAATGGTGGCAACATTACAATTGATACTCCAGATGGCTTTATTATCGCTGTCCCAGAGGAAAATAGCGACATCAGTGCTAACGCCTTTACAGGCAATGGTGGTAACATCCAAATCCAAGTCCAAGCCATCTTTGGTACCCAGTTTCGAGAAGACTTAACTACCGAAAGCGACATCACTGCCAGTTCAGAGTTTGGACTAGACGGTGTGGTAGAAATCACAACGCCGGATGTTGACCCCAGTCGCGGATTAGTTGGCTTACCTACTGATGTCGTTGATGCCTCTGGATTAATTGCCTCTGGTTGTGGAACGCCTCAGATAGCAAGAAGTGAGTTTATCGTGACTGGGCGTGGTGGCTTACCGCCTACTCCCGGTGAAACCCTCAGCAGTGATACCGTTTGGACAGATTTACGTCCGGCAACTACTACTACCGGAAATCGTTCAGCGGAACCTTTAATTACTCAGCCAACTGATACTAAGCCGCCAGTAGAAGCCCAAGGATGGGTAATTAATGATAGGGGTAAGGTGGTTCTCACCGCGCAAGCTGCCCATGTACTACCGCACAGGGCTTGGCAGACACCAATCGAGTGCAAAAAATTGTGATTTTAGTTGAGCGAATTTACTTCTTCATGTGAAGCTGCTCCACTAACGTATATTAAGTTATTGTTCATTGTCGGTTGTTTGCTGTCTGTGGCAACTAACTTCTAACTAATTACCCAATTTTTAAATTAAATCAAGTAGTCAACCGGGCTTGAGATGACTAGAGAAAGGAGAATGAGGAAAAGAACATGGCAAGAAAATGGTCTGTGTATGTCCGTGCAGTACAACCCTTTCTAAAATACGTTTTTCTTGCATTCAGCACCATTTTATGCATTGTCTTGGGGCAGGTGATAAACATAGATTGTATGAGTGCAAGTAATTGCGTTTCTACAACGCAACTAGTATCTCTTGCTACCTCAGCTCCCACATCTACTGCCCAATCCGTAACAGATCAGGTGCAACAGGGAAGGGAATTTTATGAAGCAGGACAATTCAGTGAAGCCGCCAAAGTTTGGCAGGAGGCAGCACAGGCATTTCAAGCTGAAGGAAATAAACTGAATCAAGCTACAGCATTGAGCTTTTTGTCCTTGGCTTACCAGCAGCTAGGGCAGTGGGATGAGGCAGGTGTTGCTATTAGTTCCAGCTTGCAACTCCTCCAAGACACTAGACTACAGTCCTCAAAAAAAGATACCCCAACGAATACTCAACTCATTCTCGCCCAAGCCCTCAATACACGCGGGCAGTTGGAACTAGCACAAGGACAAGCGCAAAAAGCGATCGCAACCTGGCAGCAAGCAACGACGGCTTATATTCAAGCTGATGACCAGATAGGAATTATTGGCAGCCTAATTAACCAAGCTCAAGCCATGCAAGCTTTAGGGCTTTATCGTCAAGCTGAGAAGACCTTAACTCAGGTGGAAGCAGCGCTACAAAATCAACCCAACCCAATTCAGTCGATGGGTTTGCGTAGCCTGGGTAATACCCTTCGAGTTATCGGTAACTTGAAGAAATCTCGGCAGAGTTTAGAGCAAAGTTTGGCGGTAGCTGAGCAACTACAATCTCCCTCAGATATCAGTTCCACTCTACTTAGTTTAGGAAATACAACCCGCGCCCAGAAAGAAACCGAAGCCGCTTTGGGGTTTTATCAGCAGGCAGAAGCTACATCCACTTCACCGATGACACGCACACAAGCCCAACTGAATCAACTGAGCTTGTTACTCGAAACGCAGCAACTCAGTGAGGCATTAGCATTGGGTTCAAAAATTCAGGGTCAAATCGCTAGCTTGCCTGTCAGCCGTGCCTCTGTTTATGCCCAGATTAACTTTGCTCAGAGTCTCACACGATTTAAGAGAAGTAATACAGACACCACTCCCTCCTGGACAGACATTAGTCAAGTCTTGGCAAAAGCAGTTCAACAAGCAAAAAGCTTAAAAGATAGTCGTGCAGAAGCTTATGCCCTTGGGCATCTCGGTGGACTCTATGAACAGACTCAGCAACTAGGCAACGCTCAAGATCTTACCGAGCAAGCGCTACTGATTGCCCAAGGTATTAATGCTTCAGACATTGCTTATCGTTGGCAGTGGCAGTTGGGGCGGCTTCTCAAAGCAACTGGAAAAAAGCAAGAAGCGATCGCAGCTTACACTGAAGCCGTCAACACTTTACAATCTCTCCGCAGTGATTTAGTAACCATTAATCCCGACATTCAGTTTTCCTTTCGGGAGGAAGTAGAGCCTATCTATCGGCAGTTAGTCGATTTACTCCTACAATCCACCAATACCCAAAGTGAGCCGAGTCAACAAAACCTAGTCCAAGCTCGTAACGTCATTGAATCACTCCAACTCGCTGAACTCGACAACTTTTTCCGAACCGCTTGCTTGCAGGGACAGGCTGTACAAGTTGACCAAGTGATTGATCAAGATGATCCAACAGCCGCCGTTGTCTACCCAATTATCTTGCCCGATCGCTTAGAAGTCATCCTCAAGTTGCCCAATGTGCCTCTACGTCACTACGCTACTTCTATTGCTCAGGGTGACGTGGAAGAAACCTTAGAAGAACTGCGGCAGGAACTGGTAAAGCCTTTCTCCCTAAAACGAACGCAGTCATTATCGAAGCGAGTTTATGATTGGCTACTCAAACCTGCTGAGGATGCCTTCATACAAAGCCAAATTAAAACCTTGGTATTTGTCTTAGATGGTTCTCTACGGAATATTCCGATGGCAGCTCTTTATGACGGTCAACAGTATCTTGTACAAAAGTACGCTGTCGCCTTGACTCCAGGACTACAATTGCTGGCTCCAAAATCGCTTGTACAGGGAGAGTTAAAGGCTTTGACGGCTGGACTTACCGAATCCCGTGGGGGCTTCTCGGCTCTTAGCAATGTGGCGTTAGAAGTAGAAGAGATTCAATCCGAAGTACCTACTACAGTCTTACTCAATCAAGAGTTTACTAGCGAAACCATCCAAAACGAAATCAAATCATTACCTTTTCCCGTGATACATCTAGCAACACACGGGCAGTTCAGCTCTGAAGCTGAAGAAACGTTTATTCTTACTTGGGATGGTCGCCTCAATGTCAACGAGTTGGAGAACGTCCTTCGTAACCGAGACGAAAATCAGCCAAATGCGCTCGAATTACTCGTCCTCAGTGCTTGCCAAACGGCGGCTGGGGACAAACGAGCCGCTTTAGGATTGGCGGGAGTAGCGGTACGAGCTGGGGCACGCAGTACTCTGGCTACACTATGGTCAGTTAACGATGAGAGTACTGCCGTGCTGATGAGTGCATTCTACCGAGAGTTAACTCGTACTAAAGTAAGTCGAGCTGAAGCTTTGCGTCTAGCTCAGCTATCGCTGTTGCAAGAACCTCGCTCCCAACATCCCCGCTACTGGGCACCTTTTGTTCTCGTGGGCAGTTGGCTCTAAACGGAATAGGGCTACCGTGAAAATGATACGGGTGCTATATCCCCAAGCCTTATAACAGACTAAGAGCTACAGCACCCGTCATCTTACTTACGTTTCTTGATCCAGTAAAACTTGACAAGTCGGCTTTAATGCTTGCCAAGATTTTCTCAGCTCTCCTAGAAATTAAGCAGAGCCTAAGAATTAGTAGCCTGAGTTGATAAAAGGTCTTTCAGCTTTGCCAAATCAGCAGCCCAACGTGGGTCTGGTTGGATTGAGCCTGAGTCAGAAGAAGATGATGATGCAGGTGTGCTTGAAGACGTGTTGCGCTTAGCCTTTTTACCGCCTCCACGACGCACGGGGGCACTGCTAGGCGTACTACTAGCTGGACGCGCCTCTTCTTCTTCTTGGCTTTTCGACCGTGGCAGAGCTTTCTCAATTTTCAAAGCACTGTCATTGAACATATGACCGTTGAACTTTTCAATGATTTCATCAGCAAGCTCATCTGTTGGTACGGTGACAAAAGCAAAGCCCCGACATTTGCCAGTTTTGCGGTCTTTAATCACCTTTGTAGAAACAGACTCACCAGCATCTGCAAATACAGAGTGCAGTTCATCACGGTTTACATCTTCTTTTGGCAAGTTACCCACGTAAAGACGAACGGTCATGAGAGATACCTCCAGACTTGGATTCCAACAAAAAATTGTCCACACCAGTATTATGTTGGCTAAGAATGAATTGAATTGACGAACGGCTCTCACGTCCAGACAATCTTCTGACTATCCTTACCAAGCTCAACAGCACAAACTGATGCAGTAAAATCAAACTCCTGATATACCATCCAATCTATTGCGATCGCGATCCGTATTTTTACCTCGGATTAACAACCGATTCAGATTAGGGCTAATAGTTTTCCTTTTGTTCTGATTATTACAGAATATTTACACTATCTACTAAGTTACCACGGTCTCCAGTAGGCAAGCTAGTATAACAGATAGATTTCAGCCTTTAGCCGTAGCTTTGCAAAAACTGCTGTGACAAAGGGAGTAGCAATTAAGAAATTTTTAGAAGAACTAGAGGTCTGCCCTATTAATATGTCACGTTTCAGGAATCTTAAGAAAGTTGGCTAAAGGCACGAATAGCATTGTCTCACATCCAGAGCAATTTGACTCTCAGTTCTTGGCTGAGAGTCAGAAGAAGATAGCTAAGTTCAAGTTACTACGGTGAAAGCAAACTGTAGTCTGCGTAGTTTTAAGGGATAGAAACCCTAAATCACCTCGAAGGTAATTGAGAGAGCCGCTAACTGGCTTGTATCAATACTTCGAGCCATGCTACTGCTACGGGTAGTGTCAGTTGCATTGCCACGAGTGCCATTATTAACATCATCAAGCAAGTAGTCCATGACCTTAGCTGGCTCATTTTGCTGATCTGAGCCTCGTAAGCCTACTATTCCGTTGCGTGTGTTATCGCGTGCGGCAAGTTCTCGTAAGGCTTGAAGGGCTTGGCGCAAAGGGGTTCGACTGGCGAGAATTAGCACCTCAGCAACACCTTTCGGTTCTTGAGTAACGAGACGGAAGCTGTCTTTACTAGGGTCAGGTATTTTGAGTGTCTGACCAGCAGATACCAGCGTTACCTCTTCAGAGGCAATCCATTGATTGGGAAAAATTACAGAAATTTCTCCCGTGGGGTCAATCACTAGCACGCTTAGATAAAGCCCACTGGTTTCGTTGTTGGTCACTTGTATCTGTACAGGTGTTCCTAAGGGGAGTTTGTCAGAATTTGGAGGAATCGCTGGCGTAGTCTGAGTGCCTGGACTACCTTGACCAACACCACGAATCGGGAAGGTAGTAGCAAATCTTGCCTCAGTTCCCTCTGGCTGCATTGAGGCAACAACATTTAATCGGGAGGAGTTCGTGTTCAGAGCTGTCTTGACAATCCGGGCAGCAAGGAGCAATTGGAATTTAGCACGTAGACGAGTGACAGCGCTTGTAATTGTTTCACCTGTTACACCGAAAGAGTCAGGAATTAGCTCTAGTACAGGCGAGAAAAGACCTAGACTACCAACTTCTGGGAGGCTTGACCCAACTGGAGTTTGTACTTGCTGCCGATAGGCGTTAGTCATCCGACCCAAAATGTATTGCACCTCTTGTTGTTGTAACGGTAGGGCTTCGATACGTGGAATACTGGTAAGAGCTTGTTTAGCTTGATTAGCATCGTTTCCAAGAGAGGGGTCAAGACCAATTTTCAACGTTAGGTTGTTGGGAATGCTGCGGGCACGTTCTTGTAAGAAGGCTCCGGGTTGTGCCGCATCTAGTAGCTGGGCTTGCCCGACTAAGCCTGTACGAGCTTCCAACTGTACTCGTCCCTTTTCACGTCCTTGCAAGTCTACAACGGAAAGAATTGCACCTCTATCAAAGGCAGTTAGGCTGTCGGGGTCAAGACCACCTAACCACAACTCGGCTTGATTGCCCTCAACTTTGGTAATTACGGCTTCTGCTGGGGGAGTTCGTTCATTGAGGAAGTAAACCGGGCTTGTGAGATAATCGCTGCCTGGTTTGTACTCTATCAGTGGTTCCTGTTGGTTGGAAGTCATCCGTGTAGTGCTACGGGCAACATTCGGTATGACACGGGAGAAGGATTCACGACCTGTTTGTTGCCATAAATATTGAGTCATCAAATAGGTAAATGCTCCCGCATAAAAGCCATTGAATGGGGAGTCAATTGCCTCTTGGTCACGTCTAGCGGAGGCAATCACAACGCCTTTAGCTACACCCTGTTTACGTCGTTGTTTGAATTCAGTTGGTGAAATATTAAGCCTTGAGAGCCATTGTTGTTGGTAAGCTTGCTCGTCTTCTATTGGCTGGAGTTTAGAACCGCCAAGACGCGATCGCACTTTTACATTCCCTCTTGTCCCGCCACCAGAGTAACAACTATCTAAGACAGCCGTAAAATTTTCAGTTTGAATCGCACTCATCAACAGAAACAAGGTGCGTCCCATGATGTCTTGCACAGCACCTTCTGGACTAGGAAATCCGGCGGGTAAAGAACTATCTATAGGCACAAATGTACTATTGAGGCAATCTGGAAAGTCGCAGTCTGGGTAATCCGGATCGCGTACTTGGGAACCATGTCCAGAGAAGTGGTAGACCACAACATCACCTGGTTTAGCCTGCTTAATTAAATGCTCCTCAAATCCATTCAAAATGTTTTGGCGAGTTGCTTGCTCATCAGTAAGGATGACAATATCCTTGGGATTGAAACCAAATCGATGAATCAGCAACTGCTGCTGTAAGTAAGTATCAGTAACACATCCTTGTAAGGGGTCGAATAGATATTTATTAATACCGACTAATAAAGCCAACTTGCGTGGAGTACCTTGAGCGAGAACACGACCGTAGCGATCGCCTGCCCTCTGAATATCTAACTGGCTCAAACCTAAGGTTGCTAGTGTAGAGCCAGCAAATTGTAAAAACTGACGCCGCTTAATCCGAGACATAAGTCAAGTCTTCCTCTTATCGTCTTTATGATTTTTAAAGGTTTTTACTTCACTAGAGAAATTCTCATGGCACACGAGTCAGCAACTTGCTTGTCTTTGTCAGCTATATCTCTCAGTCTTACAGAGGATATGCAACAAAACTTGGTAGAAGTTAAAAGTACGATAAACAAAGCCATGCCAAGGGCTTAGCCTATCCAGCATACCTCTGGTAGTCTCGCTGAATAGCCACTACTATTCACCAAGTCATCAACACCACAACTATGTTATTTAGAAAGAAACAGTGACTGATTTTTTACTCAAGCGTGTAACTTCTCTAGGAGAATTAGCAACGTGTCGGAAGAACCACAAACATCAGCCCAACTGCCACCTAGCAGTGAGATCCAAAGCTATTCTCTGACAGCCACGACCGAGAACTGGTTTACCTATCCTGTACGGGCACATCCTAACCACACTGATTATTCCGGAGTTGTTTGGCATGGCACTTATCTTGCTTGGATGGAAGAGGCGCGGGTTGAATGCTTACGCTCAATCGGCATTGATTTTGCTGACTTGGTAGCCTTAGGATGCGATTTACCTGTTGTTGAGCTTTCGCTACGCTACCACCGCCCGATTCGGATGGGTATGTCAGCTATTGTTAAGACACGCATGGCAGAGATGGAAGGTGTCCGAATTAATTGGGATTACCGCATTCAATCCTTGGATGGAGAAGAATTGTATTTGACAGGTTTGGTGACGTTAGTTGCTGTTGACCGTGAGAAGGGTAAAATTTTGCGGCAGCTACCATCAACTGTGAAAGATGCCCTTGTAAAGCTTTCAACTTAGCGTTTATCAGCTTGAAACCATCCAGCCTATTGCCAAAGCTAACGGCTATTTTCGACAAGCTACCCAAGCAGAACGTAATGTTTTGATTGAGTGGGTTCAAGCCTTTTCTCAAGAAGCCTTGGACGAGGCAACTGAGTATGATGAGGCTGAACAAATGATTGAGCGTTATCTTCGTAAGGGTTTTCTTTATCTTTGGCAAGATCAGGTTCCGGTTGCCACCGCAGGCTATCGCGGGGCAACTCCCAATGGGATTCGAGTCAATTTTGTGTATACTCCACCCAAGTACCGTCGCCAAGGTTATGCCAGTTCCTGTGTGGCGGCTTTGAGTCAAACTCTACTTGATCAAGGACGTAAGTACTGCTTTTTATTTACAGACCTAGCCAATCCTACTTCTAATCATATTTATCAGGCGATCGGATATCAGCCTATTTGTGATATGAACGAGTATTGGTTTGAGGAATGAGATTCAGAAACTGAGAATAGGGTGTTGGGAAATGAACGCTCTCCCTCATTTCCCTATTCCCCAAAAGCATTTCTTCATCGCATATAGAAGCGCGAAAGGGTATTAAGAACGGCTACTATTCCACTCTTCAGCAGCATCAGAAACCGCCTGTTCTACTGTCTTTTCATCCAACATTGCTGCCTGTAAGTTTTCGTAAATCGCCTTTTGCAGCTTGTTGAGGTCTTTCATCGCTGGCACTAACACCTCGGCATCTTTTAGCTGACTGGCACTGATATTACGCGCTTGCTCCACTGCCGAAGTAGTAGTATTACTCGCTAACTGAGTTTGGTACGCTTCAACCGCTTCAACTGTAGACGGCAAAACATTTGCTGCTTTTGCAAAGGCTAACTGATTCTCTGTGTTGGTTACAAATAAGGCAAATTTTATTGCCTCATCTGGCTTGGACGTGTCGCGGGGAACCACCAAATTCATCACCGCAACATTTTTCTTCCCTGTCTTACCCGTAATTTGTGGGGCAGATGCTGAGACTTTTGCAACGGCGGGAGCATTTGTTTCAATCGTCTTCAGAAACTCAGGACCAGAAGCTAGCATAGCTGTCTCGCCTGCTTGGTAAAGTTCTATCGCGTTACGATGTCCTTGGGTAAGCACTTCTTTAGGCAGCAAGCCTTTTTTATAGAGGTCTACCCAATACCTAAACGCAGTAATTCCTTCGGGAGTGTTAAATGCGGCTTGACCTTGGTTATCCACTAACTGTACGCCCATTTGCACAAATGACTCCAATACTTCACCCGAATCCGCTGGCACAAAGGTGACAAAAAACGCATATTTACCTGTCTTGTCTTTCACCTGTTGGGCAACTTGGGCGAGTTCCTCGTAGGTCGTTGGTGGCTTGCTGATACCCGCTTGTTTTAACAAGTCTTGGTTGTAAATGGTGACTCGCGTTGTTAAGTACCAGGGAATGCCAAAGCTTTTTTCGTCAATCGTGCTAGCTTTCCAGATATTTGGGAGATATTGCTGCCGTACTGGTTCAGAAACTTTGCTATCCAAGTCCATCCATGCCTTACGAGAAGCAAGCTGTGAGGCAAAGCCAGGATTGAGGTTAACGACATCCGGTGCAGTTTTTGCTGAAACGGCTGTGAGGATTTTGCTTTCCATCGCTGACCAAGGAACATCCACCCAGCGTACTTTGACTGAGGGATTTTCTGTTTCAAAGTCGGCAATCAGCTTGTTGAAGTAGTCTGTGAACTGTGGCTGTAGCTGCATTGTCCAAAACTCAATTTCTGGACTAGCTGATGGTGAAGGAGTTGGGCGACAGCTAATCAACCAGCTTAAGAGCAACCCCAACAACGCAAAAATGCCTAAACGTCTCCAGGTTCTGATTCTGCTCATGTGAACTTTCTTCTTCCAATGCATAGCGCCAGCAGTAAATCATCCTACTCTAAGGAGATGGCGAGTGAGGTGCGATCGCCTTATCCTCTTTTAGGAATATAGTGTGAGTGCAAAACTGAACTATTGCTGCGTCACCAGGTGGAATATAGCTAAGCAGGAAGCAGGGCGCTACAACCGCACAGCCTTCTGTTAAACTTATGAACTTATTGTTTTACTACTCAATAACGGGAATAGAAACCTGCTTAGCGCTTCTGTAACAAGTTCACTACGATCTATCTGCTTATGAGTAGAAAATCCTCTTACCAGTAGCGTCAGGCTGGAAAGGTAAGCTACGCATAGCTGAAGAATTTGCGGTGAAGCACTTTCGTAAGCGATCGCAATTACTAAATCTTTTTACAACTATCAGTCTTTTTCGAGCCTACACTCTTGTTGCCCATTAAGCTCTCTAGAGCATCAACGTTAGCTTAAGCTAGAGCAGTGAGGAGCAAAGTCACCTGGAATGACGTTCCTTTAAAATCAGCAATTATCTTCTCCATTTATTAGGTGAACTAATTCTGAAGAGAAAATATCCCTCAAAGTGTGGTTATTCTAAGCTAAATTGGGTACCATGCATCAATATTAATCTTGTTAGATTAAATATCTCCAAGAGATCAGCGTTACTTATCTTAATTCTCGCTCCCGCCAAACCAAGAGTTATGTTTAACCGTTTTCAAGGGCTGTTTTCAAAGGGCAAGAAAGGCGTCGGCATCGAATTGGCTCCGGAACGAATTAATATTGCTCAACTGCGTAAGCAAGGTCAAGGCTTCAAAGTCAGCACACTTTACTCTCATGAAGTACCAGAAGGGATATTTCAAGGAGGTCAGATTGCTGACCCTCCCGCTTTAGCAGACTTAGTTAAAGCGGCACTGGCGGAGAGTAAACTAAAAGTCGATCACGTTGCTACTGCCGTCCCAATGCGGGAAGCGATCATCCGGATTATACCGATTCCCGCCGAACTGGACGATCAAGAGCTACGAGATATGGTGCTTAACCATGAAGCCGGTCTATATCTACCCTATCCCCGCGAAGAGGTAGATTTAGATTACCAAAAGCTCGGATTCTTCACTGATGAAGATGGTATCGAAAAGGTGCAGGTTCTGCTGGTCGCGACTCGCCGCGAAATCACTGATATGTATCTCGATACATTTGGGCAAGCTGGGTTAAAGGTGGATGTGTTGGAGATCAATAGCTTTGCCCTAATTCGGACGATTAGAGAGCAACTGCGGCAGTTTGCCCCCCAAGAAGCGGCTGTACTCGTAGATATCGAATTTGACAGCACCGAAATTGCCATCATCGTTGATGGTGTTCCTCAATTCTCCCGTACTGTTCCGATCGGAACTTACCAACTTCAGAGCGCTCTGTCGCGAGCCATGAACTTACCAACGTCGAGAAACACAGAACTGCTACAAGGAATGACAATTCCTAATACACCCGTTGACGGAGTACGCACTGGTGCCACAGGAATCAATCCAGGGATGGCAGCGTTGCTAAGAGTTTTAGGAGAGCTAGCCGACGAACTCCGCCGCTCCATCGATTTTTATCTAAATCAAAGCGACAATTTAGAGGTTGCACAACTACTACTCGCGGGCCCAGGAGGTGGAATTGGACAACTTGATGAATTTTTCACACAACGGTTGAGCTTGCCAACGACTCAGGTAGACCCGGTTGCAGCGCTTTCGCTAGAGGTGGATCAGGAAATTCCCTCTGTGCAGCGACCGGGGTTAGGAACTGTATTGGGATTAGGATTGCGGGAGGTTTGAAGCTATGTATAGTCTAGATGTTAATTTTTTAAGCGATCGACCCGATTATCGACCACCCGACCAAGGAAGCAGTCCAAAAAAAAGGCAAAGGTCAGCAGCAGCAATGACACCTCTCTATATCGGAATAGGGGTGGGTCTCTTGCTTCCAGCCTTAGTGGGTGGTCTATGGTTTGTCCTCCAGCAGCAAATTGCTCAGAAAGAACAGCAAGAAACGGAATTGAACGCGCAGCTACAGCGTTTGCAAATCGAAGAGCAAAAGATTGCTAGGCTCAACGAACAAATTGAGCAGGTGAACGCTGAAACCCAAGCACTGGCAACTGTCTTTAATCAAATTAAGCCGTGGTCAGCGATGTTGCAGGACATTCGGGAGCGCGTTCCACCGGGAATACAAATTGGCACGGTTACGCAAACAGAAGAAGTTCCAAAAAACCAACCTGCAGCGGCTTCTCCTCCCCCGCAATCTCAGGCAAATAACGCCAAAGCAAAGAATGCTCAAGCCGCTCAAGCTCAGGCTCAAGCGGCTAGCACCCCACGTCCGACAATGAAGCTGGAGATTCAAGGTACGGCGCGCTCTTTTGATGATGTGGGTTACTTTCTGGTGACACTAAAGCGATCGCCTTTCTTTAAAGGAGATGAAACCCAGTTAGTCAAAGCACAGTTAGTTGAGAATCGCACGAAGTTAGAAGTACCCAAAACCCAAACTCAGGGTCAAAGAGTAACGTATACGCTACCTAAAGTAGTGGAATACACAATTTCCACAAGCATCAGTGATACGCCAGCTTCGGAGTTACTTCGAGAGTTAGATCGTAAGGGTGCAGTGGGACTAGTAACGCGAATTAGAACTCTTCAAGAGATTCAGCAGCAGAAAGGAGCAACTCAGCCATGACATACGCTGATGAAGAATTTATTCTAGCGGATGGTCAGGAGGAAACTCCTGACTATCCCAAGGCTTTCGGAATTACGTTTACGCCAAGAGTTGGCGGTATAGTTATTGGGGTTCTTGGTCTTTTGGGAGCAACCTATCTCCTGGTTAATGCTGTACAACCCTCTTGGCAGCGATATCAAGAGTTAGAAGCCTCTGTTGAAAACAAGGAGCAGCAAATTCAACAAAAACAAAAAATCCAGCAACAGATTAGGGAGACAACAGCAAAACTGGAGCAGGCAAAGCAAGAAAATCAGCAGGTGCTGAGTTTATTTGCTAATGAGAAAACCCTAGATACATTGTTGTTAGACCTCAACAGCTTTGTCAAAGATAGAAGGGGCAGCTTGACTAATTATGCACCGGCTCAAGAGGCAGAGGCAGTGGTCAATGATGGATCTTATGGGGCAGCGGTAAACGGAAAGCTGAAACGTAAAACGATAGATGTACAGCTTCAGGGCACCTTCGATCAAGTCCAGTCAATCATGCGAAGTTTTGAGCGGTTACAGGCACTATTAATTGTTAGGGACTTCAAAGCTGAGGTGAGTGAACCTCAACCCCTGCTGTTGAATCAGGGTAGAGCGGTGCCTGGGGCTAGACCAACGATTGAAGCAACGTTTACACTGGACGCACTATCGCCAGTCACTGAGGATGAAACTCAGTCAGCTGCTGCTCAGCCAACGGCTGCCCAGCCAGCTAAAAAGTAAAAAGCATTGCGATCGCGCTGGTAAGCTGTTAGCTTTGAGAATTCTTTATGTGTGTGACTCCTGACTTCTAAAAGCTAATTGAAAGCCAAGCTAATCGCTCCAATTGGTCTTAAATTAGGTGAGGAGTGAACGTGAGACAGGCTAAAGCATTAGGTGGAATCGTGATTGGAGGGGCTGTGGTGTTACTAGCATCACAGCCCGTTTGGGCAGCAACGACCCAAGTAACGGGCGTGCAGCTCGACAAGAGTGAGAATGAACTGAAACTCATCCTGAAGACCGAATCTGGGGATGAACGTCCAGCCGTTTTCACGAGCAGTCAGGGAAATGATGCGGTAACAGATATTGTTAATACCCAACTGAACTTGAGTGAGGGCAAAACATTCCGTCAGGAAAACCCGATGCCCGGTATCACGTCTGTTTTAGTCAGCCAGCTAGACGGCAATAGTGTGAGAGTTACTGTTAGTGGAGAGAACCGCCCTCCCGCCGGACAGATTCTTCAGCAGGACAATCAAGAGATTAGCTTAAGCTTTAGCACAGCTGTTGGAAATCAAACAGCAAGCCCCATACCTGGAGCGCAAGCCGCAACACCCATACTCCCAACACCAGCTACCACGCCATCGGCTCAAACTCCTACACCAACAGCAGCACCTACAACCCAGAGCCAAGCGCAAAGTACACAGGTGCTGCCCAACTTAAACGCCATGCCAGTAGCTCAGGCAGCAGTTCCCCAAGGGCAACCGAGCCAAAGAGCAGGCTCAGCCACAACGACTGTAGCTCAGAACCAAGCGCCTCCGACAATCGTCCCAGCTCCCCCAGCCGTCGTCCCAGCTCCCAGACAACCGGAAGTATTAGTTCCTAATCCCCGAATCACGATTCAAGGCGCTCCGGCTCAACCTGCGGGTGCAGCCCAACCGATTGCCCCAGCCCCTCCTTTCTTGCCACGAGCCGTTGCGCCGCCAGTTGGTGACATTGCAGTTAGTAATATTGATGGCTCTGCTAGCACGATTGATCTAGGCACTGGAGTACGTGTGCCTCGCCTAGTTTTGCGAGAAGCTCCTGTGCGAGAAGTTTTGGCGCTACTTGCACGAGCGGCTGGACTGAACCTCGCCTTTATCGGAGAAGCTCCTGGGGAGGGAAATGCTCAAGGTGGTGGTCAAGGTGGTAATCAAGGAGCACAACAAACAATTTCGCTGGATTTGGAAAACGAGCCTGTTCAAGACGCATTTAACTACGTTCTGAGGATTTCAGGTTTTCAGGCTAATCGAACCGGACGCACGATTTTTGTAGGACCTCGTCTACCCGATCCAGCCCGCAATATCATCGTCCGCACCTTGCGTCTCAATCAAATCCAAGCTCAGCCAGCCGCGTCTTTCCTAATTTCACAGGGAGCAGAGCAACAACAGATTACAGAGCAGACAACACTGACGGTAATTGGTGAGGGAGCTGCTGCTCAAAGAATTGAAAACACGACAACGACAGTAGAACAAATTACCCCACAGATAGAACAAGGAGGACAGGGGGGTTTGCCAGGACCGGGAGCGCCCTTACTGCTCAGGGGGCTGGGGGTGACTCCTGATGATCGCCTTAATATCGTCACCTTGATTGGTGAGCCGCGCCTGGTAGAAATTGCCACAGCATTGCTGACTCAGTTAGATCTGCGGCGTCGTCAAGTAGCCGTGAATGTCAAGGTTGTTGATGTTGACCTCAACGCTACAGATAATGTAAACACGAGCTTCTCCTTCGGAATTGGAGACAGTTTCTTTGGAGTTACTAACGGCGCACTTAATATCAACCTAAATGGTGGTAGTCCTTTTGGTCAAACTGACAGGTTCCTTGCTAACTTGCAAGCTAGCATTGTAGCTGACAATGCAAAGATTCTGACTGACCCAACAATCGTCGTACAAGAAGGCGAAACTGCAACAATTAACCTGACTGAAGAGGTAGTTGGCAATATTGAGAGTGAGACGCAAACCACCGAAGGGGTGACGACGAGAACAGTCACCGCAGAGATTCGTGAGGCTGGTTTAGAGCTTGAGATCAACGTCAACAAAATTGACGACAATGGTTTCGTCAGTTTAGTGGTAAACCCAAGAGTCACTACCATTGGAGGTCAACAAGATCTGAGCATTGACAATGATACAAATCGCATCAGACTCTTGAATGTACGCGAACTGACCTCTGGACAAGTTCGCCTGCGAGATGGTCAAACTTTGATTTTGTCGGGCATTATACAGGAAACCGATCGAACATTGATAACCAAGGTGCCTATTTTGGGAGATATTCCGATTCTGGGTGCCCTGTTTAGAAACACAGAGCGGCTAAATCAACGACAAGAGGTGATTGTGCTGCTGACACCTCAAATTCTTGATGACTCGGAAGCCTCCTCGTTTGGTTATAACTACACACCAGGGCGAGAGACTCGTGAAGTCTTAAATAATCGAGGCTTTTCTCCTCAAGGGCAGTAACTAAACTAAATAGGGCAACTTGGTGGCGTTGAAGGTGTATATAAAGGCTCTAACGAAAATATTACGTTAGAGCGCTTTCCTCGTTGTACACTCTACGCCCTTGGTTGCCCAAATCCTTGAAAGTGCGATCGCGTCTTCATTCGTTGCCAAATGTCTTTTTTGGTCTAAAATACGTTAAATAGCGTTGCATCAGACTGTAATTGGAGAAGATGCGGCGCTATTTTTGCTTAAAAATCCTGAAATCCACATAACTTAAAGGTTTCAACGATCCATATCTGGCAAGCTGATCTTAGAATAATGCAGTGAAACTTCGAGCCTGCGAGTGTTGCAGCGATTTTGAGTCGAAAGACTCTGCTATTGGGGTCAAAACTACTAATCTCGAACCGAGATTTTAGATGATACTTGACCTCATGATCCAAACAAAAAAGGAGATTCCTAATGAATAAAGGCGAATTAGTTGATAAGGTTGCGGAAAAAGCAACTGTGACCAAAAAACAAGCTGATGCCGTGTTATCTGCCGCATTAGAGGCGATTATGGAAGCCGTTTCCGACGGCGACAAAGTTACCTTGGTTGGCTTCGGCTCGTTTGAGTCGCGGGAGCGCAAAGCCCGTGAAGGTCGCAATCCGAAAACTGGCGACAAGATGGAAATTCCGGCAACCAAGGTTCCTGCCTTTTCTGCTGGTAAATTGTTCAAGGAAAAAGTTGCGCCAGAGAAATAACAGTTGGTGACTTAACAAGAACGCATCCTTGAAACGACCAACTCACGGGGGAAACTTAGCCTGGGCAGCGGCACTGGCAGGCTGTTCCCCTTCTTTGATTCTTGATTTTTCAGCGAGTATTAACCCCTTGGGGCCGCCTAAAAGTGCCCTCAAGGCGATTGAGTCTCACCTAAAAGACCTAATCGCCTACCCTGATCCCAATTACTCCCAGCTACGAGCGTCTCTGAGTCTGCTGCACCCGACTCTGACACCGGACTGGATTCTGCCTGGTAATGGCTCCGCAGAGCTTTTAACCTGGGCAGGGAGGGAATTATCAGAACTGGAGGAAACCTACCTTCTTACCCCAGCCTTTAGCGACTACAAACGTGCCCTTAGAGCGTTTGAGGCAAAGGTTAAGGAGTACCCTCTTCTCGACAGAGAAAGTGGAGTGTGGAAAATGGTGAGTAAGAAAGAAGACAGGGAGGAAAACTCTCCCTTGTCCTCCCTATTCCCTACCCCCCATTCCCCCTCTGATTGCGGTTTACTGCTGAATAATCCCCACAATCCCACGGGGCAGTTGTTTGAGAGGGAGACAGTTCTGCCTTATCTGGAACAATTTGCTCTAGTTGTGGTAGATGAAGCCTTTATGGATTTTCTGCCTCCTGACCAACAGCAAAGCCTGATACCAGTGGTGCAGGACTATCCAAACTTGGTAATTTTGCGATCGCTCACCAAGTTCTACAGCCTCCCAGGACTACGGTTAGGTTATTGCGTTGCTCACCCTGATCGACTCCGCCGCTATACTCAGTGGCGCGACCCTTGGTCAGTAAATGTTTTAGCCGCCGCTGCTGCGATCGCTGTCGTACAGGATACGGAATTTCAGCAGAAAACCTGGGACTGGTTGCCAAGAGCGCGATCGCATCTGTTTGAAGGTTTAGCATCATTACCAGGGTTGCAACCTTACCCCAGTGCCGCCAACTTCTTACTGGTGCAATCTGAACAACCGACTCCACAGATTCAGGAAAAACTACTCAAACACAGCCAGATTTTAATCCGTGACTGCTTGAGTTTTCCAGAATTAGGCGATCGCTATTTCCGGGTAGCTGTACGCACTGAGGCAGACAACCAACGTTTATTAGAAGGTTTAAAATCTATCCTCTGAAACCTATTGCCTGTTCACCTTTTTGCTACATCAGCAAATCTAACAACAAACAACCAACAACTAACAACTAATAACTAACCCATGACCGTTGAATACGACCTCATCGTCATCGGAGGCAGCACTGCTGGTATTTATGCCGCCGTTGCTGCTACCAAATTGAAGGCTCGCGTTGCCCTCATAGAAAATGAGCGTGTCCAGACAAATTGGTTAGGTCATGGTGCAATCTATGCTCAAGCCTTAAATCAGGTTGGGCGTGTGCAAGAGCAAGTGCGTGAGGCGACACAATTTGGTGTCCATTTTCCAATAGCTGACTCAATCGAACAGTTACAATTGCCATCTGTTCAATTAGATGAAGCAATGCAGTGGGCGCAGACTGTCGTTTATACCTGCTCAGAACAAAGTTCTCCAGCGATTTTGGCATCTTTAGGCGTTGATGTAATTACAGGTGCAGGGGAATTTTGCCGACAGCCTCACTTGGGTTTTGTCGTTAATGACCGCCGGATGCGATCTCGTGCCTATTTAATTGCAACGGGTTCTCGCCCAGTTATTCCCGATATCGCAGGGTTACAAACTATTGGCTACCTTACACCAGCCGATATCTGGCAACCCAGCTTTGCTCAACGGTTGCAGGGGAGTTGGGTCGTGATTGGTGATGGTTCAATTGGTACCGAACTCGCTCAAACTCTGGCGCGGTTGAACTGTGAAGTCACTCTCGTTGTCAGTGCTTCCCATATACTGCCAGATGAAGACCCAGAAGCGTCTCGCCTTGTACAAGCGCAATTAGAGGCTGAAGGGATTCGCGTGTTAACAGAGAGTCCAGTCGCCCATGTTAGGCAGATTGAGGATAAAAAGTGGGTTCAGGCGGGAAATCGGGCAATTGAAGCGGATGAGATTTTGCTAGCTACAGATCATCAGCTAAATGTTGAAGCTTTTAATTTAGAAGGTGTTGGGGTTAAGTTTACGCCGCAGGGTCTTGAGCTGAATGAGAAACTACAAACGACAAATTCCCGCATTTATGCTTGTGGTAATGTTGCTGGGGGTCAGCCGTTTGCCCATATTGCCCAGTATGAAGCTAGCATTGCCTTGAAGAATGCGTTGTTTGCGCCTGTGTTTAAAGTTGATTATCGTGGGATTCCTTGGGCAGTCTTCTCGAACCCTCAACTAGCACGGGTAGGGTTAACAGAAGCGCAAGCTAGACAGCGCTATGGTAAGGATGTCTTTGTGGCACGGCAATATTTCAAAACCCTGGATAAAGCTCAGATATTGGGAAATGCGACTGGGTTCTGTAAAATTGTTGGACGTGAGAATGGGGAAATTTTAGGAGCCTCGATCGTTGGGGCTGATGCGAGTGAATTGATTGGAGCGATCGCATTTGCAATTCGACAGAAGCTTAAGGTGAATGCGATCGCAAATTTACCCCAGATTACCCCAACGTTGTCAGAGATTATTCACAAAACTGCGATCGAGTGGCAGCAGCAACGTCGAAGCCGCAATAAGTCTTTACACAATTTTCTGGAAAGCTTCTTCAACCTGCGCCGCAATTGGTCTTCTTGAGTGGCTAAGGGGATAATTTTGCCTTTTTAGCGCGATTTTCTTTGTACCACTGCGCCACTGCTGGAGACCAGTTTTCGAGATGAATATAGAGAAGTTCGCAGAATTTCTGAGCTTCTAGTTGAGCATCTTTCTTCCATCTCAGGTCTAATAAATGAAGAAGCGATCGCAAATTACAGCTCAGTACAAAATGCTGTCTTGCATCAAAAGGAATCAACCCTCTAGCGTGTTCTTCTGACAGCCCTTCATCAATTCGTTTCTTATAATGTTGGCACGCTTCCAAACACCACTTTAAGTCTTCCGTGCGTTGTTCTTCTGAATAGAAGTAACGTTTACCTTGACGATTGGTATAGTTCCCTACAGGGCGGAGGTAAAAAACATCTTCTACCTCTTGGTTCCCTTCAGCAACATTAACAATTCTCTGACCTGTATAACGAAATGACTGGACATCAAAACTAATTCCCACGCGATGAGTACGAATTTGCTGCATCATCGAGTGGGGAAAGTAGCCAACATTGAAGGTAATTTGGGGATGTTCTAAGGGTCCGTAATGTCCGCGATCGCCTAATAATAAATGCTTAACAATAAGTTCCCCAGCACGTTGTTCCGAAGGCCATTGTTCATGGCTATCCCAAACATAATTTTCTGAATAATCTTGATGCATTGCTGCCCAAACAACCTGCTGTGGATTGGGTGTCGCAGCAATCACATCAACACAAAAGCGTTCCATTCTATTTTTAACTTAATAGTAGATATATCAACAACAAAAGCCATCAAGCAAGCCTTTATTATTGTCAATTTAAACTCTTGAGACAACTACTTGTTCAGGTTGATCTTGATACTTACCTCGCCGCTGTTCATAACTAACAGAGCAAGGATTTCCTGACAGAAACAATAGCTGAACTACCCCTTCATTAGCATAGATGCGACAGTCAGCGCTAGAAGAATTGGAAAACTCTAATGTTAGATGCCCACGCCATCCAGCTTCCGCAGGGGTTAGATTGGCAATTAAACCTACACGCGCATAAGTGCTTTTACCAATGCACAAAACAGATATATCTTCAGGAACAGCTAAATGTTCCAACGCAACTCCAAGTCCATAAGAATGAGCTGGCAAAATGAAGTAGCTACCATTCGCATCGGTATGTAACTGAACGGGTTCTAAATTATCGGGATTAAAGTTTTTTGGATCAACGACAGTACCGGGGATGTGCCGGAAAACTCTAAATTCAACTGGAGACAACCGGAGATCATAACCGTAGCTACTAAGACCATAAGAAATGACTGGCAGTCCCTCTACGTGGCGAACTAGCCTGGGTTCAAAGGGAGAAATCAGTCCCTGACTTGCCATTTCAGTAATCCAGGTATCGTTCTTGAGCATAGCTATCTATCTATATTAAGGTTGGTGAGAACGGCGGATTTCGGTGATTTGGTCGGCGACATCGAGAATCGCTTGAGGCATCTGTGGCCCTGTGAGGATAATATCAACGTGACTAGGGCGCCGTTTGAGGAAGGCAAGTACCTCAGCTTGTGGGATTAAGCCAAAGTTGATCGCTAGGCTCAACTCGTCGAGAACAACTAGGGAGTATTTTCCTTCGGAGACAACGTCTTGGGTGTACTGCCACAATTGCATCAAAGACTTCGATTCTGCCTCGTCTAACTCCGGTGTATCAATATACCGTGGAAGGTCACAGCGAATCCAATCTAGGTGCTGACCTAAACGTACAGGATGCTCATGACCTTGCCCGATTCCACCTTTGAGAAACTGAACGACGAGTACAGGGGTGCCCTGACCAGCAATTCTCAAGGCTTGAGCGATTACGCTAGTAAAAAAGCTGCGATGGGGGCTGGTAAATACTTGTACCAACCCTTCAATGTTATAGGTTGGGTGAAAAGAGGAATCAATGCCGGTCGCTTCTAACTGGGAAACCATAGTCAACATTTAAAGGGCAACGAACCTGTATTGCTAATGAATAGGGTAGTTGCAGAGCCGATGCCATGAACAAGATATAGCGTACTTTTTAAGTCGCCTACCTAGTCAAACACTACATTTATGAGTCCGTCAAGATTCAAATTGTAAAGTATAAGTCGGTTTTGGGGGGCAGATGGAGCTGGATATATTCCCTTTTTGCCCAGGCATCAATAGTGCGAAAATAGCTTTCGTGAGCTTGGACACACGCCGTTGGGCGAGAATTCGTGCAAAATTTATCTAGAAAAGGTTTAATGGCAAGAAAGTAGGAGCGGTTTAATCGTGAGACTGGTGATTCTGGGAGGACCAGGGGCAGGAAAGGGAACACAGACTCGACAATTGTGCCGCACACTGAGTCTTTCAGAGGTTTCCACCAGTGATATGTTACGAGAGGCGATCGCATCTCAAACTGACTTGGGGCGTCAAGCACAACCCTACGTGGAGAAGGGCGAACTCGTACCTGATCCAATCCTCATTCAATTTATACGTCACCGTCTTTCTCAGCCTGACATTGCTCGGTGTTGGTTGCTCGAAGGCTATCCCCGCACGGCTTTCCAGGCAGAGGAGTTAGATTTCCTACTAGACGAATTGGGGCAACACCTCAACTGGGCAATTTACTTACAGGTATCGGAATCGGTGATGATGAATCGTTCTCTAGAGCGATCGCGTACCCTACAAGATAACGCCATCAACTCACGCCTGGATGACCAACCAGAAATCATTCAGCGTCGCATTAATCTCTTCCATGAGCGTCTGCCTCTGTTATTGGAATATTATGGCTATCACAAACGGCTGTTGACGATTAACGGTGAACAATCACCAGAACAGGTGCAGCAGGATATTTTGCAGAAACTTACGGTTTGAGGAACACGCCAGTTTACAATCCTTAACAATTAACTATTCCACACGGACAATTATCATGCCCTGGCAGCGTCCCGACAATCGACAACCCGATCAATTGCGTCCGATCAGCTTTGAGCGAGACTTCACACGCTTTGCTATGAGTTCTGTCTTAACAAAGTGCGGTGGCACTCAGGTACTTTGTACCGTGACGGTTCAGGAAGGAGTACCAAAGTTTTTAGAAGGCAAAGGTAGCGGTTGGCTAACGGCTGAGTACAGGATGTTACCTGGCGCTACACCTCAACGCCAAGAACGGGAATTGTATAAGTTATCTGGACGAACTCAGGAAATCCAGCGATTGATTGGACGCAGTTTACGATCCTCTCTGGATTTAAAAGCACTGGGAGAACGTACTGTGATTGTTGACGCAGATGTCCTTCAAGCAGATGCAGGGACTCGTACCACTTCAATTACAGGGGGGTTTGTTGCCCTTGCTGAGGCTTTGGAGAAACTGGTAAAAAATGGACAACTAGAGCGATCGCCTATCACTCATCAAGTCGCTGCTGTCTCCGTAGGACTCCTAGAGGGTGAGCCATTTTTAGACCTCAATTATGTTGAAGATGTCGCGGCTGAAGTAGACTTCAACGTCGTTATGAACGACCAACTGGGGATTATTGAAGCACAAGGAACAGCCGAATCTGGGACTTTTAGTCGCAATCAACTCAATCAGCTTATAGACTTAGCAGAAAAGGGGATTCAAGAGCTACAACACGCTCAGCGTCAGTGTTTGACGTAATTTATCCCGTTAAGTCTCAAGGTGATTTTTTCTGCTACGACAAAAAATTATGCTGAAGACCTTGCCCTCAACGTTTGGCTCTACTTTTAGAACCGCTTATTTAAAAGTAGTTGCCGTCATACTTGTCATTGCGCTCATTGGCTTTCCTCTAGTTAGTCACTATGGGATTACTGTCGATGAGGGGACAGAAGTGGCGATGGTAAGGAGGAACATAGAATTTATCGTTAAAGGTACACCGATTCCGGGTGACCTGAAGTATTTTGGACCAGTTTTTAATGTTGCTTCAGAGGTAGTGTTTCAAGCTCAGCAGTACCTCACCAAAGGACTATCTTATAATCCCCTAGATTATGGAGCAGAGCTTAATGATCGGCAGACAAGAGTTCAAGCCTTAGCTGACCGAGTCAGAGTTAAGCATTACATGACCTTTTTAGTTTCCTTAATAACTTATGCCACAGTCGCTGGTATTGTTGGAACGCTATGCGGGTCAGAATATGCCTGGTTTGGGGCATTAACATTGGTATTCTTTCCAACGTTTTGGGGTCATAGCTTTTTCAATCCCAAAGACCCACCCTTTGCCGCCATATTCACACTAACTACTCTTCTAGGAGCCTATGTAGTTAATTATTATCTAAAACCTGATGAACCTATCAAGGTTGGTAAAAATCGTGCAACCTTTTATACCGTTTTATTCGGTATTCTCGTAGGCTTACTAACTGGCATAAGAATTGGAGGATTCCTCTTTCTATTCTTTATCCTGGCAACTTACCTAATATTAAGGTTGGGAAAAGGAGGAAGCAGCAGAAACTTTTATAACTTTGCAGGACTTTACTTACTACTATGCGTGACGTGGTTTGCTACCAATACCATTTGCTACCCTGCTTTTTGGTCTAACCCGATCGCTGGTTTTCTTGAAACAATTGATTATTTATCGGGACATCGTTTACAAATAGCAGTTTTATTTGATAGCAAGTTTATTCCAATCCAAAATCTTCCCTGGAACTACTTACCGACTTGGATGTTTATGACGATTCCCTTGATTTTCCAAGTTGGGTTTGTCGTTGGTGCCAGTTTGATAGTGGCAAAATATTCTAAGCTCTCAATTCTGCAACGAGCTTGTGCCATTTTAGTCTTATTCCAAGTTTTATTTCTTCCTTTAGTTGCTATTGTCAAACATTCGCCTATGTATGACGGGATGCGGCACTTCCTTTTCACCTTGCCAGGAATTGCAGCAATATCGGCAACAGCCTTTATCTGGATTTATCAGAAGCTCTCTAAGAATTTTAAAATTATTGCAGCTAGCTTTATCACCGTGGTTTTTGTTGCGATCGCGTTTGATATGGTTGCCTTACATCCCTACCAATATATTTACTTCAATCGCATCTCAGGTGGACTAAAACAAGCTCAAGGTCAATACGAAACTGAATATTGGGGATTAAGTTTACGTGAAGGAATGGAGTGGCTTAACAAAAATGCTCCTCCTGGTTCAACCGTTTTAGTGGGAGGCTTTCTTTACTCGGCAGAATTTTTTGCTGACCCCAATCTCAAGGTTATTGGTTACGAACCGAAAAAAGTTGCAGACGTTCCTAGACCTTTTCACTATTTAGCATGGCCCCGTTGGGATGCCCAAGAGCAGTTGCCAGAATGTCCAGTCGTTCATCAGGTGATAAGGCAAGGAGTTCCGTTATCTATTGTCAAGCGCTGTGATTAAGCTGAATGGATTTAGAACCTATTTTGGTCAGCCTTAAAACTCTTGGGATGTATCTTTAGGAAAATCTAACCGATGTTGATAAAGTTTCCTGCCTCTTTTGGCTCGGCTTGGAAAAAGGCTTACTTAAAAGTTGCTACGGTAATTGTAAGTCTTGCCATTATTGGCTTATTAACGATTGGCAACTATGGAGTATCGTGGGATGAAAACGTCGAAATTTCTATGGTGAGGTTTAACTTTGAACTTATCACCCAAGGGAAGCCGATTCCTGTAGATTACAAATATTATGGAACTGCCTTTAATCTAACTTCAGAGATTATATTTCAAATCCAAAGCTTCATCCAAAAAGGATTTGACTACAACCCTCTAAATGATGCAGGTATCCCTGATGAAAGACTAAAATATAAAGTCTTGTATGAGCGTATCAAAGTCAAGCATGTTTTAACCTTCCTCGTTTCCTTAATAACTTACGCATCGGTAGCAGGAATTGTCGGGATTTTGTGTGGCAGAGATTTTGCTTGGTTTGGTGCTGTGGCTTTGCCCCTGATTCCACGTTTTTGGGGACATAGTTTCTTTAATCCGAAAGATATTCCATTTGCTGCCTTCTTTACCCTCTCTACACTTCTTGGTGCTTATTTGGTTAATCATTATCTTAAAGTCAACCAAGAATCCCAACTTAAATTTAACAGAACTCTTATTTACTCAATTCTTTACGGCATTTTAGTTGGATGGCTAACAGCAATAAGAATTGTTGGATTCTTTGTACTGTTTTTTGTTATCTTAGCTTACTCAGTAGGAATTTTAGGAGCAAAGACGAGCTATCGAAATTTACGGAATACATTAATTTACTATGCAACAACAATTGTTGCTTGGGCAATAACAACAATCGCTCTACAGCCTGCAACTTGGTCTAATCCTATCGGCTGGTTTATTGAAACTCTTGCTTATATGTCCAAGCATGGTTGGGGAGGAGAAGTTTTATTTAAAGGTCAATTTATTTCAGCGAAGGCACTCCCCTGGTATTACCTACCCACTTGGGTAGTGCTTACAGTGCCTCTAATTTTTCAAGTTTCTTTTGTTTTAGGATTAATCTTCTTAGTCGTTAAATATTCTGAGCTTTCCAATCTTCAACGCGCTTGTGCTGTCTTAGTGCTGTTACAAGTATTTTGTCTTCCACTGCTAGCGATTTTAAGAGATTCTACCCTTTATGATGAGATGCGGCAGTTTCTCTTTATCTTGCCAGGAGTCGCAGCAATTTCTGCGGCGGCTTTAGTGTGGATTTACCAGACGTTATCGAAGAAAAGCTTGAAGTTAGTTGCGGTAGCTTTTATGGTTACTGTACTGAGTGCGATCGCATTTGATATGGTAGCGTTACATCCTTATGAATATATCTACTTCAATCGCGTCTCTGGAGGACTAGCCAAAGCGCATGGTCGCTATGAAACTGATTATTGGGGTTTAAGTATGCGTGAAGGGATAGAGTGGATTAATAACAATGCCAGTGGTAACGCTAAAGTTGTGGTTGGTGGGGATGACGACTCTGCCATCATCTTCACTGCTCCTAAATTAACTGCTATTACTAAGAGTGAGTTTGAGCAAAAGCCAGTAGATAAACCCTTCTATTATTTAGCTGTGCCTCGATATGACTTGCAACAGGCTTTTCCTGAGTGTCAGGTTGTTCATCAAGTCGTGAAGCAAAATGTTCCCCTAACAATAGTTAAAGAATGTAAATAATATTGATTTACATAATTATTAAGATTCGTTTCAACTAGATAAAACTCAAGATACTTTTGATGAAAGCTGTATCCTAGTAAAGGTCAGCGTTTCAGAAACCAGATGGATAAAATTACTGAGCTTAGTACCTGCTCATAACCACTTCATATTTGAGACAATTAGACTCTTAAATTCTCTGTCCATCACCACGAAAATAAAGCATTAGTATCAGCACGAGGAAGAACAGCGTATGAAATTGGCTTATTGGATGTATGCAGGCCCAGCCCATATTGGCACCCTGCGCGTCTCTAGTTCTTTTAAAAACGTCCATGCCATCATGCACGCGCCGATTGGAGATGACTACTTCAACGTCATGCGATCGATGCTAGAACGCGATCGCAATTTTACCCCAGTAACCATTAGTTCCGTTGATCGGAATGTCCTGGCACGCGGTTCTCAGGAAAAAGTGGTGAACAACATCACCCGCAAGGATGAGGAAGAAACCCCCGACTTGATTGTCCTCACTCCGACTTGCACCTCTAGTATTTTGCAAGAAGATCTACAAAACTTTGTGGAACGCGCCCAAATCGATGCGAAAGGCGACGTGATGCTGGCGGATGTAAACCACTACCGCGTCAATGAACTGCAAGCAGCCGACCGCACTTTGGAGCAAATCATCCAATTTTACATTGCCAAGGCGCGTAAGAAGGGCAACATTCCAGAAGGCAAGACTGAAAAGCCCTCGGTCAACATTATTGGCATTTCCTCCCTCGGCTTCCACAATCACCACGACTGCACCGAACTAAAGCGGTTGATGGCTGACTTGGGGATTGAGGTGAATGAGGTAATTCCAGAAGGTGCTTCCGTTCACAACCTGAAGAATTTACCCCGTGCTTGGTTTAACCTGGTGCCGTATCGCGAAATCGGCTTAATGGCAGCGCGTTACCTAGAACAAGAGTTCGGAACGCCTTATGTGGACATTACTCCGATGGGTGTGGTGGAAACAGCGCGTTGCATCCGTAAGATTCAGCAGGTACTGAATGCTCAAGGTGCCAATGTCGATTACGAAGACTACATCAATAACCAAACCCTGTACGTCTCCCAAGCAGCTTGGTTCTCTCGCTCAATTGACTGTCAGAACTTGACGGGTAAGAAGGCGGTTGTCTTTGGCGATAATACCCACGCGGCAGCGATGACGAAGATTTTGTCGCGGGAAATGGGAATTCACGTCGTCTTAGCAGGTACTTACTGTAAATACGATGAACAGTGGTTCCGCGAACAGGTGACAGAATACTGCGACGAAGTACTGATTAGTGATGATAACGGAGCAATTGCCGATGCGATCGCACGGATTGAGCCTTCTGCTATCTTCGGCACCCAAATGGAACGGCACGTTGGTAAGCGCTTAAGCATTCCTTGTGGTGTTATCGCTGCGCCTATCCATGTTCAGGATTTCCCCATCGGTTATAAGCCATTCCTGGGTTATGAGGGGACAAACCAGATGGCTGATTTGGTCTACAATTCCTTTACCTTGGGAATGGAAGACCACCTGCTAGAAATCTTCGGTGGACATGACACAAAGGAAGTAATTACCAAAGGCATCACTGCTGATTCTGACCTCGGTTGGAATAAGGAAGCACAGGCAGAATTGAATAAAGTGCCTGGTTTTGTTCGGGGTAAGGTGAAGCGAAACACCGAGAAATTCGCCCGTGAACGTGGCTTTACAGTCATCACACTTGAGGTGATGTACGCGGCGAAGGAAGCAGTAGGCGCGTAAGCCAGCAATACAACTACTAGCAATTCGTTATTCTAAGGGCATCCACTAAGTAGGATGCCTTTTTTCATTTTGGAGGCTTAAGGAGATGCTACTAGAAGACTACTTTGACTTTCTGCGTCCTGATGATATTCGCGTCAAAGGCACACGGGTTGGGATTGAAACCATCCTGTATGACTTCATTCATCGCAGCCGAACTCCAGAGGAAATTGCCCAGTCTTACCCATCTGTTAACCTGGAGCAGGTCTACGCTACTATTCTTTATTACCTACATAACAAAGAAGACGTCAGCGCTTATTTAACTGACTGGCTAGAGTGGAGTCACCGGATGCGAGAAGAGCAACGACGAAATCCTCCACCTGTTGTAAAGAAACTTATGAAATTGAAGGCAGAACGAGAGGCAATAAAGAAGGCGAATGAGTCTCAAATATCTGCTGGATGAGAACGTTGATCCAAGTTATCGCAGCGAATTCCAGCGGCAAAATCCTGACTTGGTTATGTGGGTGGTTGGCGCTCCAGGCACTCCTCCTAGAGGAACCCTAGACCCAGAAATCCTGTGCTGGTGCGAAAAACATAGCTTTGTGCTGGTAACAAATAATCGCAAATCTATGCCTGTTCATTTAGCTGACCATATTGCTGAAGGTCGCCATGTACCAGGGATTTTAATCCTAGGTGCCAAGTTGAGCATAGGTCAGAACCTTGAGGAATTAGTTCTAATTGCTGAAGCCTCTTTTGAGGATGAATATCAAGACCGAATCGTTCATCTGCCGTTGTCTTAACCAGAGTCATGCTTGTATCAAATGACTGAAGAGAGATCGCATTTCTCAGAATGATCGGCTTTTATAAGCTGTTGGAGTAGGAGGAGAAGAGCGATCGCATTTATTGCAGTGAAGAAGTGATCGCACTCAACCACTTTTTCAGGCTTTTGCTTCTTTGAAATACCAGTAGAGGTTGGCAACTGTTAAATCGGATATTTCTTGCCAACTTAAGGGGGCTAAAGCTTTCAATCCAGAGGCTGATGCTTTTTGACTAATGTAAGATTCATGATCTCGACGTAAATCCAGCTTGAATATGAACTTAAGTTGGTCACGAAAGGATAGGTAATGAGACTTTAGCTTCAAGTTTTCATAGACTAATTGTTCCTCTGGTTCTGCTGCAACTGCTGGGGCTAAATCATTCTCTGAACTCTCATTCATTGGTAAATCTGAACTAGCCAAAAGCTGTCTCTCCTTTGGGGAGAGAGTTTGTATCCAATCAATATGATTTTGCCAGGACTCTAGGACAGCTAGATCATGATTGTGAATCCGCGTGATTTCAGGGAAGAGAAAATTAAGCTCAGCCTCGGTTTTGCAACTATTAATAATATTAAGGATATCTTTACGGATTTTGTCTTTTAGGTGAGAGACGCGCTTGCTTACGACATCATACGCGCCCTGAAACTGAAAGGTTGTGGTAATTGCCTGATCAATCGCCCAAACGCATTCCTGTCTCCGGAGTTGCCCAGCAGAACAAGTTCCCTTTAAGAGATGAGGATTATCGTAAGCTGCTAAAGATGTATATAACATCCCCTGTACACCAGCCATAGCAGCATTTCTGGCGTTCACATCAGGTAACCGTAGAGCATGTTGAAGCCAGTTGTGTGCTTGTTGGAAATCTCCGTAAGCTTGAACTAGAATCGTGCTGTGATACTGAAACTCAACGTCTTTGGCAACTTGGTCAATTCGTTCTATAATTTCTGCTCCTTGGTCTTTAAGAGCTTCTTTCAGGTCAATAAAGCCGTGGTGAACTGCCAACCTCGTTTGCTTTACGTCCTCCCTGAGCTTCAGTATGTGATACAGGTTTACCGCTGATAGTGCTACACCAGCTACAGTACCAAGACCAATTAAAGCCATACTTCCTTGAATGGCTCCCACGCTACTTTGGATAGTTTGTAAGTTATCTGAGACACTATTTTGCCAATCATTTTGAGCATCTTGGGCTTGTTTTCCTGCATAGGCTCCAACTGCCATCCCCGTAATGTCGAGTACAGGGCATACAAAGACTGATACAGGTGTGTAACTGGCTAAAGTACGAGCTATACAAAGACCTGCTTGAATTGCATCAGGTGAAATATCCACAATCTGAAGGGGTGACGAGTAAGCTGAAAGCTTGATGCATCAAGGTTTCTCCTCCATTGACCGACACAAAGATATCAGCTTATTGACAGGCTTGTTGAGAATAGATGTCTCGCCAACAGAGAAGGTGAGAATGATAATCATATCTAAGGGGGAGGGGGCAAGGTACACCTTGCCCTCCCTCCAGAGTTTTTTAGAATCCCGCTCAAACTTTCATGATAAAAAAGAGCGGTTCGTTGTTCTCAACAAAACTGCTCTTCTAAAATGCTTCCCGAATTGTATCTCAACTGTCTGGAGTCTCAACTTAGTGCATCTCAACGGCTAACCTTAGAAATGCTGGTGTGGCTGTTGCAATTCCATAAACAGGTACGAATTGAAAGATTAGCCGCCTGTTTACCCTTGCCCATTCTGTATGAGAGCCGTCGCCGCCATGTACAAAGGTTTCTAGCTTTGCCACAGCTAAGTATTCCTTTGCTATGGTTTCCTCTAATTAAGAGTATTGGTAGGTTTGTACGGACAGATGTGGATTGCCGCTCTAGAATCCTGTAGTGATTGGGTCAAGAACTTAATGATTATTCGACCGCATAAGCGAACGTTCTTTCAAAAAGGTTTGAGGGCGATGGCTCTGATTCAAGCTGATTCCTGAATTCCTTTTTTTGGTCAATCAAAAAGTCAATCTGGAAGGGCGTGGTGTACCTCGCCCTCCCTCCCCTCACAAGTGATTATCATTATCAAGAACAGGGAGTTCAACAGCTCATTCTCAACAAACCTGTCAATAAGCTAATATCTTTTCGTAGGTTAATGGGGTAGAAAGTCTGATAAGACAAGCTTTCAGCTTGTCTGTCACCCCTTCAGATCCACAATTCTTACCTTAGATAAATCAGCACTGTGTCATATTGTTGGCTCTCTACGTAGAGAAATCATCAGAGATTCTACGGAAGAATAAATCCTGTAGGCAAAGATAACCGTATTTTCCCGGATTTTCTCTCGGCTCAATCTAGGCATACTAAATGACGACAATATTAGCTCACCCTCTAATGGAAACTGCAATAGTTTGCTGTAAGCCAGTTGAGCTTGTTTCGTGAATTACTGGAGGATAATCATGAATGACTACTTCAACACGTTTCAAAATATTGACCAATCTGTTGAGCAACTGCTTACAGATGAGCATAATTCCTTAGAGATTAAGCAATCTGCCACAAGCATCAAGGAGTCAGTCAAACCGTGTATTGAAGAACTGATACAATCGGCTACTCGACTTAAGCGGTTAGTTGTTATAGCTTCCGATAAGCTGTACCAGGCTGAAAATGTCTGGTTGAGCAAGCCGAGGATTGCTGAAGCTGCAAAATCTGAAATATGGGCACAGCTTGGGGAGATTAGTGGGTGTTCCTTCAGAATCCATAAGCTCGGAAGTCAATGTAAAGACGAAGCAGTCAAACAAGCAAAGAAATATTGGGATGAGCGAATTGAATACTTGAGAAAAATATGGTTTATAGACGCAAAAGGTCAACCTAAGAAAGGAATCGGTTGGAGTGAAAAAGAAAGCTTTATCAAGCAACTACACGTCCAGTTGAAATTGCAGAACCAAGAAGTAAACCAAATTATCAATAAAAATTTAAGTCTTGTTTATAAAGAAGTAAATAATATTCAGTTAAAAGCCATTCTGCACACTGTTAGTCTACTAGATCAGCAGAATAAAGCTCATTATAGTCAGCAGATAGATTTGATAGCTAGTAAAATTGAGACTAATTTCGCTAATCCTACAGAGCATCTACCTAACTATCTTCTCAAATTGGAAACAGCCATTAGTCCAGATTTAAAAGCTTTAGTAGATAAGGGTTGGGGTGATATCTTCGGCGAAGATGTTGTCAAGCTCAAAGAAAGGGTTGCTTCAAAAATCGAAAGGTTTATTACAGCAATTTTTGATGACAGAGTGGAATTAGCTACAAAAGCTATTACAAAAGCGATCGCATTTTACAACTACTTCCTTGAGCGGCAAGATCGATATCAGCAAGAGACAGCAGAACAACGCGAAGCTGAAAAAGCTTGGATTGACCAGCAGCGTCGGGAACTGGAGCGAGTACAGCAAGGTATTGAAGCCATTCTCAACACTAATTGAAGTGAGTGGCTTCGTACTGCTGCAAACACTTTATAAGGATTAAAGAAGCATCAATCATCAATTACCTGCTTCACGTCTTGCACTGATAAACCCAATGCTCCGGCAATCTGCTCTACACTGAGTCCTAAAGATGATAGATGAGCGATCGCATTCCTCTGTTTGTACTCAGTTTGATTTACCTCTCTACATTTTTATACGGTCTTTTGCGCTTGAATAACACACCAGCACCAAAAGCACCAAACCCTAAAATACTCAGCACCGAACCCGGTTCAGGAACTGTTGTAGCAGTATCTCCATCAGGAAGTGTTCCATCTGTACCTGTATCAGTATCTTCATCAGGAACTGTTACATCCGCAATGGCTTGCACCAAAAAAGAACTGTAAGTGACACCACCATCACCGTCAGACACTCGTAACCCAACTTCATAGTCACCTGCCTCTTCAAAAGACCACTGTCCACTTGACCCTGTGAAGTCATCAAATACCCCATCCATATCAAAATCCCATCTAAAGGTGAGAAGATCATAAATTCCTGGGTCAGTTACAGCGGCGGCGAAATCAAATAATTCGTTTGTCGTAACTACCAAATCCTCAGTCAGTTCAGTGATAGTTGGAGCAACATTCAAAACCCTAAGTGTTTGAGTGAGGGGATTACTCCAAGCTGCATCTTTATCCTGAGCTTCACCTGTAAAGACAAACGTACCCTCATCGTAAAATCTACCAAGTCTTGTTGTTACTGAACGCTCACCAGAAGTTCGCGAATCAATGCCAACCTCGTTGCCATCAATAAAGAACTTCTCCCAATCTGCTCCTGGGTCGGTAGCAAACAATTTTGCTGATACGCCTTGACCTTCGTAGATGAAGCGCCTCGAAAGATTGAAAGTGGTCAGGGTTGGGGCAACGTTTAAGACGGATTGTGTACTAGTAGCAAGATTACTGTAGTTACCATCCTCATCTATCGCGTGTGCTGTATAGGTAAATTCCCCGTTATCAGGAAACAAACCCAAATCTGCGCTAACTGTACGGGTTCCTGCACGATTGTAGTTAGTCCCAAGATGATTGCCATTGAAGAAGAAGGAGATCGCATCTTCACCTGGGTCATCGGCATACAGAACTGTAGATGTTGCTTGACCTTCGTAGATGGGGGATAGAGAAAAATATACGCTGGGAGGAGTATTTCTCACTACAGGGTCGCGTGGCTGAACAGGGTCTCTATTGCTACCAGTATCAGTATCAGCGCGGAATCGCATTATTCCGGTAAATCCATTAGTCCAATATAGTGAAAGCGTTCCAAATAGGTCTCCGGCTGAAATGTCTATTGGATCAGTGTAAGCAGCTCCATTTGGGCTTTGTCCAGCAAGAGTCTGATATCCCCAACCGTCCGCCGACCCATCCGTATGGGGTAAGCCTTCACCATAGGGATAAATATCAAAAACAGTGTTTCCAGGAATGGTATCAATGACTAAGGAGGTAAGACCTTGACCGAAATTACTTAAAATCCAAGGTGAATCGAAGCTATTACCTGATTCCGTCAATGACCAGTTAGGACCGAAAACGCCTCCAGATTTGTCGCCTGTAGCGCCCCAAATGAGGGTCTGGGAGGTGCCATCCAAAAAACCGGCAGTCACCTCTATCCCGCTCATCATACTGCCATCGGTCGAAAATCCTGTAAGGGTGGTCGCCTCTGAGGGAGCTGATGCTACTCCCAGAAGGATAAACGTTGCCCCAATAATCCGAGTTGATTGATTTTTAAGCAAAGAGCTAGTCATAGAGTTGTGTCGCTACTCTAGGGGTAGATGTTGAAGCTATTGATATCTGTAGATGCCTTTTTCCCAGAAGTGTTCCGAGGTTTATGCCCAATGGCTCAAGCCGTTACCAAGGAATACCAGTAAGCCCGATGCAACCTAGCTTAATTAACTCCCTAAAAGGGATCTATCGAATATCGCTATAGGGCAAAACTCTATCCAAGCTCAAATAGCTGCGTAAGCCCTAAGTAGACACGCGATCGCCCTTACTATCACTTTTAGTTAGTAAAAATTGTAACTACTTAGCTGTGTTTCTGACCTCAGCTAGAGGAGGAGCTTACGTGATTAATCCAAAAAAGCTTAAGTTATTAATATTTAACTTACATACTGGCGTTTAGACTAATGCGCTCTAACTCAGCTTCGCTGAGTGGAGCGTAAGCAAACCCGTGCTGGTTTTTGGAAATTAGACCAATGACAAATTGACTCAGCAGCGCTGAGTGGAGGA
>JAHHIF010000074.1 GCA_019358875.1 Symplocastrum torsivum CPER-KK1
TCAAAACCCGTATTCTTGAATTTATTGACTATTTCAATCGTACTATGGCAAAACCCTTTAAGTGGACTTACAAGGGTAAGGCTTTGGCGGCATAATGGCAGGTAGACTTCCGCCGAAGTCTACTAGCTTCTGTAGTTATGGTACTTAGGCAAAGATGACAATATCTGCGTTGGTCATTGCCAAGCCAGTAGAGAGTATGAAGATCTGTACTTGCGCCGTGCCACCAATGCCATCAGCATCAAAGAACAGACCCCCTGTAGCACTGTTGTAGATGAAGCGATCGCTACTATCAGCCGCCGCTGAACCAACGGTAAATTGAGTCTCATTCAGTACAGTTCCCCCAGCCAGTCCACCGCCGAAACCACTAGCTGAGAAACCTAGCCAGTCCTCTCCCACCTGAAAATCGTTGATGATGTCTATGCCTGTAGTGCTGTACTTACGGAGGAAACGGTCAGCTCCAACGCCACCTGTGAGTATATCGTTACCGATGCCGCCGACTATGCGATCATCGCCTCCCTCACCCAGAAGAGTGTCATTGCCCTGCTTGCCATACAAAACGTTGTTGGCATCATTCCCCGTGATGGTGTTGTTCAACTCATTGCCTGTGCCATTGATTGGCTGATCCTGCTCTCCTCCTGCTGGATTCGCTGCTCCTTTGAGCAAAAGGTTCTCCAGGTTGGCACTCAAAATCCAAGAAACGGTAGTTTCAACGGTGTCTACTCCAGCATTTACGTCTTCAATGATGCTGTCTGTGACATCTCTAACACGGTAAATATCATTACCCGTTCCGCCATAGAGGAAATCACCACCACCCGAACCTTCCAAGGTGTCATTACCTGCTAGACCAAAAAGGGAGTTCTGATAAGAATTCCCGATGAGAAAGTTATTTAGCTCGTTGCCTGTGGCATTAACATTGGCATTATTTGCACCACCTAAGATTTGTAGGTGTTCTACATTGGCTGCCAATGTATAACTTACACTTCCCGATGTATTCCCAACATTAAAGATAACCTTGTCTACTAGACCACCATTCACGTCTTCAACAACGTTGTCCAATAGGTTGTCTACGTAATAAGTATCAACACCCGCTCCACCAATGAGGGTATCCGCGCCAGTTCCACCATCAAGGCTGTCATTACCATCATCCCCAAATAGCTCATCATTTCCTGCATTACCATTTAGTGTGTCATTGCCAGCCAGACCTCTAATGATGTCATCGCTGTCGGTACCAAATAAAACGTTATTAGTCGCGTCGCCATTAATAATAGCCATGAGATTTTTCCTTATGTTCAATCGTTCAAAAGCTTGGGAAAAAGTTAGATAATCACTGCCAAAAACAAATTGCAGCTACTGGCAAAACCACTTGCCTTAGTCGAGTAAGAGAGACTACGCGAAGATAAAAATATCCGCGTTGGTCATTGCCAAGCCAGAAGAGAGGGTGAAGATCTGTACTTGTGCCGTGCCACCAATGCCATCAGCATCAAAGAACAGACCACCTGTAGCGCTGTTGTAGATGAAGCGATCGCTACTATCAGCCGCCGCTGAACCAATGGTGAATTGAGTCTCATTCAGTACAGTTCCCCCAGCCAGTCCACCGCCGAAACCACTAGCTGAGAAACCCAGCAAATCCTCTCCCACCTGAAAATCGGTAATAGTGTCAATGGCTGTAGTGCTGTACTTACGGAGGAAACGGTCAGCCCCAGTACCACCTGTAAGCGTGTCACTGCCCTTGCCACCAATTAAGGTGTCGTTGCCCGCACCACTCATGAGGATGTCATTACCCGCTTTTCCTATGAGAGTGTCAAGGCTGTAATCTCCCCTAATTTCATTGCTGAGTTCGTTACCAGTGCCATACATGGTATCGAGGCTACTAAGCGCATAGAGAGTCAGGTTTTCCACGTTGGCACTAAGTGTCCAAGAAGCAGCAGAGAAAACCAAGTCTATGCCACCATTTGCGTCCTCAACAATGGTGTCGTTGGCATCAGAATATATATCATCGTTATAGATGAGATAAAGATCATTACCATTTCCACCGATAAGGATGTCGTTACCGCCTCCTCCAGTGAGGTCGTCATCGCCAGCACCACCAAACAGCGAGTTGTTAGCATCGTTGCCAGTAAGACCGTTGTTGAGACTATTACCCGTGCCATTTATCGCTGCATTACCCGTAAGAACTAGACGTTCTAGGTTGCTACCCAGCGTCCAACTGATGCTCGATTCTATAGTGTCGGTATCGTAGTAAGGATTGCTAGACTCAATAACTTGGTCGCCGATGTTGTCAACAATATAGGTGTCGCTACCATTGCCACCCTCCATGCGATCGGCACCCGCACCACCATCGAGAAGGTCATCGCCAAAGCCAGCAAATAGAGAGTTGTTGGCAGAGTTTCCGTAGATGAGGTTGCCTAGATCGTTACCTGTGCCATTTATTGCTGCATTACCCGTAAGAACCAGCTTTTCTAAATTCTCACCTAGTACCCAAGTAATGCTGGATTCTACGGTGTCGAAACTATTACTATCATTAGGGGCTGTCTCTTCAATCAGATCGCCAATGTTGTCAACAATGTAGGTGTCATTACCATTGGCACCCTCCATGAGATCGGCACCTATACCACCATCTAGAATGTCATCACCCTCTCCCCCATTGAGGGTGTCATTGCCCGCTAAGCCATTGAGGGTGTCGTTCTCATCAGTTCCGCTGAGAGTGTCATCGCCATTCGTGCCGTTTCTAGTTGCCATCTTGACATACCCAATTTTGTCCTTTTTTCAGTTAACTAGAATACAAAGCGATCGCACTTCACCCACGTAGGTCACCCGATTGGGTGACCTACAATTTTTTCATCTATCCATAGGCGGATTATTGATTTTAGCCAAGTCTACTTATGCTAAGGAATTAATTTACTTAACCCCCGGCTTAACTGTTTGCTGAGGCAGCAGGTGTGCTTGAACTTACCTCCCAAATGCCGAACTGCATCAAGTCAACTTTGCCGGCTCAGATTTATCAAAGACTGTTTTTACTCACACCTTCGGGAGTATTCTTTGTGTTGCCTTTAGCCCAGATGGTAAACTTCTAGCAGTAGGAGATACCAATGGTGAAGTTCGCCTTTGGCAAGTTGCAGATGCTCAACCCTTCTTGACGTTAAAGGGACACATAGATTTGGTGTGGTCAGTGGCTTGGAATCCTGATGGTCAAACTTTAGCCAGTGCCTCTGAAGACCAAACCGTAATGATGTGGGATGTGAAGACGAGACGATTAAAGTGTGGGATGTTAAGACAGGTGAGTGCCTGAAAACTCTAAGAACTGAGCGCCCTTATGAAGGGATGAATATTACAGGGGTTACGGGTTTAACAGAAGCACAAAAAGCTACCCTCAAAACACTGGGGGCTATTGAGGTGAGCAGTTATGGTGAGATGTCATTTCTATAATTGACATCAAGCTAACAAGTAAGATCTGTTTTTTAAAATGAGTATTGAAGTTGATTACCGATTTCCGCCCGGTGTTGATGCGGAACGCCAAGCTAAAGTCATTGCAGTAGGGCAAACGGCTGGCACCTGGGATGCCCGTTTTGCTCATCATGAAGAGAAATTGCGATCGCATTTAGCCGAAGTGGTCGGTGGACGTACCGATCCCGATGGCTATAGCCTCGCTACCATCAGTTTTCCAGAAACTAATGTCGAGAATGACATCTCCAGCCTCTTGACAATGATTTTTGGGAAATACTCAATGGCAGGTGCGGCAAAGGTTGTGGCTGTGCGTCTCCCAGAACATTATGGTAGTTATCCAAAATTGGGGATTACAGGGATTCGGGAAAGATTGGCAGTTGTTGATCGACCCTTGATTATGGCAATTTTTAAGCCAGCGCTAGGACTCTCTGCTGAGGACCATGCGGCGATTTTAAAAGAAGTTGCTTACGCAGGGCTAGACATTATTAAAGATGATGAGATTATGGGGGACTTAGAGGTTGCCCCAACCCTAAAACGCCTGGAAGCTTGCCGCCAAATTATTGATGAGGTCAAGCAGCAGACCGGACGTACAGTCCTGTATGCAGTTAATGTCACAGGTACAGCGGATAAGCTAATTGAGAAAGCGCATCTTTTAGTACGTGAAGGGGCGAACGCACTACTTCTTAATGTTCTTACTTATGGTTTTTCAGTATTAAGTGCGCTAGCCACTGATGAGAAGATTAATGTGCCAATTTTTGCTCATCCTGCCTTAGCGGGGGCGATGTGTGCTTCCCCTGACTACGGTATAGCGTACTCAGTTGTGTTGGGAACATTAATGGCGCATGGTGGGGCAGATGCGGTGCTGTATCCTGCTCATTATGGGAATTTGCCATTTGACCCAGCCGAGGAAATACGAATTCGCGACAGTTTGCGATCGCGTAATGTCTTCCCTGTCCCCTCCGCTGGTATTCATCCCGGTGTTGTACCCAAAGCACTCTTCGATTACGGTCAGGATGTTATTCTCAACGCGGGTACTGGAATTATGGATCATCCAGATAGTCCAGCCGCAGGTGTTAAAGCCTTTTTTGAAGCCCTAGAACGAGTCAAGCAAGGCGAATCTTTTGAACTAGAAACCCTTCCCAAAAGCGCACTTCGCCGTGCCGTTGAGAAATGGGGAGTTAAATAAGATCAGTTTGAACAGAAGTAACAATAGAAATCCGGATTTTTATTCTCTAAATTTTTTTTTCTAAAATCTCCTCCTTAGATAATAAGCTCTTCGTCATTTAAACCTGATTGTCAAAAATTGCCAAATTCTTGTAGTGTAACGATCCTGGTTGCTACTGATACCCAATTTAAATGCGCGACAGCTTAAAGTAGGTGACATTACATAAATTAAATGATTATTCTATATAGTAATTAACAAATCTATCTTCTTAAGTAATGAGTAACTTAAGCGACACAAGCCAAAAACTAAGCTTTGCTATTATTACTCCTAGCTATGCTCCTGACTTTGAAAGATGTAGGCTGCTATCCTGGAGTCTAAAAGAATTTGTCTCACCTTCTGTCACCCATTACATTGTTGTAGACAAGTCGGATCTCCCGCTTTTCTCTCAGCTAAAAAGCCCAAATACAGAGATTATTACCAAAGAATCAATACTACCTTGGTGGATTAAAAAGGTTCCCTTTGGTAAGAAGAATAAGTGGCTAAGTTTAAAAACTTTACCGCTCCGAGGTTGGCATCTTCAACAAATTATCAAAATTGCAGTAGCTCAACACATTCATAAAGACGTTTTGGTGTTCGTTGATTCGGATGCAGCCTTTGTACGCCCTTTTAATCTTCTAAGCCTTACTCGTGGAGATCAAGCCCAGTTTTTCCGCATACCCAGTGTAGGCTTCCCGACGGTAGAAGGTGAGCAAGGGTATTTAAAATGGCACCGAACTGCTAGTCGCCTACTAGGTTTGCCACCGATGGATTACCCACTTCCAGGGTACATTGGCAATTTTGTGACTTGGAGACGTGACAATGTTTTGAAGATGTATCAGAAGATTGAGGAGGTTTCTGGACGGCAATGGATTGAAGCGCTGTGCAACTCATTCCATATTTCTGAATATGTACTGTACGGAGTCTTTATTGACCACGTTCTAAAGGAAAACTCCGGACATTATGATGTGTCGAGCGGTATTTGTAAGGAATACTGGTCTGATATAGGCATGTCAGATGAGCAGTTGCAAAACTTCTTCGCAGAAATGCCACCCGGAGACGTAGCTGTAATGATATCAGCTAAAGCTGGTATGTCTGTTGAGCGTTATCAAACTCTATTAGCTACATATAACACTAGCCGCGAATAGCTTAGCCCTCTCCTAAGAAAACAGAATGGTTTCTTACGCAGCATAACGGATGCGCTTACGTCCGTGAACAGCTTCTGTCACTCTCAGAAAATCATGCTCGAAGATAAACTCTGAAATTGCCCTAATGTAAGGATTTGAGTAGTGAGTTTCTGAGGGAAACTCAAAAATGTAGACTAATTGGGAGAACTACTGTCCTATCAGGGTTTCAGCATTTGCGATCACCAGAGTGACAGAAGACGGTTAGTACAGCCTCGCGAAAATAACTAATGTGCGATAAGCCTAATGACATGGTAGGCTGATGCCAAGCTTTGCTAATGCTTGATTGTGCCCAAAAGACCGTCGCTATCCAATCAAAATCAGCCCAAACGAGTCGTCTTCTGTGACTTCGACGGCACGATTACAGCCGAAGAAACCTTCGTGGGGATGCTTAAAGAATTTGCACCCGAATTATCTGAGCAATTGATGCCCGAAATGTACGCTCGGCGCATCACCTTGCGTGAAGGTGTGCGGCAACTCTTAGAATCAATCCCTTCAGTCCACTATCCCGACATCATTGAATATGCTAAGCCAAAGCTAATCCGTCCAGGACTAGAAGCATTACTGGATTTTCTGGATGCTCAAGAAGTTCCCTTTATTGTCGTTTCCGGTGGTGTGCGAGGGATAGTGGAAACGGTATTGAGTCAGACAAGTACGAAGGGAAAAAGCTTAATTGAGCGGATGGCAGCGATTTATGCTGTTGATCTCGATGCGACACGCGACTATCTAAAGGTGTTCTCAGAGTTTGAGGCAGATACAGAACTAGTGGCCAAGGTGCTAGTGATGGCACGACACCCAGCCGAAGAACAGATTGCGATTGGGGATTCGGTGACAGACTTAAATATGGCACTTCATGCACCTGTAGTTTTTGCACGCGATCGCCTTTGCCATTACCTCGACGAACACAAGAAGCCTTACATCCCTTGGAATGATTTCTTCGATATCTGTGACAAGTTATCCCAGGAATGGGAAAACTCTTAATGTAAAGAATAAGGCTGTTCAAGGTGACTAGGGATCTGGGAACAGGTTACTGGGAAGAAATCGAACGTCGCCTGAGCTACCAATGCCAGAATCCAACTTTTATCACTACACTAGCTCCTTGGGAACCGCTTCACTAACAGAGTAAATCAGAACGAAGCGGCTTTAATACATATCTTTCCGTGTATGTAAAGAGTATGTAAGCCCTGACAAATAAAACCCTGTCACGTAAATTTTCGAGGTTAGAATGAATACCGATCCAAGACCAACCTTAATTGCAGCCGCTGGTCACTTCTACCAGTTAGGCTGGATGGTGGGAACAGCTGGGAATCTCTCCGCTCGGCTGCCCGATGGCAGTTTTTGGATTACTGCCAGTGGACGCAATAAAGGGCAGCTAGGCATCAGTGACTTCATCCGCATCGCGCCCGATGGCACGGTGTTAGAGCAACGCTCACCGGATGTCCGCCCTTCAGCCGAAACCAGTATTCATCAGGCAATCTACTCTCTGTTCTCCGATGCCCAAGCCTGCTACCACGTTCACTCCATCGAGGCTAATTTAGTTTCTCACTTTGCTGATGGGGACGCACTGCCTCTGCCACCTTTGGAAATGCTTAAGGGGTTTGGCGTGTGGGAAGAAAACCCAATATTGGCAATGCCAGTATTTGCTAACCATTTAGAAGTGCCTCGAATTGCCAGTGATATCCGTGAGCGCTTTCAGGCGGAATCGCCGCCACTGAATGCTTTGCTCATCCGCAATCACGGTGTCACAGTTTGGGCTTCTTCACCAGAAGTTGCTCACAATTACCTAGAGGTTGTGGAATATATTTTCCGCTATATGGTAGCTGCCCGAAACGTTGGGATCGAGAACGCAAGTTAAAAAAAGAAGCGTTTGTAGTGAAGCAAGAGGATGCTATGGAATCAATAACAACACAAAGCGATATCGATGCAGCAGCTTGGAAGGCACTTGAAGATTCCATTATTTATTATTGCGGACACCCTGTTGGGACAGTAGCGGCTCGTGACCCGGATGTCGAAGCGCTTAATTATAATCAGTGCTTTGTTCGCGATTTTGTCTCTTCAGCCTTAATCTTTTTGATGAACGGTCAAACGGAAATTGTTCGCAATTTCCTAGTAGAGACATTAGCGCTACAAAGTGAAACTAAGCAAATGGATTACTTTAATGCTGGTCAAGGGTTGATGCCTGCCAGCTTTAAAGTTGCTACAAGCTATGGTGAGCAATATTTAACGGCTGATTTTGGTGAACATGCGATCGCAAGAGTGACGCCTGTTGACTCTAGCCTCTGGTGGATTATTCTCTTACGTGCTTATGTCAAAGCCACTGGAGACATTGCGCTTGCTCATCAACCGGAGTTTCAAAAAGGACTTATCTTAATTCTCAAGCTTTGCCTAGCCGACCGATTTGATATGTTCCCTACGATCTTAGTTCCCGACGGAGCATTTATGATTGACCGTCGGATGGGTGTTTATGGACATCCTTTAGAAATCCAAGCCTTATTTTATGCGGCATTGAGGTCAGCGCGTGAGCTACTTGCACCCAGCCGTCAAGGAGAAATTTACACCCTAATCGTCAATCAGCGCTTGAGTACTCTCAACTACCATATTCGTAAGTATTATTGGCTAGATATTAAGCGTGTGAATGAAATCTATCGCTATCGGGGTGAGGAATTTGGCGAAGCCGCCGTTAATAAATTCAATATTTATCCTGAGTCTATCCCCTACTGGTTAACCGAATGGATGCCAGAAAAAGGTGGTTATCTCGCTGGTAATCTGGGTCCTGCACAGATGGATTTTCGCTTCTTCGCCGTTGGAAACTTGATGGCAATTATTTGTTCTCTATCCAGTCCTCAAGAATCTCAAGGAATTATGGATCTCATCGAACAACGTTGGGATGATCTAGTGGGAAATATGCCCATGAAAATCTGTTTTCCGGCTGTAGAAGGACTGGAATGGAAAATTTTAACAGGATGTGACCCTAAAAACGTTCCGTGGTCGTACCACAATGGCGGCAATTGGCCTGTTTTACTGTGGATGTTGGTGGCAGCGGCCCAGAAAACAGGAAGAAAGGAAATTGGGCGAAGAGCCATTGAAATTGCTGAAAAACGTTTGTGTCATGATCAATGGCCCGAATACTATGATGGCAAGAATGGGCGATTGATTGGGAAAGAAGCGAGGAAATATCAAACCTGGACAGTCGCAGGTTACTTAGTAGGAAAAGCTCTAATGGATAATCCCTCTCATTTATCCCTATTCAGCTTTGATGAAGACTTAGAATCACTTGAATGGTCTTATCATCAAATGGCTTAAATTAATTTTAGTTAAAGACGACCTTTATTTAGTGGTTACTCGATATCAAGCTTTTGAGTAACTACTAGATAGATAGGGGTTCTCATGTAGATGAGGTACAAATTTCTGGGTTTTCGGGAATTGGGTGACGCTGGCATCCGGAGGCTCACTCCGGATGAGGAAGCGCATTCCCGTTGGGGAATTGGGAATAGGCAGGAAACTTAGAACCAGGAATAAACCTTCTACCTTGTGGTTTCTACTGTGGTTTCTGTTGGGTTCACCTCTAATGTCAGTTAGGTGATAGAAATTCATCCCAAATCCGATTCTATAGTCTCTTTTTGGGTTTTAGTTGAAGAGACGTTCCGGCGGAACGTCTCTTATCGGTTTATAGGTTACTCATCCAGATAAGCGTAGACGGTGAGCAATTGCTGCAATATAGTCAAATGCTCCTCATCAGAAATGATTGGTGGATTCGATCCTGGTTCGATAATCAGATCGCCAAGGGTGTCTAGCGCACGTCCATTGATTGATTCAATCAATAGTTCAGGCATTGTGACGTTTTCCGCCGCAATGCTTTTGATCGTTGCTGCTGGATTATCTTGTTCTGCGATCGCTCTGAGTACCATTAGCTCATGCTTGGGAAGTTGATCCATGAATTCACTCCATTTGAGTGCGAGATCTTCCTCAGACATTGCCTGTGCAGGCGGCTGAACCTGAAACTCGGCCCATTCGGGAGGTAATTCCTCGTCAAGTTCTGATTGTGCATCATAGAGTACCTGTTCAGGCAGTTGCGATAAGAATTCAGCCCATTCGGGAGGTAATTCTTCGTCAGGATTTAGAGGAATTTCTTCTGTTGGCGAAGGCGAATAGTTGAGTGCCTCTTCTAAGTGTCTTCTTTGTTCCTCAAGGGCAATTACTTCCTGCTTCAGTTCTTCTTTGTTGCTTTGTTGCTCGGCAATTTGAGCTTGCAACTGAGCAAATTCGGCTTGCAAAGAATTCAGGGTAGCTTCGGCTTGCTGACTTTCTGCTCTAGCTTGGGAAATAGTTTCATGCCATTGATGATGTTCTGCCTCAAACGTCTGAATCTGAGCTTGCAGTCTGTCTGCCTCTGCTTCTAGTTGCTGCCTTTGCTCATGGAGAGTGGCTAACTCTTGCTCTAGTTGTTCTTTGCTGTTTTGTCTTTCTGATAGTTGGCTATGTAGCTGGTTAAGCTCGGCATTTAAAGACTCAAGAAGTCCTTCCACTTGCTGCTTTTCTGTCTCAGTGGACGAGAGAGATTGATAATGCTCACTAGTGCTTTGCTCCAGGGTTTGAATTTGAGCCTGTAAATCGTTTAACTCAATTTCTAGCTGCTGTTTTTGTTCCTGAAGTGTGGTTATTTCCTGAGCGATCGCGTCCTGTGCTTCTTTGTTGTTTTGCTGCTCTGTGACTTGAGCTTGCAACTGAGCAAGTTCAGCTTGCAGAGAATTCAGGTGAGCTTCAGCTTGCTGACTTTCTGCTCTAGCGTGGGAAATGGTTTCATGCCATTGATGATGTTCTGCCTCATACGTCTGAATCTGAGCTTGCAGTGAACCTGCCTGTGCTTCTAGTTGCTGCCTTTGCTCGTGGAGAGTGACTACCTCTTGCTCTAGTTGTTCTTTGTTGTTTTGCCTTTCTAAAAGTTGACTTTGCAGTTGATTAAGCTCAGCATTTAAAGACTCAATGACTGCTTCCAACTGATGCTGTTCTGTCTCAGTAGACGAGAGAGATTGATAGCGTTCGCTCGTGCTTTGCTCCAGGGTTTGAATTTGAGCCTGTAAATCATTTAATTCAGTTTCTAGTTGCTGTCTTTGTTCCTGAAGCGTAATTAATTCTTGAGCGATCGCATCTTTTGTACTCTGTTGCTCAGTAACTTGGACTTGTAGCTGCTCTAGCTCTGTTGTTAAAGCGCTGATGCTAGCTTCTAAACCCTGTTTTTGGGCGATTGTCGCGGTTAAAGACTCACTCACCTCACTTCGCTGTTGCTCAAGCTCTTGAATTTGAATCTGAAGGTGGCTTGTGTCTACTTCAAGCTGAGATTTTCTATCCTCTAAAGCCGCTAACTCTCGATTTAGCTCTTCCTGCTGGTTCTCGGTTTGTGCAACTTGGTTTTGTCGTTCGCTGAGTTCTGCTTGTAAGGAACTGAGATGAGCATTTGTTGTCTCTACTGCTACTGTTTTAGCGGTTAAAGACTCATTCAACTCAGTATCCCACCTCTCAAGTGCTTGAACTTGAGTTTGTAGATGATCGAGTTGCTGTGAGAGTTGCTGTTCCTGTTCTAATTCAGTGGCAATTTCTTGAGCTAGTCCTTCCTTTTGCTGAAGTAAAAGAGCCAGTTGAGCCTGTAGCTCACTCAGTTCGGATTGTAAGGAAGTTCTGTTTGCTTCGGTTTGTGCCGTTAAGGTTTGACTCAGTTCACCTTGTTCCTCTTCGAGCGATTGAACTTGGGTTTGGAGATTTTGCGATCGCGTTTCTAATTCCTGTTCCTGTTCTTCTAGCAGGGCAATATTCAAACCGATCGCTTTCTGTTGCTCTAGCTGCTCAGTAATACGGATTTCTAACTGCTCTATTTCAGCTTGTAAAGCGTTTTTATGAGTCTCTGTTGTTTGAAGTTCAGCAGTTTTTGCAGATAAATTTTGATTAAGTTCGGCTTGCTGTTGTTCGAGGGCTTGAACCTGTGTTTGTAGGCTTTGCGCTCCCCCTTGTGATGCGTTTCTTTGCTCTTCTAGTGTGGTGATCTCCTGATGTAATTCCCCTTGGCGCTGTCGTTGCTCGGTAACTTGAGCTTGTAGCTGCTCAATTTCAGTTTGTAAAGACGTTTTTTGAGTTTCGGTGCTTTGGAGTTCATTAGCTTTTGCGGCTAGAGATTGATTTAGCTCAATTTCCTGATCTAGAAGAGCTTGAATTTGCGTTTGTAGAGTGTCTGAGCGCTCCGTTAGCTGGTACTCAACCGCTTCTAATGCGGCGATGTCTTGAGTGAGTTGTTCCTTCTGCTGAAGTTGCTCTGTAACTTGCGCTTGCAGTGGCGCGAGTTCTATTTGCAACGTTGCTAAGCCTGCTTGGGCTTCCCTTACTTCCGCTTTTGCCGCAGGTAGAAGTTCGTGGAGTTCGATTTGCTGTTCTAAAAGTGTCTGAAGCTCAGTTTGTAGGGTTTGCGCTTCTCCCTCAATCTGTTGCTTTTGCTTGTGAAGACTAGCTAAATCCTGATTTAGTTCATCCCTTTGTTTGTTGAGTTCGGAAACTCTGCCCATTAACTGCCCACGTTCAATTTGTAGAGCATCAATGCTAGCTTCTGCTTCTTTCTTGCTTGCGGCTACCGATGAGAGGGATTGCTGCAACTGGGTTTGATGTCCCTCAAGCTCCTGAATCTGAGCAGATAAAGAGTTTTTATAAAGTTTTTCTCTTTTGGTTCGTTGTTTTTCGGTAACTAAAACTCCAGCAAAGCTAGCTGGAACAGAAATCGCACCCGTAATCAGTGCTTTGTCTATTTTTCCTGAGTTTGCCAACAGTCCAAATACGAAACTGACACCGAAGGCAACTGAACCCAAAAGAATTCGATTGATTAGCATGGTTGGTTGTATAGTACTTGTATTGAGCCAAATCAATTATTCGGGAAGCTAGCTGCACCTTGGCAGAAGTTTGCACCCATTTCGGTAGACAAACTCCTATCTGACTTATTTTGATGACGGTCTTGGTCTGCTCCAATTTCCAAGCCTTTATCCAAATTAGCAGCGTTTTTATTTAGCTGTTGGACTGAAAAACGCTCAAATCGCCTTGGAGAAAGTCAATGAACTGTCGTGCCGTGCGTCCAGAACGCCCATTGTGGCGGGTAGCCCATTGCAGTGCACGATACTTTAATTCTTCTTCGTTTAGGGAAATTCCGGATTGTCTTGCCAGATGTTGAACAATCTTTAAATATGTTTCTTGGTTCGCTGGCTCAAAGGTAAGAGTGAGTCCGAAGCGATCGCTAAACGAAAGCTTCTCCTGAACGGTATCCCAAGCATGAACCTCATCCCCGTCACTGGGACGAGGACGCTCACCAAAAAACTCTCGAATCAAGTGCCGCCGATTGGATGTGGCATAAACGACAACATTTTGCGATCGCGCGGTTACACTCCCTTCCAGCACAACTTTCAACGCCTTAAAAGCGTCGTCATCGTCCTCAAATGAGAGGTCATCGACAAAGATAATAAATTTTTGAGGAACATCCCGCAATTGCTCGACAATTAGCGGGAGGTCTTTTAAATCGGATTTCGCCACTTCAATCAGCCGCAAACCACGATGACTATATTGTTGTAATAATCCCTTGACAAGAGAAGACTTACCCGACCCGCGACTGCCATAGAGCAACACATGCAACGCTGGATATCCGGCGAGTAAAAACTCTGTATTTTTAACTATAGCCTCTTGCTGAGATTCATATCCTACCAGTTCTGTAAGTTGAATCGGGTCAGGGTAGGTGATGCCAACGAGTTCACCCAACTGCCAGCGCAAGGCACGATATTGAGCGAATACCCCTGTCCCAAATTGTCGGTAGTAAGCGGCTAAAGCTTCTATCGCATCTGCCCAGTTGTTGAGATGTTGCAGCTTCTCTCGTAGGGAAGTGTAGTCTTGTACTTCTAAATTCTGCTCCTGATGCCAAGGAGTTGGAGCAATGGGTAGTTGAGAGGCAGCTTGCACCCAGTTGCTGAGTTGTTCACTGCTGCATTGATAAAGACTTTGTAAGGCTTGTAAATCCTGCACTGCTGCGGCGATGAGGGCAGGCGATAAGTCTTTTACTGGTGCTAACTGAGCTTGTTGGGTAAAGGGATTACTGTTTGTGAGAATTTGAGCTAGCAGATAATCTTGCCAGCTTTGAGAGTGAGCAGCGAGGGCTTTAAACCAAACACCATAAGCGTAAAGGCAGATGAGTTCATCGGGATCGCTTTTGCCTAGGGCTTGCAGGAGGTTAATGAATGCTTCACCGACTTCTCCAGATAGCACAGATTGATAGAGCAACAGCGACGCGGCTTGACGTTGGAGAAATTGAATTGAGGTAGTACCTGGAGTAGTCATGAATTAAGCGATCAGCACTCAGCGTTCAGCAATCAGCTTAAAGCCAAATAAGCAAAGAGGGCAAAAACTCGCAAGAGAGTCGATGTCTTAAGCTAAGGCATCAACAGCGACAAGCGATCACATCCTGACTGAATCCATTGAATTGTAGCGTTAGCTTCATTCCCCTTTTTATAGAAATTTCATCCAATTATGTAATTGGAATAAAGTTTTTAAGAGAAGAGTTGTCACCCCTCACCAGGTAGATTACGCTTCAATGAGATACTGTAAGCCACGCTCAACTTTAGTTGGACGCTTCAACACAAACGACAATACAATCGTCAGGGCGAATTTTCACATTGCTGCAACGACAACTTAAAAGGAATAACAATGACAAGCAACATCATTAAACATTTTGCTGCTGCAACAGTTGCAGGTGCATTCTTAAGCTTTGCGATCGCTAGTGCAGCTGTAACGTTTGCTGTAATATTTAACGCCACATCTGGTCATTCAGTAGACCAGACAGGTGTAACGTCTACACAGCGCTAGGCAATCTATTATTTTTACTCGTTATATGAATGTGACATCCTCCCAACGCTGACCTTTACAAGGTACAGCGCGGCTTTCCAAGATTCCTCATCTTCATGTCGATCTTCGCGCACATTGGATTGAAGAAGCGGCAAGGGGCTTGACGCGATTCAGGTAAAAATAGGGAGCATCTTGCTCCCTCTCCTGAATTTTGGCAAATTTGTGATGCACCCCCTTTAGTAGGTGAGGACTAAGGGCAGTCAAGGCTATAAAGAGGTATTAGCCGCAAAATCAACGAAAATGGCAGAAACTCCTTCTAATTCAGTCAGGCTTTATACCAGATTTATTTCTATCCTAAAAATACTCCAATATATCGGTTATTCTGTTGTCGTTTTCTTCAGTCTCACTTTTGTACTCTTTACGGGGGGCATTCAAAGTTTTTTTCCACCCATCGCCATTGTCCTGGTTCTGCTACAAGCTACACTCGGTTGTCTAATTATCTACGTGATTACCCAAGGATTAATCGCGATCGTTGACCTACTCAGTCGTATCGAACAGAATACAAGGTCTCAGTAAAATCTGTAATAACTTTGTAGGAAAAAAATTACTACAGGCAAAATTCCTCCTCTGGTTCCTAAACCTAGAGGAAGGAAAAGACAGTAATCGTCTTAGAATAAAAAGCAAGAAGTTACTGAGTCAAAAATGCACTCAGTAACCTTTGCTGTAAGGTGAGGTTTAGAGAGACTTGAAAAGTTTTGAAGCAACACCTAGGAGTTTGAGTGCTTTACCCAAGTCCTAGCCAACTACGATGCATCTATTTTGCATAAATTGACAATGTAGTCATCAGATCTTAGTCGGAGGTCAGCCACAATAGGCAACTGACCACTAACACAAGCTAGCATTATATATATGCAAGTTGAATGCGCTTCAGCCTAATAACAATTGCTCCTACTCTGTAGCCAGTTGCTCACTTTTCTAGCTGTAACATCCAGGATTGATAAGCGATACAAGCACCATTAAGGTTTTATATACGCTTAGTCACATCGGTTCAGGATTCCTCACCAGATTCTTCTTCCTGCCCGTCAAGTTGTTTTAGGTGAATATGCTTCCGTCCCAGAGTGATTTCAAATTCATCCCCAGGCTGTAAGCTCATCAGTTTAGTGTAAGCAGAGCCAATCAATAGATTACCGTTAGACTGCACACTAATTCGATAACTAGCACTACGTCCTCCACGTCCATTGCCATTGACTTTGCTGTCTAACTCAATTCCCTCAGCATCAATCAGAGCATTGAGGAATTTCATCATGTTGACCCGCTCTACTCCGTTCTTTGTTACGGTGTAGTAGCCACAGGCTCTCGCTTTTTCTTCTTTGCTGAGATTTTCCAGTTCTTTGACTTTCTTAACCAGCGCCTCACCCTCTAAGGGGTCTGTTTTTTTCTTTTTAGCCATCAACTTCTATCTAAAACTAAGGAGTCAGGTGGTAGGGAGCATTTGTGCTGAACTAACCAAAAACTAAGATAACAAAATCTCAGTGTTCTATCAGCACATCAAACTATATTACACGGAGAGTGTCAACTTAGTTAGCTATATTTATTAACTCAAGGTTTGTAACTTAGCGCATCCCTCCTTAGATGAGGTAGGAACCGATACCTCCAGGGAATGTTCACTGTTTAAAGCCTTGATGTCCTCCAAGAAAAAAGAATGTCTACTCAGACTGACATTGAGGTAGCGATGCATCAAGCTTGAGAATAAATACACAATCGTTAAAGTTGATAGTAAGTAGGTGGGTGAAAATAAATGTTGCTACTTTCCGGGATTGGAGATGAGGACTAGGGGCAGGGAATTCTTACTCAATTGCTGATTTCTAGCCCCTAGTCCCAAAAACAGCAAGTTGTCTTTAATTACGCCTATCTACTTACAGTCTTCATTGGACACGGAATAAAACCAGTTGAGTAATTTAACCTGTGTGACCTCAATAAGAACCTAAAAGCAACTACAAGCTTAAGCGTGTCGGCTTGAGGAATACCGATACCGACAAAAACAATGTGCTTACTGTACGGAGATTAAACTTAGTATGAAGCTTACAACTCGTGGACACTACAGTGTTAAAGCACTATTAGATCTAAGCCTACAGCGAGGGTTTGGGCCAATATCTGTTAAAGCGATCGCACAACGACAAGATCTACCTGCTCCTTACTTAGAGAAACTGCTCATTGAAATGCGTCGGGCTGGGTTAGTGAACTCTGTACGTGGTGCTCAAGGCGGTTACCAATTAGCCCGCGAACCTGCACAAATTTCTCTCGGTCAAATCTTAGAAGCGGTTGGTGAAACAGTTGAGCCATTATCTCACCATACCCCAGACGCTGAACAAGCTGAAGATTGGGTAACATTCACTCTCTGGCATCGACTTCACCAAAAACTCAAAGAAGCGTTGTACAGTATAACTCTTGCTGACCTATATTATGACGCTCGGAGCTGGCAAGCGGCTGTAGGAGAAGAGACAAGCTTTGTTGTTTAGTTGTGCTTCTAACACATTGCACGAAGAGTAAAATCTACCCCAACTTATGACCTCAAGAACTAGACCACTTTTAAAGACGGTAGTAAAGCTCGATACCACCCTGAATTTAGAGTCTCAAGCTTGAAATGCTTGGTTATTTCAGCAATCTCCTTCGACTGAGTCAACAATCGATTTAGTTGCAGTCACTCTTTAAATGTTTAGCAAGCTCTCAACATTAGACTTCTTGCAGAAGTCGGGAATAGGGAACAGGCAACAGAGATTGATAAAACCGAATTCCCCCAATCACCAATCACCAATGACCTGTCCCCAGTTCCCACTTTCAAGATAGATCTAGTTTTCAGGATGGACATACTCGGATCAGGAATATAGATGGATGCGATCGCAATAAATTTAGTTCAAGCGGCTGCCGTTTTGCTATTGGCGGCTGTTCTGGATTATGTTGTTGGTGACCCGTGGGGCTGGCCTCATCCAGTGCGAGTCATGGGTTGGGTGATTGCTCATTTTACAACCTTTGCTCTCAAGCAATTTAGCCGTCAGTCGGAACGTCGATGTGCTGGTATCGTGTTAGGCGTTGGACTCATTATTAGTAGTGGAATTACAGGATGGTTAATTGTTCGCGGAGCAAGTTGGATTCATCCACTACTGGGTGTTGTGGTAGAAGCTATTTTACTTGCTAGCTGTTTTGCCGCTCGAAGTCTACGAACAGCCGCCATTGATGTTTTACAACCCTTAACAGCAGATCAAATAACTCAAGCGCGTTCTAAATTGAGTCAATATGTTGGTCGAGATACAGAAAAGCTGACAGAACCAGAAATCCTTCGGGCTGTCTTAGAGACAGTTACAGAGAATGCTACAGATGGAGTAACAGCTCCTCTGTTTTATGCAATTGTTGGGGCATTTCTGCCTGGGGTTGGTAGCGTTCCTCTCGCCCTTGGTTACAAAGCTGCAAGTACCTTGGATTCAATGGTTGGCTATCGGCAAGAGCCTTATACAGATTTAGGCTGGTTCAGTGCCCAGTTAGAAGACGTCCTGACTTGGTTACCCTGTCGGCTGACTGTGATTACTCTGGCACTTTTGTCGGGGAAACCTCAAGAGGTTCGGTATCTGTGTCAGCGCGATGCTATTAAAGATCCCAGTCCTAACTCCGGCTGGAGCGAGTGCGCTTATGCTGCAATCTTAGGAGTTCAAGTCGGAGGGACAAATTGGTATCAGGGTATTGCTAAGCACAAGCCACTTCTAGGTGAGCCAGTTTACCCAATTACATCTGCGAAAATTTACGAAGCTCTGAGGCTAACAAGGTATTGCTTTTTGCTGTGGTTGGGGATTGCGATCGCTTTTTTGAGCTTACCCGCTTTCGGAGTAATCCTAAAAATGTTGAGGCTAGCCTAAGACTCTCTGCTCCAAAACACTGTTTTATTATTTACATCCTAGCTAAAGAGAACAGGAAGTAGAGAAAGTTTACCTTTTGCATAATTAGTTCAGTCTAGGGCGATAAGTCTTAATTACTACAAGTAAAATAACCTTAATTCTCATATGCAACAAAGTACTGATAGATCTGAAAAGAAAACGATACGTGAGTAGTTTTTATATAGCTTCGTCCTTTATCTGTCCAGTTTCCTCATTATTGAAGCTGTTTCTAGCTGACTAAATTCACCCAAATGGGTGAATCAATCAGGCGAGGTTATAAGGAAAGAAAAAAGCTTACCTTAAAAGAAGTAAATGCTCTCATGACTTCTCGATCAAATCTGGAATTCACTACAAGAGTTTTGAAGTTACTTTCAGGGTGAGAAACTCACCAACACCGCACTAGAAATTACTACATTACTAATCGGACAAAATCATCATGGAAACGCTTGCATACACTCATTTAACTGCTATCTACGAAGAACCAACTGACCTCAAAACTCTGGATTTTGAGCTGAAATTATTCAAAAACCTAAACCGTAGTAAGCTACCTGCCAAAGCGAGTATGCGCTTTCTCTCACTTACCCTTGCTTTAATCGTTATGGGTATCAGCAGCAGTGCGTTCGCCCTTGAAAGAGGTAACAGTGGCTCTCAAGTCTCCACTCTTCAGAGAAATCTCACTATTGCAGGTTACTACAACGGCCCAGTAACTGGATTTTATGGCTCATTAACTCAAGATGCTGTCACCCGGTTTCAGCGTGCGAATGGACTGACACCAGATGGTATTGCAGGTTCTAGAACATTAGCCTCCTTAGAAGGTCGTGGTGGACCCATTACGGGGGGCGGTTTTTCTAATGTCACATTAAAACGAGGCAACAGTGGCACCTCGATAACCCGCCTTCAGCAAGCCTTGACCAACTACGGCTATTACAATGGACCGATTACTGGCTACTTTGGTAAATTAACCGAGTCAGCCGTCATCAAATTTCAGCGAGCCAATGGATTAGTGGCTGACGGTATTGTTGGACAAAGAACTAAAGCTGCACTAGCCGCAGACTAATTCAGCTCTACCTGATGTCAATTGGTTTAGTTAACGCTACACTCACGCTCTCCCTTCGGATGCAGAGGAGCGATTGCAGACACTATGCAAAACAGTATGGCTGAGCAGAGAGACAAACATAAATGCTAAGTGTAGAACCATTTATTAATAGTAATTGGTATAGCGTTTAAGTACGCCAAGATGGGCTGTGTTTAGGTGTCCCAGACTTTAGCCTGAGGGCAAAAGATCTAAGGATGAAGAAATCTTTCTCTTTCACCTGACTTGGAGCAAGAAGTCTATTACATAGGCAAGAAAAAGCGCTCTTTTTAAGGAGCGCCTGACAACCACATTAAAAAACTGAAACTTTAGATGATTTTGACCTTAGCCCTGAATTGCCGGGGCTGTAAGAGCGACTGGCACGACTTTGCCCGATGCTAGGTCAAGTGGAAAGTTGTGAGCATTACGCTCATGCATCACTTCCATTCCCAAATTGGCGCGGTTCAGCACATCAGCCCAAGTCGCAATTACACGACCTTGAGAGTCAATGATTGACTGGTTGAAGTTAAAGCCATTCAAGTTGAATGCCATCGTGCTGATGCCTAAAGCGGTGAACCAGATACCAATCACCGGCCAAGCCGCTAGGACGAAGTGCAAGGAACGGGAATTTCTAAAGCTGACATATTGCCAGAATAGCCGTCCTAAATAGCCGTGGGCTGCCACAATGTTGTAAGTTTCTTCTTCTTGACCAAACCTGTAGCCGTAGTTCGCTGATTCGTTATCGCTTGTCTCACGTACTAAGGTAGAGGTCACCAAAGAACCGTGCATTGCAGAGATTAAGGCTCCACCAAATACACCCGCAACACCTAGCTGATGGAAAGGATGCATCAGGATGTTGTGTTCAGCCTGGAACACGAACATGAAGTTGAAGGTGCCACTGATGCCTAGAGGCATACCATCTGAGAAGCTGCCTTGACCGATGGGATAAATCAAGAACACTGCTGTCGCTGCCGCTACAGGTGCAGAGTAAGCCACAGCAATCCAAGGGCGCATTCCTAAGCGGTAAGAGAGTTCCCACTCTCGACCCATGTAGCAGAAGACACCAATGAGGAAGTGGAAGATAACAAGTTGGTAGGGACCGCCATTGTACAGCCACTCATCCAGGGAAGCGGCTTCCCAGATGGGGTAGAAGTGCAAGCCGATCGCATTGCTAGAAGGGACAACTGCACCGGAGATGATGTTGTTGCCGTAGAGTAAGGAACCAGCTACGGGTTCGCGAATACCGTCAATGTCAACGGGAGGCGCAGCAATGAAGGCGATGATGAAGCAGGTGGTAGCAGTCAGCAGGGTAGGAATCATCAACACGCCAAACCAGCCTACATAGAGGCGATTATCGGTTGAGGTAACCCAGTTGCAAAACCGTTCCCACAGATTGGCGCTTTCACGTCTCTGTAAAGTAGTGGTCATAATTTCTAATGATTTCGTTGCAGTAATTTTGCAGGTCGGTTGTTGTTTTTGTTTTGTTAACAACCTTGATTAGAGAGTAATAAAGATTCATTAAGCCTGTCAGTTACTAAAAGTTAGTAAAGGTTAGGACTTAAAGTTAGTTGTTAAAAATTACTAGGTATTTATCGTTATCTTGTTCTCAGAAACCAACTCACAAGTTTTTGGTCAATCAATAGGTATTTGTACTTTAAGAAGAGATAAAAACCTTTGCAATCTAAAGGATTCAGAAGTATCTCCATTGGGCTGAGAACACTTGATTAAGTCATTAAAAGTTAGTAAAGTTAACAAAAATCAGCAACGTCTTCATAGAAATGACGCTTGAAGAAGCCCTAGCAGCTTTGGAAAGGATTCTTGGCAAAGGGTCGTTAAATGACCTCCAAGAACTGATCGTGCGCCAATCCTGGGAGCAAAAAACTTATCCAGAAATTGCTGCAAGCTCTGGTTACGATGATGGCTACGTCAAGTATGTAGGCTTTCAGTTATGGAAAACGCTCTCTGATGCGCTTGGGGAGAGAGTTAGTAAAAATAACTTTCGGGCTGTTCTAAGGCGATGGCGATCGCACTCGCTCAATAACACTTCCAGAGAAGTACCAGACACGACAGCCCTAACCCCCCCAACCTCCCTTTCCTACGAGGGAAGTGGGGAGTTAAACTCTCCACTCGTTGCAGGAGAGAGGCAAGGGGATAAATCAGCCGAGATTCATTCACCTTGTTATCAAGATTGGGGTGAAGCCATTGATGTGTCGGTTTTCTATGGACGCTCTTGGGAATTGGCAACGCTAGAGCGGTGGATTATCCAGGATAAGTGTCGATTAGTGGCGATGCTGGGAATTGGTGGCATTGGTAAAACTGCTTTGTCTGTCAAGTTAGCTGAGCAACTTCAGGGACAATTTGAGTATGTCATTTGGCGATCGCTTCACAACGCCCCCTCAGTTGAATCGCTTCTTACTAACTTGATTGACTTCCTATCGAACCAGCAGGAAGTTGACTTACCAGAGGATAGTAGCTACAGAATTTCGCGACTTCTCTATTATCTTCAAAAGCATCGCTGCTTAATCGTACTCGACAATGCCGAGACAATTTTAGCTAGTCCTACAACACAAGAGAAGGTTGAGGAATGTAAGGAGTATGGCGAACTCTTCAAGCGAATTGGAGAATCGCGCCACAAAAGTGTCATCGTACTAACGAGTCGAGAAAAGCCCAAAGAGGTAGCGGTACTAGAAGGTGAAACGTTTCCAGTGCGCTCATTGCAACTGTCAGGTTTAACAACTACAGAGGGACGAGAAATTTTCAGAGGCAAAGGAAACTTTTCGGGTTCGCAAGAGGACTGGCAAAGCCTAATTCAGTCGTATGCAGGTAACCCTTTAGCGTTGAAGATTGTTGCTACAACCATTCACGATTTATTTGATAGCGATATTTCTAATTTTCTTTCCCAAGGAACAGTTGTTTTTGGCGATATTCAAAATCTTCTGGATCGGCAATTTTGTCAGTTGTCTAAGTTAGAGGCTGAAATAATGTACTGGCTAGCGATTAATCGCGAACCTGTTGCGATCGCAGAACTCAAAGCTGACTTAGTATCACCTATCCTACCGTCTCAACTACTAGAGTCATTGGAATCTCTAGAACGGAAGTCATTGATTGAAAAAGGGGTAGCTCGCTTTACTTTACAGCCTGTCCTCATGGAGTACGTGACGAATCGCTTAGTCAAAGAAGTGTGTCAGGAAATAAAGACCAAAGAAATTTTTATTTTCAAAAATCATGCACTGCTCAAAGCTTGGGCAAAAGACTACATCAAGGATATTCAAATTCACTTCATTCTTAACCCTGTCAGCGAGCAATTGTTGCGAGTGTTTGGCACTTCAGAGAACCTTGAAACTCAGTTGATGGCAATTATTTCCTCGATCAGAGGGAAGTTACCCATTGAAACGGGCTACGTTGCTGGAAATACGATTAATTTACTATTTCATCTGAAGCAATATTTAAACGGTCATGACTTTTCTGGGCTTACCGTTTGGCAAGCAGACTTAAAGGGCATGAATTTGCACCATGTTAATTTTTCTAGTTCTGATCTAGCCAAATCTACATTTACTGAAGACCTTGGCTACGTTTTCGCAATGGCAGTCAGTCCAGATGGCAAACTTTTAGCTACGGCTGATAGTCATGCCATGATTCGTTTATGGCGAGTTGCAGATGGACAACAACTATTAAGTTGGGATGGAGAATGCCCTGGTTGGACTCGCGCACTTGCCTTTAGTCCTGATGGCAAAACCCTGATCAGTGGCAGTGACGACAAAGCTGTAAAACTGTGGGATGTCAGTACGGGACAGTGCCGCAAAACATTGTATGGAGACGGGCATACGGGTTGGATACTATTTGTTGCCTTCAGTCCTCAAGGTGAATCCGTAGCGAGTTGTAGTGAAGATGCCACCATAAAACTGTGGGATATAAATACAGGTCAGTGCCGCAAAACCTTTCGAGGACATACCTCTTGGGTTTCCTATGTTGCCTTTAGCCCTGATGGTCAGATGCTAGCGAGTTGCAGCGTAGACAAAACAATCAAACTTTGGGATAGCAATACGGGTCAATGTCTTAAAACATTAGAGGGACATGAAGATGTAGTCGGGTTCGTGATGTTGAGTGCCGATTCCCAAAGCCTGATTAGTGCTAGTGAAGACCAAACGATTAAAGTATGGGACGTTCGGACAGGTCAGTGCAAAAGAACGTTACCAGGGGGACACAATGGTTGGGTGTGGTGGTCTGCGGTTGCCCTCAGTTATGACAACAAAACTTTAGCGATTGGTAGTAGAGACCAAACGGTTAAGTTGTGGGATATTAGCACGGGTCAGATATTGAGAACGTTACAACACAGTAGTGGGATTCGCACAATCGTTTTCAGTCCTGATGGTGAGACGCTTATAGGTTCTCATGACGATCAAACGCTGAAAGTGTGGAATGTCTTGGATGGTAGGTGCATCAAAACATTTCAGGGATATAGTAGCGGCGTGTGGTCTATTGCATTCAGTCCGAATCACCAATTTTTGGTTAGTGGTGGTGCAGACCAATTAGTGAAAGTGTGGAATGTCTCGGATGGTAAATGTTTGCGTAGCTTTAGGGGTCACACGGACATGGTTCGGTTTGTTGCCTATAGCCCGCAAGGTGATACCTTAGCCAGTGGTGGTGCCGATCGCACACTGAAACTCTGGAATATCTCGGATGGCAGGTGCTTGAGAACCTTTCAGGGTCATATGAATTGGGTAATGTCTATTGCCTACAGCCGGGATGGTCAAACGTTAGCAAGCGCTAGTTTAGACCAAACGGTGAGACTCTGGGATATTAATAGTGGCCAATGCCTCAAGGTTTTACAGGCTCACGAAACGTTGGCGCTTTCAGTAAACTACAGCCTGGATGGTCAAATCCTAGCGAGTGGTGGTGCAGATTATAGGGTAAAGCTTTGGGATATTAATACAGGAGAATGTATCAATGTTTTAGAGGGACACACGAATTGGGTGTTTTGTGTCGCTTTTAGCCCTACTAGTCAAACCTTAGCTAGTAGCAGTGTAGACCGAACGATTAGGATTTGGGATATTCGTAATGGTAAGTGCCTTGGTATCTTGCAGGGTCACGCGAGTTGGGTCAACTCGATCGCCTATAGTCTGGATGGTCAAATCCTCGCCAGTAGTAGTTTGGATGGAACGGTGAGACTGTGGGATATCAAAACGGGTGAGTGCCTAAGAGTGTTGCAAGATCACACAAGCTGGGTGCTTTCAGTTGCTTTCACTACGGGCGAAAGATTTTCCCCTGACTTGAGTCAAGTTCTTGTCAGTAGCGGTGATGATCGCACAATACGATTTTGGAATATCCAGACAGGGGAATGTCTCAAGATACTCAAAAGTGACAGACCTTATGAGGGGATGGATATCACTGGTGTTGTTGGAATCACTGAGGCTCAGAAAGTGACGCTCAAAGCATTAGGTGCGATCGCAAACTAGCTGGTGTCCAGCGAGAGGATTAATTGCGTCGTTTTTGCTGTTGTTCAATGAGTCTTAGCAGCATTATTCATTCATGGAATTAGCTCTCGCCGAGATATGCCTTGCGAACCGTTTCGTTAGTCTGCAAGTCTTTCGCTGTACCTGCCAGAACGATTTGACCTGTTTGTAATACATATCCGCGATGAGCAACGGTTAAAGCCATCCGGGCATTCTGTTCTACTAGCAGAATCGTAGTTCCCTGCTCATTAATGTCTTTAATAATCGAGAAAATCTGGGTGACTAGCATTGGTGCTAAACCCATGCTTGGCTCATCTAATAACAATAAACGAGGTCTTGCCATCATCGCCCGACCGATCGCAAGCATTTGTTGTTCACCCCCACTGAGCGTTCCTCCTTTTTGAGTAAATCGTTCTCTCAGTCTTGGAAAAAGATGTAATACTCGTTCGATATCTGACTTAATGCCAAGAGAATCTTTACGGGAGAATGCCCCCATCTCTAGATTTTCCTGCACCGTCATCCGAGGGAAAATCAGACGACCTTCAGGACTTTGGGAAATGCCTAAACGGACAATTGCTTCTGTTGATAACGTCTCTAAGGCGCCTCCCTCAAACAGAATTTTGCCCTCACGCGGTCGTAATAACCCTTGAATGGTTCGGAGAGTTGTTGTTTTACCTGCCCCATTACTACCAATTAAGGTGACGATTTCCCCCTTATCGACCTGTAGTGAAACACCTTTGAGGGCATGGATATTTCCGTAGTAGGTATGAATGTCTTTAATTTCAAGCATAGTCAGAGTCCTGAGTGCTAAGTTCTGAGTCCTGAATCGCAGGTTCTGTGTGGCTAAGCACTTGCTCCTCTGCGTCTTCTTTACCCAGATATGCCTCAATCACACGCGGATCGGTACGAACTTCAGCGGGACTTCCCTCAGCAATTTTTGAGCCGTACTCCATCACACTAACGCGATCGCTAATTCCCATGACCACCTTCATATCGTGTTCGATCAATAAGATCGTCAAATCCAGTTCATCTCGGATGCGGTGGATAAAGCGCGTCAAATCAGCAGTTTCATTGGGGTTCATCCCAGCCGTTGGCTCATCCAAGAGCAATATCTTCGGCTCACTTGCCAACGCCCGTGCAATCTCCAACCGTCGCTGGTCACCATAAGAGAGGTTTTTGGCTGTCTCGTAGGCTTTTGATGCCCCTAAGCCCACAAAGTCTAGGAGTGAGAGAGCTTTTTGTTCAGCTTTTAGCTCTTCTTGGCGCACAGACGGCGGACGGAATAACGTTCCGATTAAACCCGTCTTTAAGCGGCAATGTCTGCCCACCAAAACATTTTCCAGCACGCTCATGTTACTGAATAGGCGGATATTCTGAAACGTCCGAGCAATTCCCAAACTAGTGAGCATATCTGGGCGTGCGCCCGTGATATTTCTGTCCTCCAACCGTAGCTGACCTGCGGTAGGGACATAGATGCCCGTGAGCATATTAAAAAACGTGGTTTTTCCGGCACCGTTGGGGCCAATCAGGCTAGCAATCATCCCTTTTTCCAGCGAGAAATTGACCTGTTTAACGGCTGTTAAACCCCCAAATTGCATCGTGAGTTGACGCGCTTCCAACAGTGGCATTACTGACTCCTTGCGTCTGCTAACGACTCGTTAATCTCCTCAGCATCCGAGTGCAGTTCGGCTTGACGTTCTGCACTTGGCACCAGACCCTCTGGGCGAATGATCATCATGATCACTAAGGTTAGACCAAACAGGAACAGACGCATCTGGATCGGATCGACACTAACGGCGAGAAAGTCTCTCAAGGCTGGATTTCCAATGTTCGGTAACACGGAAGTATTCAACAAACCCTTTAGGACTTGCGCTAACTGAGGGAGAAAAAGGCGATCGGCTGATGTAATCAGTAGGCAACCTAAAAGCACGCCTGGAATACTACCCAGTCCACCCAAAATTACCATACATAAGATGATGACGGAAACGTCAAATCCAAACACGCTAGGAAAGATAGCGCTGATATAAGCCCCATAAAAAGCACCTGCAAATCCAGAGAAGGTTGCTCCCATTGCAAACGCTAATAACTTAGTTCGGACTAAGTTAATCCCCATCGCGCTAGCGGCAAGTTCATCTTCCCGAATTGCCGTCCAAGCACGTCCCAAACGTGAACCCCGCAGACGACTAATCATGAAGGTCGAGCCGACGACTAACAACAGGATTAGATAATACCAAGGTAGAAATTGACCTGCTTGGAACGTGCCGACAAAGGGAAGTGAGGGGCGACCAATGGGATTAATGCCTGCTTCACCTCCAGTCAGGTTAAGGGCTTTCTCACAACCCAACAGACAAATTGCCATCTCTGGGCGACCGATTAGACCCCCAATAGTCTTGGAGATTGGCTCGTAAATTTGGACACTCGTGAGATTGCGAAAGACAATCGGCACAATTTCACCAAACCCCAGAGTCACGATCGCTAAATAGTCACCGCGTAACGGTAACGTGGGAGAACCGAGAATCACTCCCGCGACAGCCGCGACAGCAGCAGCAATCCAAATCACAATCCAGAAGTTCCACTCAACACCTAGGAACGGAGAAGACAATAAGCCAGTGGTATAGGCTCCAATCGCAAAAAAGGCAGCATAACCTAAGTCCAGCAACCCAGCATAGCCCACCACAATATTGAGTCCTAAGGCTAATAGGGCAAAGATTAAGATAGTGATCACCTGCTCAATCCAGTTGGTCTGAGCTGCCTGATCGAGGAAAGGAAAGGTAATTAAGATCAAAGCCAGTAGACCTAGAGTCGCTTTCTGGCGATTTTTCCCTAAGCCTTGTAGCCAACCTGCGATTCCCCCTGCCACAGTCGCAACAACTAAACCAACAATTCCAAAAATTAATGTCTGAATCACTCCTAAACCTGGTCGTCCACTGGCTGGACGCAGAATCAGCCCTTCAATCAAGCTGGCGACCAAGATCCAAACCCCTAGTACTAGCCCCGCCCTAGTCCCTAAACGTGCGCCGATTTTAGGGACAGGAACCCGCTTCCCTTGACAAGCCATTACACCTGCTCCTACTCCCACTAGCCAGCCGGCAAGCGCACCACTCCAACCACCAAAGAGTAGTACCGTGATGGCGGCGAGTATCCCCAAAATATTCCCTGACTTGGTTGTCTGCTTTCTTGCCTGCTTTTTCATGGTTGTCCTTTGTCAGTGGTCAGTCATCCAGTGGTCAGTTATTGGTTGAAGCAAACCAATAGACCATACATAGACAACGGACGAAATCTTATACCTTTTCCTGCACATTCTCACCGAGCAAACCACCAGGTCGGAACACCAAAATCACAACCAAGACAGCAAACACCCACGCATTAGTCCAGCGACTTGACAGGTACTGGTCGCTCAATGATGAGAGTACTCCAATTAACACACCCCCCAGCATTGCACCAATGATATTGCCGATTCCTCCCAAGACGGCGGCAGTAAATGCCCGTAAGCCGGCAGTAAAGCCCATCGTAAAGACAATCGTATTGTTATACAGTCCGATCAACAGCCCTGCCGCTCCTGCCAATGCTCCACCAATCAAAAAGGTGAGGGCAATAATCTGATCGACATTAATCCCCATAATCTTTGCAGCGTCCCTATTTTGGGCAACCGCTCGCATCGCTTTACCCGGACGAGTATATTGCACAAACAGATGCAACCCTACCATCAGAGCCGCAGCAACAACCAACACGATTAAGTCTTTGGTCGTAAAAGAAAAATTGCTCTGAATACCCAGCGCTTTCAGGATATCAATGCTAGGTAAGAGGTCAGGAAAGTTTTTTGGGGCAGCAGAGTTGTTTCCCATTGATGGGATAAAAGCTCTCAGTCCTCCCCAAAATAGGCCCGTGTTCTGGAAAATGAATGAAACTCCAATAGCAGAAATCAAGGGTGCAAGTCGGGGGGCATTGCGTAGAGGTCGGTAGGCAAAGCGTTCAGTCAGGACATTCAGGCCTGCACAGACAATCGTCGCGATTAGTAAAGTAGCAAGTATGGGAATAATGCTTGCTCCCAGTGATGTCCCATCAGTCACTCCAAATGCACTGAGGGCAGTAAGGGCAGTAAATGCCCCTAACATATATAAGTCGCCGTGGGCAAAATTGATCAGCTCAATGATGCCGTAGACCAATGTATAGCCCAACGCAATAATCGCGATAATCGCGCCGTTGACAATGCCTACCTCAAGTTGCTGAAGTAGGCTTAATGGACTACTGGCAATTTCCCCAACAATGCGGGGGATGTCAAGTCCGGCAATTGGTCCCAGCAGTAGAACTAAGTAAGCTACGGCAAGATACAGTAAAGTCTTCTGCCATCGTTTCATATAGGTTTGGCTGTAGACAGCAGAGCGCGTCTAGCTTAAGGGTCTAATAACTCGATGTTGTAGTGGTTGATCCTAAAAGATTCTAGATCGATTTTGTTGATGGTCGATGGTGCATTACCATCAACCATCATCCCAAAGCAATGACTTACTTCGCTTCTAAAGTTGTCACGTACTCAAACTTCCCATCTTTGACTTGGCTTCCTGACAATTTTTTAATGGTCGTATCACCATTCTCATCAAAGCTCCACGTTCCCAGCAGTCCTGGAAAATCCTTGGTTGCCATCACTGCATCCCGAATTGCAGCACGGTCATTTTTGCACACTTGATTGATGGCATTAATCGCAACCTTGCCAGATTCGTAACCGTAAGCAGCATACACTTCCGGTTCGGCGTTGAATTTCTTCTTGTAACTTTCGTACCATTCCTTTCCTTTACCCGTTAGTGCTGTCGGTGGTATGCCACCAAAGGTTGCATAAACTCCATCAGCGGTAGGTCCAGCCGCATCAACGAAGTCTTGGACAAGAATGCCATCTGGTCCCATGAACTTGACTTGCTCCGGTGTCATTCCAACCCCACGCATATCCTTGACTAACTGCGCGGCGTTGTTGTCAATAATCCCGCCAAAGTACACCATGTCGGGGTTGAGAGCCTTGATCTTGGTCATCACGGATTTATAGTCTGGAGCTTTTGGGTCAATCCCCTCGTGTCCCAGTACCTCTATCCCTAACTTTTTGGCGGTTGCTTCAAAGATATCGGCAATCCCCTTACCATAAAGCTCTTGGTCATCCAGGATATAGACACGTTTCACACCTAAAGATTGTGCCCAATTCGCTGCGACATTTCCCTGGAGGTCATCGGCTGGAACGACACGGGCGTAGTTGCGTTTGCCATTGGGATAGTAAACGTTAGGTTCGTTGGCTTCGCCCGTTCCTGGTTTGGTTAGACCAGGGTATGTGTTTGCAGGGCTAACCATCGCCAAGTCAGCTTGGTTCAGGATGGGGATAGATAGCTTAGCCGCACCAGAGTTGTAGTGACCGATGAAGGTAACAACTGACTTATCCGCAACGGCTTTGTTCGCATTGGCAGTTACCGCCGCAGGCTCCCATTTTCCAGCAGCGGCGGTAGCATCGTCATACTGTTCAAATTGGATTGTGATTTTGCCGTCACAAGCTTTTGATTCGGTTTCATCTAAAGCTTGCTGAATGCCATTAACGATTGTTTGAGACTGTCCCAAAGAAGCACCTGTCATTGGCAGACTGGAAACTATCTTGACGGTGTTTTCATCGGCGGCGGCACCACCCCCTCCCTGAGTGCTGGCGGTTGTATTACCACCAGATGTGTTTCCACAAGCTGCTGCCAGAAAGCCTGTAGCTAGAGTAGTGAGGGCTAAGGCGATCGCAAAACGAGGCTTAAGGGTGTTTTCTAAATTGAGCTTATTCATCTGTTGTGTTTCACTCCTCTGCTCCCAGAAGCAGATCCGATATTGAAGAATAGATTAGATTTTAAGCTGATCTTCCCCCTAGCGACAGATAAACTGGCTACGCTTCTATGAAGTAAGGTTACGCACTGGCAGAGAATGCTCAATCCTTTAGAAACGCTAGGGCGTGTCTGCAAACTGACAGACGTGCCCTAAGAGCGAGTCGTAGTTAGTAGCCTGATGTGCAGACTTTATAAAGCGGACTTTCCCAACCTACAGTCTTGGATAAGCCTAGAGAGCCACTTCTATATATAAGTGAAGTAGCCTTTTGAACGGAGAGGGAGGGATTCGAACCCTCGGTATGGAGTTACCTGCCATACAACAGATTAGCAATCTGCCGCTTTCGACCACTCAGCCACCTCTCCAGGGTGACAATTAGACATGATAGCAGATCTTGAAGACTTGTTTCCCCATTAAATTTTGGCTTAGTGTCGAAAGTGTCAATTTTTCCTCTAATTGTTTGCTATAAATCTTAAGTTAAGGAAGCAGAATTTCGCTTTTTGCAATTTTCTCTTCTAAAAGGCATACTAACTTTGGAGCAAGTAAAAGCTCTCTATTTTAATTGGTAACCACCTGGTTTGATGCCTCATTTCCTAAAACAATAAGGTTAGAGACTGCGGTTACTGTCTAGCGAAGAGAGATTTTCAGAGTTGTTACGAGCTTGAAGTGCAGGATTAGGAATTGCAAAACACAAGCTGTAATACACCACTTCTAAAACGTAGTACATAAATGGCAATTAGTAATACGCGAAATACACAAAAAATCAAAATCTATTCCTTTTTGGTTATTGACGATGCAGTTTTTTTTGCTTAATCTTTGTTAAAGTATCTAAGCAAAAGTTAATAGTGAGTGCTTGGCAGGGTAGAAAGACAAGTGTCTAACCTACCTAAGCTTCGTCACAATCCAGGACTACGAAACCTATGGACATTACAAATAAAAAGCACATTGCTCTCATCTCAGTTCACGGTGACCCAGCTGTGGAAATTGGTAAAGAAGAGGCTGGAGGACAAAACGTTTACGTGCGGCATGTGGGTGAAGCCCTCGCTCACCAAGGCTGGCACGTTGATATGTTTACTCGTGCATCGAGTGCTGAACAACCCAAAATCGTTGAACATGGTCCGCATTGTCGGACCATTCGTTTATCAGCGGGTCCAGAAGCCTTTGTACCAAGAGACGAGATATTTGGGTATGCGGGTACGTTTGTCAATGAACTTCTGAAGTTTCAACAAGAGACAGGAATTCAGTACCCTTTGGTACACACAAATTACTGGATTTCTTCCTGGGTGGGAATGCAGCTGAAGAAGCACCAACCACTTAAGCAGATTCATACCTATCACTCATTGGGCGCTGTTAAATACAAGTCAATTACAACGATTCCAATGATTGCTACCACCCGTTTGAGTGTGGAAAAAACAGTATTGGAGACAGCAGAGCGAATTGTGGCAACCAGTCCGCAAGAACAAGAACATATGCGATCGCTTGTTTCCACGAAGGGCAACATCGACATCATTCCCTGCGGCACCGATATTCAGCGATTTGGTTCTATTGATAAGCAAGCTGCACGGGCAGCACTAGGTATTGACTCTGATGCGATTGTCGTCTTCTATGTAGGACGCTTTGATGAACGCAAAGGGATTGAAACCTTAGTACGGGCAGTTGGTCAATCACAGTTTCGGAATAACGAGAAGCTAAGGTTAGTGATTGGTGGTGGTTCTCGCCCTGGACAAAGTGATGGGAAAGAACGCGATCGCATCGAAGGAATTGTTGCTGAACTCGGTTTGAGCAACATCACCAGCTTCCCCGGACGCCTTGGCGATACCACGTTACCCGCTTACTACGCAGCGGCTGATGTTTGTGTGGTTCCCAGTCACTATGAACCCTTCGGTTTAGTTGCCATTGAAGCAATGGCAAGTGGTACACCCGTTGTTGCCAGCGATGTTGGTGGTTTGCAATTCACCGTCGTTCCTGAACAAACAGGTTTACTTGCCCCACCAAAAGATGAAGCGGCTTTTGCAGCAGCGATCGATCGGATTATCTCCAACCCAGAGTGGCGAAACCAGTTGGGAGCAGCAGCAAGAACACGGGTTGAGAGTAAGTTTAGCTGGGATGGTGTCGCGCATCAGCTAAGTGATCTCTACACCACGCTACTCGAAAAACCAGCAAAAGTGTTAGCACAAGCCAGCGCTTAAAAGATTCCTCCCCACACTCAACATATTTGGGAATTGCCTGCTTGCCATGAGAGTATTATGCTCTCAGCAGCAGGCTTAACTTATGTCCAAGGATCATCTATTGGTGTCTTGCCTGCTGTCTCAGAAAAGTCTGCTTCTCGCAGTGCTTCTTGAACCAACTGCTGCACTTCTGAATGGACTTGTTCGTAAGCTTCTGACGTACACCAGGGGCGCAAGTAGAGGATTGTTGTCCTAGATGTAGTCGAAAAAACATGGCAAGTAGTCTTTGGTTTATCTAAAACCAGAGGATGGGGTTGCACCAAAGATAAAAGCAAGATAATTGTCGGTTCAATGGGGCGATCGCCAATATCAACTTTTAAATCCACCCGTCGCGTCCCTAACGCTGTCGTATTTTTCAAGACACCACTGAAGAGATTATTATTTGGCACCGTAATCTTGACATTATCGGGTGTTACCACAGTTGTTGAGAAAATCCCGATCGCATCTACCACACCCTTAACCCCTGATGGGCCTTCAATAAAATCACCCACCTCAAATGGGCGCTGGTTAATCAACATCACACCAGCCGCGAAATGGGATAGGGTATTCTGCAACGCCAAACCAATCGCTAAACCAGCAGCACCCACCACAGCAACGACACTGGCAGCCTGAATCCCCAACGCACTCAAGAAAGCAACGATTCCAACCACCAACGTCAGAATTTCTGATGCCTGTACCAGGAACTTGCGTAACGTTGGCTCAACTGGACTAAACGCTCTGCGCGTGGCGCGACCAACTAAGATAATTGCATAGCGGGTAGTGAGTAGAATGCCAAGCGCCCATAAGACTTTCGTCCCCACCTGAAAGGCCAGATTCAGTAGCTTTTGGTTAAACAGGGAGGCGACATCAATAGCCAAAATCATCATTGGCAACCTACTTTTTTCTACATTCCTGACGAAAGTTTAACAAGATGGGGAGCGGGGAGTAGCGACTGGGGATTGGGGAATTGGGAATTGGGATTGGGGAATTGGATGCACACATACTCCAGACACAACGTTATAAGATAAGTGCAAGCTCTACATAAACTTTCGTTCACCACGAAAATTACGAAAGTCTCTTGTTCCCAATCCCCAATCCCCTATGCCTCTACCAAACCTAATCGGTCTAGAACAAAGGCATACTCAAAGGCGATTTCTTTTAGGCTCTCATAACGCCCGGATGCACCTCCATGTCCTGCACCCATGTTGGTTTTGAGCAGGAGAAGATTATTGTCGGTTTTTAATTCCCGAAGTTTAGCTGTCCATTTTGCGGGTTCCCAGTATTTAACGCGAGAATCGTTTAAGCCTGCGGTAATGAGAAGGTGCGGGTAGTCTTGGGCCTTGACGTTGTCGTAGGGCGAGTAAGATTTCATGTAGTCGTAATACGTTTGATTGTTGGGATTGCCCCATTCTTCCCATTCCATAGCAGAAAGAGGAAGGGAAGTATCGAGAATTGTTGTTACTACGTCTACAAAGGGAACAGCGGCGTGTGCGACTTTAAAAAGATCAGGACGACTGTTGAGTACAGCACCCATCAACAAACCGCCAGCACTGCCGCCGGAAATTGCAAGGCGATCGCTTGCTGTCCACTTTTGGGTAATCAAATGCTCAGCACAGGCAATAAAATCAGTAAACGTGTTTTTCTTGTGTAAGAATTTGCCCTCTTCATACCATTTACGCCCCATTTCTGCACCACCCCGAATGTGCGCGATCGCAAAGACTACCCCACGATCAAGCAGCGAGAGTCGAGTCGAGGAGAAAGATGCTGGGTAGGATGCACCATACGAGCCATAGGCAGTGAGAAACAGAGGGTTTTTGCCATCTTTTTGGATTCCCTGCTTGTAGACAAGGGAGATGGGAATCTGGGTGGCGTCCGAAGCAGTCGCCATGATTCGCTCACTTTCGTATTGCGTTTTCTCATAACCACCTAGTACTTCTGTTTCTTTTTTCAACTCACGCTCGTAGGTTTCTAAGTCGTAGTCGAAAACAGAGGAAGGTGTGATTAAAGACGTGTAATTGAATCGCAAAGTAGTGGTATTAAATTCTGGATTACTCCCTTCATAAACCGAGTAGGTTGGCTCCGGGAATGTTATTTCGTTTTCCTCACCCGTTGAAAGTTTTTGCACCCGTATAGTGGGGAGTCCAGCCTTTCGTTCGTAGATAACCAAGTGGTCAACAAAGGCACTAACGCCTGAGAGCATTACATCATCTTGATGGGGAATTACCGTTTGCCAGTTTTCCTTAGCTGGAGAGGCAACCGGAGTTTGCATCAATTTAAAGTTAAGGGCTTCGTCATTCGTGACAATGTAAAAGCGATCGCTATGATGTTCGACGCTATATTCCATCCCTTGCTGGCGAGGATGAATGACTTGAAAAGAACCCGTAGGATTATTCGCGTCTAAATAATGAACTTCTGAAGTAATGTTGCTACCCAAGCTCATTAAGATGTAGGCTTGGCTACGGGTTTTGCTAATCCTAAGGAAGTACGCTTCATCCTTTTCATGGTAAATCAAGACATCTTCATCAGGAGACGTTCCCAAAGTATGCCGAAAAAGTTTAAAAGGTCGGTTTGTAGCGTCTACTTTCGTATAAAATACTGTCTTATTATCGTTACCCCAAGCAAAAGAAAAATAGGTATCAGCTAAAGTTTCTGGGTAGAGCTGAGATGTCGTCAAGTCAAGAAAAAACAACGTATATTGCTCAGCACCATTCGTATCAACTGAATAGGCTAAAAGTTGATGATTTGGACTAGCTTGAAATACCCCTAAGTTAAAGAATTCATAGCCTTTTGCCAGTTCATTTTGGTCGAGTAGCACTTGTTCAGGGGCATCAAGACTTCCCGGTTTTCGACAGTAAATTGGGTAAGATTTTCCTTCTTCAGTGCGTGAATAGTAGTAGTAGTCATCTTTACGATAGGGCACTGAAAGGTCAGTTTCTTTGATGCGGGCAAGCATTTCGTTGTAGAGACTAGCTTGCAGTGCTTCAGTATGCTGCATCATCGCTTCTGTATAGGCATTTTCGGCTTCTAGATAGGCGATGACTTCCGGATTAGTGCGATCGCGCATCCAAAAGTAATCGTCAAGCCGCTTATCTCCATGCAATTCAAGTACCTGTGGCTGCTTTTTGGCGCTGGGTGGAGGTACCGCAGCCAACAGGTGATTTTCTTGAGCCATTATCTTGTAACCTTCATTGAACCTACTGGATGATTGCTGTTGATTAATCCTTCAGCAAGACGCTAAGTGTACTGATAGCGGAGGGAAATCGCTAGTGCTGTGATTAAAAATTTTACCTTTGAAGCCGAGTCAGCCTGAGACTTTTACGAGTCGTGATGCGTAAAGCCCCCGCGCTCTACTCCGGGGGATATAAGCGAATAACCGAATTTATTCGGTCGTAACATCGTATAATTACGTAAGTGAACATGACGTAAATATGCTGGTATTTG